>JAXHLF010000022.1:0-94137 GCA_034522515.1 Bacteroidales bacterium | reverse complement strand
GTATTGCGGACACACGATCAAGGTGGAGCCGGGCGTCCTGATACCCCGCCCCGAGACAGAAGAGATGGCCGCCATGATCATCTCGGAGAACCGCGGGTACACAGGAACGGTCACCGACCTCTGCACGGGGTCAGGATGCATAGCCATAGCACTGTCAATGGCCTTCCCCGGTGCGACGGTTGTGGCAACGGATATCTCCCCGGCAGCATTGAGAGTGGCTGCAGGCAATATTGCGGCAACAGGCGCATCAGTCACCCTCGCTGAGTCGGATATCTTCAGCGATGATCAGTCGCCGGTACCGTTGAGCGGAATTATCGTAAGTAACCCTCCCTATGTGACTGAGAGTGAGAAAAAGACGATGCATGTCAATGTCATGGAGCATGAGCCCCACGAAGCACTCTTCGTACCTGACAGTGACCCGCTGGTCTATTACCGCCGGATAGCTGAAATCGCCACAGCACGGCTGGCTTCCGGGAGGTACACTCTGGCTGGAGGTAAATGAGAACCTGGCTTCAGAGACGGCCCGGCTCTTCAGTACCGGTATTTACCGGCAGGTAGGGATAATGAAAGACCTGAGAGGAAAACAAAGGTTCATAAAGGCTGAGAGAGATGGCTGATAAAAGGGAAAGAGAAGAGCTCCTGCAGAGAGCAATGAGAGTTTGCTCCGGCAGAGAATACTGCGTAAGCGACATCAGTGCACTCCTTGACAGGTGGGGAGCACGCGACGGGGAGACAAGGGAGTGGGTCATTAACAGGCTGATCGCCGAAAAATTTATCGATGAACACCGTTACAGCCGGGCGTTTGTCATCGATCACTTCAGGCAGAGCCACTGGGGAAAGATCAAGATAACAATGGGGCTCAGGGGCAAGAAGCTGGACCCAGCGGCAATTGCATCCGGACTGGAGGCCATAGATGAGGAGGAGTACCTTGCACTGCTGCGGAAGATAATTGAGGATCAGAAGAAGAAAATCAAGGCTAAGAACCGGATGGAGTTAAAGGGTAAGCTCTTGAGGCATGCATTGGGAAAGGGGTTTGAGAGCCACCTTGTCTATGACGTAATTAACTCGGTATGCAGTGACTGACAGCTTAAAAGAGCGTCAGCCACAGTGACCTCAGGAAGGGGTAGAAGGCTA
This sequence comes from Bacteroidales bacterium, assembly GCA_034522515.1. Classification (GTDB taxonomy): domain Bacteria; phylum Bacteroidota; class Bacteroidia; order Bacteroidales; family VadinHA17; genus SR-FBR-E99. The sequence goes on along the minus strand of JAXHLF010000022.1, from coordinate 93,003 downwards.
TCAGCGCCATGACGGATGAGACCGCCGCATCTGCGATGGCTATCTGTTTCAGTCGCCCTTCAGTAATCAGTGTTATGGCTCCCAGCGCAATGCGCATTACCAGCTGCAGGGCGAAGAAGAGAAAAACCTTCATCGAATGGCTGTTCCACTGCAAGGCCTCATCGACCCTCCCCCTCACTATCAGAGAGAATGCATGGGATAGTCCGCATGACGGACACGGCTCTCCGGTTATTACCTGGTGAACACACGGCACGGGGTACCTCTCCTCATCCGGGGAATAAAAAAAGGAGTAACCCATAATCAAGAGGATCACTCCGGTAAGGATGGCGTTGAGAATGAAATAAGATCTGCCGGAGGGGTTCAGTTTCACCACTGCCCTGAGGTGGTATCTTTTTTCACGGTGTCAGGTGTACCCTCAAGCTCTTCGAGCCTGTCTTTCAGCCCGTCTCTCGTTGTCGATGCTTTGATCTCGATGGTATCGTCGTCACTGTTGATCCTGATCGTCACCTCATTGTCGCCAAACTCCCTCTCAATGTCTTTGGTAACATCCTCGATCACCTTTTCGATATCCGTAGCCCAGTTGCCTGATTTATCGGCTATCTTTCCGATAACGAAGATCTGCGACACAGAGATCATCAGGGCGATAATGGCAACCACAAGGCCCCCGATAATCATCCCCTGGTTGCTGTTTGATCTCGAAAGGCCTACTATGGCCAGAACGATGGCTATCACTGCCGGTATGACGGCTATAAGTCCGAGGCAGGGTACTACTGCGAGCAGAAACGCTATTATGGCTGTCACGAGGGTTCCGACACCTACGCCCGACTGCTTGCTGCTTTTTTCTTCCATTGGTTCAAGTATTTATTGTTCTTTATTTCCTGTCAGGATATTTCTGGTATCCTGTTCTAAAGACGTTACAGGAACCTCAATGATGCGTCCCTTCTCCGAATTATTTTCATAAAAAATAAAGGTAGGCACTCTTTCAATGCCAAGCTCCTGATAATCGGCCAGAGGTGCAATTTTATCAATATGGACTGCAGATGGAATTCTTGATTTTCTCTTCCGGAAAGCCCCACATATCAATTATCTTCATAAATCGTGGCACCTCTCTCCTGCTGTCAGGGCACCATGTCCCCAGTACTATTGTAATTGTCAGGTCGCTGATATCGGTCTGCTTCAGTTCATCCATGAAGGCCTCGTCGGGTTGGTAGTCGCTGTAGCCGCTCACATACCACGAGGAATGTGGGGGATCAAAAAATCTAGCCGGTTGTATGTCTCCAAGCAGCCAGGTGGTGGCATCGCGGAAGTCCCACACGTGAGTGGCAGCGTCCTCCTCTTCGCCGGGTTTTCCGGCGAGGGCGGCATTGCCGAACGGCGCCACCTCAGGATATGTCTCTTCCGGTGAAGGCGCCACGGGGCTGGCAGCGGGTGCGGGCTCTGCCTCAGGGGTCTTGTTTTTCCGGGCGCTGCCGCATCCGGCCATCACTGCCATAGAGGCTATTACTGTGATGATAAGGAATATTCTCATACCGTTTGCAGCAGTAAAGATAATATCTGTTTTGCGGTTTTCGACACCGAGGTACCCGGTCCGAATATCGCGGCCACACCCGCGTCATACAGGAACTGGTAGTCCTGCGGCGGTATTACCCCTCCTGCAATTACGAGGATATCTTCGCGCCCCAGCTTCTTCAGTTCACCGATCACCTGCGGGATGAGTGTCTTATGGCCTGCCGCCAGGCTTGAGACGCCCAGGAGATGCACATCGTTCTCCACCGCCTGCCTGGCAGCCTCGGCCGGTGTCTGGAACAGCGGTCCGATGTCTACATCAAACCCGATATCGGCATACCCTGTAGATATCACCTTGGCGCCACGGTCATGGCCGTCCTGCCCCATCTTTGCTATCATGATGCGGGGCTGTCTTCCTGCCCTTGAGGCAAACTCAGCAGCCAGTGCCTTTGCCTCTTCAAAGTCAGAGTCTGACTTGTACTCTGATGAGTATACTCCTGAAATTGTTCTTATCACTGCTTTATATCTCCCTGCTACTTTTTCACATGCATATGATATCTCGCCAAGGGTGGCTCTCTTTGATGCTGCATCCACGGCGAGCTCGAGGAGGTTACCCTCTCCTGTCTCCGCGGCTTTTGTGATGGCATCCAAAGCCTTCCTGCACTCTTCCTCATTGCGCGAGGCCCTTAACTGTGCCAGCCTTCTGAGTTGAGCCTCAAGGACTGTAGTGTTATCAACCGTGAGTATCTCCAGCGGATCCTCTTTCTCAAGCCGGTATTTGTTTATTCCCACTATTGTCTGTGCCCCGGAGTCGATCCTGGCCTGCGCTCTGGCAGCAGCCTCCTCGATCCTCATCTTGGGTATGCCTGACTCGATGGCTTTGGCCATCCCGCCAAGTATCTCCACCTCCTGTATCAGCTCCCATGCCTTGTGAGCAATCTCATTTGTGAGCGTCTCCACATAATATGACCCGGCCCAGGGATCCACTGCCTTGCATATGCTCGTCTCCTCCTGAAGGTATATCTGGGTGTTGCGTGCTATCCTTGCCGAGAACTCCGTCGGCAGGGCAATAGCTTCGTCGAGAGCGTTGGTATGCAGGCTCTGGGTATGACCCTGTGCGGCAGCCATCGCCTCAATGCAGGTACGTCCAACGTTGTTGAACGGATCCTGTTCGGTGAGGCTCCATCCCGAGGTCTGGGTATGGGTGCGCAGTGCGAGCGATTTGGGATTCCTGGGATTGAATTCGCTGACGATCTTTGCCCAGAGCATGCGCGCGGCCCGCATCTTGGCTATCTCCATGAAGAAGTTCATGCCGGTGGCCCAGAAGAATGAGAGGCGCGGGGCGAAGTCGTCAATATTGAGTCCGGAATTCACCCCTGTCCGCAGGTACTCCAGCCCGTCGGCCAGCGTGTATGCAAGCTCAATGTCGGCTGTGGCACCGGCCTCCTGCATGTGATAACCCGAGATGCTAGATGCTGTTGAACTTTGGCATCTTCTCCGAGGTGTATCTGAAGATGTCGGCAATGATACGCATACTCGATTTCGGGCGGATAGATGTAGGTATTGCGCACCATGAACTCCTTGAGGATGTCATTCTGGATGGTGCCCTGCCAGCTCTTCCGAGCTTCGCGCCCTGTTCCAGTGCGGCCACGATGTAGAACGCCATGATAGGCAAGTACCGCTCCGTTCATCGTCATTGAGACGGACATCTGGCTCGATGAGGGGTATCTGGTCGAAGAGTATCTTCATGTCAAGGACGGAATCGACTGCCACGCCGGCTTTGCCCACGTCACCCTGAACGCGCTCGTGGTCGGAGTCATAGCCGCGGTGTGTGGCAAGGTCAAAGGCCACCGAAAGGCCCTTCTGTCCCGCTGCCAGGTTCCTGCGATAGAAGGCGTTTGACTCCTCCGCAGTGGAGAAGCCGGCATACTGCCTGACTGTCCATGGCATCATGGCATACATTGCCGAATAGGGTCCCCGGAGATAAGGAGGCAGTCCGGCTGCATAGCCGAGGTGCTCCATCCCGTTAAGATCGTCGCGCGAGTAAACGCTCTTGACACGGATACGTTCGGGCGTATCCCATACCGGGATGATACCGTTCTCCCTCTCCCACTTCCTTATATTCCTTGAAGGCGCGCTGGCCCTGTGGAGGTCTTGCTGTGTAAATTTTGGTCGTTTGCTCATCTCCGGTCAGTTTATTCCCAGTATCCTGTTGAACATCTGCAGTGTCTCAAGCACATTTGAGCGAACACTGATAAAGTACTTCAGCCCTTCAGCCTTAAGTGCATCCATGCATGGAGGATTTCCGGCCACGACAACGAGGGCCCTGCCTGCAGGGCTGGTCTTGGAGATATCGTGTGCCACTATTGCGTAGTCGTCATCCGAGCTGCAGATGACAATTATATCGGCTTTGGCATCCAGTGCGGCATTGACTCCTTCGGCGACAGTCTCAAAGCCGTTATTGTTCATCACCTCATAGCCTGCCACGGCGAAGAAGTTGGATGAGAACTGTGCCCTGGCGCTGTAGGCCAGCTGGCGGTACTGCGGATGGTAAGCATGAAGGCCAGCGGCCTGTGCGGTGCCCTTTCGGTGGCCAGCCGGAGTTTCTCGAACTCCTCAGCGCCGCGTGAGGGTCTGATGGGGTTGACCTCCTCATCCTGCCCGGGGGCGGATGCCGGGAAAAGCCTGTCAGGGTCATGCGGCGGTGCTGTCTGTTCCCTGAAGCCGGGATACTGGTTGGTGCCCAGCAGTATCTCCTTCCTCCTTGCCACATCGTCCTTACGGGTGCCTGCCGCGGCGTCTGTCTTGCTCCGGATGGTACCGTTCCTCAGTGCCTGCAGGAAACCGCCCTCATTTTCTATCTCAATGAAGAGCTTCCACGCCTCATTGGCCATCATGGAAGTGAGCTCCTCGATGTAATACGAGCCTGCTCCCGGATCAGCCACCTTGTCGAGGTGCGACTCTTCCATGAGCAGCAGCTGTTGGTTGCGGGCTATCCTTTCGGAGAACTGGTCAGCGGTGCGGAAGACAGAATCAAAAGGCTCGACGGTGATTGATACGGCACCCCCGAGAACGGCGGACATCGCTTCGGTCTGTGTCCTCAGCATATTGACATGCGGGTCATAGAGGGTCTTGTTCCATCTGCCGGTGACAGAGTGTATGTGCATCAGGGCAGCCTCCTCCGACTTCGGGCCATAGGCCCTGACAATCACTGCCCACAGCATCCTCGCGGCACGCAGTTTTGCTATCTCGGGGAAGAAGTCGGGACCGATGCCGAAGGTGAATTTCATTGCCTGTGCAGCAGTCTCAGCTCTGATTCCTCTTGATGTAAGTGCAGCCATGTATTCGTTGCCAAGCGACAGTGTGTAAGCAAGCTCAGCAACAGGTCCCGTGCCGGCATTGCTGAAGAGTGTGCCCGAGCTGCGCGCACTTAAAGCCAGGTATCATTTCAGCCTCTCTGACAAGATCTGCCAGGTAATCGAGGCCCTGATCAACCGGTATGCACAGCTTGCCGTTCTCAGCGAGCCTGCCGAGAGGGCTGGCGGCGATGCTCAGCCTGACCTTCTTCATGTCTGTCCTGACAGCCAGCAGCGCCGACTCGATTGCCTTGAGGAGCTCTCTGGCCATCCCCGAGGTCATGAAGTTCAGCTCCACGCTTTCAAGGTGTATCCCGGTGAGCAGCTGAGATATATTTTCAAAACTTATCGACTGGGGATCTTCAATAACAAAACCCAGGGAGGTGACGCCTTTCATGAGAATATCCAGGGCTCTGGCGTTGGCGGCTTTGTAATCGCTTACCGTGATATCCTGCCTTACGAGCCAGCTGTTGTCAGCGACACGTGCTCCCCTGACATAGGGATAATCGCCAGGAAGAAACCCCCGGTGATATAGCTTGTCAAGATCATCCTGCCTGTAGAATGGCATGACCTCGAGTCCGTCACGGGTTTTCCATACCAGTTTCTTCCTGAAGTCGGCACCCTTAGTGAGCAAGTGATCTTCTCGGTCCCATTTTCCCATGGAGAGACCGGGGAAAATTTCTCAAATAACCTTTCTTTCTTGTCCATTGGTCATGCTGTTCCTGAATGTGTAAATAAAAGGATTGTCAGGCTTTTAAATCATGCTTTTTGTCATAGGGCTTCACTTGCTGCCCCCGAACTCCATCAGGTATGATTTTATGAACTCATCTATATAGCCGTCAAGGACAGTCTGGGCGTTACCTGCCTCGTATCCCGTGCGCAGGTCCTTGACCAGCTTGTATGGATGGAGTGTATAGGAGCCATTATGCTGTGAGCCCCACTCTATCTTTTTCTTTGCCCCCTCTATCTTAGATATCTCCTCCTGTCTCTTTCGCAGCTCCATCTCATAGAGGTGCGATCTCAGCAGGCGCAGGGCGTTCTCCTTGTTCTGTCCCTGTGAGCGTGTCTCCTGGTTTTCTATTACCAGTCCTGTGGGGGCCGTGTGGGAGGCGTGACGGCCGTCTCCACTACTTGGTTGACGTCCGCCGGCGCCGGAGGAGCGGAATGTTTCCCAGGTGATGTCTGCCGGGTTTATCTCCACCTCTATGGCGTCATCTACCAGTGGCGCCACGTAGACTGAAGCGAAGGTCGTCTGTCTTTTCCCCTGGGAGTTGAAGGGTGATATGCGCACCAGGCGGTGCACGCCGTTCTCGCTCTTGAGGTATCCGTAGGCGTTCTCTCCCTCGAACTTGCATGACTGAGCTTTATGCAAGCCTAATCACGGCCTGGTTGATATCGCCTCAGTGATTTTCCTGCATCCTCTTCTCTCGCCCCACATGAGGTACATCCGCATGAGCATCTGTGCCCAGTCGTTGCTCTCGGTGCCCCCGGCGCCGGCGTTGATCTTCAGTACGGCGCCGAGCTGATCCTCCTCTTTGCGGAGCATGTTGCGCAGCTCGAGTTTCTCAATGGCGGCCAGTGTCTTGTCGTACTGCTGGTCTACCTCGGTGTCGGTCGCCTCGCCCTCCCTGCAGAAATCGTTCAGGACGACCAGGTCCTCCACGGCGGTGTCGACGGTTGCGAAGGCATTGGTCCAGCTTTTGAGGGAGGATATACCCTTCATCATCTCCTCTGCTTTCTTGGGGTCATTCCAGAAGCCAGGGGCTTGTGTGACCTCTTCCCTCTCTTTTATCTCCTTCAGTTGGCTGTCGACGTCAAAGATACCTCCTTAACGCATCCCGGCGTTCAACGAGGTCTTTTATCTGGTCATTGTTTATCATGTTTTGCCTTCATTCTTATCCACATCAAGAAGATCGGAAAGAGGGAGAGGAGAGGGGGCAAGCGCTCTCGTAGTGGCGCGTCGGATCAGTTGCCGCGACGCCAAGGTGCCGGGAGGGCGGCGGCAGGGCGAGCGTATGGGAATAACCAGCCAGCTGGCGGAGGAGGCAGCAGGCGGTAGTGCTGAGTCGGCAGGCGGCAGCCGACAGTGCTCAGATTTGAGGCTCCGACAAGGAGAAATTTTCAATGCCGTTTACGCGCAAGTATCAGGAACCTCAGTACCTCCGGCCGGCAGTCCTGGTCGGCAGTGGTGGATTTCCGTTAGGTTTCCCCAAAGGGCTTCCCCGAATTAATGGAGACCTGAGATGATGTGAAAAAAATCTACCTGAAACTTGACAAAAACAATATTGGGGTGTAAATTGCATGGGGATTTCAATCCTGAAGATCAATAATTTAATAAAATCAACTAAAAATACTCCCCATTATTAACTAAAAAACGACTGATGAAAAGACTTGATTGTTTCTTCCTCGTTGCTGGCCCTTGTAGCAACTACCAGCTGCCAAGAAAAAACAAACGAATACTTTTACCGCCAGACTAAAACTTCTCCACGGCCATCAGCTTCTTTCGATCAAAAATCTATGAAAAAGTTCAATCCGTGATTGAAGAGAGTTACTTGGCAATTGCCGATGGTGACTTTTGGTCACGTAGAAGGGCGCGAACTTCCAAGTCAGTGGAATTGACAGCTTGGAATGGTCAGATGACTTCAGGGCAGAGTTTGATGCTGACGGTAACCTGGTATCATGCACAACTATTGATGAGGAAACGACCAATTGTCTAGTAACCAGTGGGACATGAGTCGAAGGTCAGCGACTTGATTACGAGGGCCGAATTCAGTGAGCACGCTGGAACTTATGTAGTAATGTACCTCGAAAGATGATGGCGTGCCTACCCGTTATGAGACCTTCGACGCCTTCACCAAGCACCTTGAAGCAGAGGATTGTGCAACAGGAAAGACATGAGCGACACTGCTCGTGATCAGAGTTTCGGTCCCGGGGGAGAGTTAAAGGCAACAGCCGAATTCGTATACAATGATCTCGGCCTGCTGACATCCACGGACGGTTATGGGCCTGACGGTACACTTGAGGGCAGAATGGAGATAGAGTACAATGACAGAGGGTTTATGTCGGAAATAGGCTTCACCAACATTGAAAAAATATCGAGACCATGTACACTTTAACGTACGAACAAGTCGACAGGGCAACTGGGTGAAGGTTATCGTAAGGGATCACGAAAATGACAGGATGAGCATAACCGACGCAGGTCTACGCCTATTTCAAATAGGCATTGAGGAGGCAGTAAGTTAAGTAGCCAGTGCAAGAGTTTATTCAACCAACTTTGTAACCGGCGAAAGTGCCTGTTCCTGTTTGAGTGGCGGTACCGGTATAAACAACAACACTGACCGTATTTCCACGACTTAATCTTATGGTGACAGACCTGACTGTTACGGTTGTTCCTCCGCTGATATTTGTTTCAATCTTCTCGTATGGGCAGGTTTACGTATATTGCTAACTCTATGCATTCCTGAGCCGTCCGCGTAATATGAAATGTTGGAACTATATATCCCGTCTGCGTGCAGGTGAAAACACCGAAATGAACATCTTGGATGCTCGGTGGTTAGCTCATCGACGGTCATACGTTAGCATCCGTGATCTGCGGGGCAATTCAGAGATCAGGTTTCTTGCCCTGAACGCTACTGGTGCTGTAGCCAGGACAGATTGCCCGAATTCGAATCCCTAGGACTCTTAGTGTCACGATATAGGTAAGCTTCTGACGTCCGTATCAGTCGCAGGTACCCGGAAGACCCTGTCAGGTCCGTAGGACCTGCGGACCCGGCTAGAGCGATTTGGCTGCATGAGCGCGTAAGGCACTGCCATGAACTGCATCGTGCCCATATCCATAAAGTTATCTTCGAACTTGACCAGAACACCTGTAGAAAAGTGATTGAATGCTGACCAGTCTATGTCTGCAAATGTTCCGGAGACCGGGTCACCCTTCCCTATCACAAGTGAAAAGACACCGTATTTTGATGTGATTACATTGGTAAATACCTCCCGGTAAACCATGTTACCCTGAGGTGATCCGCTTAGTATCGAAAACTGAACCTCGATCGGCGTATTTACTATCTCCTTACCGAAGTTATCGCGTGCAACAGCCTGGTAATTAATTCCCCCGGGAACAGTTCCCTGAGCGGAAACCACCTCTCCTGCAATAAGAAAAAGCCCTGTAATCATCAACACAAGAGAAATAACTCTTTTCATATCCTTTTGCTTTACAGTTTGACAACTTTGAAATACCGGTCAATAACACCATCGGAGCTCCATACCCTTGCCACATAAACCCCGTCTGTCCAATGCTTAAGGTCTACTTCATGAAATACATCATGATCAGAGAGAACTCCACATATCATCCGCATAAAGAAGCAGCCCGGAAGATTGGTGATGATGATGTCGTGATGCCTCCAGAACACCGAACATTAATATTGAGTATGTGGGCTTTTCCGCTCCTCAGTCACCAGGTCGGAAGAAATCCACATCCGCTCCTTCCGTGACCGGGATGGCGGCCGGCGGGTAATGAACCATCGGCTGCTGGAAGCCCTGTGAGAAATCATGAATGCACCGGAAGTGACAGCTCTACAGCTGCCTCACCGACAGTATGCTGATACATATTCACCTTTCAGCGTACGCGCTTGGCAGCCGTCACAAGCACCTGATGAGACAGCTCGTACGACCTCTGTGAAAGGGCCATGGTGCCTGTCAGCATCATCATAACAATGCATGTCGAAAAACGTATCATACCGGACACTTGGTCAATCACCGCCAAAAATAACACTTTTTAAATAGAATTGGGCCTTTCGACCATCAGTTTCAGGCTTTTGAGAGGCTCGATCATTCTGAATGCCAGGGCTACTGCCAGACCAGCTGAGAGTTGTATTGCCGCTGAAGCGATCCACGGCATGGCTGTACAGTCTTAACAGCCCGCCAACAGCGAATGTCAGCAACAGCATAAAGAGGTACAGCAGTACTCTCCTGATGCTGAGCATACTGAACATGGTCTTCTCGGCTGCCACCACACATGCCAGTGCCACGAACACCTGAGTTACGAGAGCCGTAAAGGCTGCCCCGGGAGCATGGTGAGAGGGAATGAGAAGACAGTTGAGCGTGATGTTCATCACCATGCCTGATAATGTTATAATCCCCAGAAGTTTAAAGCTCCCTGCCGCGGTAAGCATGGTGCTGAAGAATGTATACCACCAGAGACCGGCAGCAGCGTCATCATCAGGAAGATGAAGGCTGTTGTGGCCCCGGTAGCCGGCGAAGCATAGAGAAGGTCAAGCATCTCTCCGGGAAAGGTGGCGAGGGTCACCGCTGCCACCCCCAGCGGCGCCAGGAGCATCCGTCCGGCCATGGAGGCCAGCGGTTTTATGTCTCTGCCTGATGCCAGCTCCCTTGACATGATGGGAAGGAGGAGGCCTCCAAACATGACAGGTATCATTGCCAGGGCGTCAAAGAGCCTGAAAGCCTGGGCATAGGTACCGGCCTCCCTGGCGCCGTCAGGCAGAAGCCTCTCGAGCAGAACGGCATCGATGCGCCAGTATAGTGTCATGGCGAGCACCACGGCGGCATAGGGCAAACCGGTGATGATGATGCTCCTCAGCACCCGTGCATCGGGCCTCACCCCCAAGACTCCTCCCCTGCGTATCACCACTGCCAGTGCCAGGACCATGACAGTGAAGTAGGCGGCTGTCTGCGCCCATACAAACCACTTGATAAGGAAGGGACCCTCTGTCAACCCTCCCCACAGGAGGAGCGAGCAGATGATTATCATCACCAGCCTGTCGGCTACCGACAGAAGGCTGTCGAGAAAAAGGTACTGCATGCCGCTTATGTTGGAGCGTAGCCAGAGTATCATCGAGGCCATCACCTGGTTCAGCATCAGAACCAGCAAGAGGGAGAGCTGCCAGCTCGGGTAACCCAGGGCAAGAGCCACGCTGAGGGTTATGATAAAATATGCGGCTGTAAGAAGCAGGCGGAGGAGAAGCACATTGCCGAACCAGAGCCTTACCCTGGCGGGATCGGTGGAGACAGCCCTGGTGTTGAACCCTGACAGTCCCATGTCAAGAAGCAGGGTGAAGAGCACCGAGAAGCTGAAGAGAGAGAAATAACTGCCGTAGGCCGCCTCACCCACCGTGTTCTGAACGGTACGGTCTATGCCAAGCACCCAGAAGGCCTTGACAAAAACACTCACCGCCACGAGAAACACAATATTTACCAGGAATTTTCGCCTCAATGTGATTTACTCCTCACTTTTTGGTAAAGAGTTCCAATTTATAAATTTATCGCCACATTTGTAATTCAGAAACGGCAGCAGGATATGATTATTGCCATTAATGCGCGCACTCTCAGGGCGGTGCCTCACGACGGCATCGGGTGGTTCACCCATGAGGTGGTAAGGGGTCTTGTCAGGGCTCATCCCGAACACCGTTTTGTGCTTATCGGCGACAGGAAATATGATGTGTTGCCAGTTGAGGGAGCGAATGTTGAATATGTAACCATCCCGCTTCGCACGGTTCATCCCATCCTCTGGTACAAATGGCATGAGGTTTTTCTACCCGGAGTACTGAAGAAATTCGGTGCCGGTCTGTTCTTGGCACCTGACGGGATCATGCCTTTGCGTACTCATGTGCCGTGCATTCCCGTGATACATGACCTGAACCATGAGCACCGGCCGGGTGACATCCCCCGGTGGGAACGCCTGTATTACCGCAGATATTTCCCGCTTTTTGCCCGCAAGGCGGCCAGGGTGGCAACAGTATCTGAATTTTCGGCGGGTGATATCTCAACAACATACGGTATCAGCAGGGATAAGATCGATGTAGTGCCCAACGGGGTGGCTGATATCTTTTCTCCTCCCCTGCCCGGCGAAGTTGAAGAGACCAGGAGGGAATTCGCGGGCGGCAGGCCTTACTTTCTCTTTGTAAGCAACTTCTCTCCGCGCAAGAATGTGGAGGCGGTGATCAGGGCCTATAATATTTTCAGGAGCAATAACAACAGTGACCATCTGTTGCTTCTTGCGGGCAGGAGGCTTTATCTCACCCGTGAGCTTGACCGGGCGCTGGAGGCCTCTCCTTTCGGCAGCGATATATTATTCACCGGTTCCGTCACGCGTGATGTGCTGCGCCGGCTCTACGGCGGTGCTGAGGCACTGACATTCGTGCCGTGGTTTGAGGGGTTCGGCATACCTGTGGTGGAGGCGCAGCGGTGCGGTACACCCTGCATCCTCTCTGACAGTTCGTCGTTGCCGGAGGTGAGCGGCGGCGCGGCGCTCTGCGTCAGCCCCGCTGACGCAGGTGCCATAGCGGAGGCTATGGCACGCCTCGTCACCGACGGGGCGCTGCGCCGCCGCCTCGCCGAAGAGGGTATCCGCAACTCACAACGATATACCTGGGAAAACGCCGCCACACAAATGTGGAACAGCATCATCAGGGCCACAAACAACAAACCCTGATGCTCAGGCCCTTCTTTCTCGACGGCATAAAAGAGGCGGGCTGCGACGAGGCGGGACGGGGATGCCTGGCAGGACCGGTATACGCGGCCGCTGTGATGCTGCCGAAGAGATACCGCAACAGGGAACTTAACGACTCCAAGCAACTGACACGACGGCAGCGGGACCGCCTGCGCGAGGAGATAACCTCCCATGCCGTGGCATGGAGCATAGCCTCATGCAGTAACATTGAGATAGATTCAATAAACATTCTCCGCGCATCAATAACCGCCATGCACAGGGCCATCGGAGGACTGACGACAGAACCTCTCCTTCTGCTTATTGACGGCAACAGGTTCTATACCTACGGAAACATCCCCCATCAGACCATAGTCCGCGGTGACGCCACCTACCTTTCCATCGCAGCTGCCTCGGTGCTGGCCAAAACTGAACGTGACCGATGCATGGAGGAACTCGATGCACTCTTTCCGCAATACGGCTGGCGTCATAACATGGGTTATCCCACCCCTGAGCACCGCAGGGCAATAGCCAAAAACGGCATCACCCCATGGCACAGGCTCACGTTTAACCTCCTTGACACGCAGCAGGAACTTCCTTTCTTATAAAATGTTAAAACCGGGTTTTCTCAGTTTTCGCGAAAGGGTATTTTGATATCTTTGGCGCTTAGCAAAAATTAACAACCAAATAATCATGAGAAAACTTTTATCCATTCTTGTTATCCTCGTAACCTTCTCAGCTTCCCAGGCAAGGGCTGACGAAGGCATGTGGCTTCTGCCCCTTATTGATAAGCTGAATATCGGCACCATGACTGAGATGGGGCTGAAGCTTACGGCTGAAGACATCTACAGCATCAACCAGGCCAGCCTGAAAGACGCCATCGTTATCTTCGGAGGCGGATGTACTGCTGAGATCGTCTCACCACAGGGTCTCCTTCTGACCAACCATCACTGCGGTTATGGAGCTATACAGAGACTCAGCTCCGTTGAAAACGATTACCTGAACAACGGCTTCTGGGCCATGAACAGAGAAGAGGAGCTACCAAGCATGGGCCTCAGCGTCACCTTCCTGATGCGTATTGAAGACGTCTCGGAAAGAGTTCTGTCAAAGACCAGCCCTGACATGACAGAAGCCGCCCGCCGCGAAGCTGTCATGGCTGAAAGCTCGGCCATAACCGCAGAAGCAACGAAAGACACACAGTACAACGCCCGCGTTCAACCGTTCTACAGCGGCAACCAGTACTTCCTGCTTGTTTATGAGGTTTATTCCGACGTCAGACTTGTAGGTACCCCTCCCAACTCAATAGGCAAGTTCGGCCATGACACTGACAACTGGATGTGGCCCCGCCATACAGGCGACTTCAGCGTCTTCAGGGTATATATGAGTCCCGACGGCAAGCCGGCACAGTATTCAAAAGACAATATCCCCCTCAAACCGAAGCACTACCTCCCGGTATCGATAAAAAACCTGCAGAAGGACGACTTCTCCATGGTGATGGGCTACCCCGGCGGCACAACACGTTATATGACCTCATACGAGGTAAACGAGGCAATGAAGATCACCAACGCCAACAGGATAAAGATACGCGGTATACGCCAGGAGATCTGGATGAAGGATATGATGGCCGACCCGAAGGTCAATATCCAGTATGCCTCAAAATACTCAGGCTCATCAAACTACTGGAAATTCTCAATCGGTCAGAACCAGGGTCTCAGCCGCCTGCGCACGGCAGACAAGAAAGCCGCATTTGAGGCTGAATTCATGAAGTGGGTGAAGGCTGACCCTGAGCGCACTTCAAAATACGGCAATGCCCTTTCACTCATCGAGAGTGCAGTTACAGGCAGGGCAGAGAAATACAATGCCCAGCAGTACATCAATGAGGTGTTCCGCAGTTCGACAGAATTGATAAGTTTTGCCGGACAGATGAGTGTTCTTGAAGAGGCTCTCGCAGCAAAGGATGCTGAAAGAACCAACGGTATGATCGACAGGCTTAAAAGGAGCATCGATAGTTTTTACGGCAACTACAACATGCCGACCGATGTCAGAAGCACCAAGGCTATGATCAGGCTGTACAGGGAGGATATCGATCCGAAGTTCCGGCCCGATTTCTATGCTCTCATCGATAAAAAGTTCAAGGGCAATGTTGATGCATTCGTTGATGACATGTTTGCCAGGTCGATATTCACCTCCCCTGACAAGCTAAATGCATTTCTCGCATCACCCAGCCTGAAGGTACTTCAAAAGGATCCGGCCTTTATCGTTGCCAAATCAGTTAATGAGGTGCGCACAACCCTCCAGAAAGACCTTGAAGGCTTCTACGCCGACCTCTCCAAAGGACAGCGCACATACCTGGCGGGTGTGATGGAATATGTACCCGGCAAAACACAGTATCCCGATGCCAACAGCACCATGAGGCTTAGCTACGGCAAGGTGCAGGATTACTACCCCTATGATGCCGTTCATTACAACTGGTTTACCACGCTTGACGGTGTTGTGCAGAAGCACAAGCCCGGCGATTATGAGTTTGACCTGCCCCAGCGGCTGATAGATCTGAACAGCAGGAAGGAATACGGCAGGTATGCAGCAGCTGAGGGTCACCTTCCGGTATGCTTTATTACCAATAATGACATCACTGGCGGTAACTCCGGCAGTCCGGTCATAAACGGCAACGGCGAACTTATTGGTCTGGCCTTTGACGGTAACTGGGAAGCAATGACCGGTGACATCGCCTTCGAACCGGATTTCCAGCGCACCATCTGCGTTGACATCCGCTACGTGCTCTGGGTGATTGACATCTACTCGGGTGCCGGCCACCTCCTTAAGGAGATGGATATAAGGCAGTAGTATCAGGGAGCAGGGAGCAGGCAGTAGTGTTGACACTGCATTGCCAAAAGAGAAACGGCATTAGTTTACGTTAACAGTTCTGAATTGCAAAGGGATACTATCCATGGTATCCCTTTTTACATATTCGGATCACTATTGCCCACTGCCTATTAACTACTCCCTGAAAAGACTACCTTTGCAGAAATTTTCCCAATGCATCTCAATTTTCTTGAAATCGTAGCCTGCTTCATGGTCCTGTTTGCCATCATAGATATTCCCGGATCCATACCCATCATCCTGGATATCAAGGCAAAGACCGGAACAATCCATGCATGGAGGGCAACCCTGGTCTCACTGGCAATCTTTCTTGCATTCCTCATCTTCGGAGCCAAACTGCTCGGCATCTTTGGCATCGATGTCAGTTCCTTTGCCATCGCGGGCGCTTTCATCATCTTTCTCATCGGGATGGAGATGGTCCTCGGCGCCGAGTTCTTCAAACATGACTCCCCCGGAGGAGGAACCATAGTTCCCATTGCATTCCCCCTCATTGCCGGAGCAGGGTCAATCACCACCATCCTGTCACTCAGGGCGGAGTATGAAACAATCAATATACTCATAGCCCTCCTGTTGAACATGATAATCATTTATACCGTTCTTAAGCTGACTTCCACCATTGAACGCCTGCTCGGCCCGACCGGATTGCACATTTTGAAGAAATTTTTCGGCATCATTTTGATAGCCATTGCAGTAAGACTCTTTCTGAACAACACGGGAATAACCCTTCCCAATGGCTGATGAGGTGATCATCTATACCGACGGCGCCTGCAGTGGCAATCCCGGTCCCGGCGGCTACGGTGTCGTGCTTATCTCCGGGAGGCATCGCAAGGAAATCTCCGAAGGATTCGTTCTCACCACCAACAACCGGATGGAGCTTCTTGCAGCCATTATCGGCCTTGAAGCCCTTAAACGCGACGGCACAGTGGTAAGACTGTACACTGACTCACTGTACCTGGTCAACGCCGTCAATAAGGGATGGCTGTTCAGCTGGGAGATGAAGAGGTTTGCCAAAAAGAAAAATCCCGATCTCTGGATACGTTTCCTGGAGGTGTATCGCCGCCACCATGTGACACTCATATGGATAAAAGGACACAATAATGATACTGAGAATGAACGTTGTGACATGCTGGCCGTAACCGCTTCCAAAGGGCCCGGTTTGAAGGAAGATAAAGGTTATTCTCCTGACGGGGAAGGGTTGGGATATCATATGATGACAACCAAGTTTTGAGGTTTGTAAAAAAAATGCAATTTTTGCATAAAATGGGGAAAAATGAAAAGTTTCATACGTAAAGCCACTGATCTTACTCCGGAAATAATTCTGGCACCCGAGGAGAATAAATTCATCATCTCAGGCAAGTCGGCCCCTGAAGATGTGCGCGGGCTCTATTATCCTGTACTGGAATGGATGGAGGAGTTCGTTGCCGGTGTCAGGAAGAGCAGTCCGTATACTGACACCAACCACCTCTGTTTTCGACTTGACCTTGAATACTTCAATTCGTCGTCGGCAAAATTTCTCTTCGATATATTTGCTCACCTCAGGGATCTCAATGGCAGCGGTGTGCCCGTTGATATCGAGTGGCACTATGACGAGGAGGACACCGATCTCCGTGAGGCGGGCGAAGATCTCGCGCTGCTATGTGAAATGCCTTTCAAATACTTCCCTAAAACCAGGGGCGCCAGATGAGAGGTCCGGCAGAACTATATGCTCTGCTCGACCTTCTTCAGATACAATACGAGTATATAGAACACCCTCCCGTCCCCACCGTAGAGGAGGCCATGAAATACTGGTCAGGCATCGACTCGGGCCACTGCAAGAACATCTTCTTCCGCAATCACAAGGGCGACAGGCATTACCTGGTCATACTCTATTACAGTTCGCAGCTCAACATAAAAGATCTTGAACAGAAGCTTCGTCAGGGCAAGCTTTCTTTCGCTTCTGACAGGAGGCTGATGCAGTATCTCGGACTCACTCCGGGCTCCGTATCGCCTTTCGGTCTCATCAATGATCACTCCCACCACGTTCATCTCTTCATAGACAAGACCCTGCTCAGCCATGAGAGGCTCTCATTCCACCCGAACACCAACACTGCATCTCTGATCATCCCCCGGGAAGGACTGTTCAGGTTCATCACCCACACCGGCAACACGTACGAATTTTTCTAGTGCTCGCTCCTTCCTTCTACAATACTTAATGGCCCCGACACATCGGGGCAGGCTCTGCGGCCACAGGACCACGACTGTTGGCCGGCTGGGGACTGCCGACTGAGGACTGATTATCTGGATTCATTCTAAATAACCCGAAAATGCAGCAATAATTCCCTGCAAAGGGTCTTTGTATCGGACTTGCATTTTGGACTTTTAACCTTACCGCCATGAAAAGAATTGCCCTTACGGCAGCTGTAGCGCTGCTTTGCACACTGATCAGCGCCCAGGACTCGATACAGAAGAGAAGCTATTGCGCAACATTCACCTCGGCCCCTCCGCTAATAGACGGATTCGTTGAAGATGATTCCTGGCAGGCAGGAATCTGGGATGGCGACTTCACTCAGTATGAGCCTCACAACGGCGCAAAACCGGCACAAAAGACATCATTCCAGATACTTTTTGACGACAACAATGTTTACGTTGCCATCAGGGCATATGACACTTACCCCGACAGCATCGTCAGGCGCATCTCAAGACGTGATAACGGTGACGGCGATTTCGTAGGCATCTCATTCGACAGCTATCACGACCGCCAGACCGGCTTTACCTTTCTCACCAATGCAGCGGGTGTAAAAAATGACTTTATGTGGGCCAAAAACGGGCAGATTGAAGATGATACCTGGGATCCGATATGGTATACTGACGCCCAGATAACCGATTGGGGCTGGAGCGCAGAAATGAGAATCCCTCTGACGCAGCTGAGGTTCAGAATAACAGACGGAGGCATATGGGGCCTCGAAGTGTTCCGTCAGCAGTTTCGGAACCAGGAGATGTCAATCTGGCAGCATATTGACCGCAATGCTTCAGGTCTTGTTTATAATTTCGGGGAGATGACAGGCCTTACGGGCATAAGACCAAGGAAGCAGGCAGACCTGACCCCGTTTGTCGTAGGCAGCCTCGAGACCTTTGAGAGCGAGGAGGGCAATCCGTTTGCCACCGGGACAGCCTGGAAATACAACGCAGGCCTCGATGCCAAGTTCGGCATCACCAACAATATGACCCTCGATCTGACCGTCAATCCTGACTTCGGCCAGGTGGAGGCGGACCCTTCCGAGGTCAATCTCACCGCCTACGAGACATTCTTTGAAGAAAAAAGACCCTTTTTCATCGAGGGAAATAACATAACCAGCTTCAGGACCGGTCTCGGTGACGGTGATCTCGGATTCGATAACCTGTTCTATTCAAGGCGTATAGGCCGCAGTCCTCATCTCGGTGCCGACACTGAGGAAAACGAGTACGCGAGTGTACCGCGCACCACTCCCATCATCAGCGCAGTAAAACTTACCGGCAAGACCCCTGAGGGCCTTTCGGTGGGTATCCTGGAAGCTGTTACAGCCGAGGGGAGAGCTGAAATCGACTCCCTGGGCGTCAGATCGTCGCAGATAGTTGAACCGCTGACCAACTACTTTATATCGAGGGTCATGAAAGACTTCGACGGTGGTAAAACCGTGGTGGGGGGAGCATTTACCAATACGCACCGTTTTCTTGACGGAACCGGCATAGACGGACTCGTACGCAATGCCAACACAGCCGGCATAGACTTCTCTCATTACTTCGGTGATGAACGCAGCTGGTTTGTCTCAGCGGCCGGGGCAGGCAGCAACCTGGCAGGAACCACCGAGGCAATTGAAAACCTTCAGTATTCACCTGTGCATTATTATCAGAGACCTGATGCCGACTATATCGAGGTTGACCCGACACGTACCTCCCTTAACGGTTTCGGAGGAAACATACAGACCGGCAAGGTCGGAGGCCACTGGAATTTTATGGCCTTCGGATACTTCAAATCACCGGGCTTCGACCTTAATGATGCAGGTTATCTTCAGAGCGCAGACGCCATCATATCCGGATTGTGGTCAGCATACAGATTTGACAAGCCCTTCAGCATCTTCAGGCAGATAAGGCCGAATGCCAACCTATGGACCGGGTGGGACTTCGGGGGAACACACCTCTTCACCGGTGGGAATCTCAGTGTATATACCCAGTTTAAAAACCTGTGGTGGACAAGCATCAGCGGTAACTATGAAGGCGAATCGCTTTCCAACACTCTCCTGAGGGGAGGGCCCTCCATGCTGACTCCCTCAAACCTTAGCTTTAATATTAATGTGGGTTCAAACCAATCAAAAATGATCTACGGCTCATTATGGGCCAACAGGGGAAAAGGCGGGGAGGAGGCTTCCGAGCGGTGGAACGCAGGTCTTAACCTGACAGCTAAGCCGGGACAGTCTTTTTCACTGACACTGTCTCCTTCCTATTCCAAAACCATGAATTCGCTCCAGTACGTAACACACATCTCTGACGGAGACCGCTATCTCCTCAGCCAGATAGACCAGCAGATAGTGAGCATGTCGGTGAGACTGAATTATAATATCACCCCGGACTTAACCATACAGTACTGGGGACAACCTTTCCTTGCAGCAATGGATTACAGCAGGTTCAAGGAGGTGACTGACCCCATGGCTGAAGAGCTGGAAGACCGGTACCACATTCTGACAGAGAGCGAACTGACATTCAACGAGGCGGAAAACCGCTACTATGTTGATGACAACAATGACGGTACCAGTGATTACAGTTTTAAAAACCCGGATTACAACTACGATCAGTTTCTCTCGAACCTTGTTGCACGATGGGAATTCCGTCCGGGATCGACCCTTTATCTGGTATGGTCCCAGAACCGCAGTTACTACGACAGTACAGGCTCATTCTCGCTTGAGGATAACCTTAATAACCTTTATACTGAGGAGAAGCCGTACAATGTCTTCCTTATAAAATTCACCTACAGGTTCGGACTCAGGTAAGAGTTTGGGTGTGCAGGTCCGGAAGAGCGGGGACATAAAGTCTCCGCTCTTTTTCTCTCCCGGGCTGAACCATGATGTATCTCCGGGTTAATTATTTGCGTAAATTTGAAATGCCTTAAACTACATGTCTGTAAACCTGCTGTAATGAAGAAGCACCTCCTCATGCTTCTGGTGATTTTGCCTTTCCAGGCAAGTGGCCAGGAATATGAAAAGCGAATTTACACTGCCACCCGCATAACGGATGCGCCGGTCATCAACGGGGAGCTTGATGATGAATCATGGCTCCGGGGAGAATGGAGCGGTGATTTCCTTCAGTACGAGCCCCTGGAAGGAGCTCCGCCCAAACAAAAGACGGAATTCAAACTGCTTTATGACGACCACAGTATCTTTGTCGCCATAAAGGCCTATGACACCGCACCCGACAGTATTGTGCAGCGCATGACCCGCCGTGATGACACTGATGGCGACGAAGTGGCGATTGCATTAGATTCATACTTTGACCAGCGAACCGCGTTCAGCTTCGGTGTAAGCGCCGCCGGTGTAAAAGGCGACCTTATCTGGACGGATGACGGTACGAATCAAGATGAG
The DNA here is from genome assembly GCA_034522515.1 of Bacteroidales bacterium. Classification (GTDB taxonomy): domain Bacteria; phylum Bacteroidota; class Bacteroidia; order Bacteroidales; family VadinHA17; genus SR-FBR-E99. The sequence continues at coordinate 72,232 of JAXHLF010000022.1, read as the reverse complement.
ACATTCGACCCGATCTGGTACGTCAAAACTGCTATTCACGACTGGGGATGGGCAGCGGAGATGCGCATACCTTTGACCCAGCTCCGCTTTTCCGCCGCGGAAAACCAGGTCTGGGGTTTAGAGATCACCAGGGGGATTTACCGCCATAATGAGTATGACCTGTGGCAACCCATCGCCAGAAATGCCTCCGGGCTGATCCACAATGCCGGGCTTCTTCAAGGATTGAGCAACATCAAACCCCGGACACTTGTTGACCTCACACCCTATGGGGTGGCCAGGCTCGAGACTTACGAGGGTGAAGCCGGAAATCCATGGTACGACGGATCCGATTTCAAGGTCAATGCAGGCCTTGATGCCAAGATAGGTGTGACTAACAACATGATCCTTAGCCTCTCCCTCAACCCCGATTTCGGGCAGGTGGAGGCTGACCCATCAGAGGTCAACCTGACAGCTTTCGAAACCTATTTCAGGGAAAAGAGGCCATTCTTTGTCGAGGGTAAAAATATTACCTCCTATGGCCTCGGCATCGGGGACGGGGGTGAGGGAAATGACAATCTCTTTTATTCGAGGCGTATCGGGAAAAGGCCTACGATGAGCCATGCAGGCGGCGAAGATGAATTCGCATGGACTCCGTCGTACACACCTATCCTCGGGGCAGCGAAGCTTACAGGAAAATCAGCGGGAGGGCTCTCTGTCGGTGTCATTGAGGCAGTGACAGCACAGGTAAACACCAGGATATACAATGAACTAACAGATGAGACTTCATATCTGGCAGCTGAACCTCTGACAAATTTTGCAGTGGGAAGGGTTCAGAAAGACATCAACAGCGGGAAAACAATCATAGGGGGCATGGTGACCAGCACTATAAGGGCGGTTGACGAGACAACTGAGGACTACTTTCATAAATCGGCCACATCCGCCGGCCTTGACTTTACGCAGTATTTCGGTGACATGAATTATATCTTTCAGCTGCGTACTGCCTTCAGCGGTGTGACGGGCACAGAAGATGCCATTGCACGTACACAAAGCTCAATAATACATAACTTTCGGCGGCCTGATGCCGATTATACCGAATATGATCCTACACTCACCTCACTGAGTGGCTTCGGGGGCAACCTTACGGCAGGAAAGATCGGCGGCAACTGGCAGCTTCTTTATATGTCAGCCTGGAAGTCGCCCGGTTTTGAACTGAACGATATAGGCTATATGCAGGTTGCTGACCAGTACCTTGGCCTTGGTGTGATAGGCTACAATATCTACAAGCCATTCAGCATCTTCAACAGCATGTCTTTCGGAACTAACCTGATGCACATGATGGACTTCGGAGGAAACACAAACGTTGTTGGCTTCGCACAGTCATGGTCAGCACAGTATAAAAACCTCTGGAGCTCATATATCAGCGGGCAGCTGAACAGTCCCGAAACAGACAACCGGCTTCTCAGAGGCGGACCGTCAATGAAGATGCCAGGAGAATTCTACATTGGAGGAGGAATTAATTCGGACTCCCGAAAAATGCTGAGCGGCGAGTTCGACATAAGGTATTTCAGGACATTCCAGGATGTACGGACAAGTTACAGTCTGGGTTTTGAGCTCGAATACAGGCCTCTGGACAACCTTACTCTCAGCGCTGAACCTGAATGGAGCATGACCCGGAACAAGATGCAGTATGTGACCACGGTATCTGCACCCAGCGGGGTATACACACCGAGATATATCTTCGGCGCAATTGACCAGAAGATACTCAGCATATCACTCAGGGTTGACTACAATATCACTCCCGACCTGACCATTCAGTACTGGGGTCAGCCTTTCTTCGGGTCAGGTGATTACAGCAATTTCAGGAATATCACCGATCCACATGCAGATGCGTTTGAAGACAGATATATGGATTATCAGCCCGGCTGGCTGAGCTATACCGTAAAGGACAAAACATACTTCGTGGACGAAAATATGGATTCTTTTGTTGATTACACTTTCGGGAATCCCAACTTCACGGTCAGCGAGTTCCTGCATAACCTGGTGCTTCGCTGGGAGTTCCTTCCCGGGTCAACCGCATACCTGGTATGGTCGCAGACAAGGGAATATTACACAGACAGTGGCACTTTTAACTTCAACTCCCAGGCAGATTATCTCTTTCGGAGACCATCCCGCACAATGTCTTTATGGTCAAGTTTTCCTACAGATTCGGATTGAGATGAAAAAGAGCTGCGAGTGGCCTTCAGGTGATGCCCTGATGATCAGTTATCATGACAGTGAATGGGGAATGCCTGTTCATGATGATATCAAATGGTTCGAGCATATTGTACTTGACGGTGCCCAGGCCGGACTGAGCTGGAAAACGATCCTTCACCGGAGGGAAGGGTATCGTATGGCTTTTGATGGCTTTGATCCGGCCACGGTGGCTCAATATGATGAAAAGAAATACAATGAGCTGCTCAATAATGATCGAATCATCCGCAACAGGCTGAAGATCAGATCTGCGATCAACAATGCCAGGGCCTTCCTCATAATTCAGGAGGAATTTGGAAGCTTTGACAGCTATATCTGGGGATTCACCGGGGGCAAACCGGTAGTGAATCACTGGAAGAGCCTGAGTGAGTTGCCCGCAAGCACCCCTCTCTCTGACGCAATCAGCAAAGACCTTAGAAAGAGAGGCTTTTCATTTGTGGGATCAACAATATGCTACGCCTTCATGCAGGCTGCCGGAATCGTCAATGATCACATAACTGACTGCTTCCGGCACCCTGACAACCTGGGGACTGTGTGATACAGCGCCATCCATACCGGTGCCGGAAGCGTCATTGGTTTGCTTGTCAGCCGCCCGTAATCATTTGATCCTGAATACCACCGGTATCGTAAAATAGACCGGTACGGGCCTGCCGTCCTGCTTTCCGGGTTTCCAGCGCGGCATCCCCGAAATGACTTGGATCGCCTCGTTATCGAGCAGCGGATCCACTCCTCTTATCAACTCTACATCTTTTATATCGCCGGTGGAGCTCACTACAAACCTGAGGATGACGGTTCCCTGAATCCGGTTCGCCAGTGCGTCTTCCGGGTATTTTATCTGCTCACTGACGTACTGCATCAGAGCTGACTCACCTCCAGGGAAGGAGGGCATCTCCTGGACGATTACCTGAGGCTTTTCCTCTGATGGAATAACCTGATCCGGATCTTCCTTAATCTCCATAATGATCTCCGTTGCAAGCCCGTCATGGACTTCCATGCTCAGGTCGTCAGCAGTCATCACGGAGCCGGAGAGAGCCTGAGTATCATCAACTATCACCGGCGGCACGAACTGTATCTTTTTCATCATCTCCACCGGCGGGGCAGGAGGATCGGGTGACTCAGGCGGTACCGGAGGATTTGCCAGATCGGGGTCTGCTGTGGCAGAGATGATAAATAATTGCCCCGGCTGATTTTCAGCATGATCAGAAGTAAAAAAGGGCACCAGAACCAGTGAAACGCTGAACATCAGTCCTGCTACGATGGAGATGCTCATTGTTGAGCCATAGCGTCTCCGGAGGTCATAAGCCCCATACTCCTTGTTTCGGTCCCGGAAGATGATATCATCAAGTGCGGGAGCCTTGTTTTCATTCCTCTTCATAATTATCAGTTTAGATTATTGATGTTAATGAAGAGGCGCCTCTTGCTATATGATCATCAAATATTATACCACATTTGTTAATATTTGTTAATTTTTTCGAAGAGAAGAGGAATACGGGTGGTAAAAGGGGCTATAAATGAGCTTCGGCGGGCAGATCGTAGATGAAATTCCTGTCGAGGAACCTTTGGAAATTCTCTTTATACTGGTCGGTAATGGGGATGCGGACATCCCCGTAGACAATGCGGTTACGCTCTATGACCCGGACCGTCTCCAGGTTGACGATGTACGACCTGTGTACCCGCATGAATTTGTCTTCAGGGAGACGGGCTTCAAGGGCTTTCAGTGTGGAGAGCGAGAGAACCGGCTTCTTCTCTCCGTTGAGGAAGATCTTTACATAATCCTTTAGTCCTTCAATGTAATGTATCTCTGAAAAATTTATACGCCGGATCTTGTAGTCTGACTTGATAAAGAGGAAATCATTCCTCACCTCAAGCTCCGGTAGTTCCTTCCTCTCAAGCTCTATAAGCCTGTCAGCCTTCTGTACCGCCTTCAGGAACTCGGCGTAGCTGAAGGGCTTCAGCAGGTAATCGACGGCCTCAAGCCTGAAGCCCTCAAGAGCATACTTCTCATATGCCGTGGTGAAGATGACCTTTGGTCCGCCGCTGATGACCCTGGCCAGCTCGGTGCCCGTCAGGTCTGGCATCTGCACGTCGAGCAGCACCAGGTCAACATCTGATGACCCTATGAATGCCACCGCCTCCACTGGATTATCGAAAGCGCCTGCCATCTCCAGAAAAGGTGTCTTTTCAACGTATCCCCTGACCAGCTGGAGCGCCAGCGGCTCATCATCTATGGCAACCACCCTTATCATCAGCCATGAAGGGTTAAGTTTTTATTGCCAGCTTAACGCTGAACACCGAATCCCGCTCATCGATCGTCAACTCATGCCGGCCTGGGTAAAGCAGCACCAGTCTCTTCCTGACATTTTCAAGACCGATGCCCGATGCAATCCGGGGTGCACTGCCATTCACCCTGGAAATACTGTTCTTCACCGTGAATGTGATATTATCGCTTTCTGACCTCAGCGATATCTCAATGAATGGTTTTCCCTGGTAGCTCACGCCGTGCTTGAAGGCGTTCTCGATAAACGGAATGAAAAGCAGCGGAGGGAGGTCATGATCTTCATACTCCGAAGGCCAGTCGACCGTAACGCCTTAGCACGGTCGCTCATCCTGAGCTGCATCAGGTCGATATATCCCTTCATCAAGACTCTATCTCTATGGCTGAGCGCTGGTGTTTCTGCCAGCTCTCACTCATAGAGCATGTAGCGCATCATCTTTGAGAGACTGAGCACCGCCTCCTGCGGCGTCTTTTTCTATTAATCTCGATGAGCGAATAGATATTGTTCAGCGTGTTGAAGAAGAAGTGCGGGCTGACCTGGTTCTTAAGTAACGCCAGCTCCGAGTTCAGCTTCTCACGTTCAAGCTCCTTGATCTCCTCCTCCTTCTTCAGGGCGCTCTCAGCGTACCTTAATCCGACAGCAAACCCTGAAACAAGGAATGAGGTAATAAAGAAATTGTAGAGTGCCATACCTTCTCCCCTGCGCCTGCCGCGATCATCACCGTGTGGCTCCCTCTGGTCCTCTTCCCTCATCGGCTCGATGACCTCCGGGGGCGGTTTAAAGAGCCGGTCATAAAACCTTCCTGAAGCTAATCCCATTATCACTATCAGCGATGCTGCAAGCAAGATGAAACTGAACCATTTGCCCTTTTCGGCCAGTCGCGGTACCAGCAAGAGGTAATTGACATAGAACAGAATGAAGAAGACTAAGGTGTTGAATAAAATAATAATGGTGGTCCGGTTATCTTTGAACAGCCCGCCTGCTATCAGGAACTGTGGCAGTATGAAAAGGATTATCCATCCTGTAGCGTGCAGAAGGAGAGGTAATCCCCTCCTCTTCCTTATCGTTCCTTTAATACTCATACTATCTTCAAAGCTAATGATTCTCCCTCAATTATCATTCATATCTGAGCGCATCGATCGGGTCCAGCTCGGCTGCCCTCCTCGCGGGATACCATCCGAAGAAGATCCCGATAACGGTGCAAACAGCAAATGCCAGTATCGCCGAGCTCCACATCACGCTAATCGGCCATGAAGTAAGTGCCTCAACAATTTGTGAAGCCGCTAAGCTGAGCAGGATGCCGACGATACCTCCGAAAACACTCAGCATTATAGATTCAATCAGGAACTGGAGAAGGATATCCATGCTCCTGCCGCCAAGTGACATCCTCAGCCCTATCTCCCTGGTACGCTCGGTGACCGAGACATACATTATATTCATTATCCCGATGCCTCCCACCAGGAGTGAGATGCCCTGCTATTCGCGCCCAGGAGGATGGTGAGTATATCCATCACGGAGGTCATCGTTGTTGAAAGCTCCTCCTGGCTTCTGATCTGAAAATCGGGATCCTCATTCTCACGCAGTTTATGGGTACGCCGGAGCACCTCCTCCACCTGCTCCTGTGCCAGGGCTGATTCTTCAGCGCTGCGGGCAGACATCTGTATCGACTGTATATGGGTCTGGGCAAGGATACGTTTCTGGACCGTCGTATAGGGCGCAATGAGAACATCATCCTGGTCCTGCCCGAAGCTGTTCTGACCCTTTTCTTCCAGCACCCCGATTATCTTAAACGGGATATTTTTAAAACGAATCGTCTCTCCCGTGGGATCTATCCCCTCGCCAAACAGTTCGTCGGCTACAGTGCGTCCGATAAGGCACACCTTTGCAGAACCCTTCGCCTCACTGTCGGTTATATTCCGCCCGGTAACGACCGGCCAGCTCTTTATCACAAGATAGTCCTCATTGCCACCATATATTGTCGTGGGCCAGTTTGAATTACCATAGACGGCCTGTCCGCTGCTTCTCACCTCAGGTGACACTGCAATCACGGCATCGCACTCCGTCTTGATGGCGCTGACGTCATTCACTGTCAGTCTCTGTGAACTGGCGCTGCCCTGTTGAATGCCTCCCATAAACATGCTGGAGGGCATAACGAAAAGCATGTTCGACCCCATGCTGGCTATCTGATCCTGGATGCTCTTCTTTGATCCCTGGCCAATGGCAAGCATGGTGATGACTGACGCCACGCCAATGATTATCCCGAGCATGGTCAGGAATGAGCGCATCTTATTGCGCTTCAGCGCGTTCAGCGCTACCTTCAATAGATTTCCTATGTTCATCTTACTCTCCTTTTAATCTTCTTCAACCGGCAGGGCCTGAAGCACCTCTCCGGCAACGATGCGGTTCCTGATCTCTTCCTCCCTTATTATATGCCCGTCGCGGAACATTACGCTGCGTGTCATGCAGCGTGCTATGTCAGGCTCATGAGTCACGAAGACTATGGTCTTGCCTTTGGCGTTCAGATCCTGGAACAACGCCATGATCTCGTATGATGTCCTGCTGTCAAGGTTACCCGTGGCCTCATCTGCCAGGATCACCACGGGATCATTCACCAGTGAGCGAGCTATGGCCACTCTCTGCTGCTGTCCGCCGGACAACTGGTTGGGCATGTGTCCCATCCTGTCAGCCAGGCCTACTGCCTCAAGTGCGGCAATGGCCCTCTCCCTGCGCTCCCTGACTTTTATCGACGGGTTGTACATGAGTGGCAGTTCCACATTCTCCAGTGCCGAGGTGCGCGATAGAAGGTTATAGGACTGAAAGACGAAGCCAATCTTCAGGTTGCGTATCGCAGCCCTTTCGTTTTTGGACATCCCGGCTACGTTCACTCCGTCGAGGATATATGTACCTTCCGTCGGCCTGTCAAGGCAGCCTATTATGTTCAGCATGGTCGACTTGCCTGAGCCGCTGGCGCCCATGATCGCCACGAACTCTCCCTGGTTGATATTCAGGTCCACTCCTCTCAGGGCATGTACCGTCACCTCACCCACGTAGTAGTCCTTCTTCAATGAGGATATGTCAATTATTGCCTTCATCGTCAGTTGCTTGTAGATGAGTTTGTTCTTGATCCGGAGGTGGTGCTCTGCGTATTTCTTCGTCCGGGAGGCGTTGGCATGAAAGGATTGGAAGTTACTTCCTGCTCTTTTTTATCCTTTGCGGAGGCGATTGTCATCTTTATAACAACCTCGGTACCTTCTTCTAACCCTGATTGTATCTCAGCAGTATCACCATCGTTCGATCCGATCTCCACACGCACCGGATGAATTCCCTTCTCATCCTTCACCCACACCATGGTTGGCATTTTGAATCCCTCAGGCAACTTAAAGCCTTCCGGCAACTGTCCGTCGGGTATACCCTGCATACCTCTGCCTGCTCCTGTGCCTGTGCCAGTAGCTGTACCTGTGCCGGCTGCTCTGCCTGCTCCTGTGCCTGTGCCGGTAGCTGTGCCTGTGCGGCTGCTCTGCCTGCTCCTGTGCCTGTGCCGGTAGCTGTACCTGTGCCGGCTGCTCTGCCTGCTCCTGTGCCGCTCATGTCTCCTGCCGGCCTGCCGGCGTCTCCGGGAATGGCGGCGTCTCCGGTCGGGCCATTCTTATCACCCACGGAAGCCATCTCCTTTCCCAGCCTGGCCAGATAGTCAGCCTCAGGGGTGAACTTCACTGCCTTATAAGGAATGGTGAGCACATCTTTTATCTCCTCTGCATATATGACAGTATTGGCCGTCATTCCGGGCAGAAGCTTCTTGTCAGGATTGGGAGCATTGATGATAACCGTGTAGGTAACAACACCCGATGTGGTGACCGGCGACAGCCTTATCTGCTCAACGGTGCCTGCGAATTTCTCATCGGGGAATGCATCGACGTCGAACTCTACCCGCTGCCCCTTCCTGATCATCCCTATATCCGATTCGTCTATGTCAGCCTCTACCTGCATCTGAGTAAGGTCCTGGGCTATTGTGAAGATCTCCGGGGTGTTGAAGCTTGCAGCCACAGTCTGGCCTTCATCAACCGCCCTGTTCATTACCACACCGTCAATGGGCGAATATATTGTAGCATAGCCAAGCTGAACCAGGGCCTTGTCATACTGCGCCTGCGAGTTCTTCAGAGTGGCCTTTGATTTCTCATGGTTATACCTGGCCTGGTCATGATCAGCCTGCGCAATCAGGTTCTTCTCATAAAGAGCCTCGCTCCGCTCATAATTTGAAGCCTGGTATTCCATCTCTGCCTTTGCATTCTCAAGTGTGGCAAGCGACTGCTGCACGCTTGATTTCAGTGCAGTCTTGTCAAGCTCTGCAAGGACCTGTCCCTTTTTCACCTGTGAGTTGAAGTCGACATGCAGCTTCTCAACTATACCCGAGACCTGCGTACCCACAACCACCGAAGTGATTGCCTCAATGGTGCCTATGGCTGTTACGGTATTGACTATCGAGCCCATCGTTGCCTTTGAGGTCTCAAAAATGTACGTCTTGCTTTCTTGCAGCTGTGAACGGACAGCAGCGTTACTGCAACTACCGCCAGCATTCCGGCGCTTACTAAAATTCTCTTGCCTTTCATTTATATATCTCTTTAATTGTTCATTATTCTTTAAAACGTAAGCGGGACTCCCCTGTAGAAGTCGATGATCTTGTGACTGTAAACAAGCTCATATTTTGCCTGAAGAAGCTTGCTCTCAGACGTGGTCAGGTTTGTCTTCTGTATCAGGAAATCGATGGAGTTCATGGCTCCGAGCTTGAACTTCTCCTCGGCCACATTGTACGATTCCAGTGATGCCTCGTGCTGGTTGACAGCAGCCTCATAGCTGATAACGGCCGACTGTGAGTCAAGGACCGCCTGCTCAACCTCCTTGCGCAGCTGATTCTTTGTGTTGAGCTCATCGAGCTCTGCAGTGGTAATGCCATACCTGGCCCTGGCCACTGACGATTTGTTCTGGTTGTTCCTGAAAATGGGTATGGAAACGGATAATCCCACTGAAGGCGAGAATCCGCTTTTTAGCTGTGATCCCATCTCCGCCGCCCTGGTGAATCCCGTGCTCAGTCCGGCGTTCATCGAGACGGATGGATAAAAACCACTCTTTGCCAGCTCAAGGTCCACCTCCGAGCTCTCACGATTTATTTCTGCATTTTTGATCTGGGGCTTGACCTGGAGTGCCTCATCATATACAGCCACCGCACTGGCACCGGGTATAGTCGAGATAATTGCATCCATATCCGGCCTGGCAATTTCAAATGACTCATCAACGGGATATTCCATTAGCTGCATCAATGTCACCTTTGCCATCTTAAGGTTATTCACCGCGTTGGCGAGTGTCAGCTCCTCACTGGCGAGCTGTGTCTTCACCTGCAGATAGTCGCTGTTGGCAATGGCTCCCAGGCCATACCTTTCTCTTGCCAGTGCCAGCTCTTCACGGGTGGCATCAGCCTGGTTGCGGCTGTTGACGACCTGCTCCTCTGCGTAGAGGACCTGCAGGTAACCGTTCATTATGTTCAGGGAGACATTCTCCCTGGTCTCAACGGTGCTGTACTGAAGACTTTCGAAGTTCAGTTCGGCCTGTCTGATCTGGTTCTGTGTCTGAAAACCGCCGAAGAGGGTCACCCCGCTGCTTAGAGAGGCGCTTGTGCGTGACGAGCCTTCAAACGAGGTCTCACCGGTGGTGCCGCTCACCTGCTGCCATCCCAGATTCTCGCCCAGTGAGGCACTGAGGCTGGGCCAGCGGTTGTCTCTGGCCTGCTGCAGGCTGATCTCTCCCACACTTACCGAGACCTCGGCCTTGCGTACCTGTATGTTTTCGTTCAGGGCGTAATCAATGCACTCTGACAGGGTCCACCGCTTCTCCTGGGCGGAGCCTGCAAAAACCGCCAGGGCCATGACTGCCACGGCAGTTAATAATCTTTTTGTACTCATCTTTACCATTTCGTGAAACTTGATGAGACAAAACTATTATGGCAGACCCGCGGGAAAAAATTCTTTAGACTGCTGTCATTGATTTACCGACAGACGGCTGTTTTATGCCGACGGTTCATATAGGGCAAGCTTCTATGTTGTATCCTCATCGCCGACCGGCGAGATGCCCTGAACAGTGAAAAAGGGTTGCTAATTCCTGAACTTAAAACTCAACTCTTATGGCGATACCCCCCGGGAAGGCGCTGACGGACCATTCACTTTCAGGCTTAACGGGTGGCAACCCTGCTTCAGGCTGATATTCACGGAGATACTTCTCATAATCTCTTATTGCCCGGGTGGGCTGTGTCCATATCTGAGCTTCCGTCACCGCGGTATTGAGGGCAAAATTCGCCAATCCGTCCCAGACAGTTCGTTTAAACCCCAGCCATGTGATCAGGCCGCTGCCGAGATTCACTGCTCCTGCAATTGCATGCGTCTTCCACGACCTGCCCTCCTTCTCCCTTATAGCCAAGATTTTAAGCAACTCCATGGCCTCTTCCTGCGAAATTGCTTGGTCACCTGAATTATATTGTTTAACGGAAGGATAACCTGATAGTGCATCACGTGGGCCCAGGGGTGTGATTAACTGTCCTACCGCTCCCAGCAATGTGGTTGCAGCTCCCAGAACCATATCCTGACGCGTGGCCATGTTCTCAGTTGAGACAGCGACGACTGTCTGACCTGCGGTGGCGGCACTGTACCCGGCAAGCCATCCGTACCACCATATCTGTGCATTCTGTTTATCGTGCAGGGGCCGTCAGCTGAATATCCGGTGATCCTGTTATCCGCTGGGTGTCTGCAACAGCATCCTGGCCCTTGAAGCGTAAGCCACCTGCAAAAGAAAAATAGCGGAAAAAAAGATGGTTACCGATTTTGAGGCGGAGTATCTCCCGTTCATGGTTTATCATGTTTGTCAGGTACGCTTAAGAGAGCAGATTCCCTCAGCCTGAAAGAAAAAATAAAACTGATAAGCATCAGGATTATCATGACAAATAACGGTACGGTCATCGATCCTGTATCAGGAGATTTGAAGCTGTCCATCCCGAAGATGAAAGCTATCCCTGATATCTGTCCCATAAGCAGGAGAAATCCGTTTGACGTGCCTTCGGAGACAGGAAAGGTAACTTCGGCACCGTACTGGAACCCGATCGGGCCCGAACTCAGAAGGAAAAACCCAAATGCTGCTGCCGAAATAAGAAGCAATGCGTAGTTTGATGCATATGTTACTCCTGTAAGACCTGCAGTTGCACCTGCCAGGGCAATAATTATGAAAGGTATCCGCTTCCGGTAGCGGTCTGACAGCAAAGGCATGACAACAGCTCCTGCTATTCCGGCAATGATCATAAGACCTCCGGTGATACCTGCCTGCTCGGCAGTAAAGCCCCTGGGACTAAGGATATTTTCAATCCATGTGGTAACGGAATTGAATACCCCCAGACCTACGAAGAAAATTAACATCAGCCAGAGAAAATCCTTATTCCTGAAAAGCAGCCTCATCCCGTCGACAGCCAGTGCCCGTTCCTCCTGTTCCGGCAGACAGGGCGCCGTGAGTGGCCGTTCCCTTGCGAATATGAAAAAAATAAACCCTATCACCAGGGAGGCGATCCCGTATATGTAAAGCATCCCGTTTATCCCCTGACCGTTAACCAGGAAAGGAGTCAGGCTTATCCCCGTCAGTATGCCGAAATACATTGCCAGGGTGCCCATTCCGGAGGCCGTTGCTCTCTCTTTTATGGGAAACCACCTTGCGGCAACCTTGGTGATGGAATTCAGAAGAAACGGCTGACCTGCGGCAATCCCTACCTGTGCCAGTAAAAGCAAATTGTAATTTTCCGATGCAAGCCCCCGCATCATGCCGAAAACTCCGGTAAGCACCACACCGGTCCCCACACCAACGCGGATTCCGTAGGTATCGATGATCCATGACGCAGGAACAGACACAACCAGGTAAACAATCATGAAACACATCGAAAGAATCCCGATCTTAAGGTCGGAAACGTCATAATATCCAGCTGCATCAATTGTTATGGGCGCAAAAGTGATCCACATTATCTGATTGATGATTATGGCCAGCATGTACACGCTCAGCATGACCCAGCGGTAGCCGTAGACCCTGAATTCTGTTTCCTGCATGGTAACTGTTTCCTTTAATGGTCCCGGGGGATTGGTTCTCCCTCCTGATAACTGCAATAGGTCAGTAAAAGTAACTTTTCGGCAATTCCAAAAATGATTTCCCCAACAAATTATTTATTCTTAATAGTCGTATTGAACCGCAAATGACTGGTAATGAATTATTTTCATCCTAATATATGATTTGATTCAATCATGTGGGTTTCACGGCAAATATTTGCCTGATACTAACAATCAGGTCATATTGTTGTTACTTTGTTCAGGAAATCAATACAAACAGTTATGCAACAGGGATTGAAAGTCATCATCACCGGCGCAACCGGCATGGTCGGAGAAGGCGTTCTGCTTGTCTGCCTTGATAACCCGGCCATCAGCAACGTGCTTATCATCAACAGAAAACCGCTCGGCATCACCCACCCCAAGCTGAAGGAGATCATCCATGAGGATTTTCATGATCTCTCCCCGGTTGCGGAACAGCTTGCAGGATATGACGCATGTTTCTTCTGCCTGGGGTTTCTTCCGTGGGGATGAAGATGGATAAGTACCGCGAGATCACGTATGACCTGACGATGCATTTCGGAGAAACAGTCAGCAGACTCAACAGAGATATGGTATTCATCTACGTTGCCGGGGCAGGTACCGACGGCACTGAAAAGGGCAAGGTCGAATGGGCTCGTATCAAGGGGAAGACCGAAAACGACCTGAGGAAGCTGCCGTTCAAAAGAGTCTACGGATACCGGCCGGGATTCATCAAACCGGTAAAGGGACAGAAGAAGGCACATTCCTTCTACACTTATATCAACTGGTTCCTACCTGTCGGCAAAAAAATGAGTCCTGACTACTTCAATACGATGGAGGAGCTAGCTATGTCAATGATATATCTTGTCGGGAATGAGTATCCCAATGAGACCATCTACGGAAGAGACATCGCCCTCATCGCAGCGATGTAGCGGCACACTATTGCTCATTCCGGCGAATGCTTTACTATCTGCCATTGAAGAAAAGAAAGGACATGCCGTGGCATGCCACCTCCATAAAAAAGATCATATCATGTACTACATTCTCTTTTACAAAACGGTTGAGAACTATGTTGAGCTCCGTGCTCCTTTCCGCCCTGATCATCTCGGGCTGGTCGAAGAGTTCCATTCTGACGGACGTCTGGTGATGGCCGGGGCGCTGGCAGAGCCGGCTGACGGAGCAGTGCTGATCTTCCGGGGTGACACCCCGCAGGCCGCCCATGACTTCGTCAGCCGTGATCCCTACGTGAAAAACGGCCTAATAACCGAATGGTCGGTCAGACCGTGGAACGTTGTGACAGGATAAGTTCTATTCCATGGTCCGCGGTCATCCAGCTCTATAAAAACCGCCAAATATGCAAGGACTTGATGCTCTCAGAGCATCATTTGTATATCCCTTCCCGTCTTTCAGGTAACAGACTGATGCTCCGCAGGCATCCGTGTTGCATTTAACCAATTTGTCCGGTACCTTTGATAATCCACAATTCCGGTAATTAATCCTATCCGTCATGTCAATCCCAAAATAACCATCGATATGAAAACCATCAACCTCCTTTCAGGCAGAGCAGTGAACACCTTCAGGATCACATTCCTTCTGGTTTTTCTGGCACCGGCGCTCATGGCCGGCGCACAGAGCCCCTTCATGCAATACCCTGATATCCAGGGGACAACCATCGTCTTCACCAGCGGTGGTGATCTCTGGAAAGCTTCCGCCGAAGGCGGTACAGCCACCCGCCTCACATTCAGCGACGGCCGTGAGTCATACCCGGAGTTATCACCCGACGGCAGCCTCGTCGCCTTCACCGGAGAATATGACGGCAATGCCGATGTCTATGTGATGAACATCAATGGAGGTGATATCACCAGGCTCACCTTCCACCCGGGAATGGATGAAGTCATCGGATGGAACAGTACAAAAAACAAGATAATGTTCACATCCGGCAGGCTCAGTCCGTCGCGCTATGTGAAGATGTTTCTCATCTCGCCCGATGGCACCGGGCTCGAGGAGATGATCATGTATGACGCCGCAAGGGGAAGCTTCTCGCCTGACGGCAGCAAGATAGCCTACAACAAGGATTCGCAGGACAATGCCACATGGAAACGATACAAGGGAGGCAGGGCACAGGAGGTATATATCTATGACCTTAAAACCGATGAGGAAACCAACATCAGCAACTATGACGGATCGGACAGATGGCCGATGTGGATAGGTGATAAAATATATTTCAGCTCTGACCGCGACAGGGTGCTCAATATCTGGTCATACGACCCCGCAAACGGCAATATTGAACAGGTGACCAGGCACACAGAATACGATGTAAGGCACCCCGACTTCGGAGGCGACAAGATAGTCTATGAACTTGGAGGTGATATCTGGAAACTCGATCTGGCATCGGGTGTCTCTGCCAGAGTTCCGGTACAGATCCTTAACGATATGGAGGAGACCCGTCCGTTCATGAAGGATATAAGCGGCAATATCACCCGTGCCGATATCTCTCCCTCAGAACCAGGGCACTTATTGTTGCCAGAGGTGAGATATTCACCATTCCCGCAAAGGAGGGGCCCGCACGGAACCTTACAAATTCATCAGGGGCCAGGGACAAAGATGCCGTCTGGTCTCCCGACGGAAAATGGATAGCTTACTTCTCCGATAAAACAGGGGAATACGAGCTATATATTGTCAATCCCATCGGTAAGGAGGAGCCCGTAAAGCTTACCTCTCACAAGGATGGCTATCGTCATACGCTCAAATGGTCACCTGACAGCAAAAAAATCGGATGGACAGATCAGACCCTGACGCTATACTTCATTGATGTAGCAACAAAGGCAATTACAAAGGTTGACAGGGAAGAATATGAGAATGTCGATGTCTCCCTTGACATTAAATCGATCTTTGACTACTCATGGTCACCCGACAGCCGTTTTATAACCTATTCTAAGATGAATAAGGCATACATGTACCAGCTATACGTATACAGTCTTGAAAACAAGACAATTAACTGCCTCAGCAACGGGCTGTTCCACGACTTCAACCCTGTATTTACAAAGGACGGCGAGCATCTGCGTATTCATCTCAAACCGCAGGTTCGAGCCAACCTACTGTGACCTTGAGTGGGAGATGGTCTACCGGCAAATAGCCGGCATCTATGCCATTACTCTTAAAAAAGAGGGGAAATCACTCATGCCTTATAAAAGTGATGAGGAGCCTGCTGCGCCGGCGCCGACCATGACAGCCCAGGCAGCCGGGTCGCCGGTGATGGTGCAAATTGACATTGACGGCATAACGGATCGTACGGAGACGCTACCCCTCAAAAAAGGCAACTACCGCAACCTCTCGGTGAACGGGACATCACTCTTTTATCTCAACGGCGACGAGGGCAACTTCAACCGCTTCGAGGTGGCAGGGCACGGTCCGATGACTCTCTTCTCCTGGTCGTTCACCACTCAGAAGGAGACCTCCCTTACGGAAGGTATTGATGATTACAGGCTTTCAGCCGAAGGGGGTACCATTATCTTCACAAAAAGCGGCGCGATTTCAATGCTCCCTTCTTCAGGAGGAACTCCCACGACGCTGAAGCTGTCGGATCTAAAGGTACGGTATGAACCCGTCAATGAGTGGAGACAGATCTTCAACGAGGCATGGCGCATGGAGCGCGACTATTACTACGAGTCCGGAATGCATGGACAGGATTGGAACTTCATGAAAGAGAAGTACGGCAAGCTGGCTGACAGGGCCTCATGCCGCCAGGACCTGACCTTCATCATTGGTGAGATGATCGCAGAGCTTAACACCTCACACACCTACGTGTACGGAGGTGACATTAAACGACGCGCTGAACCAGTTAACACAGGGATGCTGGGAGCTGACTACGGCATTGACAAACAGAGTAACCTATACCGCTTCACCAAAATATACAGGGAGAAGGACTGGTCGCGCGAGGCATGGCCTCCGCTGGCAAAACCGGGTGTCAATATTATTGAGGGTGAATACCTCCTTAAGGTCAATAACACGGAGGTGAAGGCTGATAAGGAGATTTACAGCTATTTCGTGGGGCTGGCCGGGAAGCAGGTCACCCTGACCGTAAACTCGAAGCCGCTGCTGGCTGGCGCCCGCGAAGTAACCGTCGTACCCGCAGGAAGTGAAACCAGTTTCCGCTACATGGACTGGCTGGAGTCGAACCGCATGGCGGTTGATAAGGCTTCAGGAGGAAAGATCGGGTACATTTACCTGCCTGACACATGGAACGGTTCTGCAACCGACTTCCCGAGATATTTCTATTCACAGACGAAGAAAGAGGGACTGATCATTGACGGCCGCTTCAACGGAGGAGGGCTTGACCCCGAGATCTTCCTGCAGCGTCTGCAGAAGAGGCCTCATGCTTTCTGGACACGCCGGCAGTCGGCTGACCAGCCGATACCCCATCTTGCCGTTGATGCTCATATGGCCTTGATTACCAACAGGTATGCCGGCTCCGGCGGCGATGAGCTCCCCTACGAGTTCCGCTGGTTCGGCATGGGCCCGATTATCGGCACCCGTACATGGGGCGGACTGGTGGGAGTCTCGATGTTCATTGAGCTGATCGACGGCGGAAACATAACAGCACCCGATTACCGTATATATAATGAAAAGGGAGAGTGGGTCGTTGAAAATGAAGGCGTAACGCCTGATATCGTCATTGACATCGACTCGAGGAAATATGCCGACGGGTATGACACGCAGCTGATGAAGGCCGTAGAGGTGGTAATGAAAAAGATTGAGGAGAACCCACGTCAATGGCAAAAACACGAGCCATTTCCCATTGACAAATAAGAGATCCCTGCTAAAAGGTCTCGGAGGCTGCCAGGTAGAATCCGAATGATTTCTGTCCGAATCCGACATCAACAGCCAGGTTGGTACGCGAGCGCTTGTCTACCATAATACGTAACCCCGCTCCGTAACCCGGTTTAATCGATTCAAACAGATTAAGCTCTAATGTCGTGTTGTCGGCAGTGGTGGCATTCATAAAAAGAACACCGCCCGGTATCCCTCCGCATTCTGAGATGGGGAAGCGGTATTCTGCCTCGCCGTATACCATTTTTGCTCCCCTGAACCGACCCTGGGTATAACCTCTCGCCGCCCTGCCCCGCTGGTCATATGCAATAGCCTGGACTATCAGAAGGGATATCCGATGGCCAGGTTAAAGACCCCGTTTTTCCATACATCGCCTGTACTCATAAGCCAGTTTGACCCGTCAGTTTTATATGGTCTGCGAATCGGGAAACCAACATCAGTCCTGAGTATAAAGAAATTAAAATCAAACCTGAGCCCGATGCCCGTTCCCACGGCCAGCTGACCGAGGAACTTATCAAAACGAAATTCGGCATCGGGTCTTGTCTCGTCAGCATTTAACAGCCATACGTTCCCGGCATCTATGAACAGAGCCCCGTGAAGCACCTTTGTCATCCTGAACCTGAATTCAAGGTTTCCCTCCAGTTTTATATCGCCTGTCTGATCAATGATAAGGGAGTCAGGATTTATGTCTTCGGACTGTACCAGTCCGCCGGGGCCCAGCGACCGTGCCACGAAAGCCCTGATACTGTTCGATCCGCCGCTGTAAAACTGTTCCACATAAGGCATTACAACAGAGTTGGTATACGGTATCCCGGCTCCTCCATATAAACGCGAGGCAATGCTAATATCATTTATGTTCCTGTAATAACGCACATCTGCCGATAACTTGATGAACTGTGAATAGACATTCCCAAGAATACTGTATGGCCTGTCAGATTCCTCATTAAAGGCTCTCTTTGCCAGATCGAGCAGGTTACCTGAAGAACCTGCGCTTGCAGAAAAATAGAAGCCATTGGGCTGGTCAGTGAGACTGTTGTCATAGGTAAAATCATACTTCATTCCCAAAATGAACTGTTCCTCAAAACTCTTTCTTATATACGGATTAGCCGACATCAATGTGTCAAATTCCGGGGTGGTTGCCAGGAGATCAATCGAGTTTATAAAAACCGGGAAAAACTTGTGTGTAATTTTATCAGGTTTCTTCCACTGGTAACCAAATCCCATATTCACAGACACCATCCGGTAATATTGAATTTTGTTCAGGAATGCAAATCCGGCTGTAACCGATGTCTGCGGCAGGTTAAAACGTTTCGGATGTATGAAAAATGAAGGCGCAATCAGCTTCGGGAAGATGATTGATGAGGATAACCCTACGTTGTACGATACCGTACCGAGAGTGCTGGCTGTTTTGCTGGACCATTGCCATTCGACACCACCTTCGAGCTTAAGCTGCAATCTGTTGGCTCCTGCCGCCAGATTCCCATGTGCCAGGGTTGCAACAAATCCCGGACCCGAAAAACCTGTTGACTCTGTTACCACGTTAGCCTCAAGGTCGAGGCTGATGTCTTGCATGGGAGTAAGTTCAATCAACATATCCAGTTGATTGATAAGGCTGTCGGGGTCAGGAGTATAGCGAAGGTTAATGAACTTGAATATACCGTAGCTGTTCAGATGAGCCACGGTCTGAAGGTGTCTTGAGGTGGAGTAGCTGTCTCCTTCGCGGAAGTATACCGATCTGGAAAAGACCCCTGGTTTAAACCGCATGCCCTGCGAAATCATGCTGATACCGTCATATTTTAATGTGTCAGAGACCTGTTGCAGGTTACCGGCAGTCGTACCTACGCCCTGCCGTGAGTCATCCGCAGCCGTCTCACCATCCTGCTGCATGTAATTTGCAGCCGTTCCACCGCTCTGCTGGGTGTCATTCACCCCCGTCTCACCGGTTACCTTTACAACCAGATCATCAATGAAATACTTCATGCCGGCTTTGAGAGGCAGCTCTTCGATCTTACTGATCATGAGATCAATCTTATACGGTGTTCGAAGGGTATCAGCAGTATACCTGATATGAGCCTGATTAAAATAAAAATAGCCTGATTCCTGAAGCCGGTCAGTGATCTTCCTGGTTTCCGACTTGACAGTTTCGAGATCAAATATATCACCCGGGTGAAGTGACAGGTCAGGTTTAAAACTGCTTATAATACTATCAACAGCATCCTGCGGAGGCGCAAAGGATATTTCATTGTAACGGAACGGGAGGCCTGGCTTGACGTAATAAGTAATTCCTGCTTTTTGGGGATTCCTTTTGCCGGGATCAATCTCTGACCATACTGTGGAATGAAAGTATCCGCTGCCGAAAAGTTCAGATTCCAGTTTCCTGCATCGTACCTCGGGATTGACCGTGGATATCAGCACCGGTTCCTTTGCAAAAGTCCGGTATAACCATCCCGGCCTTTTCCTCTCTTCCGGCTTCAGATAATTATAAACCCACAGCCCGACGGGTGGCAGGGCCCTCTTCCCTCCGAGCGAATTATTAGGTTTAAAGGCAGTGACTGACTGTGTGATCTGTTTGACACGTGTATCTTTGAACTTTGCGGAATCAGTTATATAAACAGCATCACTGCCTGTATACAATGACTGATTTTCTGCAAGAAACCTGGTATTGGAGCACCCGCTTGCTGCCAGGCAAGCTGCGGTAATCAGGATAATATGTATATGTCGTGTTATCATTAATCTACTCCAAACTCACTATTGCCTATTGCCCGCCCTGCAGTCTGACAGCTCCCTGAAATGATCCACCGGATCATTTCTTTACGGTCGCTTCTCTACTGCCTACTTCCTTTACCAGATTTCCCCTTCCTCCTCCAAATGTCTCTTAATTTGTCATAGTTCTTCCTGTAGATAAATCCCACCCCTGATTTGGTTACCTCTCCCTCCAGCAGGTCCTCGTAATCCTGCTGCCGGTAGACCTTGATGAATTTAGTCCGGTTTGTGTCGAGAGCATATTCAAAGATGAAATTCTCAAACAGGTTACTGGTTTGAGTGCTGCCCGGGCTGTTGTCATTCATATGGCCCGAAACCATGACTGAACCGCGATCCTTGAACATATCTTTCTTTACTTCATAGCTGAAACTGGTAACCGCCTGCTCCCCCTGTTCCGTGGCCTGGGTGTAGGTGTCAATACCCAGGGAAACGTCCACATTCCTGAAAGCCGATTTCGTAATCTGGTTGATCTGTGATTCCCAGAACTGGTTTATCTGTTGGGTCAAATAATCGGTTGAGCTTGTCTGACCGGGAAGCTCGATCAATTCAAAGATAAGCAGGTTG
The DNA here is from genome assembly GCA_034522515.1 of Bacteroidales bacterium. Lineage (GTDB taxonomy): Bacteria > Bacteroidota > Bacteroidia > Bacteroidales > VadinHA17 > SR-FBR-E99. The sequence continues at coordinate 51,429 of JAXHLF010000022.1, read as the reverse complement.
ATTGCCTGCCGCATGCGCTCATCGGCTGAGAGCGAGTTGAACACACTTGTGATATATTGATCCGGAGAACTGACATCAAAAACTATTTCAAGCTGTGACAGCCTGTTTGCGAGTTTCATATTGACAAGGAAATCGACCTCCCTTGTCTTACCGTCGACGGGGTTATTGTAGGATCCCCTTACCTTACTTGTAGTTTCCACGTTAAGGACCGGGTTATCAACCTGCCCGTCCCACCTCAGATAACTCCCCGGCGTAATAGTGAAATCTTTTCTCCGGCCAGCCCGGTATCTTAAGCTCGGCACTTCCCTCGTTAATCTCATACGTCCCGCTCAGGCTGATGTCCTCGTTAGGCAACAGTCCATAAGTCAGGAATCCGCCACCGGTTATCTGCGCCCGTATGTCAAAACCCCGGGATATACTGAAATTGAACAGGCTGTTAGGATTGATCTCTATCGCAGCATCAATGTCAGGCGATCTTGAAAAAGACTTTACAGGAGCCTTTTCAGCCTCACTCTCCGGATCTGCGGTGAGGCTGGCAAAAGTGACAATCTTCTCGGTTTCAGAAACGGTCAGGTTTTCAGTGTACACGTAATTGACCACTGTTCCCTCGGCAAGAACAATGCTGCCTGCAATTGATGGACTCTGAACCGGACCGGTGATATTCAGTTTCGTGTCTACAAAGACGGTGCCGTTGAAAGTGGGATTATCATTTTCAGTAGTGTGCAGCACCTGGAGTCGGTCTGAAATCACCTGCAGGTCAACTGTTGCATTTTCAGGGTCTTCAAGGTTAACAGATCCATTCAGGGTAAGCTGCTTTTGAAGGGAATCAAGTACTTTAAACTGCCTGAATACTATACGGTTGTTTTCAAGCCTGATAACGTCCTCTGGCAGGTAAAATCTGGCATTAAGGGGAATGATTTTCAACTCTGTGCCGGCGATTTGTATCTCACCGTCGAGTCGCGGCTTTTTACCGGTTGATGACAGTGTCAGTTCGCCGCTCACTTCACCGGTTAATCCGCTGATGAATTTTCTGACCAGCGATTCAAAGGTATTAAGGGGAATTTTGGAGAATTGGGCATGCATGTTTTTTTTCTCTCCTTCCATTTCGGACCTGAAAACCAGGTCAAGGCTTGAAGTATCATTCAATACCGCCTTCAGGTCGCCGTTGACAGTGCCGAGAGTATCGGACAGATAACTGCCTGTTATCCTGAAATCACCAATGGGACTCTCATTCATCTTCATTTGCCTGATGTCCATCTTTACACCCAGGGCATTCTTGTTCCTGCCGCTGTAATCAATCCTGCCTGTCAGCTCACCGTCATACCCGTAGGTGCTCATCCCGGGCACGGCCAGCATGTTAATCCATACATTCCTGACCTCAATAGAGATATTTTCAGGCTCGCCGCCGTAAATGTCAATGGTGCGCCCGTCTTTCTCCCAGTGCAGGTCTGCCTTGAGACTCCTGTTCGCCGGATCAAGTACTAAAAAATCTCCCTGCGAAACGGTCCATGTTAAGCCGTTTACAGTCCACTCCGGCTGTGCGGTTTTCAGCTTGATCAGGCTTTCTTCTTTATATGCTATGCCTGCAATGTCATACAGCAGAAGTTCCCTTTTGTCACTTGCCTGAACCCTGTAATGGGCTGTATCACCAGTGGATGTGATGTCAGTAACCAGATCAGCCAGTATTATGTTCCCAAGTCTTATGCTGTCAGCCTTAACCATCAGCATTGATTTTTCAGAGAGGCTCCCGAAATCCACGGTTGTACCATATCCGTTGTTCTGCATGAAACTGAACCTGTCAACGGATACTTTGCCCCTGGCTGTTCCCGCGGAGTCTTTCTCAAGGTCTATTACCACTTTGTTGAAGCTGAAAATACTGTCGCTCAGCAGAAGTCCAATAAAGGGATCATATGTCGACTCAAGGGAGACGGTCATTTCAGGAAGCACCGAGAGCCAGGGGATCTTATTTCCAACCACGGAATCAACCGCAGAGATGCCTCTGAAACGACCCTCCTTCAGGGCCCTCCCAAGGTCATCAGCTGAACCACCGAAATGAAACTCTGCTTTCATAAAATCACCATCAATCTCTCCTTCCAGTATGCTGTCTGAAGAGTTGAGGGAGAGGAACAGGCCTTCCATCTCTTCTGTTATGTAATCCCTGGTGAGAATAACATTTTTCAGGGAACCTGAAGCGTTCAGTCCGCCAGAGATACGTGCAACGTCAGCCTCCAACGCCCCGCTGACCGACACGCCCTTGTAAAGATTAAGTCTCCCGGCATCAATGTCAAACAATCCCGTGACCCTGCCGCTGACCAATGAGTCGGAAAGGTCAGCTGCACCTGCCAGATCGAGCTTTAATGAGGCATCATCTGCGTCTATAAAATATTTGTACAGGCCCTCCGCCCCATCCAGCCTGACGGTGAGGGCGTGGTAATTATATCCCCTGTACCGTGCCGTGTCAATGGCGAGTGTTGCGATGATATTCATTACTGTCAATACTGAATCCATCCCCCGGCAGCATCAAGGCTTCCGGAAATCCGCTCCATATCTTTTATTCCTGCAAGCTTGCCCAATTCCAGTCGGGAATATGTCATGGAAAGGGTGTAGTTTTATCCCCTTATGCCTATGTTTCCGTCCGCTGCAATGTTACCTGAGTTGCTCAATAACGCAAGAGAAAATGAGGGTGCGAACAGGCTGTCAGTAATGCTCCCCCTGAGTGTCATTGGCTCAAAATCAGGGAGTTTGACGGCAGCTCCGGTTATCTTCAGCACTTCGGCAAGCCGGGCTTGAGTGATATTTTCAGCTCTGAAATCGACTGAACATACTGCAGATAATGGTTTGGTTAAATTGGAAATATGTCCGGCAACAGATAAGCTCCGTGCCCGAAGGTGTGTTAACTGTTAACTCGCTGATATTAAGCTGATCAGCTGTACCTGAAATATTGAGGTTAATCCCAATCCCCGGCTCCTTCCCCTCTTCTCCTGACGCCTCCTTTTCCGGCTGAGGGATGAAAGCACGGAGATCCGCGGCAGAGATGAAGGTATTGTCCATGCTTCAAGGCAAAGGGCACAGTGCTAAAGGATTCTATCCAGGGGCTGCCAGTTTATTCCCGATCTCAATCTCCAGGTTCACGCGGCTTGAGGCCGATTTGAGTTTTGCCCTGACACGGCTCTTCAGGTCTGAGCCGGAGCTGAAGTCCATTTCGCCATTCTCAAGAAGAAACCCGTTCTCAAGCGCGAAGGAGAGCCGATCCATCCTGAAGCCGGATTCCTCACCGGAGAGCATGACGTCATCAAGTGTTACATCCAGGGCGGCGACCTGAAAATGAGGTTTATCTGTGTGCCCTGGAGCGTCATTATTATAAGCCCCTGTACGGAAAGAGCCTTGTGTGATTTTAATGGTATTACCGGTCATATTCCACAACCCCGGGAAACCTTTTCCTGTAGTTTTCTCACGGTCAGAATCTGTCACATATTCAGCCGGAGACGAAAAATGGGAGACACCCGGTTCGTCAAGTGAAATCCTGTTGACTGATAGTCGCGGCTTTTGCCCAGATCGACTCCGGCATCGGAGATGTCACCCCCGGCCAGTGAAAACTCCATCCTGCTCTTTTTATCAGGCTGGTTAAGAGTGAAAAGAACGTCACTTAAATCTGACCTTGTGAGCTTAAAGTCCCAGCCAGGCCCTGACTTTTTACGTGGATCCTTCGGTTTTGAAGAAGTTTTAAGGGAAAGTTCTCCATGTGCATTCTCCATTTTAATGAAGTCAGCATATATCTGCCTGCCACTAAGCGAGAACTTGTCAAGTTTCACGGATCAGTCTCTCAAAGTGATTGACTGATCCGGATTCCCGGAAATCATCGTTGTAAACGAAACGGATATTATTGAGATTAACGTCTTCGACCCGGATATCCCACTTACGTCCTGACTTGGTCTTTGCCTCCGGGGGCTTGTCTGCAGGCACAAACAGAGAAATCAGGTCGATGGCGCCCGTTAAGGAATCAGCTGTTAAATAAACGGTTGCATCGTTAAGGGTGATACTCTTAACCTTCACCTTCCTGAACATCAGCGGTAAGACACTTGCGGAGACCCTTATCTGCCCGGTATAAAGGAGAGTATCGCCTGCGGCTCCTACAATCTTAACCTGATCGAGCCCCACCTTCCCATTGATCAGGAAGCCTATTTTATTGATCTGAACAGGAATATTTCTCTTCAAGAAAGAGGCTGTTTGCCTTTTCAGTAATAATCCGGTGACTTACAGGCAGGTTTACGCCAATCAGAACAAGCACCGTCAGGACTGACAATGAGAGAAAGAGGTATTTAAAAAATGTTACAATCCGGCCTGGATGCATCAATCGTCTTCGGTTTCCCCAAATTTAGGATATATTTCTGCTCCGTTGGGTTTTTATTATAAATTGATTAGTTTTGCTGCCTAAAGAATTAATAAAATACAAGATGAAAAAAGTAACACTATTTCTGCTCGCGATCTTCACATTTGCATTTGCAGATGCACAGTCCAATAAGGAAGAGATTGATCTCATGCAGAGCATTTTTGGCATGGAAAAGAAAGCCATGGTATCTGATTTTCTGTCGGTTGAACCTGCTCAGGCAGACGCATTCTGGGCTCTCTATGACGAATATGAACTTAGCCCGCAAGGAACTAGGCGTTAAGAGGATTGAGCTTTTCGACCAGTATGTAACCAATTTTGATAATCTGACCCCTGAGACGGCTGACAAATGGACAGCTGAAGTCATTTCTCCAGTAAAGCAACTGACAAGCTGCTGATTTCATACTACAAAAAGGTGAAGAAAGTCACCAATTCTGTAGTTGCCCTGCAGTTTTACCAGCTCGAAGGTTATATTCTCAGTGCCATCAGGGTTTCAGTGCTTGAGTCACTGCCTTTCCCTGAAGTCAGATAATTCCTGAAGATATTGATTGAAAGATCCGGGCCTTTAGAAAGTGTCCGGATTTTTTTATTTCAGCCAGGCTGTTCCCATGACGATATAAAAAGCGAAATCCTCATTGCTGAAGGCAAAGTCCATTCCCGCCTGCATGCCAAGTTTCCTGACCATCAGGTACCTGAAACCCGCGCCAGGAGTTGTGGCTCTGTAGGTTCCGCTAATTGCGATAAAGAAATCCGAACCGGCCGCCCTGAATTTGAGCTGCGGGAGCAGCAGCGGCAGCTCCGTACCCTACCGCCGGTCCAGGCCAAACAAAAACTTTCAGGGTGCTTTCGTTGCCTGCAAATTTAGACGAAATAATTCTTGCTATCTTTGAAGGAGAATTATTATTTGCTGATGAGCCGTAGCCGTTTATCCAGACCATGCACCCCCATTCTGCCGGTCATGTTATTTTTACACCTGCTATTATTTATTTGTCAGCCTCTGAGGCCGCAGTCGGGAAGGTACTGGGATCAGAACCTTAATTCGGATGCTGCACTTCTTTCAGGTGCCGTGGTCGCCGGCGAAAGCGGGATTGCCGCAATATTCTATAATCCGGCTACCATCACCGAAATGCAAAAGGATAATCTCTCACTGTCAGCCAACCTGGCTTCTTCCTATTATTATAATGCCAAAAATGCCCTCGGGACAGACTTTTCTCCAAACAGGTTACAGGCGTATATATATCCAAGAATAGTTACCCTGACATTTAACCCGAAGAATCAGCCTGACCTTACCGTTGAGCTTGCATATTTCACGAAAACAAATAGCTATATGCAGATCAATCAGGGTACTTCTTTTACCGGGGACATCATTGCCTCAAACCCCGGGAATGAGCAGTACACAGCTGATTATTACCTGCGCTTAAAATACCAGGATTTTTACAGTGGCGCAGGCTTTGGCTATAAGGTATCCGAAAACCTTGCTCTCGGTTTTTCCGGTCTGATATCATATAAAGATGACCAGTTTTATAATCTGGTCACTGCAAACGCCTTTACAACAGCCTACCAGGAGGCTTCACCTCAATACGTGTCAGAAGCAAGTTATCAAATCAAATATAATATGTTTGATGTGAGGCTAATCACAAAGCTGGGCATTCAGCTCAGGCATAATTCGTGGAAATTCGGAGCCAACGTCAATCTTCCTTCACTGAAGATCTTTGGCAACGGAACTGTGGTCAAACAATACGAATACTCCAACATTCACACCGATACCGGCAATCCTGAAGCATCCGGTTTGTATTACGGCGGCCGCCAGAAGGAATGTCCTGCACATTTCAAGGATCCTTTGTCAATTGCCGCCGGAGCCAATTACATGACACATTCAGGTAATACTGTCATTCTTTTTACAGCAGAGTATTTCCTCGGACTTAAGTCGTACAACTACATAGAAGCAAATCATGAACCCGGAGAGGAGGGGTACAATCACAACCCTGCAGAGCCTGAGGACTGGTTGTCATTTACCTCGGTTCATAAGCCTGTGCTCAATGCTGGGGTGGCTTTCAAAACGGTAATCAGCGACAGGATGGTCTTTTCCGGGGGTTTCAGGACTGACTTTAATTACATTGATCCGGTAGAAGACCCGGTGTTCCCGTATTACAACAACAATACATTTTATGTTTTCGATGTTTATCACCTTAACAGCGGGTAAACTACCGTTTTAAGCGGGTTCAATAACCCTGGGACGGCAGTTTTTACACGGTCAGTGCCAATGACCAGAGACAGCTCTTCAATCTCACAGAACCTGTGGAATATATCAAGTAATAACCAGATGCCCCTGACAGGTGTTACAAGCAGCCAGGTTCAGGTTCGCTACTGGGCATTGTCAGCATATTTCGGCTTTGTTTTTGATTTTCTTAATCCGGGGGAATAATGGCATTTCGGAGAAAAATCCCGCCAGGCCTGTCACTTGTAAAATACTCATTGCTGAGTATTGCACAAATTCATGACTTAAAGTAAATTTAGCACCAAAATAAGATTCCAGGTTATCATGAAAAAAATCATGCCTCTCGCCTTCGTTGCTCTGTTTGTTTTCCTGCAGGGAAATGGTCAGGTTTTCACAGACAAAGTTGTCGGTCAGAAACACAGTGAACTCATTGACAGCCTGAAGGCAGCAGAATACCCTTATGCCCTGCCTATCCTTGGGGCCAAGGCTACTGCCCTGGGATATGACCTCCCTGTCGGCCGGTATAGGTTTACCATTACCTCTGGCAGGAATCAGCGATATTAATAGAAGATTTGTTTGTCGGCTTCAACAACGGACCCATGTATGACCTCGATGAAATCATCCGGTTTGACGGTGCTACAGCGACAGCCTCCGGAATCAGCATCAGGCCTGATATCTGGTTATTCCCGTTTCTTAATGTCTACTTCCTTATGTCAAAGGCTAACACCTCTACGGAAATTGCCGCCGGAGTGTGGGTCCCGAATGCAAATAATGAATGGAATGAGATAACCACTTTTTCAACTAAGGCTGAGTTCGATGCCACTGGAGTTGGTTTCGGGTTGACACCCACCATTGGTGTCGGGGGAGGGTTTATGGCGCTTGACATGAACGTTACCTGGCAAAGTGTAAGCGCCCTCGATAAGCCTGTTATGACATTCGTCTTCGGACCCCGCATGGGCAAGGCCTTCAAGTTTAAAAACAATCCTCAGAGCAATTTTACCGTTTGGGTGGGAGGATTCAGGCTCCATCTGAATTCTGAAACCAACGGCTCAATAGCTCTGAGTGAGGTCATCCCAACCGAGGGGCTGCAGCAGAAGGTTGATGCGGGCATGGACAAGGTGTCTGACACACAGGTGGCGGTGGATGCATGGTGGGCAGGACTGACACCTGTTGAGAAGGCAAACCCTGTCAACGCGGCAAAATATGAAACGGCAAATCGTACCCTGGAGTCTGCCGCGAACCTGTTGAATAGTGTTGACGGTGCGCTGAATGACGAAGAGTCCGCCACCGTCCAGTATTCACTCGACAAGCGGCCCCAGAACATGTGGAACTTTGTTGTCGGATCACAATATCAGATCAATAAGCATTTTATGATCCGTGCTGAGGCAGGCTTTCTAGGAAGCAGGACTCAGGTCATAGGAATGCTACAATATCGTTTTGGACTTTAAAATATCTGGATAATGAAAAAAACTACTATTCTTGCAGCCTTTCTTTTTATCAGTTATTCGGCCAGTTCGCAGGTCTTGATTTCACTTCTCTTTGGTGATGCCCTTAATACTGATAAGATTGAATTCGGACTTGACGGTGGGGTCAATTTTGCCAACATCGCAAACCTCGAAACAAGTAAGTCCCTACCCCTTTTTAACCTGGGATTTGACTTTGATATCAAGCTCAAAAATCAACTCATGCTTCATACCGGAGTGATGGTTACGTGAGCCCAGGGAGCGGGCAAGCTGGCTCCCTATTCACTCGGATGACACGGGTATCGTAATGATCAGTTCCGAACGGTTATGTAACAAGGAAGATAAATAACTTCAGTGTCCCTATTCTGTCGAAATACCGGTTCGCAGAAAGATTTTCACGCTGTGAAGCCGGGCCCCATGCTTGCATCTCAGGACCAAAGGGATTCGATGAATTTACAAACACTGTTGTTGACGAACACGATTAAACCTAGTTAAGGCCGCAAAGGACAATTACAAGGAGTCTGAGGCCGGTGTAAATGGCTGGTGCAGGATAAAGCTCAACAAGAATCCCCCGAAAGCGCCCAGCTCGGTGTCCGTTACTATTACGGACTGGTCGATCCTCTGATAGATAATCCGGGAGATCCGCAACGTTTCTCATCGTTGTATCTTTATTTCTCCATTCCTATAGGTGTACATAAAGGAGAAGCTGCGAGAAATAAGAAGAAGTGTGAAACAATGAATCGCCTGTCGGATTTGCTTACAAAAAGCACATTTCGGGAAGCAGCCATCATGGCATTGTTCTTCTTGCTCTACTTCTAATTCCTGCCCGTACAGCCGCCCAGGAAAATTTTGATGCTGATCCTGAGCTCCCGGGAATACAGCAGCCGGTCGTTGCCGTAAAAGTCGACGGGAGAGTGCTGTTCAACGTCAGGGGAATGTCATCTTTCCCGGCTGAACAAAGGGCGGCCGCAATAAGCAAAAGGATAAAAAACGCTGCTGCTGATCAATCCGTCTCGATTGATTCACTGAAGATAATTACTGAGGAAGACCATCTTGCGATTTATGCCGCCCGGAAGCATTTCCCTGATGAATGTTTATGTTTATGATGCCGAGATAGAGCAGATTAGTAAGGAAACACTCGCCTTTATAATTAAACAGAAAGCCTCAGAATCGATGAAGGTTTACCGGCATGACCGCAGCCGCCCGGTGCTGATAAGGAAGTCGATAACCGGCCTGGTCGCCATTGTTATTCAGGGGCTGGTACTGGTGCTGATTCTTTGGCTCTTCAGATTGATCAGCAAGATTTTTCAGAAACGTGTCACTACAAGGATTGAAAATTTTGAGTCCCAATCGTTCAGCCTTATCCGTGCAAACCAGCTATGGAAAATCTATAACTCGGTATTACGAGTAAGCGAAGTCATCATCATAGTTGTCTTCGTTTCTTTTTCAATCGATTACATCCTTGGGCTGTTCCCCTGGACAAGGAATGTGTCAGCCTATCTGTTGAAGCTGCTTGCTGATCCCTTCATCGCGATGGGAAAGGGCGTTCTCCATTTCCTGCCTGAACTGGCATTTCTTGTTGCTCTGTACTTTGTGGTCAGGTACCTGCTTAAGTTGTGCAGATTATTCTTTAAGGGAATTCAGGAAGGAGGGATTAATATCAAAAATTTTGAACCTGAATGGGCTATGCCTACCTACAAGGTAGTAAGGGTTTTTGTTATCATTCTTGCGGTGGTCATCGCATATCCTTATATCCCGGGATCAGATTCAAATGCTTTCAAGGGAATTTCAGTTTTTATCGGGGTTTTGTTTTCGCTCGGATCATCGTCATTCATTTATAACCGATAGCCGTGTTATTCCATGACTTACAGGGGAGCGTTCAAATAGGTGACCGTATCAGGTGGGTGACCAGATTGGCTTTGTGGAGGCCCAGGAAGTGCTTGTGACCCGCATGCGCACAATCAAGAATGAGGAGGTTATTATCCCCAATTCATCCATGCTGAGCAGCCATATTGTCAACTTCAGCAAAAAAGCCAGGGAGCAGGGTTTGATCATCCATTCCGTTGTTGGCATCGGGTAAGAAACGCCGTGGCGTATGGTCGAATCTATGCTGAAGGAAGCTGCTGACCGTACAGAAGGATTGCTGAAACAGCCTCCTCGCATTTGTATTACAACTAACGCTTGGCGACTTTGCCGTTAATTATGAGATCAATGCTTATTGCAATGACGCCTCCGATCTGCAGTACCTTTATACCCCCTGCATTAGAATTACTGGATGTCTTTAACGAAAACAATGTGCAGATCATGACACCGGCTTATGAGGACGATCCGGAGATTCCGAAGGTCGTCCCGCCTGAACAATGGAACCCAGTGATCTTACCCCGGGAAAAACAAAAGGTCGTCTCGCGTGAACAACGGAACAATACGATTTCACTCCGGGAAGAACAGGGGGAAAAGTAATCCCCTCACCCTGCTGCTGAGGATGAGAGGATGTACAAATACCTGCTAAAAGGCGCCCGCAGGCCTCATTAAACGAAGTTCTCTTGTGGTTACCGGTCACCCAGGTTGAATACCAGGCCACCGCCAAGGTTAAACTGGTAATAGGTTGAGAAGCCTGTAAGGCCGGCTCCTGCGCCGCCCGTCCCGAAATAGATGCCTCCACCTACAGCCTGCACCGCTGAGATCAGGGCTGCCTGCATTTTAATTCCAACTTTCTCATTAGCCCAGATATTTAACCCGCCTCTTACGCCCCATGCAAATTTGGTTGCAGAGCCTGTATTTGAGTTGTCAGGATTAGTAACATTATAGATACCCATTCCCAGCAATAAGCCCCCGTAAGGCTCAACCCTCGGGTTGATATTCACATATTTGTTGAAACCGAGAAACAAATAGTTGTGTGCGATATCAAACTCTGCGAATTGCTCCCCGCCATCAAAGTAATCTATCGGAGCAGTACGAGTTCAAAGGCGAAGATATAGAGACTCTGCACCGCATTTGCTCGGTACCGGCAGTACCTCGAGGCCTCCTCCCCATTCAAAGCCGCCTTTCAGGGCACCGTCAAAATATGAAGTCGCCGAATTATATGCATCAACATGATTGTCGTCGAATGCATAAGTAGTATACCCATTGAGACGAATCAGAAACGGTCCCGAGCCGGAACCAGCCTGTCCAAACAGAAAACGGGCCTCCCGTTTAGAAAGGAAGATAATTACCAGTAGTTTTTTCATACTTTTGTAGTTTTAATTGTCATTATGATCATTCCATAACAAATCGAATACCCTAAAATTATTAACAAAAAAGGGAATTTTGCTCTTCAGTTTACAATTCACGAATCAGATATATTTGAAGTGTGTACACAAAAAAAAATCCTCCGCAATGATAGACAAAAATACTGATATTCCCACCCAAAAACCATACCTTTATCCGCTACAGGGAAAAGAAATTGAATCTGGTTTTTGTTGTGAGCACATCAGCATCGGTGGAGGGTTCTGGCTTCTGCCTGAACATGACAACGGAGTAAGCCGGAAAATGATTATTTTAGCTCAGGATAAAATAATAGGTAGGTCAGGTTGTTAATTTGCCATGAATACATTCAGGATTACAATTATCGCCTTTCTGCTGTTATCAGCTGAATATCAGTCATATGGCCAAGCTCAGGCTTGGCAGCTCCAGAAATGAGATAAACTTCAGGCAGGCAACCGGGACCAACTCAAAAGTCCTGAGTACGGTAAGCAGTTCAAACCTGCTTGTCATACTGCCGCGCGAGCCGCAGAACGGGTTTGTGGAGGTCTTCGACATCGAATCAAGCTCCTTCGGCTTTGTCTTTGAGTCGCTGATAACAGTGACTGATACCCTTAATTTCCGTGAACAGCATTTTTCTGAAAGATCGGGTGAAGGAAGCGAGGGTGTGGTCACCCTGGAACTGATCAATAACACGCAACACCCCCTGTTTGTCTGGATAAACAGAGCGTTACAACCTTGATCCTCATGAAAAAAAGGATCTGGTATATAATGAAGAGGAGATAGTATATTTTTCTTCCGCTCCCGGACTCTTCCCTGTCTTTGGCAAAGAGATCCTGAAAACAGGCTCAACCTACAGATGGAATTTCACCCTGGCTACCCTGGCAGGGAATGCCCCGGCAAGAGATACCCTCGGGCTGAATATCACAATGGTTGAGAAAAAAATCGTTACTGACACTGTTTACGTCTACTCAAGCCACATAGACACCATCGCGCTGCAGCCGGTCAGGACTGACACGAGCAAGGTTGCCAGAGATGTAAACCCCCTTGACCTCGAAGCATCAAAGTATAGGATCCAGATGCTCGGAAGCATCAGGGTAAACGGCTATTATGATTTTACAGGAATGAATAATTCCGAAGGCTTCATGCCCTATGAAATCCCTGTAGGAGAAGAAAAGATTGAGGGGCTGTCAAGCGTATACCTGGGGGCCAGGCAATCGCGCCTCGGGATGGAGGGGACCGCCAGCACAAGGTGGGATTGATCAGAACATACATTGAGGTTGACTTCGCAAGCAGCAGTCAATCGCTCTGGCGCCTCAGACATGCTTTTGCCGAATGGAATTTCTTCAAGATGGGGTACAGCTGGAGTTTATTTCTCGACAACGCATCAACACCTACAACAATTGACTTCGAAGGGCCTAACAGCAGCCTGAGCAAAAGACACGGCATTATCAGGTATGAAAGAAAAGTCTTCAACAACAGTACGGCAGGTATATCGGTTGAATCACCTGAAACTGGTTATTACAATCCCGCCGACACACTCATCTCGAACAAAAACAAGCAGGGAAACTTCGATATCGCAGGGCGATACAAATACAATATCGGACCCAGTCACGTACAGGTTGCAGGAATATTCAGAAGAATCGGATACCTCCGGCAGACGGAGATGGATGTAATGTACGGATGGGGCTTCCTGTTCAGCACCGGTATTAACATTACCCCAAAGGCTACAATCTTTGCCCAATGGTCATTTGGCGATGGAATTGCCAACTATTATACCGGCTTCGGCGGAAGGCAGTTGGATGCTGTATATGACCCCCTGGCTGAAACAATGAGATTGAAGTCGATCAGGGGAGGGTTCATAACCTACTCTTACATTTTTAACCCTTCATGGAGGTTTTCAATTACCGGAGGCTCGTCCTACATAAAGGGTTTTGATTTTGAGTCTGATGACACCTTTATGTCGAGCAAGTATTTTGCATCAAGCATCTTCTACAACCCGATTGAGACAATCAGGCTTGGCGTTCAGAGCTGACAACCGGCTCACGAACCAACCGTGACGACGAACAGAGCGGCCAGTGGGAACAAGAATTTCCCTGATGGCAAGCTTTGACTTCTAACCTGAATTCATCGTGCCGGACCGGTGAAACAGGAATAACCCCCGCGTCAATTTGTCACACAGTGCCATTACAGCAAAAAAGTTCAGCCGGTGGAAATAAGGTTCCGCACCGGCTGAATTTAATATGATCTTCTCCCTGCTCTAAATTTGCGGTGGATACTTCATGAAAATCTGCTTCACGGCATAATTGATGTTATCTTCCCTCTTCTGAGTGCTTGCATCAGGGTCAAGGGTTTTTGTACCCCTTCCCTGCCAGACAAGCTGCTGTTTATCAGCATCGATCATGTCAATGAACATCGTTCCGTCAGTGTAAGTTTCATAATTAATGGTGGTGGTGGTGAAGCCCCCGCCATAACCGTACCTATAGGCTCGACCATAATAACCACCGGTGTTTGAGGCAGTGGCGGTTGTTTTCTGTTCGGCCTTGATAACCACATCTATCAGTACATCCGGATCGCTTTGGGTTTTAGTGAAACCCTTGGCTGCCAGTTCGGTCTCAATTGCGCTTAGAACCCTGCTCTTGTTGATGTCATCCAATGGCAGATTTAGTGCTTCGGGTGTAAATGCATAGGTTTTATAGGATGCAAAACCCGCATTCCTGTCGAAATCAGAGGTTACCTTGATTGTGCTGCATGAAGCCGCTACAATAAGAACCGATACTAAAAATAAAAGTTTCTTCATTTTCTGTCTGTTTATCTTGTAAATACAAAACCAACGTTAACGGTTAGATAACCCTGGGCAGGCAGATCTCCCGCCTTAAATCCATAGTAATACTTTGAGGCAAGGGTGAGGCTGGTGCCCGGGGCTGCTTCTACCAGCAATCCCAGCTCCGGCCTGAGGGCAAAATGCCATGCATCCTTTTCAAATGTATAGGTACCCATATCAGTGTTCTGCAAAGAATACATGATGCCCATACCGAATCCGGCATAAGCTGAAACCATTTCGCCCTGCCTGACGTAATAATCAGCAGCCAGCAGGACAGGAAAATGATTACTGTAGCGCCACTGCTTACCTGCGTAGGTAATGTTTTGAAACTCATAAACTGCATCAGGCATTTCCTGGTAAAATACGTTCCAGCCCATATCGACGCCAACGCCAATGTTCGATTGAACCATACCCCGGTAGTCAAATGTAAAGCCCCTCCAGCTTGTATTGCCAATGTAATCATGCATATCACCGGTCCCGAATCCCACAGAATACTGCAGAGCCACCATACTACCCTGGGAATACGGTAAGAGTGAAAACCGAGAAGAAGCAACAATAAATATCCTTTTCATAATTGATCCTGTTATTAGTTGGTTTTCAGATAAGGTGATATTGCAAATGCCTTGTTTATTGCAGTGGTTACCCGGGTTGCATCATATGTACCGGTAAGAAGACCATTGATCCCTCCTGACCATTGTCTTACCGGATTGCCTGTTGATTCTACAATATCAGGGTCAATAAGTGCCATAAACAGCGTACCGGTCGAATATGAGCTATAATAAACCGGGGGACCATAACCCCATGGAGGATAATAACCCCCATACCACCAGTACCAGTAATCATAATAGTAATAAACAGTAGTGACTTCCCATGCGGCAGGAAGCAACATCATGTCAGGGAGGTCATCAACATCCACTCTGACCCAACCAAGATTTGCCATGTTGGTTGCAATGGTTGCCAGTATCTTCTGTGCGGTTACATCGGGGATATAAGCCGGATCATCACCTTCAGAGAGATCCCCGGTAATCTTAACAATCTTGTCAGGCATGGCATAGGTGGCCTTGCCGGCGAAATCATACTCCTCTTCGTGAGAGGTCAGCACAACATCAAGATCCTCAACATATTCCGGTCCCTGTGGATAGCACCCCCAGAGTATAATTATGCTGAGAATGAATAAAACAAATGAGATTCCCTTCTTCATACAATATGAGTATTAATTGTTTATCATTAAACAGAGCGTAAAATTAGAGCCGTTCTCTACTCAGTGCAATACTTATAAATAGGTATTTTATATTCTCCCCGCAAATGCCTGAAGAAGGTTTCAGGCTAAAGAAGCCGCCAAATCCTGATTTTACGAGACTGTCAGCGATGAACTTGATCCCAGTCTGTGCCGGGGTAGATTGCTGGAGAATCAGGTGAGGTCAGGTGTAAAACCGGAACCCGATATTTATCATGTAACGAAACCCCGTTGTATATGATCTGGTGGTTTTCTTAGCTTCAAAACCTTCTCCCACAACCAGGCTCGACCCCGGGAATTTCTCCTGCAACATTTCGTTTAACCTGTCGAGCAGCACGGTTTCATCTTCGGCCTGCAGGGATGTGTCAAACGACGAGTTCAGATCCCAGTACCACAAGCCGGGGCCCATCAGGATCATGTCGATTGAAAAACGGTCCCATAATACAAACTGGTAACCAAGCTGAGCCCCGATGAAGTGTGCATGGACATTAAATGCTGCATTAACTTCCCCGCTGTAACTTCCGGTACTCAATACCCAGGTCAGATCGCGTGAAAACTGGTTATATGAATAGTAGGGCCCGATATAGATCCCTCTCGGTGCCGGGTATTTATTCTCTTTCTGCAGATAGAAGCGATAATAACAAATGAAAAATTAAACCCTCTGTCATTAGCCTGATCTATCAGGTCTATCGAATCATTGGAAAGGAGAAAATCAGTGAGTGCGGTCCTGCCTATATTCACTGAAAAACTTTGATAATCCTTTATCACCCGTTCATATCCCACTACATTAAATTTCAATGAAAAGAACATCGGATTTGTGATATTGACCCGAACTGTGTTTTTATAGGATTTTATACTGTCCTCCTGACCGAACACTGTCTGTGACAACAGTCCGGTTACAAGCAATATGGCGAAAACAACCTTTGACCCCGATCTCATCCCGGTCGTGCAGAAATGCATCATAATAATACTATTTGTTAAATCCTTAATTATTCGAATAACAGTTTTGTATAATGTCTATCCCCTGCGTAGGCGATCAAAATTCACATTCGGACACCTGATTACCCCTCAGAAGCATTCTCTCATCCGGGTATCTGAAAAAAGACATATCTTTTCCGATGTAACAATAATTGTCGTGCTTGTTATTGTTTAACCAGTCTAACAGGGTATATACTTTAAAAATTAAGACAGATTTATAAGGGATTGTGGTATAGAAGAAGTATAACTGAAACAGTAACTCTGAATATCCTCCAGCCCCATTTCGGGTTTTCATGTTGAATGACATGCATGCAGTCCCTTTTTCAGCCATATAAAGTTCATTTGCAATCTTAAACATTTTGACCCTTGCCAGGTAATGCCTTTCCATGCTGTCAGGGTGGGTGGCTTCAATAATCTGGTAAGGGTTAAGCTCATCGGGATCAATGCCAATCATCCGCGTGCTCCTCATGCTGGTGAAAAAGATTTTCATCCTCAGTATATCGCCAACATGGAAAAACTGATTGTTTGTTTCCGACATATGCTCAAGCTCAATGATCAAGGGGTCAGTACGATCAATGCTTTGGTATCCATCGGCGGCATAGGTTTCAATAAACTTCAGATACAAGCCATAATCCAGGTTCATGTCAGTCATAATCTAAAAGATTCCATTTTGTTTTCAGCGATGTAAAGTTATAAAATTACTCATTAATAAGTATTGAAGGGCAGCATCGGATGATATAATTTTACCCCAGGTTAATTTGCCCCAGCTTATTAGCTTGTGTCATCTATCAGAAGGATTCTGACAAAAGTGAACTTAAAGAGAATTTCATCTTGTGTTTGAAGAAAAGCAATTTTTGAGATCAGCAGACGTAAACGGTTCGTCGCTGGAAGGCGGCAGGCATTATAAACTGCACCTGCCTTCCGGTCTTCCGGTCTGTAGCTTCTGGTCGGTGATTGTATATGACAATGAAACCAGGCTAATAATCCATACCGATCAGTTGTGGCCGTCAGTGCACAGCAACAGCAAGAGACTCAAAGTCAGCTCTGACGGGTCGGTGAATGTATTGTTTGGCCCGGTACCTCCCGGGAGCGAGGGGAAAACTGGGTGAAAACAATTCCCGGGAAAGAATGGCATATGATCCTCCGCTTCTATGAGCCACAGGATCCCGGGTTTGAAGAGAGATGGAACCCCGGAGAAATCGAACCACTAAAGTAATCCGGCTCAGAAAATAAAGGAATAAACACAATAAAATGAATTACAATTAAATACAACAGACATGAAGACAATTAACTATTTCGGCACCGTGGTCCGGTTCATTTTGCCGGCTGTTTTGCTGATTACCGGACAGACAGTCCTTGCTCAGACAATCCCCACAACACAACTATTGCCCGACACGGCAAAAATGACCTATAATCAGATATCACAGCAGATGAAGCTATATGTCTATCCTACAAAGCAACAGAGCCAGCAACAGCAGAAGGAGGACGAGTTTGAATGTTACAAATGGGCAGTGGAACAATCGGGTATCGATCCGTTGAACCTTCCAAAAAAAGAACCGGTACCGGTCCAGTCCGGTCCTAGCGGTGGTGCGGTTAAAGGCGCAGCGAAAGGAGCAGCAGCGGGTGTGGCCATTGGCGCAATTGCAGGAGACCCCGGCAAGGGCGCTGCCATTGGAGCTACAGCAGGGGCCATGAAAGGTGCAAGCCAGGGACAGCAGGCACAGGCCCAGCAGAACCAGAAGGCACAGGCGAATGCTGCCGCATCAGATCAGGCAATGAAAGACAGCTTTATAAAAGCGTTTACCGTCTGCATGGAAGGGAAAGGATACACTATCAAGTAACGGGGTATTATTGTCAGCAGGTGAGCAAATTACCCGAAATGACCGTCAATATTTTTACAAATTGAAAATACTCATTATTCAATCTTTGCATGGTATCCTTGATAAACTACGTTAACATAAATTTGATCAATGCATTAATATTACAAATCTAATCTGAACCAAAATGGGAAAAAAATCTTTGATTTTAGTGTTTTTCGCTTGTCTTGTACTCTTCGGGTGCACCCCGAAAGGAGACCAGAAGGCTGTATCAGTCGGAGCTGACGGTATGGACCGCACGGTTCTGCCTGTTATAGCTCCTCAGCGTCCTACCTCCACTGAGCTGGACATTCGCAATGCCACAATGCCGGAACGTTTCGAGGTAAAAGCTCCCGAAGGAGCACCTAACGTGATCCTGGTGCTGATTGATGACCTTGGCTTTGCAGGGACCAGTGCCTTTGGTGGTCCGGTAAGTACCCCTTCATTTGACCGCGTTGCCAGTGAGGGAATCTACTTCAACAACTTCCATACTACTGCGGTGTGCTCTCCCACACGTGCTGCCATTAAAAGCGGACGTAACCATCAGGTGAACAACATGGGATTCATTACTGAAATGGCCACAGGTATGCCGGGCGGCACAGGTGAAATTCCGGGTGAAGTTGCACCAGTTGCAGAAATCCTGCGCCACAACGGCTACAGCACCGGCGCCTTTGGCAAATGGCATGAAACGGCAACCTGGGAAACCAGTATTTCAGGTCCGTTCGACCGGTGGCCTACCCGCCAGGGTTTTGATAAGTTTTATGGTTTTCTGGGAGGTGAAACCAATCAGTGGGCACCGTTTATCTATGACGGAGTGCACCCGGTTGAATTGCCCGATGACCCCAATTATCACTTCATGAACGACATGACCAACAAGGCTGTGGCCTGGATGAAGTTCCAAAAGGCTATGACGCCTGATAAACCCTTCTTCATGTACTTTGCACCGGGTGCCACCCATGCCCCGCACCATACGCCCCAGCAATATATCGACAAATGGAAAGGTAAATTCGACGGAGGATGGGATGTTATTCGCGATCAAATCCTGACACGCCAGATTGAAATGGGAATCGTCCCGGAAGGAACGAAGCTGGCTCCAAAGCCGGAGGCTATCCAGGATTGGGAAAACCTTACACCCGATCAGAAAAAGCTGTTTATCCGCCAGGCTGAGGTATTTGCGGGATTTTTGGATATGACCGACCATGAAATTGGCCGACTGCTTGATGCCGTTGAAGAAACCGGACAGGCTGACAACACATTGATAATATTTGTTTATGGCGATAATGGCACAAGTGCCGAAGGCGGCGCGAATGGCATGTTCAGCGAAATGACCTATTTCAACGGTGTGCAGGAAACAGTTGAGGACATGCTCAAGAAATATGACAAGTGGGGTGGCCCCGAAACGTATCCGCACATGGCCGCAGGCTGGGCGGTGATGTTTGATGCGCCTTACCAGTGGACCAAGCAGATAGGATCGGACCACGGCGGAACAAAAGTAGGCATGGCTATACGCTGGCCCAAAGGAATCAATGCCAACGGTGGCTTGCGTACGCAGTTCAGCCATGTAATCGATATTGCTCCCACTATTCTTGAAGCAGCCGGACTGCCCGAACCAAAAATCGTAAATGGTGTCCCGCAGCGCCCGATGGATGGTATCAGCCTGGTCTATGCATTTAACGATGCCAGCGTCAAAGAAAGACACACCACCCAATATTTTGAAATGGCCGGCAACCGTGCCATTTACAATGACGGCTGGTATGCGCGCACTATACACAGGGCGCCGTGGGAACAGCAACCCAGAAGACCTCTGGCTGAAGATATCTGGGAACTTTACTATGTTCCTGAAGATTTTAGCCTGGTAAATGACCTCGCTGCAACGAATCCTGAAAAATTAAAAGAGCTGCAGGCTTTGTTCATGAAGGAAGCTGAGAAGAATTTTGTTTTGCCTGTTGATGACCGTGTATTTGAACGCCTGGATGCTGCTGCGGTAGGTCGTCCGACACTTCTTGGAGATCGCACAACGCTCAACCTTGCCGAAGGCATGGTTGGAATACCTGAAAACGCATTCCTTAATGTTAAAAACAGATCAAAAACCATTACGGCAGAAGTAGAAATACCGGCCGGTAAGGCAGCCAACGGTATCCTCATTGCCCAGGCCGGACGGTTTGGAGGATGGGCGCTGTATGTATTTAACGGGACTTTAGCCTACGACTATAACTTCCTTGGAATATCACGCTATACTGTTGAAGCCGGTCAAAAACTGACACCCGGCAAACATACCGTGAAATTTGATTTTGCCTACGATGGCGGCGGACCAGGTAAAGGCGGAGTGGGTACCCTTTACATTGACGGCAACAAGGTGGGTGAAGGAAGAATAGAACGCACCCAGCCCGGTATTTTCTCAGCCGATGAAACTGCAGATGTGGGGATTGATTTAGCTACACCTGTTGTTGAAAGGATTGGCGCTGAAGCCAGATCAAGATTCAACGGAAGCATCCCCAAACTGGTGGTGGAAGTGAAATAGTGAAAGGCTCAAGGTAGTACTTTGGATAATAAATCTAAATGCCCATATTAAAATCGCTTGTCAAATTGTAAGTGATTCTTATGGGCATTCATTTAAACTTTTATCCCCCTTTTGCCACTTTGTGCTTTCCGGGATCCCAAGGCAAAACATAATTATATCAATCATAATACTTAAAACACTAATGCTATGAAACGCAACCTCTTAATTGTTACTATGGTACTTTGTTCCATGACCGTATTGGGACAGGAAAACATGTTCACCCTAAGCGGCGGATATGTATCCACAAATATTGAAGATGTTGACCAAAATGCAACCGGCTTCAGAATAAACGGACTTTATGAGTTCAACCCCAATGGAGGTACTATTGCACATGGATTTTCACTGGGCTGGTTACAGACAAAAGCTTCATCCTCAGGTGCAGATTACAGGCTCTGAAGCTTCCCTTTATATTATGCCCCAAAGTATTACTGGGCCAGGGATCACTTAAGGCATTCCTGAAGGGCGCGCTGGGTATGCATTACTCGAACTACATGAGAACCGGAACACTGGGAGATGTTGACACATGGGACTTCGGCTTCTATGGCGGTGCCTCACTGGGTGCGATGAAATCATTCAATGACAAGCTGTTCATCAATGTGGAATATGAGTGGGCTTACCTATCAAACAGCGCTTTCCGCGATGGATTTGTCAATACAATTATGGGGGGCATAGGTATCCGCTTTTGATAACCTGATTGCAAACAGCTTTTATTCAAATTAGCCTCTACCTTGTGGTGGTTGTAACCATGGGGTGAAAATCGTGTTTGAACTTAACTGAGATTTAAAATGTTTCAGAAACTGCTTTGCTTCCGTTACATGATGGTTATCATCGTAATCATGATGCTTGTCAGCTCTCTTCTTCCTGATAGGGGGTACGGTCATGTCGTCAAGGGATATCTGTATTATATCCAGGCGGGTTTTGTTCCCGGTGATGAATTCAGGGCAGGATTCAGTGTGATGAATGGCCTTGACGCTTTTATGCTCGCAATTATATTTATGATCTTCGGACTGGGCACTGCACGGTTGTTCCTTTTCTGACAGAGACTCTCGATGAAGAAGATTCCGCATGGCTCCCGCTTTTATGATCGGAAAGGACTGAAGCGCTCGATCTGGGAAGCCATTCTGGTTACCCTTGCGGTTATTTTCAGCCTCCATGTTTTGCTTATACTGGAAGGCGATTCATTCGAGTACACTGATCTTACCGGGTGCCGATATTAATTCTGAAACATCTCACTTTTTCTTATGCGCGGGAAAGACTAAACCCTGAAAAAATATCTGGTAAATCAGATCTATGTTTTGTTGACAGGGGAAGCTGAGCAACAGTTACCTCAGGTATGGATTTTTTTGGCTTCGGCATCGCCAAATACTGAACTGGTGGAAATTAGCGAAGTTACAAAATTCATCCCCTATCAGGATTACGGATTATTCCATAAATTCACTGAAGCCTATCTGAGGGTTGGTTTTTCAAGGCATTGGCCGTCGGACTGATCCTCTGTTGTTGCAGCTTCAAGCAATGACGGAGGTTGTTAATAATCAGTTTTTCTTTGTGGGCGATCTTATCCAGTCCAACATAACCTGGACCAGTAATAGATCGACACGAATGATAGGTGTTGAGCCCGCGTAGATTAATCCATTTATTTTTTATGAAGCCACACACCCCTGACGACTCAAACAGGCACAATGCTGGGCAGGTCTGAAGATGTACAGCATAGGCGATGATCCTGTATATAACCGCAAAAAAGGGCAACGCCCTGTTGTCTACCAATTTAAGGGTAAGGAATCCACAGGGAGAATATCCTGATTCTCTATTGTTTCAGTTGCTCTTCTTCCATGGAACAGTCCCACGTAGCACCGTCTATCTCCTTCAGGTGATGACTGTTATTGATTCAACAAGAATGCGAAGAAACGGCTATCATTACTATGTGGGAGACGATATTTCAAATTTCAGATTCCCGGATAAGAAACTGCTGGATCTTGGTAACCCGTTATCATCACGGGAATCTGAGAATCTCATGCTGGTAGAGACAGGTCTGACCAGCGAAGAGATCGGTGAAAACTGTTCCTGAGTAAATATACAATAGACACACATCGGGAGAAACATCCTTATTAAAACCGAAAAAGCCCACAGTTCTGATGAGCAAATGACTTCCGCAGACGCGGATTGTTCTAGAGGACCTGCAATTTAAACTGGGACTGCCCGGGTTACCTTCCGGCAACCTCCATCAGTTGTTTCCCTGCCTGATTTTCAGGATATTTCTCCGCCAGCTGCCTTGCAAAAGGCAGTGCTTTGCTGTTTTGCTTCTGGTCAATATAGAAGGTGGCCAGGGCGTACATAAAGTCAAAATTGTCAGGGTCCCGGCTCAGCGCCTTAAGCAGATACCCTTCAGCCTCTGACTTGTTCCCGAGTGAATTCTCCAGCAGTCCCAGGTTATAAAATATCCGTGGCTGTTGAGGTATCAACTCTGCTGCCTTCAGAAAGAACCTCCTGCTTTCGTCATATCTGCCTGTTTCGGCCAACAGCAGAGCGAGGAAGTAGTTTATTTCGACAACCTCGGGGTTCTCAATCAACACTTCACGCAGGAGTCTCTCAGCTTCACCGAAGTCTTTTCCTGCCGGGTATATACCATTGCAAGGTTGACCTTTGCCATATAGAAAAGCGCGTCAGTATTCAGTGCCTCCCTGTAAGACTGGGCTGCCTTTTCCAATTCACCGGTATTGGCATACATTATCCCAAGGTTAAACCGCCCTCCGGGAAAATCGGACATGTAAAGGTGAATATTCCTATATTCTTCCAGCGCTGCTTTCCTGGCTTTTATGGCAGGCATACTCAACTGGCTCTCAGGCACCTCTGAGAGTCTTATTCCAGCCTCGGCACGGTATTTGCCCTTACAGGGTCGTTCAGAAGTGGCATCATCAACCTTTCATAGCTCACGGCATCGGTCGGGATAAAGCTCATGACAGCCGTATGTCTCACCAGCGAGGCAGGGTCGCTGAGTGCCCTCTCAATAACATTGTTGCTTTCCGGAGTATTGAAACCGCCAAGGAAATGAACTGCGGTCGCCCTTACCATAAGCGGAAACAGCTCATTCCCGGCATACAGTGTCAGCTTCGCGCGTATCACATATCTCTGTCTCCCTGTCGCGCTGCCGCAAAAGTCTCGCCGTAATGGGGCCTGGTCTTTTCACCGTACCACTTTGTCATATAGCTCTGTGACCATGCTGCCGTTTTATCCTTATGGCAGTCGTTGCAGGCATTGGGCGTGCCGATGCTCAGTGTCATGGCAGGGCTGGGTATCCTGAAGCTGTGATCGCGTCTGTAATCATTACCCATATAGTACCTTCCGACCATGTGGCAGTTGACGCACTGGGCTCCTGAGCCTTCTACATACCGGGGTTCTCCGCGGTTTATCAGGCGCTCCACCCCTTTCCCGGGATCAGGCTTATGAAAATGATGACGCGGGGTATCATAGATATCCGGCCGATGGCACTGCAGACAGAGCAGGTTGTCGGGTTCCTTTGTGCGGACTGAATGTGAGTCATGGCAGTCACTGCATTTAATCTCCTTTTCGAACATCTTGCTCTGGGTGAATGAGCCATATTCATAGTCCTCATCAAATATCTGTCCGTCAGCATAATAGGTTGGCTGAGTGATCAGTTGGGGAATCATATAGTTCAGCAGGTCGCTGTTGTCATTTTCATAATCGCCCATGATCGACCTGCGTGAGTGGCAGCGTGCACAAACATCCAGTAATTCCTTGTTATTCAGATCCATGGTCCTGACAATCAGCCCGGTATTAACATCATCCGGCCTCGATCCCTCAGGCAGGTTCGCCCAGGTGATATGATCCGAAGCTGGACCGTGACAGGCTTCACAGCTGACATCGATCTCCGACCATGTGGTGTTGAAGGTTTTGGCTTCAGGATCGTAATTCTTCTTCAGATTCGTCGAGTGACAGTCGGCGCACATGCCGTTCCAGTTCTGAGCCTGGTTGGTCCAGTACAGCCAGTTGTCAGGTCTGATGTCCTGACCTGCATAAACGGTATCCCCCAGATGAAACCACTTGCCGCGTTCCGTATCCCAGGCAATGGGAAGACACTGGAGCCGGCCTCCCTCGAAGGGCACAAGGTACTGTTGCAGCGGAGTGTAACCGAAAGTGTGTGTAACCGGGAAATCTTCGAACGCGCCGGTTGGACCCTCCGTGTTGATATAAAACCCGCCTTCCTTCCTGAACATGCGGTGTGTCTTGCCCCTATGCCTGAACTCATGGTTGTTGAAGTCGCCCAGTACGGTGGAGTCGTTGGCAACATCCATCGCCAGGTCGTGATGCGAACCCAGCCACAGATCGTTCTCCTTCTTATGGCACTCGATGCAGGCGTTTCTCCCCACAAACTGCGCTCCCTCTTCGGCCTGAGCTTCTGGTTTGTTCAGAGCCACGCGGGCGATATATACCGGAAACGCAGCCACAAAAATGACTGTCGCCGTGAACCCTGCGATCTTCCAGGATCTCATACTGTCGCTTCCTTTACTAAATGGCATACGTCATCTGGCTGGTTTCGAACTTTCTGCGTTTTGCTTTCTGGCTGATATCCACCTTTACCTTCCCTTCTTCAAGGATAACCGGGAAGTAATCAAGCGGCCTGGGGGCAGGAGAGCTTAGTACCACCCCGTACCTGTCAAAAGCCGACGAATGGCACGGACAGTCAAACTGTTTTCTCGTTTCATCCCACAATACCGAACATCCGAGATGAGGACAGATCAGGGACATGGCCAGGAAACCGCCCTCATTGTCGCGGAGAATATAAAGCTTATTGATCCTGTCGGGGGTGACAGTACCCGGGAGGAAATCCTCAATATTGCCAATGAGCCGGACAGTTGAGCCAGGCTTGCTCTTTTTAATTTCTCTGGAGGGTTTAAGCAGGCTGAAAAAGAATAACAGAAACTCAGCTACAGCCACTGCACCGAGTATTTTCCATGCTTTTTTAAGGAAATCCCTCCTTCCCTTTTCCCTGGTCTCACCAACCTTTTCCACTGTGTTCTTCATCTTCCTGAATATCTTTGTCGGGTCATACCTTCCACGGCCACATAAGGTTCATTCCCTCGCCCCTGAAAAATATCCCTGTCACCGTCAGAACGGTATACGACACAACCATTAAGATAATGACCGACTGAATAATCTCCGACCGGTTCAATGTGAACTTCCGCTGAATGTACTTCAGGAAGAAGCCGAGAGTCCCGGCAAGTATAATAAAAGGGATGAGCCCTGTGGTCACCAGTGAGGGAACAGATGGAAGGAGAAGTTCAGGATCAGGCAGCAACTCGCTTGCTCCGATGAAAAGAACTGTGAAAACAAATCCAGATGCAAGGGCCAGTTTGGCTGACCTTATACCCTTCTCTGACAAAAACCATATGCCCTGGTGTCTGTCTTCCAGTTTTATATAAGGCAGCCAGCATGCAGCGGCCAGTACGGTTACCGGGAAGACCACGATCGCAAAGAATGGGTGGAAGTGTATCAGAAGCTCCTGCAGGCCCATGAAGTACCATGGAGCCTTGGCGGGGTTGGGACTGAATGACGGGTTGGCTCTTTCACGGAGAGGTGCGTCAAAAAGGCTGCTTAATATGACGAGGAAGGCAAGGAGCACCAAAGCCACCACAAACTCCCTGTTGAGAAGATGAGGCCTGGTATCAACCATGGGTCCGTCCTTATCCTTTTCTGCCACTATCACTCCTCCCGCCTTTCGTATACGCCAGAAGTGATATGCCATCAGCACCACCATAAGCAGAGGTATAACACCGGTATGCAGGTTAAAGAAGTTGGTAAGTGTGGCCTGTCCGACCTCTTTTCCTCCAAGGAGAGCCTCCATAATTGAATTCCCGATAAGGGGAACATACGCCAGCAGGTTGGTACTTATCGTGACAGCCCAGTATGAGAGCTGATCCCATGGAAGCAGATAACCTGTGAAATTCGATAAGACCACGAGTAACAGCAGGGCCAGTCCGAAGATCCAGGAAGCATGTCTGGGTTTGCGGTAAGCACCCGTGAAGGCAACCGCGCAGCATGTGCAGGAAGACAACCCAGAGCATGACTATTGAGCTCCAGTGGTGAATGTTGCGCAGCATCCGGCCGAACATCAGGCTCTCCTGAAGGTTCAGTATCGAATTGTAGGCGTTCTCCGGGGAAGGTTCATAATGAAACTTCAGCAGCAGACCGGTTACTACCTGGACAGCTACAAGAAGGGCAGCCATACCCCCAAGGCCGAAGGTGAGGTTGAATTGCAACGTTGATGCCTTCACCTTGCGGGGATGAAGATGCAGTATCAGGCCAAACCCGGGTTTTCTGCCCTTTTCGTTATCAGGATTCTGGTTCAAAAAGGTTGCGGGTTACAGTACAGAGATGAAGTTGTTCTAATCGTAAAGGTATATCTCGGTGTTCCTTAAGATCAACATATTCAGCGAGAAGTAGAAGACTTGTGAATTAAGTCCCTCATAGGGCTTATTGCCGCTTCCGTCAACAAAATCCCCGGTTATGAAACTCACTGAGATAATACTTGAATTTCAGATTTGCTCCTTTTGGAAGCTGTATGCCAACCAGGAAACCGTGCTGGAACCTCTCCTGTCTATCGCTGAACCACCCTTGTGATCTTATCGATTTTGTCACCACCTTCAAAAGTCTTTTCCTTATAAAGAAAAGGAAGCTCAATCTCATACCCTGCGTAGAGGAACATTCTATCGAGATCTCCTATCTTGATCCCCACCGGTATGCCCAGGTTATAGGAGCGAAATTTCTTCTTATATGTTGCATCTTCGGCAAAATCATCATAGTTGTCAAATATATAGCCGACATTCCTAACAGCAAGTCCCGTAAACAACCCGAACTTGTCAGTGACATCCCTGTTGAGCATCGATGTCAGGTTAAAGACCGGAGCAAACCTCATGGTTGAACTCTGGCTGACTCCTCCCTGTTCGATATCGGCAAAAGAAAAGATCACCTCGACACCGGATGTGGTGTAGGTTTTCGATTGGCCAAATGCAGTCATTGCCATGAAGACAATTGAACACAGCAGAATTGAAATGCGTTTCATAGATTTCAGTGTTATGGTTTAGGGGATCAAATATATAAATTTCACTGATTAAAATATACCGTGATGATGCGTATATTTTCAGTATTGTACTATATATCACAGCAACGAAATCAGTGGGGAATGCAGGCGGAGCTGCGGCCCTTATTATTTCTGCTCTCTGATCTCCGGGGAGCAGGTGGCGAAGCGCGGAGCTGCGGCCCTTATTATTTCTGCTCTCTGATCTCCGGGGAGCAGGTGGCGAAGCGCGGAGCTGCGGCCCTTATTATTTCTGCTCTCTGATCTCCGGGGAGCAGGTGGCGAAGCAGGGATTTTTATTTATCTTTGCCATCCCCGGGACGTTAGCTCAGTCGGTTTAGAGCGCCAGCCGGCGGATCACGCGCAGGGCATTTGACATATAAGGGACGTTAGCTCAGTCGGTTTAGAGCGCTTGCTTCACACGCAAGAGGTCACTGGTTCGAATCCAGTACGTCCCACTTTTTTAACATGCCCATTGATTTCGGATAATCCCGGCTGGGATTACCGATTAAAGCCCCGGTCCTGACCTTACGCGACTTTTCGACTGGAACCCTTCTGAGGCAGGAAGATGAAATAAATTTCACTCCAGAACTCCGGCCGTGGCATCGTCAGTCCACTTCGCAATGGCTGAAACTCCTGCAGAATCGAGCCTTGCTTCCCTGTGATCAGGTAGGTAGGATTTGAGTGGCATTGCTCCGGAAACCGACTTCATCCCTTATTTCAGCCAATATTCCTACTTTTTCACGATTGCCGTAATCCTCCCATTCTGAGAAATTCAGATGCGATCTCCCTTCATTGATATGAGCTGCAAGCAACCATGAGGCAGGAGCCATCTTAGAATACCAGGGCAGATCTGCCTGGTTCGAGTGACAGTCGTAACATGATTTTCTCAACTGATCCTGAACAGACCCTGTCAGTCAGACTGTCATTGCGCAATGCTTTTCCCGTCTTCCGGTTTGTTCACTGGAAATGCAGGGAATGAACTGTACCGATATGAAAATCAGTATCAGAACTGCAATAATATTTTTAGCGCTTTCATAAATACATAATGATTGTTGGGCAGTTTTTTACTTCATCAGGCTGTCTGCCGTGGATTCTGCCCACGATTGGAGAATCCTGGTCTCTTCAGGTGACAATTTCATGCCGGGATTTTTCTTTACAGCCTTTTCCGGAGGCATTTTGTTCTTTTAATCACCGTGCTGATGTCATTGCAGCGTGGCGATAAGGCTGCTTTTGGGAAGATTGGGCAGACCTGTCCCAGAGGAGGGCCTTTTTTGCAAACACAGATTTTCCCTGATCACTGTGACATCCGTAACATTCACTGTCAATCACTTTCTTTACCTCAGAGGTGTAGATTGGTTCGCTCTTCTGCATGCCCTGATTTACGGGTAAGCCGGGTTTTAGCAGAAACCCGATAAATATGACCGGAACAAAAATGGAGAACAGTGTTTTCATGATTTGCTTAATTTATCTAAAGTTAATAAATTTTATTCCCCAGTCCAGATATTTTAAGCATCAATGTCTTCAAAAAATTTTATCAACGGCAAGCGCAAAGGAGGCTTTCACAATCTCCCTGCAATAATCAAAGTTGCACACGGTTGCCCTGTATTGAAACGGTGTATTTGCGCAAATCACTTCACGATTAATTTCATTACTTTACAGTAGAAACGTATTGTCAACCCGGCATGAGCATACTAATCAAAAACGGCACATGTTGTCAATTCTTCAGGTACCATACCGGCAGATGTACTGACCGAAGAGGGCATAGATCTCCCTTATCGGACATGTCACAGCAGATTCCGGGACAGGCAGGGTGATTGATGCAACAGGGATGTATATTCTTCCCGGCGGGGTTGATCCTCATGTCACATGCATCTCCCTTCCGCCGCCGGTTACTCATCGGATGACTTCCTGTCAGGAAGCCGTGCAGCCCTCTTCGGCGGAACAACAACCATCATCGATTTTGTGACACCCGACAGGGGGAATCCCTTCGCACGCCCTGAAGAAGAGAATGCATGAGGCTGAAAACTCAATGACAGATTACTCCTTTCATGTCAGTCCTGTTGAATGAGAAGAGAGCACCGCCAGATGAGATCCGCGAATGCATCAGAATGGGAGTTACTTCATTCAAGGTGTACATGGCCTACAAAAAGACAATAGGCCTTGACCACAAGGATCTTCTTAAGGTAATGACAGTTGTTGGCAGAGCCGGCGGTATTGTCACCGTGCACTGTGAAGAGGGAGATAGGATTGAAGTCCTGAGGAACAAGTATTACAGCGACAATCATATCAGTCCCATACTATCATGCGCTTTCAAGGCCTTCACACCTGGAAGCAGCAGCCGTGAAAAAAGGCCATCGGACTGGCAGCAAGGCGAACTGTCCGCTCTATATTGTTCATGTCTCATCAGAGGAGTCACTGCTGCATGTCAGACTAGCCCGTGCGAAAGGACAAACCGTTTATGGAGAGACCTGTCCCCAGTACCTCCTTCTGGATGACATAAAATATATAGGAACTATTCGGACAGACGGTACCGTTTGTCATGAATCCTCCCCTCAGGACTGCTGAAGACAACACTGCTCTCTGGGATGCACTTACCGACGGAACTCTGAGTACCGTTGGTACCGACCACTGCCCGTTCACCGTGGCACAGAAGAGGGCCGGCATTGAAGACTTCAGAAAGATACCCGGAGGAGCCGGAGGTGTTGAGCACCGCCTTTCCCTGCTTTATACATACGGATTATTAACTAAACGGTTAGATTTTAACCAAATGATTAACCTCGCTTCCGCTACGCCCGCCGATATATTTGGGGTTTATCCTCGAAAAGGGTCATTTATTGGAAGGTTCAGATGCTGACATTGTGATTTGGAACCCCGAGCCTGAGAGCATCATCTCGGTGAAGAGTCACCATATGGATTGTGATATCAATATTTATGAGGGTATACCGGTGAAGGGGCGGGCGGAGTATGTAATCAGGGGCGGCAAAGTGGTGATTGAAAACGGATGCCTGGTACCTGGAGCAAGTCCCGGCAAGTTCCTGTTCCGCAGTGTTTAATGGCCGACGAGTGGGAGAGGCGTCTGCGATTCCGCTGCATTATCGCGGACAGGATTTCACCCGGATTCTCAAACCTGTTTGTGAGCATCATGGCCGCAATGACGTACGGCTTATATCCTGCCTCCCTGTAGGTCTCAATCCTGTACCGTTCAAATGCCGATGCGCTGACCTCTCCCCTCTCACATGACACACCGCTGATGTCTGCCGGCAGGCAGTGCATATACAGGGCTTTGCCGTCCCTTGTCAGCTTCAGCTTATCATCATCAAATTCCCAGTCTTTGAATTTCGCATTATTGGCCAGACATAACCTGCTCCAGCTCCTTCAACCCGCTCCTGTCGGCTTTCTGAAGGAGCTCTGTTCTCTGCCTGCATATATGGTATGGCGCCCAGCTCTTGGGATAGACGATATCCGCATCCCTCATAGCCTCCTCCATCGAGTGGCTCACGCTGAACGAGCCTCCGCTGGCAAGTGCATTTTTCCCGGCCAGTTCTACTATCCCGGGGATGAGATTATAACCCTCGGGGTAGGCCAGCTCTATATTCATTCCGAGGCGTGACATCAGGGCTATGATACCCTGCGGGACCGACATAGGTTTGCCGTAACTGGGTGAGTAGGCCCAGCTCATTACAAGCTTCTTCCCCTTCAGGTTCTCAAGCGAGCCGTAAACATTTCGGAGATGCATCAGGTCGGCCATCGACTGTGTGGGATGGTCCATATCGCACTGCAGGTTCATGATACCCGGACGCACGGGCAGAACTCCCTGTTTAAATCCTTCGTCAAGGGCATCGCCGACCTCGCGCATGTATTTGTTCCCCTCTCCGAGAAAGATGTCATCACGTATGCCTATGAAATCAGAAAGAAATGAGATCATGTTTGCGGTCTCACGTACCGTCTCACCGTGAGCTATCTGCGACTTTTCCTCATCAAGGTCCTGCACAGCCAGTCCCAGCAGATTGGCTGCGGAAGCAAAGGAGAATCGCGTACGGGTAGAGTTGTCGCGGAAGTTCGAAATCGCCAGCCCGGAATCAAATACCCGTGGCGAAATGTTGGCCGCACGCATCTCCTTCAGCACCGAAGCCACTTCAAGAACTGTCTTCAGATCTTCTTCGCTCTTCTCCCATGTAAGCAGGAAATCATATGTCCGTCACAGTGATGGTCTCAGCTGCTGTATGCCATCAATCCTCGCTTCCAGGTCCATCTGTTTCTCTATCCTTGCTCATATATCACCTTTAACTGTTCAATCTCCTGATACGTTACCCTGCGATCTCGAAAACTAAGCCTGCATAAAATGCTGAAGCGGCCATAAGATCACTCACCGGCACTTTTTCGTCCGGCGCATGAGCCAGCACCTCGTTCCCAGGTCCGAAGCCGATGGTTGGTATGCCGTATATCCCGCAGGTCATGATACCGTTAGTCGAGAAGGTCCACTTGTCAACCACCGGTCTTCTTCCAAAGAGTCCGGTGAAGGCCTTTATACCTTTCTGCACCGCTTCATGATCTTCCGGCACGGTCCAGGTCGGATAGTATTTGTCCATGCCATACTCCAGTCCCGTATAGGCCTTCTCCGAGTAAGAAAGCAGTTCAACCTTCGCATTCATCCCCCTGACAATCTCCTCGATCTCCCTCACGGCGCTCTCACTTGTCTCTCCTGTCGTCAGCCTCCTGTCGAGGTGAAGGCGGGCGTAGTCTGACACTGCGCAGAGCGAAGGGCTTTGGGAGATGACCTCTGTAACGGTTATGCTTCCCTTACCCAGGAAGGAATCCCGTGCAAGTCTCTCATTCAGCTTCTCAATCTCAAGAGCCACCCGGGAGGCCATGTATATGGCATTTACCCCCCGTTCCGGAGCAGAGCCGTGTGACGACCTTCCATGGAAATGGACCTGCATCTCCATCCTCCCCCTCTGACCACGGTAAATTCCCAGGTTCGTGGGTTCTGTCAGGACAACCAGATCAGGCCTTATCTTATCCTCTTCAATGATATACTTCCAGCACAACCCGTCGCAGTCCTCCTCCATAACGCTGCCGGTGAAATAAACAGTGAGATCCCTGTCAAAGCCGAGATCCTTGAGTATCCTCCCGGCCGTGACAAACGCTGCGGGCCCACCCTTCTGGTCAACGGATCCTCGGCCGTGAACAAACCCGTCGCGTATATCTCTCCCCCAGGGGATCAAAGCTCCAGTTTTGCGCAGCGCCAAGGTCAACCGTATCCATATGGCCGTCAATAGCCAGTATCTTTTTGCCGCTTCCTATCCGTCCAATGACATTACCCAGTCCATCGATGAAAACCTCATCAAAACCTGCCTCCTCCATCTGGTGCTTCAGCTCAAGCTGCACATCCTTTTCCCCTGAGGTTAAAGATTTGAGCTTAACCAGCTTTGAGAGGTTGTTCGCCGTATAATCCCTGTATTTTTCTGAGAGTTCATTGATTTTCTGATAGATATTTTCCATAATACCGGTTTATGAGGGAAATCAAAGTTATAATAAATCCCGATTGAATTATATTTGTGAATGGTAACATTCATTCTGAATAATGAGCAGGTTACCACCTCGAAGCCCTCGGGGTCATCTCTGCTCGATTTCATAAGGTATGACATAGGCCTTACAGGCACCAAAACAGGGTGCCGTGAGGGCGACTGCGGGGCATGCACCATCCTTGTCGGTACAGCTGACGGCAGCAGGGTAACCTACAAAAGCGCCGTCTCATGCCTGATGCCGCTGGGCAATGCCCACGGTAAACATATTGTTACCATAGGAGGAGACACCGAGACGATCCTGTCGCCATATCCAGAATGCAACTGGTTGACCGGCGGGGCGATCCAGTGCGGATTCTACACCGGGGATAGTTAATGTCACTTGTTGCAGAAAGCGCTCTCACGCGGGAAAGGACACACGAGAATCCGCCATTGAAGCCTCGGTAAGCGGGAACATATGCAGGTGCACCGGATACAAGTCAATTGAGAGGGCGGCGGCGGCATATTACTGCAGTCCCTCGATGAAAGAAGATCCAGACCGACCCTGTAAGATGGCTGGTGGAACGGCACCAGCTTCCCGGGTACTTCATTACAATACCGGAACGGCTTGCGGCAATACCAGCTCCCTTATAAAGCCACGGAACACTCGAGCACTCTGCAAACTCTGAATATCACACCCCGGAGACCACCCGGAGCCACCCGGAACACCTCCCCGGACCCCAAGCTGAACACCCTGGCACATCCAGAGGAGCACGAGATACGGGTTGAGGATTGCCGGGGGCACACGACATGATGGTGCAAAAGGCTGACACACTTGCGGAATCGAGAATATTGTCGCCTAGTGAAAGGAAAGATGCTGAAAGGGATTAAAGGTCGAAGATGGAAGATGTATTATCGGGCGCTGCCGTTACAATCAGCGAAGCAGAAGAAGCGGACGCCCTGAAGCAATTTATTCCGGATATCTCCTCTTACATCCGGCTCATTGCATCCGAACCTGTCAGGAACATGGCCACCATAGCGGGAAACATTGTCAATGCTTCTCCCATAGGTGATATGTCAATCATGATGCTGGCCCTGAATGCCGATGTTACCATTGAGAGACCGGGAGTGAGCCGGACCATCCCGTTGCGAAAACTGTTCCTCGGATACAAGAAGCTCGACCTCTCGCACAGAGCGAGTTCATCAGGGATGTCTCATTTGAATACCACGCCTGAGCCGGCCGTAATTCAGCTTGAAAAAGTGAGCCGCAGAACCCATCTTGACATTGCCAGTGTGAACAGCGCAGATACATCTCCGCGTGACAGGTGACACCATTACCGAATGCCATCTCTCTGCAGGAGGAGTCGGCCCGGTACCCCTGTATCTGGCAAAGACTGGCGCCTTTCTGACCGGTCGGTCCATAATCGGCAGACACCTTGTTACAGGCTAACGAAATTATGCAGGAAGAGATTTCTCCTATCAGCGATGCCAGGGGCAGTGCCGAGTACAAGAGACTGCTCCTGCGTCAGCTTCTTATTGCCCACTTCCTGAAGCTGTTCCCGGAGAGGATAAACCTTAGTCCCGCTCAGCTATGAGCAACCCGGAAGCAATAAGCCATATAACCGGGAGATCACAGTACCTTGACGACATACCGGTAGTGAAGAACACCCTTTACGGTGTCATCTTCGGCTCTCCCTCAGCACACGGGAGAATAGCTGACCTTGATCTTGTCCGCGGCTCTCACCTACCCGGGCGTCGCACAGGATTTTTACCACAAGCGATATCCCGGGCATAAATGATATCGGAGGGATTATCTCTGACGAGACCCTCTTGCTGATGGAAAGGTGCATTCGCGGGCCAGCCGGTAGCACTGGTTGTGGCTGACAGCGAGCATGCTGCAAGAAAAGCGGCGAGGCTGATCAAAATCGGCATAAACGAGCTGGAGCCTGTCACTGATCCCGCGTCTGGCAAAGGAAAAAGGAGCATCTCCTCATCCCCTCGCGCACCTTTAGCATGGGCGATGTAACCGCAGCATGGCCGGCTTGTGATTATGTCATTGAAGGCAGGGCCGACTGCGGGGCTCAGGAGCATCTCTATCTCGAGACCCAGGGAGCCTACTCCTGCCCGGCGGATAACGGTTCAATCACGGATACACTCCTCCACACAGGGCCCAACGCTTGTTCAGAGAATAGCCGCCAGGGTCCTCTCACTGCCCATGAACCGTATCAGAGGTTGATGTGGCGCGACTGGGAGGTGCTTTTGGGGGAAAGGAGGATCAGGCCACCTTCGTGGCGGTAATGGCTGCCCTGGCAGCGTTGCTGCTGGAGCGGCCGGTGAAGATCACCCTCAGTCGCGGCGACGATATGCGGATGACGGGAAAACGACACCCCTACAGTGCCGATTTCCGCATAGGGCTGACAAAGGATCACAGGATACAGGGCATTACAGTAGCCGTGATGTACCAGAACGGCGGGGCCGCCGCAGACCTCTTCACCGGCCATAATGGAGCGCACGCTGTTCCACACTACCAACGCCTACTTCATTCCCAACACCGAGGTCACCGTTCACAGCTGCCGTACCAACCTGCCCCCCAACACCGCCTTCAGGGGCTTCGGGGCTCCCCAGGGGATGTTCGTGATCGAAGCTGCCATTGCAAAGGCAGCTGAAGAGCTGAAGATACCGGCCCGCATCATCCAGCAGGCAAACTTCCTGAAAGAGAATGATGTGTTCCAGTACGGCCAGGTCGCCCTCGGCGTGAACATCGGTAAATGCTTTGAGGAACTCGACAGGGAATTCCGGATCGGGCAGATTGAAAGGGAGATAGCAGACTTCAACGAACAGAAACACGCTTTTTCAGAAAAGGTTTTTCCCTGATGCCTGTCTGTTTCGGTATCTCATTCACAAACACATCAATGAACCATGCCGCGCGCGCTGGTTCACATCTACCAGGACGGCAGCATAGGCATCAGCACGGGGGCGGTGGAGATGGGCCAGGGGGTCAACGTTAAGCTGGCACAGGTGGCAGCTGGCCTCTTCTCGGTTGACCCGGCAAGGGTGAAGATTGAAACCACCAATACCACGCGTGTGGCGAACACCTCCCCAACAGCTGCCAGCTCGGGATCAGACCTGAACGGAAACGCCCTTCTTATTGCGGGTAACAAGCTGATTGAAAGGCTAAAGGATGTGGCCAGGAGCAAATGCTCGGATGCAACCCGGAGAGGTTATAATGCGTGAAGAAAGGATCTTCAGGAATGGGGCGCCAACAGAAATAACATGGGAGAAGCTTGTGCGTGAAGCCTTTCTCAGGAGGGTCCCACTGACGGAGAACGGCCATTATGCCACCCCGGCGATCTACTTCGACAAGTCGAAGGAAAAGGGGCATCCGTTTGCATACCATGTCTACGGCACTGCGGTATATTACGGTGGCTGGTCGACTGCCTGAGAGGGATATACAAAATCGAGAAGGTGCTCATTGTGCACGACTTTGGCAACAGTCTGAACCCTGCCATCGACAGGGGCCAGCTCGAGGGCGGCGTAATGCAGGGAATAGGATGGATGACGATGGAGGAGGTGCTCTTCAACAGTGAAGGGAGGATGCTTCACCGACAGCCTCTCGACATACAAGGTGCCCGACATTTACTCAGCCCCGGAGATATTTGAGTACCGCGCGCTGGAGACAGAAGGCCCGGGTCTGGCTCTTCTGAAATCAAAAGCCATTGGCGAACCGCCGTTCATGTACGGCATAGGAGCTTACTTCGCCCTGCACAACGCCATCAGGTCTTTCAACCCCTCCTGGAAGCCCGACTTCGATGCACCCCTTACACCTGAGAAGGTCCTGATGAGATTGTATGACAAAAAATGAAATAATGTCCGGAAAATTTTGCCCCATCCCCCTGAAACAACTGCTGAAACTGATTCTGAAGGAGCTCGGCAATGAAGGCACATATCTTCGGGATACCGGAGGAACTGTTTTTTATCCCGGAAAAGAACAGGGCAGTCCGTACGGAGATCTTCGGACATACTTTTCATATCTCCCGTAGGGGTGGCTGCAGGTCCTCACACACAGATGGCACAGAACATAGTCGCAGCCTGGCTGACCGGCGCACGCTACATCGAACTTAAAACAGTCCAGGCACTTGACGAGCTTGAGGTTTCCAAGCCCTGCATTGACATGCAGGACGAGGGCTATAACTGCGAGTGGTCGCAGGAACTGAAGATAAAAGAGAGTTTTGATGAGTACCTGAATGCATGGATTATCATCCACGTACTGAAACCGCAGGTTCGGGTGGGGTGACAACCCCGGCATTGTGTTCAACATGAGCGTGGGGTATAACCTCGAGGGTATCATGCACGAGAAGGTGCAGTGGTTCCTTGACACGATGAACTGACTGCAGTGATGAGCTGAATGCAAAGATCGAGGAGATCACTCGATATTATGTCCTGAAGCTGTCGAAACAGACATCCCCTTCACGTATCTCCGACAACATCACCCCTTTCTACGATGCACGGATGCCCTCCGGATGAGATAGAATCAATCGCCCGGTATCTCCTTGCGGAGCGGAATCTGCACACTCTTGTCAAGCTGAACCCTGACACTACTGGGGCCTGAGATGCTGAGGGCAGATACTTAATGACCGGCTGCATTTTAATACTGTGGTACCCTGATGAGGCCTTTGCGCATGAACCTCAAGTATGATGATGCCATAAGGATAATGAGGTCACTCCGGCTGCTTGCCGCTGTCCAATGAGCTCCAGTTCGGCTGAAGCTGACCAACACCCTTGAATCTGTCAACAACCAAAACGGTATTCGGCAGCGATGTACCGACGATGTACTCTGAGCGGGCAGTGCTCTGCCATCCGATATCCGTCAATCTGGCACAGAAGCTTCAGGAGGAGTTCCGCGGCGAACTTCTGCTCTCGTTCTCTGCCGGAGCCGATGCCTTTAACATAGCCCCGCTCCTCTCATGCGGGTTCAGGACTGTAACCGTATGCACCGATCTGCTGAAGCCGGGAGGCTACATGAGGCTTCACCAGTACTTCAGCGAGCTGAATGCCGCAATTAAGAAGTATAATGCAAAAAATATTAATGACTTCATTACCCGTACTGCCGGACTGACTGACCTGGATGCAGCTTTGCAGACTGAACTGGATGCAGCCGGGATGACTGACCTGGATGCGGCTCTGCTGCAGACTGACCTGAATGCATCTGAAGACCTGACCGTGGATGAAGCCCCGTATGACTGACCTGGATGCAGCATCGCTAGAGCTCTGAACACGGAGACCTGAGCACTGACAGCAGCGCTGTCAAACCTGGCATTATACAGCCATACTGTGACAGAGTCATCGGCATACCGGAGGGAGTATATCAGGCCCCCAGATATCAAGTCAGAGAGGGAGCTTGAGATGTTCGACTGCATAGCGGCGCCATGCATTGACGCATGCGCCACAAACCAGGATATACCCGATTATCTGTGGCACACCTCACAGGGTGATTTTGATAAAGCCTTCGAGGTTATACTGAGCGACCAACCCCTTCCCATCTGTAACCGGCATGGTATGCGATCACCTGTGCCAGAAGAAGTGCACCAGGATAAACTATGACGATCCGCTGCAGGTCCGCGAGGTCAAGCGCTTTATCTCATGCCAGGATGAGGTCACTCTCAAAACGGCCCCAGGCAATGGCATAAAGGCAGCGGTCATCGGTGCCGGGCCGGCAGGCCTGTCCTGCGCATATTACCTGAGGATGGCCGGTTTCAGCGTGGATGTGTTCGAGACCAGGTCCAAAGCCGGAGGCATGGTACAGTATGCCATCCCGGGATTCAGGCTCACAGGCAAGGCGGTGGAAAGGGACATCAACCGCATTACCGCGCCTGGGAGTAAATATCAACCTTCAACAGCCGAATCGGCAAGGCAAAACTTTGCATCGACTGAGAAGGCGACTACCCCTTTATCTTCATAGGTCCGGAAGCACAGCTCGCGGCGCCGCTCAACATAGAGGGATCCAACGCATCTGGTGTCACCGACCCGCTGCAGTTCCTCTTCAGGGCAAGGGAGGGCGCTGAGACAGGCATCGGCCGCAACGTCGTCATCATCGGCGGGGGAAACACAGCCATGGATGCCGCTCGCACCGCACATCGCATCGTCGGCCGGGGGGGCAGCGTGACAGTGGTCTACCGGCGCACCGTAAACGAAATGCCCGCCGACCAGGGAGAGATAAAAGAGGTGCTGAAGGAAGGAATAAGGATAATCGAACTGACGGCACCTGAGAAGATAATTGCCACGGACGGCAGAGTTGACAGGACTGATCTGCAGCAGGATGGAGCTGAAGGGTGCTGACAGCAGCGGGAGACCTGCACCGGTAAAAATTGACGGAAGCACCTTCGAGCTGGCATGCGACACTGTCATTCCGGCAATAGGACAGATGACGGACATTGACATCGCCAGCCGAGATGAGCTCTCCGTCGGCGACAGCCCTTACCGTACCCGCATAAAAGGCGTATACACGGGAGGTGATGCCATGAGAGGAGCATCAACCGCAATAAATGCCATTGGCGACGGCAGGAAAGCTGCCGGACAGATAATGCATGACGCCGGCATCAGCTTCAGCATTGAGAAACCGGAACTGAAGAGAGAGCTCTCATACAGTGTACTTATGATTAAACGGGCCGTAAGGATCCATGCCACGCCCCCTGCCGAACCCACTGTCGAGGAGAGACGTACATTCAGCCTCCTGAGCCCGGAACAGGACGGCAAGACTATGACAGAGGAGGCTGGCCGATGTCTCTGGTGTGATGGAGATATGCAGCATATGCACCACTGTTTGCCCCAACTTCGCCAACCGGACCTAGCAGGTTAACCCCATTCAGCCGCACCACTCAGAAGGCTGTGACAGACTGAAGATGGCGCGATAAGTGTTTGAAGAAGACTCTGTCTGTTTGAGATAAAGCAGCCATACCAGATCCTTCACATTGCCAACTTCTGCAACGAATGCGGTAACTGCAACACCTTCTGCCCCACCTCGGGAGCACCCTCACAGGGAGAAACCACGGTTCTTCCTGACCACCGCCTCCTTCAATGAGGCCTCGGAAGGATACTTCCTCTCAGTGCTGAGCGGCAGGAAGAACCTTATACATAAAAGTAAGGGAAGCTTCGCAACCATGACTGAGATGGCTGATAAATATATCTATGAGACGGATTTCGTCTCGGCCACCTTTGAAAGGGAGACCTTCAGGCTCACCGAAGTTAAGTTTCTTACACCCTGCATCAAAGAGGCACATTTCCAAAAAGCTGCCGAGATGGCCGTGCTCCTGCAGGGAGCGGAGAGTCTGCTCCATGCATGACAAAGGACATGGGTTAAATAGCTGCATATTGACTATCTTGCATTGTTGATCCGACTAAAACCGAAGGATAAATGATCCACCCTATTGATAAAATAACCAGTGAGACAGCGCTGGAGAATGCTGTCAACCGTTTCAGGGAGAGGGGGATTATCCTTCCCACCTTCGAACAGCAGAGGCACCCTGAGCTGATACCAGAAAAAATCACGGCAAGGCTGAAGGATGTGGGACTCTGGGATATCAATCCCCTTAACCTGTTCCGCATCACATGGAAGAATGAGCCTGTTGACAGGGGCGGACTCTTTGGCGGAGTGAACTATATTGAGCTGCCCCCGCAGCTCACCGGGGTGGATGCGCGCATCATACTACTCATCGGCAAATGGTTCCCGACAGGAGCCCATAAGGTAGGAGCAGCATACGGATGCCTCGCCCCGAGTATCATAACCGGCGGCTTCGACCCCTCGTGGCAGAAGGCTGTATGGCCCTCGACGGGCAACTACTGCAGGGGTGGCGCCTTCGACTCCAAGCTGATGGGCACCGAATCGGTGGCTATACTGCCTGAGGAGATGAGCAGCGAGCGCTTCACCTGGCTGCGCGAGGTAATAGGCTCCGAGGTGATAGCAACACCGGGATGCGAATCAAACGTCAAGGAGATATACGACAAGTGCTGGGAGATACGCAGAACACGCCCTGATTGCATAATCTTCAACCAGTTTGATGAGTTCGGCAATGCGGCATGGCATTATAACATAACCGGACAGGCCATTGAAGAGGTATATAACTCCGTAAAGAGTGACCGCACCAGGCTGGCCGCTTATGTCTCGGCCACAGGATCAGCCGGAACGATAGCTGCAGGAGACTACCTAAGGACAATAGTGCCTGGCATAACCGTGGTGGCCTCAGAAGCACTCCAGTGCCCCACGCTACTGATGAACGGCTTCGGCGGTCACCGTATAGAAGGTATCGGAGACAAGCATGTGCCGTGGATACACAACGTCAGAAACACTGACATGGTGACGGCTATAGATGATGAGGATTGCATGAGGCTCCTCCGTCTGTTCAATGAGAAGAAGGGAAGTGACTACCTGACTTCGATTGGCGTTGACAGCGATGTTGTACATCAATCTCCCGCTTATGGGCATCTCATGTATCGGCAACCTCCTGTCGGCCATCAAGACAGCCAGGTACTTTGAGATGACGGCTGATGATGTCATCATCACCATAGCAACCGACTCGGCGGAAATGTACGGTTCAAGGATTGAGGAGCTAAGGGACCAGAGGGGTGAATATGACTCGCTGCAGGCCGTGCGCGACTTCGAGCAGTGCCTTATGGGAGCCAGGTGTGATAACATGAAGGAGCTGACCTATAACGACAGGAAGGCGATCCATAATCTTAAGTACTATACCTGGATCGAACAGCAGGGCAAGGAGGTTGAAGACCTGAACCAGCTATGGCACGACAGGGATATCTGGAACACCATGTTCAGGCAGGTGGGCCGGTGGGATGAGCTGATAAATGAGTTCAATGAGAGGACCGGGCTTCTGCACGCACTATAGATCAGAACCCGCATAAGATGACTAAGGCAAAGTTCATATACAGGTGCACCGGCTGCGGCAGTGAATACGACAGTGCCGCAACAATGTATCTCTGCCCCTCGTGCAGCACCGGGCTGCTTCCCGATGCCCCTCCGCGCGGGGTGCTGAAGACACTCTATGACTATGAGGCAATAAGGAATCGAGTATCCGGCTTCGCCGGCCTGAAGGAGAAGGGGTTCATCGATCTTCTGCCTGTTGACAGCCTTGCCTCCCTGCCGCCACTGAGGGTGGGAAACACTCCCCTGTATAAGATCGGAGAGCTTGACGGCAAAAGGCTACCCTTCTCCCTTTACTTCAAGGATGACTCGCAGAATCCCACTTGGTCATTCAAGGACAGAGCCTCGGCACTGGTGTCGGCCTTTGCCGCGGAGAGACAGCTTCGAACCATTGTAACAGCCTCCACAGGCAATGCAGGCTCATCACTTGCAGGGATATGCGCCTCGCAGCACCAGAGAGCGGTGATAGTCGTTCCCGAGACCGCACCTCAGGCCAAGCTGACTCAGATTGTAATGTACGGCG
The DNA here is from genome assembly GCA_034522515.1 of Bacteroidales bacterium. Lineage (GTDB taxonomy): Bacteria > Bacteroidota > Bacteroidia > Bacteroidales > VadinHA17 > SR-FBR-E99. The sequence continues at coordinate 8,614 of JAXHLF010000022.1, read as the reverse complement.
CTACGATAGTACCAATAAAGGGCACCTATGATGAGGCTTTTGACCTGAGCGTGAAGGCCACGGAGATGTTCGGATGGTATAACCGGAACACCGCCTTCAATCCGCTTACCATTGAGGGGAAAAAGACAGCGTCATTTGAACTCTTTGAACAGCTTGACAACCGGGGCCCCGACAGGATCTTCATCGCGACAGGTGACGGCGTGATACTGGCAGGCATTTACAAAGGATTTGAGGATCTCCTTCGTCTGGGAATTATTGAAAGAATGCCTGTCATCGTTGCCGTGCAGTCGGAGAAGAGTGACAACCTTGTAAGGAATATATCTCAGGAGATATTCACTATCGTTCCCTCCTCCACAGTAGCTGATTCCATCTCCGTTGACATACCGAGGAACTTCCATATGGCGAAACAGTTCATCATGGAGTATAGGGGCGAGACAATTACCGTTACCGATGATGCCATCATGAATGCTTCAAAGGTACTGGCCGGGAACACCGGACTCTTCGCGGAACCGGCGGCAGCGGCAGCATTTGCCGGATTCCTTTTATACCACAGTGAGGGACGTATCGCATCCGGTTCATCCAATGTTGTAATGCTCACCGGCGGAGGGCTTAAGGACCCGGCAGCAGTCTCCTCGCGGATCAGAATGCCAGCATCGGTTTACCCGACACCAGATAATCTGTTGAATCTTGTACAATGATCTCCTTTACCCTGAACGGCGTCCGCAGAAGCTATGAGGGTGACCCGGAGGAGTCGCTTCTTTGATCACCTGAGAAAAGAGAACAGGATCACCTCTGCCAAGGACGGTTGCTCAGGCCAGGGCGTCTGCGGCGCATGTACTGTTGAGATCAACGGTAGCGCAAAGCTGGCATGCCGCACAAAGATAAAAAGCCTCGAAGGGGCCGAGATAGTCACCACCGAAGGACTGCCTGAGAGGTTCAGGGAGGTGATCAGCAGGAGCTTTGCACATAAGGGTGCGGTGCAGTGCGGCTTCTGCTCCCCGGGGATGATCATGAGGGCGAAGGCTCTGCATAATGTTAATCCTGCACCTTCACGTGACGAGATCATAAAGGCCATTAAGCCTAACCTGTGCCGGTGTACGGGGTATGTGAAGATAGTTGATGCCATTGCCTCAGCGTTTGAGGAGCTGAACAATGATCAGAAGGTTCTGCAGAAAAGCCTTGCTGTTGCCGGGGTGAGAAATGAACGGGAGGTGTTGCCCAAAGCCCCTTCATTTGACGGGTTGAAAAGTGTCCCGACAACTGATGCGTCTTCCCGGCTGGCCGGGGTGAGGTGCTCTGCAGCGGTAGGCGAGCCTTACCCCAAATATATGGCTGCCGAAACGGCGCTTGGCGCAAGGGATTTTGTTGACGACATGCGCATCGAAGGTATGGTTCACGGAGCACTGCGCTTCAGCGATCACCCGCGCGCAAGGGTTGTAAGCATTGACGTCTCGGAAGCTCTTAAGTCCCCGGGAGTGCTAAGGATCTTTACCGCCGCGGATATCCCCGGGGAGCATAAAACAGGACTGATCGTCCGCGACTGGCCGCTAATGATAGCCGAGGGCGGAATAACAAATTGCCTCGGCGATGTGCTGGCCGGCGTGGTTGCCGAGACAGAAGCGATGGCACGGGTGGCGGCACAAATGATAAAAATTGACTGCCGGGTTCTTGAGGCAGTGACTGACATGCATGAGGCTGCCAGGCCCGGAGCCATTGAAGTTCACAGCGGCCGCTCAAACGTACTTGAGACATGCAGCATCAGATCAGGTGATGCCGACAGTGTATTTGCCAGGGCCGCCTGGCTGAGCACCGGCATCTATGAGACACAGCGTATTGAACATGCATTCCTCGAGACCGAAACAGCGATAGCCATGCCCGAAGATGACGGCATAAGACTCTACAGCCAGGGACAGGGGGTTTACGTCGACAGGAAAGCTGTATCGGAGATCCTGGGGCTGCCTGCGGAAAAGGTAAGGGTGATACAGGTGCAAAACGGCGGCGGATTTGGCGGCAAGGAGGATATAACCGTCCAGGGCCACGCATCACTCTTTGCATGGCACCTGAAACGGCCGGTCAAGGTTCACCTGAACAGGGATGAATCAATTACCATGCACCCGAAACGCCATCCCGTATGGATGGAGATAAGTCTCGCCTGTGACCGCAACGGCAAGTTCACGGCACTCAGGCTTAATGCCCTGGGTGACACCGGCGCCTATGCCTCCGTCGGAACCAAGGTGATGGAGCGGGTGGTGGGCCACGCCACCGGAGCATACTCAGTGCCTGTAGTGGACATTAAAGCGGTGACGGTCTATACGAACAATATCCCCTCAGGTGCCATGCGTGGCTTCGGCGTGCCGCAGGTGACCTTTGCCGTTGAGAGCTGCATCGATGAACTGTGCCGCATGGGCGGGTTCGATCGCTGGCAGATCCGCTATGACAATTCCCTTGAAGATGGGAAGAGAACGGCAACAGGGCAACTTCTAAGGGGTGTCGGACTGAAAAAAACGCTGCTGGCAGTAAAAGATGCTTTTTCCATGGCGAAATTCGCCGGCCTGGCATGCGGCATAAAGAACACCGGCGTGGGGAATGGGATGACAGATGACAGCGAGGTATCTGTGGAGATCGTATCGGACAAAAAGATCATCGTCAGCCACGGCTGGAGCGAGATGGGACAGGGAATACACACCATGGCCATACAGGTACTGCACCACGAGACTGGCATCGATCCCGCAATAATTGAGGTGAAGGTTGACACCGGGGCGGACCTCCCAACAGGTATGACCACCTCCTCAAGGGCTACCGCACTGCTGGGCAACGCGATAATTGATGCATCGGCACGAATAAGAGAAGACCTGGCTCAGGGGTCATTGCGGCAGCTTGCCGGACGCGTTTACCGTGGCAGGTATGTTTGCGACTGGACCTGCAAGCCGGGGGAAAAGACAGATGACCCGGCAATCCATTTCGCCTATGGATATGCCACACAGGTGGCAATACTTAACGATGAGGGAGCTGTAAGGAAGATCATAGCAGCCCATGACGCAGGAAAAATAATGAACCGCATGCTCTTTGAAGGCCAGATTGAAGGGGCCGTGCATATGGGAATGGGTTACGCCCTGACTGAAGACCTGCCTATGGAGAATGGCAGGCCGGTAAGCCTGAAGTTCAACGACCTGGGCATACTGCGGGCAGACGATATGCCGGAGATAGAGGTGATCGGCATCGAAGAGAAAGATCCGGTAGGCCCCTACGGTGCCAAGGGTATAGGAGAGATAGGAATGGTGTCGACAGCGGCTGCCATTGCCAACGCCCTCTGTGCATACGACGGCATCAGAAGAACAAAACTACCCCTCAGAAGAAGAGATAAATCCTAAATCAATAAGCTATGAACCTCCTGCTCAGGAACGCTGCATACATTGACTGGAAGACTCTCGATTTCAGTGTCAGGAATATTATCATCCGCCCGGGTGATGACACCATCCAGCTGATGAGCAGGGATGATGACGGCATTTCTTACCCTGACACCGAAGTGATTGACTGTAAAGGAAAACTTGTGACAAAATCGTTTGCCGTGGGCCATCATCATGCCTACTCGGCCCTGGCAAGAGGGATGGGTGCTCCGAAGAAGATCCCCCGTAATTTCCTTGAGATCCTTCAGTATGTCTGGTGGACCCTTGACAAGCAGCTTGATGCTGAATTAATTGAGATGTCTTCGCTGGTGACAGCCATGGAATGTGCCAGGAACGGCTCGACCTTCGTGATAGACCATCATGCCTCCCCGTTCGCTGTCAGCGGGTCCATGGGGATAATAGCCGGGGCGTTCGAAAAGGTGGGTGTGTCACACCTGCTGTGCTATGAGATATCCGACCGCGACGGAAAAGTGATTGCCGGGGAGGGTCTTGAGGAGACGGAGAGCTTATATGAAAGATCACAGAGGCCTGGTGGGGCTCCACGCCTCATTCACCGTAGGTGATGATACCCTCGGACGAGCTGTTGACGCTATGCATAAAGTCCAGGAGCGGCATACACATCCATGTTGCCGAGGGCAACCATGACCAGGAACAATCGCTCTCAGACCATGGCAGGCGGGTAGTTGACGCGACTTTCAGAGGCAGGAGTCCTGAGCTCCTCAAAGAGCATCCTGGTCCATTGTCTTCATCTTGACGACATGGAGAGGGAACTGATAAGGAATTCGCCGGTATGGGTGGCAGAGAACTGTGAGAGCAATCTCAATAATAAAGTGGGATACTTCAACGGCGCCGGACTGGGTGAGAATATTATGCTAGGTACCGACGGCATGCACAGCGACATGCTCCAGAGCCTCAGGGCTGCCTTCTTTGCCGGGCAGGGTCATGACAACATTTCATACGATTCGGCTTACAGACGCTTCAGGAATGTGCACCGTTACCTGAACGAAAACAGCTTCAAAGGTGACGGTGACAATAATCTGGTTGATCCTCGAATTATGATTCACCCACCCCTGTCACAAAGGAGAATTTCATAGGGCATCTTCTCTTCGGCATATCGTCACGGCATATAACCGATGTAATATCCGGAGCGGCAGACTGATTGTAAAAGAAAGGAAGGTCACCACCGTTGATGAAGAGACCATCCTTAAAGAATCAAGGAAACAGGCTGAAAGGCTCTGGAATAAAATCAATCATCATTAACTGCCTGGCCTTTTCTCCGGAATAGAAAATAGACCGGGATGCCTGTCAGTATCAGTGTCAGGCCGATCATTGCCTCGCGCGGACGGGTAATGATTGTATTGAAAAACAAACCTACACAGAAGAGCACAAATATGGCCGGTACAATCGGATATCCCCAGACTTTGTAGGGACGGTGAGCGTCAGGCATCCTCCTGCGCAGAATGAATACGCCTGTTGCAGTGGCACCGTAGAAGATATAAACTGCAAAGATGAGCATGTCAGTCAGCTGGTCGAAGGTGCCTGACAGTACCAGCACCGATGCCCAAATACCCTGCCATAAGAGCGAGTTGCCAGGCACAATATGTCTGTTGAGTTTCCCGATGCCATTAAAGAAAAGTCCTTCCCGCGCCATGGCGTAATAGGGACGGGAACCCGTCAGAATACTGGCATGAAGGCAGCCAAGGGTAGAAAGAAGTATCCAGCAGGGATATGAAGACAACTCCTGCTGTTCCCCAGAACCTCCTGACAGCCTCAACGCCGGCAATCTGGTTGCCTGCCTCATTGATGCTGATAAGCTCAGGAATAGAGAGCAGGGAGAGGTATGTAAGGTTGACCACTGCATAAATTATTATAATCATGCCAACTCCGGCAGCAATTCCTTTGGGTATGTTTCTGGTAGGGTCTTTGATCTCTCCACCGATAAATCCCACGGAGACCCATCCCTGGTAAGCCCAGAATGCAGCCAGCATGGCTGTGTAAAAGGAGGAGAGGGTGACGGTACCGTTGGCAAGATCTCTTACATTCATGAAATTTGCCGGCTTGGCTACATTGCTGGTCAGTCCGAACAGAACAATCACCAGGAGGCCGGCGCCGACCAGTATCAGGATCGCTTTGCTTACCCATGCCCCGCCTCTCAAGCCTGTCATATTGAGAAATGTAAACAGAAGTATCACCAGAATGGTTGTCAGTTTTATCCCGAAATCCTGAAAAGGAAAGAAGACTCCCCCTATTGTTACATGTTGCAATGACGGAAGAATCTCAGGTATTGGTATAATGCTGTGCAGCGATTGGGTAAAAACATAAGCAACCCCTGAGATAGCCCCGGTCTGAATCACCGTAAACAGGGACCAGCCGTAAAGGAATGAAAAGAACCGGCCGTATATTTTATTAAGATAGACAAACTCACCTCCCGTATCTGCAAGCATCCCTGCAATTTCGGCGTTGCTCAGTGCACCCAGAAGAGTGATGACGCCGGCGGCGATCCATACAAGGAGGATCCAGGAGGAGGAGTTCAGCTCGGCCGCCATGGGAGCTATCTTCTTGTATACTCCGGAGCCGATTATATTGGCAATGACAAAAATGATGACATAGCCTAAGCCAAGCGTTTTGGCCATACTTCTCTGGTTACTCATGGGCTGCCATCATTATGCGGGTGAAGCTGCTAATTTAACAAATATGTTGAGCCATGTTACTGCAGCGTGATATCACAGTTCAATAAAACTGCCTCAACAACAGAATGACAATTCCCTGAGATATTTCAGTCAGGATTTTCATGACCGGTTACAGTCGTGCCCGGGTGCCTTAGCCCTTCAGGAATAATCTGTCTGTGAGATTGCCGTTATCTGCGGTAATTTTCGCTTTATTTGTACGAATGATACCATACATAACAAATCCCATGAAAAAGACAGCTCTTGTAATATTAGTGATGGCGCTCATTCTATGTGTCCATTCCGACCTTTATGCCCAGAAGAAAAACAGGAAACAGCAGGTTCCGGAACAGGCTCCGGCGCAGACGGAAGCTATGGTCCAACAGCAGGTGCAGGCGGTCACCATGGTTCCCGTTATCGTTGACGGCGAAGCGCAAAAGATACCAGCTTTTGAGAATGCCGATGAATGGATTCGCGAGGACCTGTGGGTGGAGACGGAGTTTGACAGCGACGGTGATGGCAGGCGTGACAGGATGCATGTTGATGTTACGCGTCCGAAGCAGACAGAGACTGAAGGATTGAAACTTCCCGTCGTATACGAGTCGAGCCCCTATTTCGCAGGCACTGCGGGCAACAACAGGGAGTATTTCTGGGATGTGAGGCATGAGCTCAACACCGTCCCCTCCAACCACGTCCACCCTCCGCAGATTGAGCGCAGGGGTGAGCGGCCTGTAATATCGAACACGCAGGTAAAGGCCTGGGTGCCATATGGCTTCGTGGTGGTGCACTCTTCAGCCCCAGGCACGGGCCTCTCGCAGGGCTGCCCTACCATCGGAACAAGGATCGAGGCGCTGGCTCCCAAGGCAGTGATCGACTGGCTGAACGGAAGGGCGAAAGGATTTACCACCCCCGACGGGAACGAGGATGTCAAGGCTTACTGGACCAATGGCAAGGTGGGGATGATGGGCACGTCATACAACGGCACGATACCCTTTGCCGCCGCCACAACCGGCGTGGAGGGTCTTGAGGCAATCATACCCGTGGCACCAAACACTTCTTATTACCATTATTACCGGTCAAACGGACTGGTGCGCAGCCCGGGCGGTTACCTCGGCGAAGACGCTGACGTGCTGTATGACTTTATCTTTTCCAATCCTGACAACTGCCATTACTGCGACAGTGTGGTAAGAGACATTGAGATGGCGAATGGTATCGACAGGGTAACAGGCGACTATAACGAGTTCTGGGGAAAACGTGACCTGATGAACTACATGGAACCCTTCAAAGCAGCCGTTTGATGGCGCATGCCTTCAACGACTGGAATGTTGTTCCCAGCCACAGCTATCGTTTCATAAAGGAACTGAAGGAGATGGGCCTGCCCTTGCAGATATACTATCACCAGGGCGGGCACGGCGGTGAGCCTCCCTTTAAGATGATGAACAGATGGTTCACCCGTTACCTCCTGGGAGTGGAGAACGGAGTGGAGAATGACCCGAAGGCCTGGATCGTTAGGGAGAAGGATGACCGGCTCAGTCCCACAGCTTATGCTGACTATCCCCACCCGATGCAGCTCCTGTCACTCTCTTCCTCACCCGCGGAGCCCCTGCAGAGGGTGCTCTTGTGGCACGGAGAGAGGTGCAGTCAGAGGCTAAGGAGACCCTTATTGACAACTTCTCATTCACCGGCTCCATGCTGGCGCAGGCAGAATACACCAACCACCGTCTGCTTTACCTGACGCCAGTGCTGACTGAGCCTGCGCACATCTCAGGGGTGGCGACAGTGAAGGTAAGGGCTGCCGCCAACAAGCCAGCAGTGAACCTCTCGGTATGGCTGGTGGCCTTGCCCTGGACCACACCCCGGGAGCCCAGAATGACGGATAATATTATTACCCGCGGGTGGGCCGACCTGCAGAATCACCGCTCGCTGACGGAGAGCGAACCGCTGGTGCCGGGTAAATTCTATGAAATAAGCTTCGAGCTGGAGCCTGACGACCAGATAATACCTGCCGGTAAACGGATAGGCCTGCTGATCTTCTCAAGCGACAAGGAGTTCACTCTTCACCCGATGCCGGGCACCGAGCTGACCCTCGATCTGGACGGCACAGAGGTGACGATACCCATCGTGGGAGGTAAGATAAGGTAACCGGAAGTTCAGAACCCCTGCCTCCCGGAGCTGGTATCCGGACTGCATTTGGTGTGTTGGAGCTGTTCGACAAGGTTTCTCTCATGCTGGTGGATTTGTCAGAAGGGGCCGGTACTTTTTCAGGTATTGTTAGACCTAAAATGAGAATTGCTCATATAGTCGTTTGGATGCCTGCCATTGTGTCTTAATAAAAGGCATTCTTTGCTTGAAATATAGTATAAGTTACTGAGTCTGAATACGGCTAATAACTGAATTCTTCTATTTTGATATCCGTAACTTTAGAAAAATGCCGGGTGAACATTATCTCCGGTGATTTGTTTATTTTCCTTTAGACAATAGGTGCCTCTTAAACCATTCGGTAAAACCCCATGAAAACAGAACTCGATAAAGGAATACGTT
>JAXHLF010000021.1:0-91589 GCA_034522515.1 Bacteroidales bacterium | reverse complement strand
AAAGACTCATCAATGCATATCACAGGCCATTGAATATTGAGAACTACTCCTATGGAGCAGATAAATCAATCCTTCAACAAATATGATATGATCACTTATGCCGATCACTGCCGATATACCGAACCACGAAAATATCCCGAGAGCAATACTATTGTAACAACCCAAATAAATACAATAGAATACGATGAGCAAAAGAGAACACTTGAAAAAATCAAAAAACTTAAAGCTATGGGGTATGGCAAGAACCTATGAAGACAGTCTTCAACGAAAAGCTGCTTGCTTTATCTTCTGAATGAGTTAATCGGTATGCTTGTTGAAGCAAGTGGGATGACAAGGAAAAACCGTAACCTTGAGAAGAAGGCTGCGCAATGCACAGGTTCAAATATCGTCTTTACCGATACTGAAAATATTGACTACAATGCTGACCGCAACCTGGACCGGGAACAATTGCTGCGCTTTGCCGAATGCGGCTTCATAAGCAAACATTAAACATTATCATTACAGGCAGCACCGGGATCGGCAAAAGTTATATTGCCACTGCCATCGGGCATCAGGCCTGTACCCTCGGATTTAAAGTCTATTATGCCAATCTTGGAAAACTCTTCTCACGGCTAAAGATGGGCAAGGCTGACGGATCCTATCTGAAAGAGATATCAAAGATAGAGCGTCAGGAGATCTGCTCATAATAGATAATTTCGGACTTCTGCCCATCGACAGCGCCAACCGCTCGGCCCTGATGGAAATAGTCCAGAGACCGTAGTAAAAGAGCCTCAATGATTATAACATCACAGCTGCCGGTTAACTGCTGGCATGAAGTAATCGGAAAAAACCGTGGCTGATGCCATACTTGATCGGATCGTACATGATGCTCACCGGATAGAACTCCGGGGAGAGTCTGCGAAAGACAAGGGAAAAACAGAAAAATTTGGAGATAATGAACTAAAAAAGATAAATTTGTTTAACCACTTTCATTGAGGAAAAGCTCTCTTTAAAAGACCAACTATGATGTGGGTCAATTTACTCCGGCGGAATGTGGTCAGATTATCTGGCGTATGCAGTAAATGTGAAGGACTCTTTTTTGATTCCTTTCCAGTCGCTGATGTCCAGCTGCTTTAAGTAGACTTTCATAAGTATACGGTTTAAGTGGTTATCTCTTTTTGCTGACCAGACTCATTGCCAACTCAGGCGTGACAGCAATTTTTCGACCGATTTGGATTATGGCCTTGTCGATCTTACCGCTTTGCTTAACTGAATTGGCAGTTGTCTTTGAACAGCTGAATCGCTATCTCGATCCCGGTTATGCCATAGACGTATTTCTTATCCGGTGGCGAAATTATGGTCTGGGGTCTTGCCACTTGTTCCTGGATCTCTATAAACTCCCCAACAGTCAACTGCCAGATCGGAGTCTCCCGGTCAACCATTACGGACCTCCGTTTTCCCCCTGCGTGTGCAGGATGACAAGCGTTCTAAATAGTAGGTATTACTTCGATAAAGCCGGACATTTTTCTCCAGTCGATCTCAATCCCGTTTTTCAGTACGGTTATCTGCAAATCAGAAAAGTCTGTTGTTATACTGAGTTGCTCGTTGACCTTATTTGTAATTGTCGCATTGCTTTCGCCATAAGTGGCTGGAATCTTGGTGCAACATTCCGCTTCAACATGATTATAGGTTTTCCTCATCCCTTTAGATAAACAGATCAGACCTGGAATGCCAGTGATTTGGCGAGGATTGTGTAGAATTTTTTACGGCTGGGCCTGAATCTATCATAAGCCCAAAACCGGACCGTATGTTCAGAGGTCTGGCATCTTTGGGCACTCTTCTGATGAAGTCAGTTTAGGACTAGTTGGACTGGTAGCTCATCATAATATGTTCGTAAAGTCCTCATTGCTTTAAGATAAGTTAGTAAAATTTATACGATATCGTGCAAATATATTGTTGACTATCAAGCAATTAATTTGCAGAATGAGAATTACTTTGATATATTCTGCTCCTATTATCACAGGCCGTAAAGATAATGTCATATTGCTTATTGGCAATTATATTATAAGAATATTTATAAACGTTTTTTATGTACCACAATGATGGGTACAGAATTTAAACTATGACGGATGAGAGGTGGCATGTAATAACATGTACACATACTTGTAAATATTCAAAGTCTTAATAAGCAATACATTCTAATTTAAGCCAGAGCATTCCAGTGATGTTAACAGGTAAGAGGATGAAAATGGATCAGCAATATATTAATATTAATATTGCTTATGACACTATGTCACATCACTTTATCGAGAACCAAGCATCAACAAATATTATCGCTTATCGAACAATTTGCCAGCAAGGAACCAATACAGAATATCATTGACTCTGAGATACTTGCTGCGAAGTTGGAGCTGGACATAACTTTCGTTAAAGCCGGCAAGGAGGGAATGAACGCGTGGGTAACTATATTAATGACCTAATCATATTAAGAAACAAACTATGAATAATCCTGAAAGTCAAGTAATCGTTGCCCGATTTTATGAAGCAATCAACACCCTTCATAGGTTCGGGACTCTAAAAAGCAAAAGAGCTTTTGCACTTGAACATGACGCTATCGAATATACATAGTTCTCTCCAGATGTGAAGACATGAAAACTGGAAACGCAGACCAGCTTCCAGGCTGAACTGGATGAAGTACCTGTACACTGATATATCCAATCTCAATTGACTGATCCTTACTACCGACAAAGCGTGGGATGCTGAGAAAGGTCAATCACTTAATCCAGAATGGTGCAGATCAAGCAACATGACTCAGTTTAGTTCGATAAAGAGAAAGGGAAGCCTGATGCGAAACTTCGTTTATCGGATCAAGTGGAATGGGGAAAGTGCTGGCCTTTAACGTAGGCTACCGAGTTACAATTGACAAGTGGAGCCTTGAAACCCAGAGGTGTCCCAGATTGGCACGTCACATGGTAAGGCGAAAATCAGTGCATCGGATATCAATAAAGCTATTCAAAGCATGGAGGAAACTGTGGCTGGCACCCCAACTCTCTATGACTTCAGAGTCCCACTGGCGGAATACCTTCCGCCATGACCAGCTTGGGTCGGCCTCTGACGTCGGCGATAGGCAAAAGAAAAGGTCCGGATGGAAAGGAACTCCCGAGTCTCCTTTGTCTCAAACCAGTTTATCCTGCATTCTGGCGGCGAGAACGCATGGACTAAATGGACCATTAGCGGAAAATTGAAGACCTACTCACCCGAACCACCTTGTAAACGTATCTCGAAGACATACCAATGTCAAATAACGTAACTGAGGCTGAACTGGCAAAAGTAGTCCCAGCCTGAATAAAACCGACCACCGGAATACCACCGTCACAAAAAACATGAAGATTGCCAAGTGGATGTTTCGCTGGGCAGACCGAAAAGGGTATTACTCTGGTCATGCTCACGAAAAGTTTAGATGCCAAGCTGTAAAGGGAACCAGCGGCAAGCTCCGAGGAATAGTCCCTGACATGGGCAGAGCTGATAGTGTCTGATCTTTGCCCCTGAAGTCGTCCTCTCAATCAAATGTCCGGGACGTCTTTTGTTTCTGCTGTTTTTCGGGCCTGAGATATTCTGATGTAGCCAAGCTCAAAAAGTCAGACATCCATGACAACACCATCTCTGTTGTGACTACAAAGACAGATGAAGTGCTGAAGATAGACCTGAATGAATCGCGTAAGGCTACTGGTGGATGGTGCAGGGAAACTCCCTTCCAAAAGGCCGGGCCTTGCCTGTTATCACAAACCAAAAGATGAAGAACGACTATCTGAAGGTTATCGGAAAGGCTGCCGAATTTAATGAACTGATCACTTTGGTATATTTCAAAGGAGCAAGCGAATTCGAAGAAAGTTTTCCCAAGCATGAACTATTGACTACTCACTGCGGACGGCGTACCTTTGTGGTCAACGCCCTGACTTTGGGCGTTCCTGTTGAAGTGATTATGAAGTGGACAGGGCACTATGGTTTTGAAGCCAGTGAAGCCTTATATGGAGATAGTCGATAAACTCAAGGCGAATGAAATGCAGAAGTTCAATATTGATCAGACCCCATACCAGAACCGGGGACCAGAATCGGGGACCAAAATGGCCTTACCTTAACGGTTTTTAACGATGTTGCCTGATAAGCAATACGGTATAACCTCTCAGGATTTCAGTCTATTGGCCTTGCCCGAACGCCCATGAAATGGAGGGTTGAGAACCTTAATCTCCACAAGAGTCTTCGGAAGAGGGCTCTTTTTTTTTGGCCGGACAGGCCGTGGTCAGAGCATCCCGACGCGCCGGCAGGCGTGTCGGAAGGGTCTTGGGTTCAACTCCCTCAATCTCCGCAACGCTCCGGCCTTAGAGTCCTCCAGGCTTTAAAATGGTGCGTAAAGGATATCAACTTTAAATTTATAAACCGATAAATATTAAACCATGCAAAAGCATTATTCCATACCGGCAACTGCGTTTCTGCTTTGTGCCCTGCTGTTTGTGGCAACAAGCTGCAATACTGCCGGGCAGACAAAGCATGGTGACATCACCAGTCCCGAACCATCTTTAAACGGTAAGAATGTACTTTTTGTACACGGCGGCTGGGACGGTCACGACCCCGGACCATCCAGGAACCTGTTTGTCCCCTGGATGGAGTCGGAAGGTGCCAGGGTAATTGTATCCGACTCGCTGGGGGTATACACAAACGAAGCATTGATGGATTCCCTCGACCTGATCGTTCAGATCTGGACCATGGGTGAAATTTCAAATGAACAGGAGAAGGGCCTTCTGAAAGCCATTAAGCGTGGCGTTGGTCTGGCCGGATGGCACGGTGGCATAGGCGACTCGTTCCGCAACAATGTGGAGTACCAGTTCATGGTCGGAGGCCAATGGGTGTCGCACCCTGGCGGAGTGATCGACTATGCAGTGAACATAATCGATCCAAACGACCCTGTGACAAAAGGCATCGAAGATTTTCCAATGCATTCGGAGCAGTATTATATGCATGTTGATCCAAATATTAAGGTACTGGCCACTACCCGGTTCAATGCCGGTCATGCAGATTGGATCGATGGCAACACCATGCCGGTAGTCTGGAAAAAATATTATGGGAAGGGACGGGTGTTTTATTCATCTCTGGGGCATGTGATTGCCGACTTTGAAGGCCCCGAAGTGCTTGAAATCCAGAAGCGGGGGATCCGCTGGGCTGCCGAGAGTCTTTACCACCAGTTTGAAGAATGGAGGAATCCACAGTATTAAACAATTTCTTCTGCCTGAGGCGTGTCCCCTGGACGAAATCTCCGGGCATTGTTCGGGGGCATTACCATTTCCGGGAAGTTTTCTGAAGAATCTGGTGATCTTTTTACAGGTCGAGAATCAACGGAAGGTACCGGCAGAATGCAACAAAAAGCGGAATTTTCAGTTATATAGATTACCCACAAAATAAAAAGGCGGTCCCCCCATGATTGAATGTTAGTCAAATAATATTCGTCAAAATATCGACCCCGAAGGGGTCAGCGAGGAGGGGGGACCGCCCATTTCAAAGATAGAAAAAAATAGTTCTGAATTCCCCTTGATTTTTTAACGAAATCTTCTTTTTAATTAACAATCTTTCATAACGGGGATATTTTGAGGCTTTTACGGGCCATCTCAGGCCGGTGGAAGCACCAATTCTCATCTCCATCGCTGAGGCTTGCCGGTACATTCTGATTTCAACAGGGGCTAGCCCTAATGCATATTTTTTATTCCTGAATATGAGGGTTTAAGTTTATTTGCTTACAGCCTGATTATTGCCTAAATTTGATAATGAAATAAATATACCGCTGATGTCAAGCATTATAGAAGGCTATAACTATGACATCTTCATCAGTTACCGTCAGAAAGACAATAAAGGCGACAGATGGGTGAGCGAGTTTGTTGATTCTTTAAAGACTGAACTCGAATCGACTTTCAAGGAAGAGATAAGCGTTTATTTTGACGTTAATCCGCATGATGGTCTTCTTGAGACCCACGATGTCAATGCATCGCTCGAAGAAAAGCTTAAATGCCTGATTTTTCTTCCGATTATTTCACGCACTTACTGTGACCCCAAATCATTTGCCTGGGAATACGAATTCAAAGCATTTGTCAAAAAGGCTTCCCGTGAGCCAGTTTGGGTTGAAGATTAAATTACCGAACGGGAATGTCGCAAACAGAGTGCTCCCGGTTCAAATTCATGACCTCGATATCGATGACATAAGGGAATGTGAATCGATGCTGGGAAGTTTTCTCAGGGGGATAGAATTCATATATAAAGAACCAGGAGTAAATAAACCGCTCGCTTCAGAAGATGATGAAAATAAAAATTTTAACAAAACCAAATACAAGATTCAGTTAAATAAGACGGCTAATGCAATAAGGGAGATAATTACGGGTATGATGGCAGTCGAAAATGTATCGGCTGAAGAAAATGAAGAGGATAGCATTGCAGGGGAGAAGTCATCAGACAGGCTTAGACCAGACCTTAATTCATATGTTGAAGGCCGGCCGGGATTTAACCGGGCAGCCATTGACAAACATATTGGAAAAACCCGGGAAAATGTCAAAGGGATGATCTGGATGGGATCAGCCATCTTCATCATCATTGCTATTCTCTTTCGACTGACTCCTTTAAGCGAATACCCTTTTCTGAAGATGACTGGATACTAATTACGGACTTTGAGAATCTGACGGGTAATAATATTTTGATCAGTCTCTAAACACAGCCCTGGAAATTACCATTCAGCAATCTTCATTCGTTAATGTTTTCCCACGTACCCGCATTAAAGAGACTCTGAAAAGAATGGGCAAGGCGGGAACTGAAATTGTGGATGAAAATATTGGATTCGAAATTGCTCAGCGGGAAGGAATTACGGCAGTAGTGGTATGCAGTATGGCCTTATTGGCAATGTATATTTTTTAACTGCGAAAGTGGTTGAAACAAGCACAAAAAAGGGTGCTTTTTACAAAAACATTTCAGGCAAACGGGGAGAATGAGATCTTGATCAGCCTGGATAAGATGTCAAAAAAATTAAGAAAAGACTTGCAGAGAGAATCTTTAAAGAGAATTAACCATAAGATTGTTCCGTTGCCGGATGCTACGACTTCCTCTCTTGAGGCGCTGAAATACCTCGTTAAAGGAAATATTGCGTGGCGTGATGATAATAAATTTGATGAGGCAAGAGCGTTCTATCTAAAGGCTATTGAACTCGATCCGGAATTTGCTTATGCCTATGAGGCTCTTGGATCAATTTATTACTGGATCAACAACCGGGTGAAGGGAGAGGAGTATTTTACAAAAGCACTATCTCTCGCTTGACAGGCTTACTGAGAAGGAAAAGCTATGGATAGAGGCAGAGGTTGAAGATATAGGGGTAATTACGAAGGAGCAATTTTGAATTATAATATCTATTTGCGAAACTATCCAAGCTCTTCACAGGGATGGTTCTCTTTAGGATTTATATATATGATGCTTGATCGATGTGAAGAGGCCATAATCGCTTTCAATAAGTCGCTTGAAATCTTTCAGGCCAAAGATCCAAATGCGTATATAAATATTGCAACCTGTTATGGCAAGATGGAGAAGTATCAACAGTCTGTCGAGTACTATCTGAAAGCTTTTGCCATTAATCCCGGTTTGCTTAATGTGACGAATATAAATCATGAATTTGGATTTACTTACATTGAAGTGAATGAAATCCAGAAAGCCAGGGAAGTTTTTGAAAAAATGACAACCGGTCAGGACGGTCCTAAAGCTCAGGGATACAGGTCGCTGGCATTATTAGAGATGTATACTGGCAAAATATCAAAGGCGATAACCCTGTTCCAGGAGTCGGCTTATATATATAAGACCAAGGGATATTCAGTAAGTGAAATAAGAAATCATCTGTTTCTGGCGACAGCCTATAAAACCAAGGGAATGATGCCGGAGTTTTATGAAGAACTTAATAAAGTGAATGCATTGCTCCAAACTGAAGGCCTGGAGCCATGGTGGTTCTTCCTGTACGGGAAGTTGCTTGTCAGAGAAGAGAAGATTCTAGAAAGCTGAAGGAGTGCTAAATGAAATATCAGCAAGAGCAAATAGGGGCAACAAAAGTGATACAGCTGCATTCAATATTCTCAAGGGGGAGATTCAACTGGCAAGAGGGAATACTGGATGAGGCTCTTGATCTGATTGAAACAGGAGTTAAATTACGCTACGATAATTATACATTGGAGTCACTTGCAAATTATTATTGCAAGACCGGGGGATATTGATATGGCCATTACCAAGTACAGGGAGATCATCGATTAGCAGGAGATCCCTTGGCTGGGAGGCTCAGGATTACTGGATCAAGGCGCATTATAACCTGGGTAAATTGTATGAAAAGAAGGGCAACTACGAACAGGCCATAATCTGTTACCAGGACTTTCTGGAAATATGGAATGCTGCGGATGATGATTTGCCTGAGCTGATTGATGCAAGGTCACGGTTGACAAAACTTAAGGAGTTGGAATTATAACCCAACTTGTCACGGCGGTCTCCGGCTCCGGGGCGGTGATGATGCAGCCGAAAGCCAACTTTGCTATATAATATATGGTATTGCATCGACGTTTCTGGTTGGGACGGATGTGGAGAGAAAAATAATTGAAAAAAAGATTGCATTAATTTGTTTTATTGATATTGTTCCATATCTTTGCACCCGCTTTTGAAGAAAAGCACGTTCCCTGAAAGAGAGGTTTGACAGATTGGACTCGCGGATTTTGCCCTGCGAGGGGCAGAAAAAAAGGTGAAAAAACTTTCAAAAAAAGTTTGGTAGAGAGAAAGAGTTCCGTATCTTTGTCGTCCCTTGCCTCAAAAATGAGGAGGGAACAAGTTCTTTGATTTAATGATGAAGTAGTAGCACACAGGCGAGAGAGATCTCGCCAAAAACCTAGCGATTTTGTTTGAGTTTTTGAAGAGACCGGATTGATCTTCAAGAGATATTTAAGAAATGAAATATTACAATGAAGAGTTTGATCCTGGCTCAGGATGAACGCTAGCGGCAGGCCTAACACATGCAAGTCGAGGGGCAGCACGGGTAGCAATACTTGGTGGCGACCGGCGCACGGGTGAGTAACGCGTATGCAACCTACCCTTAACAGGGGGATAGCCCGGAGAAATTCGGATTAATACCCCATAACAATATGAGAAGGCATCGTCTTATATTTAAAGCTCCGGCGGTTATGGATGGGCATGCGTGCCATTAGCTAGTTGGCGGGGTAACGGCCCACCAAGGCTACGATGGCTAGGGGGTCTGAGAGGATGATCCCCCACACTGGTACTGAGACACGGACCAGACTCCTACGGGAGGCAGCAGTGAGGAATATTGGTCAATGGGCGCAAGCCTGAACCAGCCATGCCGCGTGCAGGAAGACGGCCCTATGGGTTGTAAACTGCTTTTCTACGGGAAGAAACGCTTCTACGTGTAGGGGATTGACGGTACCGTAGGAATAAGCATCGGCTAACTCCGTGCCAGCAGCCGCGGTAATACGGAGGATGCAAGCGTTATCCGGATTTATTGGGTTTAAAGGGTGCGTAGGCGGACTATTAAGTCAGTGGTGAAATCCTGCAGCTTAACTGTAGAACTGCCATTGATACTGGTAGTCTTGAGTACAGTTGAGGTAGGCGGAATGTGTAATGTAGCGGTGAAATGCTTAGATATTACACAGAACACCGATTGCGAAGGCAGCTTACTAAGCTGTTACTGACGCTGAGGCACGAAAGCGTGGGGAGCGAACAGGATTAGATACCCTGGTAGTCCACGCCGTAAACGATGATTACTCGCTGTTGGCGATACACAGTCAGCGACTGAGCGAAAGCATTAAGTGATCCACCTGGGGAGTACGGCCGCAAGGTTGAAACTCAAAGGAATTGACGGGGGCCCGCACAAGCGGAGGAACATGTGGTTTAATTCGATGATACGCGAGGAACCTTACCTGGGCTTAAATGTAGAGTGCATGTGTGGGAAACCGGCTTTCCCTTCGGGGCTGTCTACAAGGTGCTGCATGGTTGTCGTCAGCTCGTGCCGTGAGGTGTCGGGTTAAGTCCCATAACGAGCGCAACCCTTATCGTTAGTTGCCAGCGGGTAAAGCCGGGGACTCTAGCGAAACTGCCGGTGTAAGCCGTGAGGAAGGTGGGGATGACGTCAAATCAGCACGGCCCTTATGTCCAGGGCTACACACGTGTTACAATGGCCGGTACAGAGGGCAGCTACCTGGTGACAGGATGCTAATCTCAAAAGCCGGTCTCAGTTCGGATCGAAGTCTGCAACTCGACTTCGTGAAGCTGGATTCGCTAGTAATCGCGCATCAGCCATGGCGCGGTGAATACGTTCCCGGGCCTTGTACACACCGCCCGTCAAGCCATGGAAGCTGGGGGTACCTGAAGTCCGTAACCGCAAGGAGCGGCCTAGGGTAAAACTGGTGACTGGGGCTAAGTCGTAACAAGGTAGCCGTACCGGAAGGTGTGGCTGGAACACCTCCTTTCTGGAGAAGTGTGAAATCGGTATAATTCTAGTACTTTCGCCTGTCTGACTCTTCATTTCTTAATAATATTTAGTCTATAGCTCATGCTAAGGTCACTGAAGGTCAATCAGGATATCGATTCCGGAACATCGGATTACGATCTTCAGACTGATCTGAAGGTGGATATCAAGTTCTTTGACATGCTGGAATAGAGAAGTTCTTTGACATATTGGAAATTGAAGATTAATAAGAGATTACTCAAGAAAGTAATTAAGGGCGTACGGTGGATGCCTTGGCTCTCAGAGGCGATGAAGGACGTGACAAGCTGCGATAAGCTGCGGGGAGGTGCAAATAACCATTGATCCGTAGATTTCCGAATGGGGCAACCCTCCATGCTGAAGGCATGATATCCCGGGTAATCGGAGGGCAAACCCGGGGAACTGAAACATCTAAGTACCCGGAGGAAAAGAAAACAATAGTGATTCCCTGAGTAGTGGCGAGCGAAAGGGGAACAGCCCAAACCGATATTGTTTAGGCAATAACGGGGTTGTAGGACTGCGATCTAGAGTATATAACAGAGAAGTGGAACAATCTGGAAAGTTGGACCATAGAGGGTGATAGTCCTGTACACGTAATTTGTTATATATTTAGCAGTATCCTGAGTAGGGCGGGACACGTGAAATCCTGTCTGAATCTGCCGGGACCATCCGGTAAGGCTAAATACTCCTGAGAGACCGATAGTGAACTAGTACCGTGAGGGAAAGGTGAAAAGCACCCCGAACAGGGGAGTGAAATAGTACCTGAAACCGTGCGCTTACAAGCGGTCGGAGCCCGTCAGCTATACGGGGTGACGGCGTGCCTTTTGCATAATGAGCCTACGAGTTACTCCTCACTAGCAAGGTTAAGGCTTTAAGAGTCGGAGCCGAAGCGAAAGCGAGTCTGAATAGGGCGTATAGTTAGTGGGGGTAGACGCGAAACTTTGTGATCTACCCATGGTCAGGTTGAAGTTCCGGTAACACGGGATGGAGGACCGAACCAGTAAACGTTGAAAAGTTTTTGGATGAACTGTGGGTAGGGGTGAAAGGCCAATCAAACTGAGAAATAGCTCGTACTCCCCGAAATGCATTTAGGTGCAGCCTTGAGTATGAGTGTCATAGAGGTAGAGCTACTGATAAGGCTAGAGGGCTTCACCGCCTATCAAACCTTGACAAACTCCGAATGCTGTAACATGTTCCTCGGGAGTGAGGCGTTGGGTGCTAAGGTCCAGCGCCGAGAGGGAAAGAACCCAGACCATCAGCTAAGGTCCCCAAATATATGCTAAGTTGAAAAAACGAGGTGCGACTGCACAGACAGCTAGGATGTTGGCTTGGAAGCAGCCATTCATTTAAAGAGTGCGTAACAGCTCACTAGTCGAGCGGTTGTGCGTGGATAATAATCGGGCATCAAGCATATTACCGAAGCTATGGAATGATACCTTTAAGGTATAATTGGTAGGGGAGCATTCCAGTCGGCGTAGAAGGTGTATCGTAAGGTATGCTGGAGCGTCTGGAAAAGAAAATGTAGGCATAAGTAACGATAATGCGGGTGAGAAACCTGCACGCCGATAGACTAAGGTTTCCTGATCAACGCTAATCGGATCAGGGTTAGTCGGGGCCTAAGGCAAACCCGAAAGGGGTAGTCGATGGACAACTGGTTAATATTCCAGTACCACCGTATACTGCGATGGGGTGACGGAGAAGTGAAAGGTCCGCGTACTGACGGAATAGTACGTTAAAGGGTGTAGTTATATTGGCAGGTTAAGAGCTAGCGGATGGCGAACCTGATAGTACCGTGAGCCTTCGGGCAAGCGGATAGTGACCGTAATCATGCTTCCAAGAAAAACCTCTAAGCTTCAGGTATATGGTGCCCGTACCACAAACCGACACAGGTAGTCAAGGAGAGAATCCTAAGGCGCTCGAGTGAATCATGGCTAAGGAACTAGGCAAAATAGACCTGTAACTTCGGGAGAAAGGTCGCCCTCGCAAGCGGGGCGCAGTGAAATGGCCCAGGCGACTGTTTATCAAAAACACAGGGCTTTGCTAAATCGAAAGATGAAGTATAAGGCCTGACACCTGCCCGGTGCTGGAAGGTTAAGAGGGGATGTTATCCGCAAGAGAAGCATTGAATTGAAGCCCCAGTAAACGGCGGCCGTAACTATAACGGTCCTAAGGTAGCGAAATTCCTTGTCGGGTAAGTTCCGACCTGCACGAATGGTGTAACGATCTGGGCACTGTCTCAGCCATGAGCTCGGTGAAATTGTAGTTCCGGTGAAGATGCCGGATACCCGCAACGGGACGGAAAGACCCCGTGAACCTTTACTATAGCTTAACATTGATTTTGGGTAAGTGATGTGTAGGATAGGTGGGAGACTATGAAGCGGCTTCGCTAGGAGTCGTGGAGTCAACCTTGAAATACCACCCTTTATTTATCTGGGATCTAATCCTGGGAGACAGTGTTTGGTGGGTAGTTTGACTGGGGTGGTCGCCTCCAAAAGAGTAACGGAGGCTTCTAAAGGTACCCTCAGCACGATTGGTAACCGTGCGTAGAGTGTAATGGCACAAGGGTGCTTGACTGTGAGACCGACAAGTCGAGCAGGTACGAAAGTAGAGCATAGTGATCCGGTGGTTCCGCATGGAAGGGCCATCGCTCAAAGGATAAAAGGTACTCCGGGGATAACAGGCTGATCGCCCCCAAGAGCTCATATCGACGGGGCGGTTTGGCACCTCGATGTCGGCTCGTCACATCCTGGGGCTGGAGAAGGTCCCAAGGGTTGGGCTGTTCGCCCATTAAAGTGGCACGCGAGCTGGGTTCAGAACGTCGTGAGACAGTTCGGTCCCTATCTGTTGTGGGCGTTGGAAATTTGAGAGGACCTGACACTAGTACGAGAGGACCGTGTTGGACAGACCTCTAGTGTACCTGTTGTGGCGCCAGCTGCATCGCAGGGTAGCTATGTTTGGAAGAGATAAGCGCTGAAAGCATCTAAGCGCGAAGCTCCCCTCAAGATGAGATTTCCCTTAAGGGTCGTTGAAGACTACGACGTTGATAGGCTGCAGGTGTAAAGGCGGTAATGTCAAAGCCGAGCAGTACTAATTGCCCGTGAGCTTTCTGAGGCTGAGTTTTATTAGTTTTCAACCAACATGTTAAAATATTGAAAGTCTTTAGGTGACTATAGCGGCGGGGTTCCACCTCTTCCCATTCCGAACAGAGAAGTTAAGCCCTCCTGCGCCGATGGTACTGCAGAGCAAAATGTGGGAGAGTAGGTCGCCGCCGACTTTACAGACAAAGCCCCGATTGGAAACAGTCGGGGCTTTTTTGTTGTGCTGTAACCATTCGGCATAATAACAGCCCCCTCCGCCAGCTGGCGGACATCGGGGCTTTTTTGTTGTACACCCCTGTACCACGGGATGAACCAAAACCCTGCCTGCTCTGGTTTTTTCTGCCGTAATTATGCCAGATGAAAAAAAAATACTTATTTACAGACTGTTTCATCGATGACCAGGCCCGGCTTACCCTCCGGCATAAAGCAAGTACCCATTGATGATAAACACCCGATGCCAATGAATGAGCTTCTCGAAAAAATTTCAACCTGTGTCGAATTTGGAAAGGTGGATTTAAAATCACCCTATCCTCCCGCCCTGAAAGATCAGGCAGGAGCCTTTGAACTCACCAGAAGCGCTCTCGACTCAGGAATCAGCCCGGGAGAGATACTCGAAGAGGCTCTCATACCTGCTATGTCAAGGGTAGGAGAGAAATTCAGCCGTAACGAAATCTTCGTTCCACAGATGCTCATGGCTGCCAAGGCAATGAACAGCTCAATGATCCATATCAGACCTTATTACCTCTCAGGCGAGACAAAGAGAAAAGGCACCTTCATAATAGGTACCGTCACGGGCGACCTGCATGACATAGGCAAAAACCTGGTTGCCATGATGATAGAAGGCGCAGGATGGGAGGTAATTGACCTTGGAGTGGATGTCAGCCCGGAGAAATTCAAACAGACCGCCAGGGAACACCCTGGTGCTGTGATAGGACTCTCTGCATTACTCACCACAACCATGGAGAACATGCGGCAGACTGTCGCATCCCTCAGGGAGATGCACAATGATACCAAGATACTGGTCGGAGGAGCACCGGTTAATGCCGAGTTCTGTGAGAAAATAGGAGCTGACCACTATTCCCCTCACCCCCAGGGAGCAGTTGAATATCTTAAAACACTAACCCGGGTAACAGATTAATTTGTTATTTTACCTCATCTTTACACTGAGATATAGAGAAATACCACTCATTACCATATGTTCGACAGTCCAAATAAGTATCTGACTCTGTGCCACTCTGGCTATGAAAATATTCTGCAGTAAATGAAAACAATACTGAGAGGTACAACCAGGGAGGTTATTATTGATACTGATGGACCGGTAGTTATCATCGGAGAGTCAATCAACCCAACCAGGCGCAAAAAGCTCGCCTCCTCCCTGCAGGAGAAAAACTTTGAGTATATGCTTTCTATTGCCGGATCTCAGATTAACGCTATGGCAGAGGTGCTGGATCTGAACGTCGGTTTTCCCGGAGTGGCGGATGAAGAGCTCCTGCCCGAAGCAGTCATAGCCCTTCAAAACAACTTCGACATACCCATATGCCTCGACTCACCGAATCCCGCAGCTATTGAGGCAGCGCTGAAGGTGGCCAGGGGTAAGTGCCTCATTAATTCCGTGACCGGGGAAGAGAGATCGCTGCAGAGACTGTTGCCTGTTGCCAGGGAATACGGCGCAGCAATAATCGGTCTCGTTCTCGACGACAATGGCATCACTCATGATCCGGAGAAGCGGTTGATGATTGCGGGAAAGATCATTGAGCGCGCTATCCGGGCCGGCATAAAGGAGGAGGATGTGATAATCGATCCCCTGGCTATGGCCGTCAGCGCAGATCCCAATGCCTGTAAAGTGACCCTTGAGACCATAAGACTGGTACATGAAAGGCTGGGACATAACATAACACAGGGAGCCAGCAATATTTCATTCGGCCTGCCAAACCGGGACAATATCAACAATGCATTCATGGCCATGTCAATCATGTACGGTCTTACCTGCCCAATCGCCAATCCTGAAAGGATCTCCGGGCTTGTACGCGCAGCAGACCTGATCCTCGGGAGGGATGATTATGCAATCCGTTTCATAGAACACTATCAAACAACCCGGCCATCCTGAACAGGTTCACCTATACATTCAGAGAGCTGATTTCCGGTGTTGAGGCACTGGAACGGACCATGGGATACCTTCCCGGTACTGCACCTGGGCCTGTTACCGAACTGATACAGGAGGTTTCCGAAGAACTAACCCCTATGGGCGGTGTAAAGGCCGAATACCGGGTCTTCAACAACATCAGGCTGTGGCCTGAAGATAAGGCAGTTGAGATTGAAGGTGTTGTCTTATATGTTAAGCCTGTCATATACAGACATATAAAAGAGGCAGAGGATTTGGCCCTCTTCATCTGCACTGCAGGTCCTGAGGTGGGGGAGATGAGCCGCAAAAGCATGAAGGAGGGAGACCTGCTGCGCGGATACGTCTATGATGTCATCGGGTCCGAGGTGGTTGAGAGTGCCGCCGACAGGATACAGGAGGAACTCAAAAAAGCCGAAGGGGCCAGAGGAAAGAAAATTTCAAACCGTTTCAGCCCGGGCTACTGCGGCTGGGATGTGGCTGATCAGCATAAACTCTTCAGTTTCTTTAAGGATAACTTCTGCGGTATCACGCTGACACAATCAGCATTGATGAACCCGATAAAATCTGTCAGTGGCCTGTTCGGTATAGGCCGGGATGTCAATTACTCTCCCTACCAGTGTCACATATGTGATAGCAAAAACTGTATCTATCGTAACAGAAAAATGCAGGGCTGAACCTGGCCCCGGAAGGTATTCAAGGACTCTTGCAATATCGCTGAACCATACTCCGGGTCAGGTGCTTCTAAGGAAAATATCCGTACATTTATCACGACAGTGAGAAATTTCTCGTAAAAAAGAACCTTATGCTATTACTGGGTATTGACCTCGGCAGCTCGTCGGTAAAGGTCTCCGTCGTTGACGGAGTTACCGGCAGGGCGATTTCATCCGCCTCCTATCCACCCTCCGAAATGGAGATCTCCGCACCGGTGCCCGGGTGGGCTGAGCAAGATCCCGAAGTATGGTGGAAGAACTTTACTCTCGCCCTGGGGGGGTGCCTTAAAAAACTGGGGACGAAGAGCAAAAACATTGGTGCAATCGGTATTGCCTACCAGATGCACGGACTGGTTACCGTTGACAGCAGGAAGAAAATACTGCGCCCATCAATCATATGGTGTGACAGCAGGGCAGTGGAGATAGGAGAAAAGGCCTTTGAGAAGATGGGCAAGGATTTTTGTCTGCATCACCTTCTCAACTCCCCCGGTAACTTCACCGCATCGAAGCTGGCATGGGTCCGGGAGAATGAACCTGCCATCTTCAAACGCATTCACAAGATCATGCTTCCGGGCGATTACCTTGCCATGAGGCTGACAGATGAGATAAAGACATCATATACAGGACTCTCTGAGGGTATATTCTGGGATTTTAAGAGGAATGAGATCTCGGAGGAATTACTTGATTATTACAGCATTGCACCGGAGCTCCTGGCTGATCCGGTGGAGTCATTCTCGATACAGGGTAAGCTTACCCCGGCCATGGCGGAGGAGCTTGGACTTCCAGCCGGTATTCCGGTCTCGTACAGGGCGGGAGATCAGCCGAACAATGCCCTGTCACTCAATGTGATGCAACCGGGCGAGGTAGCCACCACCGCCGGCACATCCGGCGTGATCTACGGCGTCACAGATATAACTCAGTTTGACCCGCAATCGCGCATAAACACCTTCCTGCACGTCAACCACACTGAGTCTGCACCCCGCCTTGGTGTCCTGCTCTGCATCAACGGCACAGGCATTCTGAACTCCTGGTTCAAGAAGAACACGGGAGCCGGACTGTCATACCCCGATATGAATGACATGGCTGCCGCCGTGGAGCCCGGCAGTGAAGGACTGACAATTCTTCCATTTGGCAACGGGGCGGAACGGATGTTCCAGAACAGGGATATCGAAGCCTCAGTGCAGGGGCTGAACTTCAACATTCACCGTCAGGGCCATCTCTACCGTGCGGCACAGGAGTCAATCGCATATTCCTTCCGTTTCGGCCTGGAGATAATGAAGGAGACTGGTATAAACCCATCGGTTATCAGGGCCGGCGAGTCAAACCTGTTCCTGAGCAGGGTCTTCAGAGATGTCCTCTCCAGCCTTACTTCGGCTGTCATTACCCTGTACAACACCGACGGCTCGATAGGTGCAGCACTGGGTGCAGGAATCGGGTGCGGATTTTACAAGTCGGAGGAGGAGGCCTTCAACGGACTGGAGGTTACCGGAACGAGTGAACCCGACAGCAAACTGGCACGGCTGTACGATGAGAAGTACATGGAGTGGCTTGATATACTTGAAGATAAGATATACCAATAAACAAAAATGCTATGGTAAAAAAGAGTAACGGCGAGATCTTCCCGGGTATCGGGAAAATCAAGTTTGAAGGCAGGGATTCGAAAAACCCGCTTGCATTCAAATGGTATGACCCCGAAGCCAGGGTTGGAGGCAAAAAGATGAAGGACCTCCTGCGGTTTGCAATTGCATACTGGCATTCATTCTGCGGCGACGGCTCTGACACCTTCGGGGCTAAGACAAGGGATTTTCCGTATGACGGGCTGGAGGGCGACGAGAGGATAAAAGTCAAGCTTGACATGGCCTTTGAGTTCTTTGATAAGATAGGCGCTCCTTTCTATTGCTTCCACGATACTGACCTCGTAGGAGACGGCTCTGTTTTTGAGATTGAAAAGCGGCTTGAGAAGTTCGTTCCGGTAATAAAGGCAAGGCAGAAGGAGACCGGCATGAAGCTCCTCTGGGGTACGGCTAACCTCTTCAGCAATCCCCGTTACATGAACGGCGCGGCCACCAATCCAGATTTCAGCGTGCTTACCCACGCTGCCGTGCAGCTGAAGAACGCCATTGATGCAACCATCACCCTCGGCGGTCAGGGTTATGTATTCTGGGGCGGACGCGAAGGCTACCTGTCGCTGCATAACACCGACATGAAACGCGAGCTTGACCACCTGGCCATGATGCTGACCCTGGCGCGCGATTACGGGCGCAAAAATGGGTTCAAGGGTACATTCTACATTGAACCTAAGCCGATGGAGCCCACCAAGCATCAGTATGATTTCGATGCCGCAACTGTCATAGGGTTTCTCCGTCACTACGATCTTGACAAGGACTTCAAGCTCAATGTGGAGGTCAACCATGCCACTCTTGCCGGACACTCGTTCCAGCATGACCTGCAGACGGCAGCTGACGCCGACATGCTCGGCAGCATAGATGCCAACAGGGGCGACTACCAGAACGGATGGGATACCGATGAGTTCCCGACGAACATCAATGAGATCACGGAAGCCATGCTCGTCATTCTCCAGGCTGGCGGATTCAGGACCGGCGGCATCAATTTTGACGCCCATGTGAGACGCAACTCAACTGATCCCGAAGATCTCTTCATCGCCCATATCAACGGCATGGATACTTTTGCGCGAGGGCTGGTGATAGCTGACCGGATCCTGAGGGAGTCTGATTACCTCAAACTGCGTAAGACAAGGTATGCCTCGTTTGACAGGGGTAACGGAGCCCTCTATGAGAAGGGCAAACTTACTCTTGAAGACCTCTACGCCCTGGCCGGGAAGGCTGGAGAGCCGAAGAAGATCAGCGGCAGACAGGAGCTCTATGAGCAGCTGATAAACATGTACATCTGAAATTATCATGGCCATTTTCACTCCCGTGCGCCGGTGGCAGCCTGCCTTTCGTCCCTTCATGAGGCTGCCTGCCGGGGGGCGTCTGCTTGCATTTACCGAAAGGATGGTCAAGGGACCGCTCTTCGGATGCAGGATGTGCGGTAACTGCCTCCTTCAGGAGACAGCTTTCATCTGTCACATGGAGTGCCCCAAGGGAATAAGGAACGGTCCCTGCGGCGGAGTGAACAACGGTTACTGTTATGTCGACCCCGGGAGACGATGTGCCTGGCACCTTATCTATGAGCGGTCACGGAGAATGCATCGTGAACAGAGGCTGCTTGAGGTGCTTCCGCCGGTCGACTGGGACAGGGCGGGCACAGAGACCTGGGGTGAGGTGGTGAGGAAGGTGAGGGAGACCGGGCTGCGCAGATATCATCCTCCCCTCAAAAAGACAAGGCAGGAGTGCGGGCGCTCTCCTCGAGGAGAAGGTGTTCAGACCGATACGGCAGCCGGACTGGTGGAAGGGTGATTCGGAATTTCATCCTCCTGCTGTCACGGAGCCGCAGTCGAAGCTTGAGAGTGAGCTGCGCAGCGGCAGGTTCGTCATCACCACCGAGGTGCAGCCGCCGCTGAGTGCGGCCACGGCCATACTTAAAGAGAAGATAAGTCTTGTCAGACCTTATGTTACCGCAATAAACTTCACCGACGGCTCGTCAGCGATACCAAGGATGTCAAGCGCCGCCTGCTCAGCCGTGGCCGCATCACTGGGAGCAGAGCCGGTGATGCAGATCTCTGCACGCGACAATAACCGCAACAGCCTGCAGTCGCAGGCCATCGGGGCCAATGCCCTCGGGGTGCATAACATCCTGTGCCTCTCAGGCGACAGCCCTCGCGTGGGACCGCAACCAAGAGGGAACCTGAACATCATTGACATCGATTCGGTGCAGATGCTCTGGATCCTGAGACGGATGAGGGATGAAGGCATCTATCTCGACGGACGGGAGATAAAGAACAGACCTAAGCTCTTTCTGGGTGCGGCCGCATCCCCTTTTGCCCAGGATCCTGCGATGCAGGTCATCCGCAACAGGAAGAAGATCAATGCAGGGGCACAGTTCCTGCAGACAAACCTGGTCTTTGATCCTGACAGTCTTGACCCGTGGCTGGAACTCCTCGATAAGGAGGGGCTGCTTGATAAGGTGTACATACTCGTGGGCATAAGCCCGCTCAGGACAATGAACCTTGCTCTGTATCTCAATAACAACATACCGGGTGTGGGCGACCAGTCCCCGGAATGCCGTCATGAAAACGACTCGAGGGTGCCGGGGACAGGTTTGCCAGGAAGAGAGCATAGCCAATCACGGCTGAAACCATCAAGGCGCCTCCTAGGAGAGAAGCGAGGGGTCAGCGGCGTTCACATCATGCCGCTGGGATGGGAGGCGGCAGTGCCCCGGATCCTTTCATACCCTTGTTAGACTATCCCATGGAGGGGGAAAGACTGACGCACTGATCCTTCCGGATTTGCTCATTGTCCTGTCCTGAGGACCAGAGCGAAGAGGAGGTCAGCAGGAGATTCAGAGGTAAGGAGAGTTGAGGTATTGACCTCCTGCAAAAAAAAAGACCCTCCTGACGGAAGGCCTTTTATTTTATCTGAGAATCGCGGAAACTAGTAGAACTTATACCTCAGATCCTCCACCTCTTTCTTGTCACGGATGGCCTGGTATGCTTCATAGGAGGCCCGTATCTGATAGTTGGAATTCAGCCTCTCCCGCACCATGGCCATCTCTTCGGCCACTGACGGGCTGGCAGTATTTACCACGAACAGATAGACGCCATTGTTACCTTCCACGGGTTTTGAGAGAACGCCAGTTCCTGATGTCGATGCAGCAGAGATGAGACCTGGTTCTATTCCTGCTCCGGGTACTGAATATGACCTGAAGTTGATGCCGCTGGCATCCTGTACTGTTGTATTGTAATTAGAAGCGATATCATAAAGGGTTTTCCCCTCGGCGGTCAGCTTCTTCATCTCGGCAGAGATGATCTCCGCCTTCTTCTTTTTTGCCAGGATGAACCGTATGTCGGAACTGACATCCTCCACAGGAGCCGGTCCCTCTTCCTGCACCCTGGTGCAGTAGGCCACCACATACATATTCGGAAGCTCAAATACTGCCTGGCTGCTGTTGTCGAGGATAATGTCTCCCTGCTTGTTCCTGGAAGAGTGCCATAACCAGCCCTCTGCCCTGCTGCGAGTCCCGGAAGCTCTTTCTGATCAGGTGTGACATTCATTGCCAGTTTCTTGTTCAGGTTGCCTTCCGCCACTGCCTTGTTGAACTTCTCATAGGTGTCATTGGTACCGGCAAACTGTGACGCCTCGGCATAGATCCGCTGGTTGGTGACATTGCTCGGAATCACCAGCCGGTCAACGATACCGATATCGTATTTTTTTACCCTGCGGCTCTGGTCAAGTATATTGATTATATGGAGCCCGAATGTGGTCTCAACCGTCACCAGGTCACCCTTCTTGCCACTGAAGCATGCGTTGTTGAAAGGAATGATCATCATCCCCTCGCTGAACCATCCTAGATCACCCCCAACCTGTGCTGATCCCTGGTCGTCGGAGTTGGCCATGGCCATCAGCGTTCGAATTCGATGCCTGACCTGATGAGCATGATCAGACTGTCTGCCTCCTGCCTGGCCTGGGCCATGCTTCTGCCGGCGTTGGGAGAAAGGAGTATGTGGGCAGCCCTGACAGAGTCTGGACGCTCGGCGATGTCAACTATGCGTGCCAGCTTATAATGGCCGTTTTCAAATATGGTCCTGTCACAACTGACCTGTCACCTGACTCAGCCAGCTCGCGAAGGCTCTCGGGAAGATCTGTGAGGTTATTGTAAAAGCCCGTATGTCGCGTGTCGGCCGTAAGATTGATGTACTGAACAATGTCTGTTGCGGCAGCAAAGTTCTCCTTCTCATTTATTGCCCAGGTCTCCGTCTCTTTCATGTCAGATTCCGAGGGAGCGATGTCAAATACCATGTATTCCATGTCTCTGGGGCTGAACGCTTGAAGCTTTCCTTATGGCTGTCCATAATCATCCTTTATCTCAGCCGGGGTAACCGTTACAGAGCTGTCGGACATGGGTGGCGTAGTTGCGTGCGATGAAGCTGAAGCTGACAGTGTTGCTCGCGAGGCTGGCTTCATATTCCGACTGCTTGCCGGTCACATATAACCCCTTTGACATGAGGTTCACAAGCTTCGTGTTAAGCCTGTCGTTGATGATCTGATCCTCAAAGAAGAGGCCAGTATCTCTTGGTGGCTGATCATCTCGTCGGTGGCCTTCAGGAAATTGACAAGGAACGATTTGTTGAAGGCGCCGGTAGAGGGGTCTGTGAAAAGCTGCTGCACAATCGGATGGGGATTATCCCCGAAAACGAGCATCTCCACCTCATCAGGACTGACTCCCAGCCCGGTCTTTTTGTAGGTCTTGTCCATCAGCTTTTCGGAAAGCATCTGCTGCCATACCTGCTCCCTGATGCTCTGCATCATCTCTTCATTCACCTCGCTGGCGCTATACATTTTATTTATCTCCACGAGGTCCTGCACCCTGAATTCAAAATCCTGGTATGAAACTGCTCTCGCCGTCAATCCGGGCCAGCTCATAATATTTATCTGCCTTCCGGCGCTGGCGAATTATTGTTACCAAAAAAATCGCTTACAACAAAGAGAAGCAATGAAACTCCGATCACACCCGCAACAAGTGGTCCCGCCTTCTCTCTTAATGTCTGAAGTATTGCCATCTGAAAACTAATTAAATAATTGAATTTACCTCTTGAAAATACAGGCGACAAATATAACAAAATTCAGTTAAACAAAAGGATGGGGTTCGTTCTCATTTAATAATCAGTCCGGGAAATATGATAATTCTCATGTTTACTATTTATCTTGCAGTCAGTTAATATATTGTGACTGAAAAAATATAAGAGTATGTCAATAAACCTGAGAGGACTCTCTGCAAGAAAGGGTGTGGCGACGGTCTTTATGACGAGGTTGTCAAGGCTGCGGGCGCCGGGCGAATTCGGCGGACGTAGAGGCTCATTTCGGTGGCCGGGGACTTTATGACAGGTCATGCCGCAGTCCTGGGAACCAGTTCCTTTTATGATTTTCTGAGGAAGGATCACCTCGGTAAGAAGGTCTTCGTATGTGACGGCACAGCCTGTCTCACATCCGGAAGGCAGGACGGCCTCAGGCGGAGCCTGGCGGACAAGTACGCCGATCATGAGATAGGGGTTGTGACCTGCCTCGGGCACTGTCATTCCAACAATGCCTTCATGGTCAACGGCGAGATCCGTCTCTCCGGCGATAATGGCACTGCTCATGACCTTCGGACCTTTTCCAATGCTGACAAGCCTGCGCTGCTGGTGCCAACAGGTGATATAAAGGAATACTATTCCGTTGCCGGAAGATGGAGTTCTGATACCGTATCAGCCCTGAGGGAGCTGGAGCTGTCGGGACTGAGGGGACGCGGCGGTGCCGGGTTCCCGTACCATCTGAAGGTCAGGTCTTCACGTGACGCCAGGGCTGACCGTAAGTACGTAGTATGCAATGCCGATGAGGGTGATCCCGGAGCCTTCTCCGACAAGTGGCTCCTTGAAGAGCGTCCTCACTCCGTCCTCTTCGGGATGCTTATGACAGGCATAATCACCAGGGGCCGACACAGGTGTGGTCATATATCAGGGGTGAATATCCACTTGCCGTGAGAAAAACAAGGGAGGCCGTAGGCAGCTTGAAGAAGCCGGCATCACTGAGGGCTCCTCCGGCGAAGCATCCTTCAGCTTCCGCTTTCATGTGGTCGAAGGATCGGGAGCATATATCTGCGGTGAGGAGACCTCGTTGCTCAACTCCCTTGAGGGACTGAGGCCCGAGGTGCGCACCCGTCCGCCCTTTCCTGCCGTATATGGACTCTTCGGAATGCCCACGGTGCTGAGCAACGTTGAGACATTCGCAAACATACATTATATATTAAAGGAAGGCGGCACCGTTTATGCCGCCCTCGGTACGGAGAAATCGCCCGGCACCAAGCTGGTGTCACTCGACGGCGCCTTTAACAGACCCGGACTGCTGGAGGTGAGGATGGGCACCCCGCTCAGGACGGTGATAGACGATATGGGAGGAGGAACACGATACCCCGTCAAGGCTTTCCAGATAGGTGGACCGCTGGGAGGACTGGTACCGGCATCCAGGGTCGGCGACCTGACACTCGACTTCGAATCGTTCAGCAATGAGGGGTTCCTGCTGGGCCATGCCGGAGTTGTATCAGTGCCGGCCGACTTTCCTGTCATAAAGCTCCTGGAGCATCTCTTTGAGTTTACCAAAAGGGAATCATGCGGAAAATGCTTCCCATGCCGTATCGGGTCGGTACGTGGCCATGAACTTCTCAGTGAAGCGGCGGAGAAGGGTGAAAAGATCGACAGGCAGCTCTTTGACGATCTCCTGGAGACAATGCAGCTTGGATCACTCTGCGCCCTGGGTGGCGGACTGCCGCTGCCGGTAAAGAATGCGCTGCAATGGTTCAGCGATGAGCTTGAAGGTTACTTCACGGCAAAGGAGGCAAAATGATGGAAAACACAGCATATATTGACAACAAGCCATACCCGGTAGTATCGGGTGAGACGATACTTGAGTTTGTACGGAGGATCAGGGGCCGCGATGTCATACCCACGCTATGCCAGGCTGATAACCTTGAGAATTACGGGTCATGCAGGGTCTGCTCCGTAGAGGTGGCACTGAAGGAGGATGGCCCCGGCAGGGTGATGGCGTCATGCCATACACCGGTGGCACCTGGATACTATATCTACCCTTCAACGGAAAAAATCAGGAGACTGAGACGGAATATCCTCGAGCTCGTCCTCTCGGAATACCCGCCTGACAAACTCAGGCCGGAGCCCGGCATGCTCCCGACGGAGTTTCAGGAGGTGGTGGCCGCCGCCGGCACTCCGGAGGTGAGATACCCCCGTTCGGTAACTCAATATGAGAAAGACAGGAGCCATCCGTATATATGGTCCGATCTCACGGAATGCATCAAATGCTACCGGTGCGTCAGGGCTTGTGATGAACTGCAGGCCGAGCACGTGCTCGGAATCAATGGCAGGGGTCATGAGAGCCGCATAATTAAAGGCTTTGACCGCTCTTTCCGCGAATCGCCGTGTGTTTCATGCGGCGCATGCGTTCAGACCTGTCCCACAAATGCCCTGTCAGACAGGTACTCTACAAAAACACTTGCGGCAGACAGCATTGTCCGGACCACATGCACCTACTGCGGCGTGGGATGCAACCTGGAGGTCAAGGTGATCGACGGTCTGGTGAGGGGCATCCAGGCCCCGCTTGACGGGGCAACAAACAGGGGTCATACCTGCGTCAAGGGGAGGTTCGCCTTCGAATTCTATAATCATCCTGAAAGACTGCGTTCACCGCTGGTAAGGAAAAACGGAGTGCTCACCGAGGTGACATGGGATGAGGCATATGATTATACGGCGCAAAGGTTCAGGGAGATTCTGGAGAAGCACGGACCTGATGCCCTGGCGGGGATCTCCTCGGCACGGTGTACCAATGAAGAGAACTACCTGATGCAGAAGTTTTTCAGGATCGTGATAGGGACGAACAACATCGACGGCTGTGCGAGGGTATGCCATGCGCCCACGGCGATGGGCATGCAGTGGGCCTACGGCACCGGCGCGGCAACCAATTCAGTAGATGAGTTATATAAGACCGGCTGCATACTGATAATCGGAGCCAACCCGTCGTCTGCTCACCCTGTCACCGGGGCGCGGATAAGGGCGCTGGTTGAGTCAGGGATACCCCTTATCGTTATTGACCCCCTGAAGATCGAACTCGCCCGGCTGGCCAGATACCATCTGCAGATCAACCCGGGCACCAACGTTGCCGTACTGAACATGTTTGCTTATTATCTCTTCAGCGAAGGTCTCCTTGACGAGGAGTTCATCAGGTCGCGTACCGAGGGTTGGGAGGATTTCAGGAGATACCTGCAGGCACTTGACCTTGATGACCTTGAAAGGGTGTGCGGCGTTGACCGTGAGCTGGTGAGAGCTGCTGCTATTGAGTATGGCACGGCACATGCGGCAATGGAGTTCCATGGTCTGGGTGTCACGGAGCACTGGCAGGCCACCAAGGCGATAACACTAATTTCGAATATTGCCATGATGACCGGCAATATAGGCAGGGAGGGTGCCGGCGTCAACCCGCTGCGCGGACAGAATAATGTGCAGGGAGCAGCAGACATGGGCGTACAGCCACACCAGGGAGCAGGTTATCTTGATGTCACTGATCCGGCAAACATAGCTACCTATAATGCCTACTACGGGGCAGAGCATCCATCCGTGCCGGGTTACAGGATCCCGGAGATGTTCTCTGCCGCCGCCAGGGGAGACCTGAAGGCCCTGTGGATCATGGGCGAGGATATTGTGCAGACAGACCCCAATACCTGCCATGTGAAGAGCTCGCTCCAGGAGCTTGATTTCCTGGTGGTACAGGAGCTTTTCATGACGGAGACGGCCCGGATAGCAGACGTCATATTCCCTGCATCGTCGTTCCTGGAGAAGGAGGGGTACCTTCACCAACGGTGAGCGCAGGATACAGAAAGTCCAGAGGGTGGTGGAGCCACTCGGGGGAACCAAACCCGACGGGCAGATAGTGGTTGACATGATGAACCGTATGGGATACCTCCAGGAGGGATATTCGGCAGATGTGATACTTAAGGAGATAGCAGGCATCGTGCCCTTCTTCAGGGGTGTGAAATGGGATGAGCTGGGCGATAACGGCAAGCAATGGCCTGTAAGGGAAGACGGCACTGACACGAAGATACTCCACACTGAGACATTCAAGAGGGGCCTGGGGAAATTCCATTCATGGGACTTTGACCTTTCGCCCGAGCTTAATGAGAATGCCGGACGTTACCCGTATATACTTACGACTGGCAGGATTTTGGAGCATTACAACAGCGGAACCATGACCCGGCGTACCCCGAACAGAGAGCTTGTCACGGAAGACATACTGTTCGTGCATCCGCATGATGCCGGGCTAAAGGGGCTGGTAAGCGGCGACTTTGCACGGATCTTCTCGGCACGCGGCATCACCACCATGAAGGTGAAGGTGACTGATGTCGTCAAACCGGGGGTGATCTATACCACCTTCCATTTCCCCGAGGCGGCAATCAACTACCTCACCAGCGGCGTGGGTGATGAGTTCACCCTTACTCCTGAGTACAAGGTTGTCGCAGTCGATTTTGAGAAATCGTTATACGGCATCTTCAATCGCGCTGAATGTCGAACTGACCTGAAAAACGAATAAAATTTGAATGTACCCCCCTCTAAAAATGGGGGTTAACATACAAAAAACATATTAAAGTCAAAAAATACCCCTAAAAAATAGGGGTATATTCTAAAATGATCTATTTTTACAAAAAAAATCAGATCATGGCAGAATTACGTTTCAGTGCATTGAAGGAACTCTTCTCAAGGGATACGGTTGAGGTATCAGTTCCCAGGGCGGCAGTATCATCCTATTTTTCAGAGAATGTTTTTGACAAGGTAAAGATGGAGCGCTACCTGAGCCAGGAGGCTTACAGGGCGGTGATGACGGCGATAGATGAAGGCACTCCCATCAACAGGCAGATAGCAGACCAGGTGGCTACCGGGATGCAAGCCTGGTCAATGGAGCATGGTGTGACTCATTTCACTCACTGGTTCCATCCCCTGACCGACGCCACAGCCGAAAAGCATGATTCATTTGTCGGCAGGGGAGAGCGCGGAGCTATCATTGAGATATTCTCAGGCGAGGTGCTCGTTCAGCAGGAGCCTGATGCCTCAAGCTTCCCCAGCGGAGGTATAAGGAATACGTTCGAAGCAAGAGGTTATACCGCATGGGATGTGTCGTCACCGGCATTCATCGTCGGCAATACCCTGTGTATCCCTACAGTCTTTGTCTCCTACACCGGTGAGGCTCTCGACTACAAGACACCGCTACTGCGGTCGCTGGCTGCACTTGACCATGCTGCCACGGAGGTCTGCCATCTCTTTGACAAGGATGTTAAAAAGGTCATTGCAACACTCGGATGGGAGCAGGAATACTTCCTTATAGACGAGGCTCTATACTACGCCCGTCCTGACCTGATGCTGGCTGACCGGACACTCATGGGGCATCCATCGTCGAAGGATCAGCAGCTCTCTGACCACTACTTCGGGTCTATTCCTGAGAGGGTAAAGGCGTTCATGAAGGAGTTCGAGTATGAAGCATACAAGCTTGGCATACCTGTAAAGACACGCCACAATGAGGTCGCCCCCAACCAGTTTGAGTGTGCCCCGGTATATGAAGAGGCCAATCTTGCCGTTGACCATAACCAGCTCATCATGGATGTGATGCGAAGGGTTGCAAGGAGGCATAAGTTCAGGGTGCTTTTCCATGAGAAGCCCTTCGCGGAGGTCAACGGTTCAGGCAAGCACAGCAACTGGTCGATGGCAACGGACACAGGTGTCAACCTGCTGTCACCGGGTAAGAACCCGAAGACGAACATGCAGTTCCTCACCTTCCTGGTGAATGTGGTCAAGGCAGTGAATGACAACCAGGAGCTTCTGAGAGCCAGTGTCACCAATGAGAACAACTCATACAGGCTTGGCGGACATGAAGCGCCTCCCTCAATCATCTCCGTCTTCCTGGGAAGTTATCTCTCCGAAATCCTTGACAACATAGCAAGCAAGGTAAAGGACAAGAAGATGACCCCCCAGGAAAAAACGGAAATCAAGCTTGGTCTGGGCAAGATACCGGGTATCTTCCTTGACAACACCGACCGCAACCGCACATCGCCATTTGCCTTCACCGGCAACAGGTTTGAGTTCAGGGCCGTAGGATCATCAGCCAACTGCAGCTCCGCCATGATCGTTTTGAATGCGGCAGTAACCCGCCAGCTGAAGGACTTCGCCGAAGAGGTGAATACCCTGGTCAACAAGGGAGCCAAGAAGGATGACGCCATCTTCCAGGTCCTTAAGAAGTGTATTATAGCTTCAAGGAGGATAAGGTTTGAAGGCGACGGGTACAGTGATGAATGGCACCGGGAGGCGGCTCGGAGGGGCCTGTCCGCTGAGCCTAGCGTGCCAAAGACGCTGAAGGCATATGTCATCCCTTCATCACGCGAGACACTCGTAGGCACAGGCGTGCTCTCCGCCCGTGAACTGGAGAGCAGGGTTGAGGTGGAACTGGAGAAGTTTACCAAGAAGCTGCAGATAGAATCACGCGTGCTGGGCGATCTGGCAATCAATCACATCGTCCCTACAGCTGTGAACTACATGACCTCACTGGTAGATAATGTCAGGGGGCTGCGTGAGATATTTGACGACAATGAATACATAAGGCTGGCCGGTGCACGCAAGGAGCTCATTGTCACCATCTCTGATCATATTTCCATGATAAAGAGACTTGTTGCCGAGATGATTGAAGAGCGGAGAAAGGCCAATTTAATTGAGGACCTTTACAAAAAGTCCCTTGCCTACGAGAGCAAAGTGAAGCCTTATCTCGATGAGATCAGGACCCATATCGACAAGCTCGAGCTGGTGGTTGACAACGAATTGTGGCCCCTGCCCAAGTACCGGGAGCTTCTTTTTACCAGGTAATCAATTTCAGACATCTTGCATTGAATGGTGCCCTCCTCCGCGAGGGCATTATTTTTGCTGTAAGCTCTGCGGTAAGGTAATTATTGGAATGGCGGTACGTTAACATAAATAACAATCATTACTTTTGCATAAATCAAGGTATTCAGCATGAATAAACTGTTAATCCTCATATTTTCACTGATCGTATTACTTCCTGCGGTCCTCAGCGCACAGAAACAAAAAACCGAGCGTGCTTATTCAGCCTATGAGGCAGGCAGTTACTATGAAGCAATAGACTTCTTCAAGGACGTATACTCGAAGACGCGTGATAAGCAGGTTAAGGCTGAAATGGTCTTTATGGTGTCAGAGTGCTACCGCCTGATCAATGATCCCAAGAATGCCGAGCTGTGGTACAAAAGAGCCGTGAGGTCGGCCTTCCCCAAGCCGGAGGCACAGTACTGGCTTGCTGAGAGCACCAAGAAGCTGGGCCGTTATCCTCAGGCTATTGAGGAGTTCAGAAAATACCGGCAGCTTGT
Source organism: Bacteroidales bacterium (assembly GCA_034522515.1). Lineage (GTDB taxonomy): Bacteria > Bacteroidota > Bacteroidia > Bacteroidales > VadinHA17 > SR-FBR-E99. The sequence goes on along the minus strand of JAXHLF010000021.1, from coordinate 61,052 downwards.
CCCGGGTGACCCGCGTACCGAACAGCAGATAAGGGCCTGTGAGCTGGCCATGGAATGGCAGGCCTCTCCTGAATCATATAATGTGGAAGAGCTGAAAGATGCCAACTCCAGGGACTCGGACTTCAGTCCCTCCTTCGGCCGCGATGACTATGGCCTTTTGTGGTTCACCTCATCACGTGACGACGCTCAGGGCAACAAGGAGCACGGAGCCACCGGACAGAGTTTTACTGATATTTTTGAAACCCGGCTTGACAAGAAAGGCAAGTGGAGTACCCCCGTGCCGGTTGATTTCCTGAACAGTGAGTTTGAAGAAGGCACCCCGTCGTTCTCATCTGACTTCACCGAAGTATTTTTCACCCGCTGTGAAGCAGGCAAACGCGAGAAAAAAGGATGTGTGATAATGTATTCGGCACGTGAGGGCACGCGCTGGTCAGACCCTCAGAAGCTGGAGTTGCTCGCAGATTCGCTGGTAGCGGCTCATCCTGCCCTCTCTCCTGACGGACAGACACTCTATTTTGTCTCCGATATACCCGGCGGACTGGGAGGAAAGGATATATACAGGGCCAGCCGCACCTCTCCGGGCAGCCCGTGGTCTCGTCCCGAGAACCTCGGAACGGACATCAACACCAGGGGCAATGAGCTCTTCCCCTTCGTCCGTCACGACGGTATCCTCTATTTTGCGTCTGACGGTCACATAGGTATGGGAGGACTGGACATGTTCAGGGCGGTACCTCAGTCGGGCAGCGGATGGATAGTTCAGAACATGCGACCACCGATAAACAGTCCGGCGGACGATTTCGGCATCACTTTCGAGAAAGAGGCCGAAAAGGGCATCTTCAGCTCTTCCCGCAAGGGCAGGGGTGTTGATGACATGTATACTTTCGAGATGCCGCCGCTGCTGTTCAGCATCACGGGTCTCGTCAGGGATGAAAAAAGCGGCCAGCCTGTGCAGGGCGCCACCCTTCAGCTCATTGCCAGTGACGGTGCCAACATGCAGACTGAGACAGGCAATGCCGGCGACTTCAAATTCAGCCTGAGACCAGAAGTTGATTATATCTTCCTGGCATCAAAGAAAGGCTTCCTGAACGGGAAGGAAAAAGAGACCACCAGGGGACAGGACAAGAGCCGCGAATTCATGGCTACCATCCTGCTTACACCGATTGACAGACCTATAGAGCTTCCGAATATCTTCTACGACTTCGGCAAGTGGGACCTGCGTCCCGAATCTATGGTCTCACTTGACAAGCTGGTTGAGACACTGAATGACAACCCGAACGTGACCATCGAGCTGATGTCACACACCGACTCGCGTGACACGGAGGAGTTTAACCTGGATCTTTCCCAGAAGAGGGCACAGTCGGTTGTTGACTACCTTATTGGCAAAGGAATTGCCGCTGACAGACTGACGGCAAGGGGCTACGGTGAGACCAGCCCGAAGATTGTGGATCCAGCAATCATGCAGGACGCACCCTTCCTGCGCTCCGGAGCTACCCTCAGCGAGCAATACATCAACTCTCTCGCCAGCGACGAGCAGAAGGAGATAGCTCACCAGATCAACCGCCGTACTGAGTTCAGGGTCACCAGGACTGACTATGTGCCTGCACAATAGAGGCGGAGGAAGATCTGCATAATCATCATGACTGACAGGTCACGTTACGCAAAAAGAGGTGTCTCATCCGGCAAGGAGGAGGTACACGCCGCTATCAGCGGTGTTGATAAAGGACTATTCCCGCAGGCATTCTGCCGGATCATTCCGGATATGCTCGGCGGAGACCCCGGGTGGTGCAATATCATGCATGCCGATGGTGCCGGTACCAAATCATCACTGGCATATGTCTACTGGAAGGAGACGGGAGACATCTCCGTATGGAAGGGTATAGCCCAGGATGCCGTGGTGATGAACCTCGATGACCTCCTCTGTGTCGGGGTAACGGATAACATCCTCCTGTCGTCTACCATTGGCAGGAATAAAAACCTTATCCCCGGTGAGGTGATCAGGGCTCTCATTGAGGGTACTGAGGAGTTCCTCAGCCGGATGAGAGATGAGGGGATAGGAATCTGGTCCACAGGAGGAGAGACGGCAGATGTGGGCGACCTGGTCAGGACCGTCATTGTTGATTCAACAGTCACTGCCCGCATGCGGAGAGCCGATGTCATTGACAATGCCAATATCAGGCCGGGTGATGTGATCGTGGGAATGGCCTCCTTCGGCCGGACAAGCTACGAGAACATTTATAATGGCGGCATGGGCAGCAACGGGCTCACCTCGGCACGGCATGATGTCTTTCATAACTATCTCGCAGAACTTTATCCTGAGAGTTATGACAGGGCTGTTCCCGGATCACTGGTTTATTCCGGCAGCATGAAAATTACTGACCCCACAACCGTGCCTGGCGTGAATGCCGGTATGCTGGTCCTGTCACCAACACGCACCTACGCCCCGGTGATAAGAAAGGTGCTTGAGACCATGAGACCTGCAGTGCACGGAATGGTGCACTGCTCCGGAGGCGGGCAGACCAAGATCATGCACTTCATTGACCGGATGCACGTCATCAAGGACAACCTCTTTCCGGTCCCTCCCCTGTTCGACCTCATACAGAAGAGCTCCGGCACACCCTGGGAGGAGATGTATCGCGTCTTCAACATGGGCCATCGCATGGAGCTGTATGTTGACGAGGCCGATGCTGCCACGATTATTGACATTGCATCGTCGTATAACCTGGATGCACGCGTTGTTGGACGGTGCGAACCTTCTGCTTCACCTAAACTTACAATCAGAAGCGGGGTCGGGGAATTTCACTATTAACTTTTTCTCATTACCTTTGCACCCTGAAATTTGGCAAGTAATGGCAAATAATCTTATTCTTGACAGGCTCCTGGGAGTGAAGAAGCGCTTTTTGGAGGTCGGCGAACAGCTGAACTCTCCTGAAGTGATGTCTGACATGAAGCGTTATATCAGGCTGAACAAGGAGTACAAGGAGCTGAAGCCCATAGTGGAGTCTTATGAGAGATACAAGAGCGCTATTGACAATCTCGAGAGCGCAAGGACACTGCTGGCAGCAGAGAAGGACGAGGAGATGCGCGATATGGCAAAGGCAGAGATAGATCAGCTTGTCAACGCCATCCCGGACATGGAGGAGGAGATAAGATATCTGCTGCTTCCGGTCGACCCGGAGGATGACAAGAATGCAGTCATAGAGATACGTGCCGGTACAGGAGGAGATGAGGCCAGCATCTTCGCAGGGGATCTCTTCAGGATGTATTCCAAATACATTGAATCGCGGGGATGGAAGCTTGACCTGAACTATTTCACCGATGGCACTGCAGGCGGATACAAGGAGATAATCTTTACCGTACTGGGCGATGGCGTTTACGGGATCATGAAATATGAGTCAGGGGTGCACCGCGTACAGAGGGTACCCCAGACAGAGACCCAGGGACGCATACACACCTCGGCTGCCACAGTGGCTGTGCTGCCCGAGGCAGGCGAATTTGACATTGAGGTACGCAGTGAGGATATCCGCAAGGATACTTACTGCTCTTCAGGCCCGGGCGGACAGAGCGTCAACACCACCTATTCAGCTATAAGGCTGACACATGTACCATCAGGTATCGTTGTCACCTGCCAGGATGAGAAGTCGCAGATCAAGAACCTGGAGAAGGCAATGAAGGAACTGCGCACGCGTCTTTATAACCTCGAGTACCAGAAGTACCTCGATGAGATATCTCAAAAGCGCAAGACGATGGTCTCCACTGGCGACCGGTCGGCAAAGATCAGAACTTACAACTATCCGCAGGGAAGGGTAACCGATCATCGCATCAACGTGACAATCTATAACCTGCCGGTGGTGCTCGACGGTAATATACAGGAGCTGCTCGACAAGCTACAGATGGCAGAGAATGCAGAACGCCTGAAGGCAAGCGATTATTAATATCCCGGTTATGCTCTCAAAAGAAATCTTCCACCACATTCTAAATAAAAAGTCCTTTCTCTGTGTGGGGCTTGATCCCGAAATATCACGACTGCCTGATTGTCTGGCCGGAACAGATGACCCCATCTTTGAGTTCAACAGGCGGATAATTGATGCCACTCATAAATATACCGTGGCATACAAACCCAACTTTGCCTTCTATGAGTCTTACGGTCCCAGGGGGATGGCGGCGCTTGACAAGACGGCGAGGTATATCAACAAGCTGGATACCAATATATTCATTATAGCTGATGCAAAACGGGGCGACATCGGGAACACGTCTAAGATGTATGCACGGGCAGTTTTCGGCGAGATGCCCTTTGATGCCGTTACCGTTGCCCCTTATATGGGAGAGGATTCTATAACACCTTTTCTTTCGTATCCCGGCAAATGGGCAGTAATCCTGGCTCTCACCTCCAACAGGGGTGCCGATGATTTTCAATACCACACCGATAAAGGTCAGAGGCTGTTTGAGCGGGTGCTTACAATAACCCAGAGATGGGGGACCCCAGACAACATAATGTATGTTGTAGGAGCCACCAGGGCAGAGATGCTCGCCGATATCCGCAAGATAGTTCCGGATCACTTCCTGCTTGTTCCGGGTGTAGGCGCCCAGGGAGGAAGCCTGGAGGAGGTCGCCCGATACGGCATGAACAAAACCTGCGGATTGCTTGTGAACTCATCCCGCGGCATCATCTACGCTGACAATACTGAAAGGTTTGCGGAGGTCGCCGGACATAAGGCCCGCGAGATGCAGGAGGAGATGGCGGGCTATCTGGAGGAGAAGTTCAAAGTCTGAAAGTCTGTAAAGTCCATAAAGTCGAAAGTTTGAAATCTAAAATTCCTCTATTGGCTTCCCTGCAAGCTGGCTGCTTCGCTCAAATGACCCACCGGGTCATTTGTTAACGCTCGCCCCTCTACTGCCTAGTGCCGACTGATTTTAACGGCTGACTGCCGGCTGCCTCTTTCCTGACTTCCCCCGCCACCATCCTCCTTATCGGCGGAATGAGAAGGAATGCGGCTACGCCCAGCGATGCTATACCGCTGCCCGAGATGATGAAGGCGTTTCCTATTCCTATCGTGTCAGCAATATACCCGGTTGCCAGAAGTCCAATCATTGAAGGGAGCAGTGTCACGCTGGAGTAAAGGGAGAATACCCTTCCCAGGGCTGACGGTTCAACCATCGTCTGCATTACAACCGTGAATGAACCCGAATAGAGTGTCATGGTGATACCCCCTATGGCAGTGATTGCCGCGAAAATGGCGAAACCTGACGGTGGCAGCAGCCCTGAAAAGATAAAGGTAAGCCCCAGCACCAGGTAGGTCATATTGATGAGAACAACCTTGTAGTTATTCAGACGGCGGTGTCCGATTATTGCCCCCCCTGTAAGCATGCCTATTCCCCAGGCTATCTCGACAATGCTCATCATGTACGTTGTGCCGCTGAAGTGATCGAGGGTCATCAGCGGGAAGAGGGCCGCAACGGGCATTATGAAGAACATGGCTGAGAGGGCCAGAATGAACAGCCACAGAAGCCCCGGCTTGCTGTATATCTCCCTCAGCCCCTCCATCAACTCCCTGCCCAGATTCGGCTTGGCAGTTTCCTGTCTATCCGGGTCGGGGATGTGAACCATAAGCAGTGTTGAAACCGCAATTAGTGCCCCTGCGACGTCAATAAGCAATATCCACTGCAGCTCGAAGAGGCTTATAAGCAAGGCAGCCAATGCAGGGCTGGCAATGGTGCTGACCGATTGTATCATGTTGTTTATGCCTGCAATCCGCATCAGCTTGTCCTGCGGAGCTAGCAAGGGCACAGAGGCCTGCATGGCGGGGATATGGAATGCCATCCCGGCAGACCGCATCATCAACAGCAGATAGACATAGTAGATCTTCGGTTCGGTAATCCAGAAGAGCGAGGCCAGTGCCAGGGTGCACAATGCAATGAAGAGATCGGCGAATATCATGGTCCGCTTGCGGTTCCAGCGGTCGACAAAGACACCGGTGAACAACCCGAGCACCATCTGCGGCAGGAGTGAAGCAATGGTAGCATATGCCAGCACCTCCGCCGACCTGGTCTCGACACTCAGCCAGAAGATGACGGCATAAGCCACCACATAGCTGCTCAGTGTTGAGAACAGCTGACCTGTGAAGATGATAGTGAAAACTCTTTTCCAGTCAGACATAATGCCCCCTGACTATTTGTGATTTCCAGCCGGTAATAATGAAAACACAAATATAGTCTCTTTTGTTCCAGACCTTAAAGATGGCACATTATAGTGGCCATTCTGAGTTCCTCTTCCGGAAGAACCCGTAATGCATCAGAAATGGATGATTTCACCCGGGCAGGATTCGTGGAAAATTCAGACAAAGTGGGAATAATGTAATCTTTTGCGGGAATTTTGTAATGGTGGCAAGACAATTGTGACTGAACTTTGGATAGTAATCTGGGAGAGTATAAAAGCAAGTAATAATCCGGCATATGGAAAAGACATACATACAGTTAGCGAAGGATCCTAACACCAATGCAAAGTTATCATTTTCGATCCTTCTGGCGTATGGGATAGTGGTAACCGGAGTGCTGGCAGTTGTCGGGTTAATTTACGGATTCTCTCAGATGATAAATCATCTTGCCTTATTATAAGACTAGGATATTGGGCGGGTTGCTGCCCCAGTGTTCTATGATGAAATGTATATTTGAGTTTTTGGGGTTTTAGTTTTCGTTGGTTAGTAAAGTTCCTCCGGTATTGGACCCACGGAGGATAATTGAGGGTTTAAGGGTTTACAGGTTTCAGTGTAAATGGGTATTCAGAATTCAGCGTGACTGATGACCGGATGCCCATTTTTCTCTTCTCCCCCCGGACAGGCCAATGAATTCATGGTTGAAAGAGAGAGAACAGACAGTACAAGCAGGATTTTCATAAGGGATATTTTTTTTATTGCCCTAACCGGCTCCGGCTCATTTACCTATCTCTGCTGCAAGATTCCGGATGTCTGTCATCCCAAAGGCGAGTTCAAACCGGGGCAGGTCACAACCGCTTCCGCTCCCTTTCTTCCAGTATTCCCTGCATTCATCAAGCCTTTTGTTCATGTACTGCTTGTTCTGCACTGAACTGAACCAGATGAACTGGATGGCAGAACGGGGAATAGTCCGGTCAGGATATTCAGGATTCACCTTCATGATCCGGGGGAAGATGCTATCCTGGTCTCCGTAGCCCGGAGTGGCTGAGACGCGCGACAGCATGCCGCCGTAGTATGCCGGTTTCTGACGGTCTTCGACGGCAATTGCTTCCCATTCCTGGTCAAGGAACTGCTTCTTGATGGCCGCAGAAATTTCATCCGGCTCCCTTAAGGCGAATTCTCTGGCAGCGGCAAATGCCTCTTCCACAGTTACCGGGATCCAGTATGGAGGTCGGTCAGGATTGTAGAGAACCCATAATTCTCCGTCGTAAACATCGATACCCGGATCAACCGTTTCCTTTCTAAGCGGCACGGTGAAGAAAGAATGCTCATTGTCGAAAGCCCCACCCGGGATGAAGTCATTTGTGTAGAGTGACCATGAGGGAGGCTCTATTGTATTGAATATTACCTTCCCTTCCTTATTGAAAGAGAATGAGGAAAACTCAAAGGCAACACGTACCGGCACACCGTACCAAACTTTTCTGTTGCAGGTCATTGACATGGTATGGAGCCTGGCCCTGCCGTTAAAGCCTTTGATATCGCTGAGGATGGGGTTCTGCCTCACAACTGCAACCAGCTCTTTTATCCTTTCAAGGTTGGCGGTTATGTCAGTCTTAGTGAACCCGCATTCAGGCATTGCATAATCAGTTCTGCCAAGTATCTCGAATGTGCCTGGCCTCCGGGAGAGGTCCTCCTGTGCCAGGGCCGGAACCGAAAGGCACATTATCAGAATCATGGCAATTTTTTGTCTCTTCATAATAATATTTATTATTTGCTTTTAAGTTCATATTTCCCTGACCAGAGCTCTTTTTTGAAGAAATCAGTGTTCAGGTCAAGCCCTGTTTCCTTTTTTACCTTTTCCACGGCATCCTTCTGAACCTGGGCGCCTGCCGGATTTATGGTCTGGTTCACATCACCGGACACTGAGCAGCCTCTCTTTGTTGATGCCTCGAAGGAGGCGCTGCCTTCAGTGCCGACTTCGTTGCTGAAATCCTGCTTCACGCCGGCAGAGAAGTCCGATTCAAGGCCCTTCGAGCCGTAACTCACCTCCGCGCCTCCGGACACTGTGGTATTATCATATTTCACTGACGTGTTCGCGCTGACGGCGACTGAATAATCCTTCACACCTCCCTGGTCTCCGCTGATGTTAACCTTACCTCCGGCAGAGGCACTGAAGTTTCCAACACTGACACCTGCATCGGCACCGGCCGTGACGCTGTAATTCTTTACCACGCCGTTGCCGTCAGTTGATACGTCTACTGATAAGTTTAAATTAGCACTGATATCTCCATCTCCAACCTCCTTTTTTACGCCAACACTCAGCCCGGCGTTGCGTGCAGTGGCTCCGGTGAATTCGCTCGTGGTGCTTTTATAGTTGAAGCTTGCCGGCAGGTTAAATGCCTTTTGGAGCCAGTCGGTGTTAACCTCTATCACAGTGCGTGCACAAGACGCCGTGACCTTGATCAGCCCGAGATGATATACATCAACATAATCATCCAGTTTCTTGAACAGCTGTGATGATTCAGGTATTTCGCCCGAGTCAAAGACAGCTTTTGCCTGCTTGTTCCGCTCTATGCGCGCATTATCCTCAGCCTCCAGTGCCTCATCTTCAGCCTCACGGGCAGCGACGAGTTCATCAGTGTTGCGACTGCATTCACTTGCATCATGGTACTTGAATGACCCGTATGCTGTCAGTACGATATTGAGATACGATGTAGTAGCCTGATATATGGTGTTACGCATGTCAGACTCCTCCTTGCTTCTCACATCCGGATCCGAGATGAGCGCAATATGGCGGATAACGTCATAATAATAAGCCTCAGTATTGGGCTTAAACCGCTGCATGTATGTTGTTGAAACCACATTGGTGGCAGACCCGAAGGCAGTCTCCTGGACATTGTTTGAAGCATTGTAGAATCTGACACAAATAGCATTACCGATCAGATCCCACTCTGCTGCCCTGAAAGTGGTTCCTGACTCCATTGCCTCCTTTTCTGCGGCTCTTCTACTCTTTCCAAGCTGCTCTTTTTCTGCGTCCCTGACCTTGATCAGATCATCCAACTTCCGGTGGCACTGTGCTATGATCTCAGTGACCTGGTCATATGTTTTCTTGTTCAGCTTGTACAGGTAAACAGAGTAAAGGTGGTTCTTACGGTTATACACCGTGTAATTCATCTTCTGCATTATGATGTTCATCGGATCGGCATAGTCATCCGGGTTCATCAGCAGGATAATGTTTATCGGATCTGTTTTGGCTGCAATTTCTACGGTAGAGGCTGTTTTGCCTGTTGCAAGATCGAGTTTGGCCTTGTTGGCCTCCATCTTCATCTGTTGCATCTTTTCAAGGAATTCTTCCTTGCCGGTTACTTTTACATTGGGATCAAGGTTTTTATCCATGTACTTCTGCGGATTCCTGGCCACATCATCCATGTCCACGCCCGGATCAATCTTTAGCCCCATATCTGCAAGCCAGTCGAGCTGACGGTTCGCGGTTGAGGCGAATGATTTAAGGGAATATACCGAAAGCATCTCGGAGAAATCCTTCAGTGCACTTATCCCCGGGGGGCCGCTGATTACCTTAAGCGTTGAGTATTGGGTGAGTTTTTTTATCGAAGGGGCCTGAAAACTACCCTGTACCGGCAGGTGCTCTATGAAATTCCTCATCTTGTTACGTTCACTCTGGTCGAGCTGTGTAATGAAATCGGCGGAAGTCATTACAGGTTCAGCAGCCATTATCTCTATCCCTTTTTCGAACTTCGATTCAGGAGCATCGGGGGGCAGGTCAGCGTATTCATCGCTCTTCTCAAGGCTCTTGTTTTGTTTGATTGGCAGACCTGTTGCCATGGGCTTGTCCAGGTTATCATCCTCCAGGATGGCAAGAGCCTTGTCCCTGCTGTTCAGAGCCAGGAAGTATGCCGCCAGTCCCAGGGCTGCATCCCATGACTCAGGCTTTATCTTACGGGCAACCATGAAAAGCGACCGAGCCTCTTCAAGCTTGCCGAGGTCGATGCACAGGTTGCCGAGGTTAATCACCGGAACAAGACTTTCTTCACTCCACAGGTCGTCCTTCATTGATTGCTGTATGGCATACAGGAAGGCCAGCTCGGCATCGCGACGATAGGGTGCAAGCGCCCCGGGCGAAGGATCTTTTTCACAGATCAGCTCACCGGATGAAAGGATGGCCGCTCCCATGTTACCTGAAGCAGTCGCGGAGGTTGGGTCGAGGGCAAATACTGCAGTGGCGAGGGCGATGTTATGGTATGGTCTGGGGAAGTTGTTGGTAGCCAGGGCTACCGCAATGGAGAGCTCTCTTGCCCTGGTGCGGTCGGGGCTCTTTCCGTCGAACCGGGGCACCCAGTTGACTATTGCATAATAATCGGTAAGATCTTCAGGGCGGAATTTTTGCCGGGCGATCCCGTTCAGCTCAGAAGCCATCTCCAGCATGTATTCACCGGAAGGTACACTGTTCGGATCGGGCAGGAGAAGAGGCATTGCATTGAGTTCTGTCTCCACGGCAAGAAGGGCTGACATTCTCTGCCCCTCATTGCGACCGGAACCAAACGGTGAATAATCCGCTGCCATGGGTGTTGCCATCCCCGGATCAGGCGAGTATTGAGGTGCTGGGGGGATAGGAACCAGGGTCTCCGGTGTGTGCCCTGATGATTCTGAACCGGGTTGTCCTGTGGCCTGCTGCATCGCCTTCTCCATTCCGGGCGGCAGTGATGTGCCGGGCGGCAGCATCTTCTTCATCTGCTCGAGATCAAATCCCGGCGGCACGGAAGTGGGTGGTTTTACCGGCTTGTTCTGTGAAAAGCCCTGCAGACTGAATATAACAGCCGCAATAAGAATCATTATCTTTTTCATACTTAACGATTGCATCTGTCGCACTGGCACTTAGCGCCGTTTATGCTTGTATGTTTCCATCCATCATTGTCATACGAGTAACTTACGATGTTGCCGGGTTTTTGCTCTGAAGTTATCCTCCCCTGTTCATCAAATGTGTTACCAAACAATAGTTCTCCCCCGGATACTATCGACTTACTCCGCAGGCCGCCGCTTTCAAAATACTCTGAGGTTGAGCAGGTGAGATTGTCCATCTCCCCTGTGCAGAGACTCTCAATCTTGATTTGACCATTCCTGTAATACTCATTTCTTCCACCCTGGGGAAGGCCATCCATCCAGTTGGACACTGACTCTGTCTGGCCGTTACTGAAATAGGTTACGCACGGGCCATTGGGAATTCCGTTGACAAAATGCTGGTCCATGACGAGGTTGCCTGAATCACTGTATGTCTTGATGGACCCATTCGGTAAGCCATCCTTAATCGTGTACCTTCTTGCAACGGTACCATTGGGGTGGAAATCTGTTTTCGTCCCGTTCAGCGTGCTGGAGTAATCTGCCTTCTTTTCAGTGGTGAAACTGACTTCATCGCTGTAATAAACTTTTCCGCCACTGTCAGTTATATATGCCCGGGCATAGTAAGTGGTAGCACTGGCAAGGTCCGTTAAATATTCCTTGAATGATACATCCACCGGGATATCCCTGGCTTCCCCGTCGTATGACTTATTTACGTTATCATTCTCAAGAGATGGCGACTGGTTTTTGCCGTAACAAACTCCAAAACCGGTAACCCGGGTGCCTTTTACCGAGAAGCTCAGGTTGGCCTTTGTCTCCTTTACCGAGGAGGCTTTCATGCCGGTGGCCGAACAGGATTCCTGAGGGGAGAGGAATATCAATCCCCTTTCTTCATTCCGCGATAGTACTTCTCCCGCTGAACTCAAAGAAATCAAGGGCAGCAGAGCTATCATCACGGTGTGGATCATAGCTTTCATAACTGAATATTATTCTGGTTGAATAATTTTATCATTGCCTTTGTTACGTTGCATGAATCCTTTGGCAGGGCCGGTATCTGTTTCATTTATGATTCAATTCCTGACTGTGCCGATGCTGTTAAGACTGCGCTTAAGGCAATCAGAAACAGTCATGTCCTTTTCATATTTTATTTTTTTGGGGCTATAGTTGTGAAGTTAAGTTCATTGCCATAGTAAACGGTCCCCGAACTATTCTTGGCGAAAGCTCTCACGTAGTATTTGGTGTTAGGAGATAAACCTGTGATTTCAGCACCGAATTCAGGCCCCGGATCTCCCTTGGGAAAGAATTTTGTATTCTGAATTGTCGGGGAAGGTCCCTTGTTGACGCAGATCCCGTGCTGAACCACAGTTGCCTCAGATTTATAGGTATAAGTACACCATGCACCTGTGGCAGTAATGTTGCTTATCTTTATTGTACTAACAGTAATTGTGTTAAGTTTGGATGTGATGTCCCTGTCAATAGCTGCAGGATTGTCAATCTTGCTTTTTACTTCAGGCTGAACAGTTTTGTTAAGTACCTGATTCTGGGCAATGGCGGTTGTCATTGCTGAAACCAGTAAGACGCCGAGTAATAGGGTTACTTTACTTTTCATTTTATTATTCAGTTATATTTTCCACTAATATGGGATTATCGGTTCCGGCACCCGTTTCTGCCAGGTTCAGATTACACTTAAAGTTTAACGAACTCTACCCTGCGGTTCAGGGCTTTGTTGGCGGGAGTATCATTGGCTGCCACCGGCTGGGTTTCGCCCATTCCGTCAGTCTCCAGGCGGTCGCCGTTCACGTTGAACGATTTTACCAGCTCATTTTTAACTGAGGCGGCCCTGCGCTGTGAGAGATCGAGGTTTGCAGCATCAGCTCCGTCGCTGTCAGTATGGCCAATAATTTTGACCTGTACATCGGGTACCTCATTCAGAATTGCAGCGATCTCTTTTAATGTGCCGTATGATTCAGGCTTTACCACATCTTTATTTACATCGAAATAGATGCCATAGGTTACGAGCTTGCCTTCAGTCATCAGTTTATTGCGCATATCCGGGGCACCCACAGCAATACGTACATTGCTGATCATGGCAGCACCGTACTCAAACCTAAGCCTGTCAGGTTTTACGCACCCGGCCGGGAAAGCCCTGGGCAGGTCAATGATCTTGTTCTCGTTCTGGTAAAGACGTACCCTTGTCTTCTGAACCCAGATGGCAATATGGTATTTCTGGTTCATCTGCTGCTTCATGTTTTCACTGTCGACATATCCGCTCAGATTGGCAGGAGCGCATTCATCACCGTAAAGCCATGTATTGTATCCCGGCCTCCCGAAATATTCAACCTGAAAATGAAATCCTCCCTGTCCGGGTGCCGATCCGCCGTCCCATGCATTTACGTTCTTAGCCTGCATCAGCCTCATGTGCCACCCTGACATCCCGTCGCCTTCCAGCCCGCCAATGGGTATCACATCAAACTCAATCGTATAATTCTCGGGCAGGTTAAGCAGGGGGTCAGTCCAGACACACTCATCCATAACAAATCTCATCCAGTTGCCCGGAAAAAGATTGGTGGTTACCACCTCAGCCGAACCGTTGGTGTTCCACAACGCCGGGAAATCGCCAATGGCATCCTGGGTAAAATCCTCATAAAAAATCACCTTCTCTCCCGGGATGAAATCGTACTTTGAATAAGACTGAAGAGACGTCTGCTCCTGTTGGGGAGCCTGCTCACCCTGACCATAACCATTCTCCCCGGAATTGATAATATCCTGATTAATTGTGTCTGGTTGCGACCCATCAGACTGGCCCTTCTTCTTCAGGGCCTTGCCGAAACCGCTCTGTATTGCGTCGAGTCCTCTCTCTATTCCCTGATCGGTTCTGTTGTCAACGCTGCCTTCAACCCTTTTTATCTTTTCTTTAAGGCTTATCTGGCTGCTGGCCGATAATGACAGACCGAGTAATAACGTTACTGCAGTCATAATTCTAACGGATGATTTCATCTTACCTGTTTTTAGTTTGTTAAAAGATGATTAAAGTTATGTAAAACTACAATTGAAATTTAATCTGCTATCCCCCTTTTTTGGGGTATTATTTGAACAAACAGATTTTACAATATCCAACCCTTCAATTCCAATACCTTAGTTCGGCTGAACTGTTTTTTCTTCTTATCTTTGATATGCTGCATTTCTAAATATACCGAACATGAAAGAAGAGTTCCTCCACTGGCTGTGGAAAAACCGGTTCTTTGATGCCGGACGTCTGTGCGACACTGAAGCCGGCACGATTGAGGTGATTACTCCGGGAGACTATAACCGTGACTCCGGTCCCGATTTCTTCAATACCCGTCTGTTGATCGGCGGCACCGCCTGGGCGGGTAACACGGAGATTCATGTCAATGCCTCTGACTGGTACCGTCACGGCCACCACACTGACCATGCGTATGACAACGTGATCCTGCATCTAGTCCATACTGATGATGCTGCCGTCTATTCGGCATCAGGCCGAAGGCTCTTGACGGCCCGGATGGAATACGATCACAGCCTGTGGGAAAACTATCTTGATTTTGTCAACTCCCCGTCGCTGCTGGCCTGCACCGGGCTTATAGGCAGGGCCGACGGGTTTATGGTCAAACACTGGCTCTGGTCGCTCGCCGTGGAACGGCTTGCGCGAAAAAGCAGCGAGATCAGGGAGATGCTGGTGAAGACAGACAATGACTGGGAGGAGACGCTCTACAGGCTGATCTCACGTTATTTTGGTTTCAGGGTTAACACCGATCCCTTTGAGATGCTTGCCTCGAGGCTTCCGTTGAAGATCATCAGAAAGCACTCTGACAACCTTTTGCAGGTGGAGGCGCTGCTCTTCGGCACAGCAGGTCTCCTTGACGAGGCACTCTTCAGGGAAACCGTCAGAGATGAATACTACCTTCTCCTGAGCAGAGAGTACCGCATCATGAAGGCAAAGTACTCACTGCAGCCTGTCGATGGCTGGATGTGGAAGTTCCACCGGCTGCGTCCGGCCAACTTCCCGACGGTCCGTCTCTCTCAGCTGGCAGCACTGCTGACCAACAGTGAGGGCCTCTTCTCAAGGGTGCTCGAGTGCCGCGGCGTTGGCAGCCTCAGGCCTCTGCTCAGTGTCACGGCCTCAGAGTACTGGAACCGTCACTACCAGTTCGGCAGAGAGGTCCCCTCAACGGCAGGCCGCGCAGGCAGGCAGTCGGTCGACCTCCTTATAATAAATGCCATCGCACCCATGCTCTTTGTATATGGCAAAAACAGGCAGCAGCAGGAATGGTGTGACCGGGCCGTCGATATCCTTGATGCCCTTCCGCCGGAAGAAAACCGTGTAGTGAAAGACTTTGCGGACGCAGGCCTGAAGCCGGAATCGGCCTTCGCCTCCCAGGCTCTGATAGAGCTGAGAACCCTTTGGTGCAGATACCACAGGTGCCTCGACTGCCTGATAGGCTCATCACTCATCAGCATGGGTCATCAGATAAGGGGATCGAGCTCAGTATTCCTCGAGCCGTGAGAAGGCATAAGTGACAGACTCCTGATTCTTTTGACAAATAATTCATTAAAGTTTTCAGCAGGCGCAACTTCTGGTATCATTATTGCGTCTTTCAATTAGAACCCTGCCTGAAAGATTTTGTTGTCGGGAAGGAGTGAGCCTGAGCGCAGTCAAATACAAAAAAATTATTCAAATTGTTTGAATTATTACAAATAAGAGTTGTATCTTTGCGATCCAAAATTGGAGAATTTATTAACAATTTATTGGATAAGGATATGTATTTGACAACGGAGAAGAAACAGGAATTTTTCAAGACATTCGGATCATCAGAGATGGACACAGGAAGTGCTGAGGGTCAGATTGCCCTATTCTCCTACAGGATTGCGCACCTGACTGAACACCTGAAGAAGAACAAGAAGGATTTCAGCACGCAGAGGTCGCTCATTAAGCTGGTCGGGAAGAGAAGGCGTCTCCTTGACTATCTGAAGGTAAAAGATATTTCCAGGTATCGTGAAATAATCAAGGCACTTAACCTGCGTAAGTAAAGAGAGAAAAGGCAATTTCAGATTGCCTTTTTTAATTCCCGGGTGAATACTCCCCCATATTTACCATCTATCCAGAAATAATCATTAATACAAATGTATAAGTTAATTGAAAAAAGCATTGACCTTGGCGATGGCCGGTCAATAGTAATCGAAACGGGCAAGCTGGCTAAACAGGCCGATGGTTCGGTGGTGGTGCGGATGGGCCGTACCATGCTGCTCGCAACTGTAGTTGCGGCAAAAGATGCGAAAGAGGACACTGACTTCATGCCTCTTTCTGTGGAGTACAAGGAAAAATATGCGGCATCAGGCCGTTTCCCCGGGGGCTTCCTCAAGAGAGAGGCAAGACCCAATGACAATGAGATCCTCGTATCGAGGCTGGTTGACAGGGTTCTGCGCCCGCTCTTCCCTGATGATTATCATGCAGAGGTGTTTGTTACAGTAAACCTGATATCTGCAGAAAAAGACATTATGCCTGACGCACTGGCAGGACTGGCAGCCTCGGCTGCCCTTGCAGTATCAGACATTCCGTTCAACGGTCCCATCTCTGAGGTCAGGGTTGCCAGGATAAACGGAGAGTTCATTGTCAATCCCACCATGGAGCAGATTGAGAATGCCGATCTCGACATAATTGTCGGCGCCACCTATGAGAACATCATGATGGTTGAGGGTGAAATGAAAGAGGTAGCCGAGGAGGTCATGCTTGAGGCTCTGCACGTTGCCCATGAGGCTATCAAGGTACAGTGCGTTGCCCAGAAGGAGCTGGCCGCGATGGTCGGCAAGACTGTAAAGAGAGAATACTGCCATGAGGTCAACGACGAGGATCTGCGCAAGAAGATCTGGGATGAGACCTATGCAAAGTGTTATGCACTGGCAGCCAGCGGTTCCGACAAGAAGGCCCGCAGCGACGGATTTGATGCCATCAAGGCAGAGTTCCTCGCCCAGTTCACAGAGGAGACCCCGGTCAGCAAATCGCTGGTGAGCAGATACTTCCACGATGTTGAGAAGGAAGCTGCACGCCGCCTGGTTCTTGATGAGCACAAGCGTCTCGACGGGCGCAAGCTTGACGAGATCCGTCCCATTTGGTGTGAGATCGATCCCCTTCCCGCTGCACATGGCTCTGCCATCTTCACCCGCGGCGAGACACAGTCGCTCACTTCCGTAACCCTCGGCACCAAACTCGATCAGAAGATGATTGACGAGGTACTGAAACAGGGATCGGAGAAATTTACCCTTCACTATAACTTCCCGCCCTTTGCCACCGGCGAAGCCAAGCCTGCCCGCGGCACCAGCCGCAGGGAGATAGGTCACGGCAACCTGGCACACAGGGCCCTGAAGAACATGATGCCCCCGGACGAAACCAACCCCTATGCAATCCGCATCGTGTCAGATATTCTTGAGTCAAACGGTTCATCATCCATGGCCACGGTATGCGCCGGAACACTTGCACTTATGGATGCAGGCATCAAGCTTGCCAAACCCGTGTCAGGCATAGCCATGGGACTTATAAGCGACAAGGACGGAAGTAAATTCGCGGTGCTGTCAGACATCCTCGGCGATGAGGATCACCTGGGCGACATGGACTTTAAGGTCACAGGCACGCGAGACGGCATTACAGCCACCCAGATGGATATCAAGGTGGACGGACTCTCATTCGAGGTGCTGAAGAAGGCTCTGGACCAGGCCCGCACAGGGAGACTCCATATTCTTGACATCATGGAACAGACAATCGCCGAACCAAGACCCGAACTCAAGCCTCATGCCCCGAGAATAGAGAAGATATATATTCCCAAGGAGATGATCGGAGCAGTTATAGGCCCGGGAGGAAAGATAATCCAGGATATTCAGGCAACCACAGGTGCAACAATCGTTATCGAAGAGGTCAATGGTCAGGGTATGATCGATGTCTTCGGCGACAACTACGATGTCATCAGGGCTGCCCTAGACAGGATCAACGCTATATGCGCTGTTCCCGAGGTTGGCAAGGTTTACACGGGCAAGGTAAAGACCATTACCCAGTTCGGAGCCTTTGTAGAAATACTCCCCAACAAGGATGGCCTTCTTCACATTTCGGAGATGGACTGGAAGAAGGTGGGCACCGTAGAGGAGCTCTTCAAGGAGGGTGATATCGTTGAGGTGCAGCTGATAGAGGTCGATCAGAAGACCGGCAAACTGAGGCTCTCACGCAAACCCCTGATTCCCAAGCCTGAAGGCTATGTTGAACCTCCCAAACGCGAACATTCTGAGAGAAGGGATTATCAGGGCTCACGTGACGGTGGCAGAGGAGGTCATGACCGTGATCGCGGTGACCGTCGCCCCAATGACCGGAGAAGGGACGACAACAGATAATTTTTTCCTGCGGTAAAATTCAGCGAAGGCCTTCAAAGGCACCGCAATAAAGGGATAGAAGAGACGGACAATTTGCCCGTCTCTTCATTTTTATTGGTATTGTGGCAGTCAAATGCTATTTTTGATATTGAATGCAATGAGGGACCGTAATGGAGACCGTGAGGTATAACTATATCGTCATTGAAGGAAATATAGGGGCCGGCAAGACCACACTGGCTTCAATGATCGCCAGGGATTACAACGCAAAGCTCATCCTCGAGCGATTCGCCGATAACCCGTTTCTTCCCAAATTCTACGATGACCCCACAAGGTACTCTTTTCCGCTTGAGCTATCATTCCTGGCTGACCGGTACCGTCAGCTGAAGGAGGAACTCGTGGAGCAGGACCTCTTCAGAAGCTTTACAGTGGCAGATTATTATTTCATGAAGTCACTGGTATTCTCCTCAAAAACGCTCGAGCAGGATGAGTTCAGCCTCTACAGGCAGATATTCTACATTATTTACAGCTCACTGCCAAAGCCGGACCTCTACGTATACCTCCATGTACCGCCGGAGAGACTCCTGAAAAACATTGCCGTAAGAGGCAGGGATTATGAGAAGTCTATTACCGCCGAATACCTTACAGGCATTCAGGAGAGCTATTTTAATTTCTTCAGGCAGAACCCGGAGAACAGGTACCTGGTGATTGACATATCTGGTATTGACTTCGTGGCCAGCCATCAAGATTACCTGAAAGTAACTGATATGATCTTCAGCGAACCTGTCGGACCGGGGATTAATCTCCGTGAATTCTGAATTTTTAATAGGAAGATTGAGGGTATTGACTAAAAATTATCTTAAATTTGCAACCAAATCAGAAATATTGTATAATTGTAATTATCAGAAACTGATCGCAACTAATAAAAAACAAACTATGAAAAATTTCACCAGACTTTTTGTCATTCTGCTTGCTGCTGTACTTATGTCAGGTTGCAGCAGTCTCGACAAGATGAAGAAAAACGCTAATCTTGTCCAGTATGAGATCACTCCCAAAGTACTTGAGACCCATGCAGGAATTGTTGCCGCACAGGTAAAAGCAACCTATCCGGAGAAGTACTTTGACAAGAACACCACGCTGAAGATCACCCCCGTGCTTGTATACGAAGGTGGCGAGACAGCATTTGATGAAATCCTCTATGCCCAGGGTGAGAAGGTTCTGGCTAACAACAAGCCCATCAGCTGGGAAGGCGGGAACATCAATTGGACCGGTGATGTCAGCTACAAGCCTGAGATGAAAGTATCTGAGTTCATGCTCCGCGTAGAAGCATCAAAGAAAGACAAGACTCTGGCATTTGATCCCATTAAACTGGCTGACGGCGTTATCGCCACATCTACACTGGTTGAAGATCATGCAATGCCTATATCACTCAAGGACAACTATCAGCGCATTGTTCCCGAACAGAAAATGGCTGACATTCTTTATAATATAAACAGGTCTGACATCAGGCCGGCCGAACTTAAGTCAGCTGACATACAGGCACTCAAGGATTATGTTGCCCTCGTCCAGCAGAATGAGAGGATGGCAGTCAAAGGTGTCACCACAAGCTCATATGCCTCACCTGACGGCCCGCTCACACTCAACGAGAAACTGGCTGACCAGAGGGGTAAAGCCGCCGAGAAGTATCTCCAGAAGGAGTACGGTAAAATTCCCGAGCTGACTGCACTGTTTGCAAGCCAGACTACTCCTGAAGACTGGGAAGGTTTCAAGACCCTCGTTCAGGAATCATCCATCGCTGACAAGGAACTCATCCTGAGAGTACTTTCAATGTATCAGGATCCTGCCGTTCGCGAACGTGAGATAAAGAACATGGCAACTGCATATGAGGCTCTCGCTGAACAGATCCTTCCTCTGCTGAGAAGATCCAAGTTCATTGTCGATGTAGACCTTATCGGCCTTAGCGATGAAGAGATCCTTACCGCAATCAAAGGTGACGCTTCAGTACTCAGCCTCGAGCAGATGCTCTACGCTGCCACGCTGACGGAAGATCCCAGCGAGATGCTCAAATACTACCAGATGGCCGCTGAAAAGGCACCCAAGTGCCTGCGCGCATGGAACAACATCGGCTGGGTTTATCTGAGCATGGGCAAGGCTGACGAGGCTATGGTGGCTCTTGAAAAAGCCAAGGCTCTGAAGAATGATGACGTTATCAAGAACAACATGGGCTTTGCCGCCCTCCTGAAGGGTGACGTCAAAGCTGCTGCCGAGTATTTCAACTCGATGTCAGCTGCTACCCCCGAATCAAAATTCGGACTCGGCACCATCGCAATTCATGAAGGCAAATATGATCAGGCAGTCAACCTTCTCGGCGACAAGCCCTCTATGAACCTTGCTCTTGCACAGCTTCTCAAGGGTGACATCAACAAAGCCAAGACAACCATGGATTCGGCTAGTATACAAATGATGTGCTCCTTCATACCTCAAGGCTGTCATTGCAGCACGCCTTGATGATAAAGACGGCGTTCTCAACGGTCTACGTGAAGCTATCGGCTACAACTCCGACTGGAAGAACTATGCTCAGACAGACCTCGAGTTTGCCAAGTTCTTTATGGATGACACATTCAAGTCTGTTACCCAGTAACAGGGCTTTATAAAAACAGAACCCCGTTCGCCGCAAGGCAGACGGGGTTTTTTAATTGTCCCCCGCGATCTTTCCTGCCAACTCCCATAACACTATCCCGGCGCTGACAGCAACGTTGAAAGAGTGCTTGGTACCGTACTGCGGTATCTCTATGCAGAAATCCGAGAGATTGACCACCTCCTCGCTGACACCTCTTATCTTCATGCCCGAACACAAGAGCATACTTTTTCCCGGCTTCGACTATCAGCCTGTCAAGAGATACAGCCTCATCAGCCTGCTCCACTGACACTATTGTGTATCCTTTAGATTTTAACTCTCTCACCGCATCCGCAGCACTGTCAAAATAGCTCCAGTCAACCGATTCAGTGGCCCCCAGCGCGGTTTTATGTATCTCCCTGTGAGGAGGAGTTGCAGTGATGCCGCACAGATATACAGCCTCAACAATGAAGGCGTCAGCCGTGCGGAATATCGACCCCACGTTGTTCAGACTCCTGACATTGTCAAGCACGATGATGAATTTCGACTTGTCGGAGGCCCTGAACTCCTGAACGCTCTTGCGGTTCAACTCATCATTTGAAAGCTTCCTCATTCAATAAAGTTTTAGCGAAAATAAATATAAAAAAAGAGCGAATTACATACCTAATTGCAAAGCGCGACTTTATAACCTCATACCAGACATCTTATCATGAACATCCACGAATACCAGGGAAAATCAATCCTGCAGGCTCACGGAGTAGCTGTACAGGAAGGATTTGTGGCTGAGACAGCCGACCAGGCAAAGCTCATTGCTGAGGAGCTTCAAAAGAAATTCGGAACGCAGATCTTCGTCATTAAGGCTCAGATCCATGCCGGCGGCAGAGGCAAGGGCGGAGGGGTGAAGATAGCCCGCTCGCCACAGGAGGCAGCCGAAGTAGCCTCGCGCATGCTGGGAATGACCCTGGTGACTCCGCAGACCGGGCCCGCGGGCAAAGTGGTGCGAAAAGTGCTTGTAGCATGTGATGTATATTATAAGGGTGACTCTGACATCAGAGAATTTTTACCTACTGCTTTCTTGACCGCAAAATCGGCCTTTGTGGTTGTCTACTCCACTGAGGGAGGGATGGACATTGAGGAGGTGGCTGCCAGAAACCCGGAGGCTCTCCTGACCGAGGTGGTCGATTCTTCCTGCTGCCTGCATGAGTTCCAGATGCGAACCATTGCTTCCAACCTCGGCCTTCAGGGCAAGGCCTACAAGGAGATGACCCGCTTCATAGGCGGGCTCTGGGAGGCCTTTGTCAATTCAGACGCCTCGCTCATTGAGATTAATCCTCTCCTCAAGACAAGTGATGACAGGGTGCTGGCTGTCGATTGCAAGGTCTCTCTTGATGACAACGCGCTCTATCGCCACCCGGAACTGGCCGCCATGCGTGACCTGCACGAGGAGGATCCGACGGAGGTGGAGGCCTCAGCCAGTAACCTCAACTATGTCAAGCTCGACGGCGACGTAGGTTGCATGGTTAACGGGGCCGGTCTGGCTATGGCGACGATGGACCTGATACAGCTCTCTGGCGGCAGACCGGCAAACTTCCTCGATGTGGGCGGCGGTGCCAGTGCGAAAACGGTAGAGGCCGGATTCAGGATTATCCTTAAAGATCCCAATGTAAAGGCCATACTTGTGAATATCTTCGGCGGAATAGTGAGGTGTGACCGCGTGGCAGCCGGCATTATTGAAGCATACAAGACCATTGGCGATATAAAAGTGCCGGTCATCGTGCGGCTGCAGGGCACCAATGCCATTGAAGCCAAAGAGCTCATTGACAGCTCAGGACTGAAGGTAATCGCGGCATCAACCTTTAACGATGCCGCCGGAAAAGTAAGGGCAGCTTTGAGTTAACAGCATAATTCAACCGTCGTTGATATATTCTGACCGGCGGCCCGGCCGTTGCAGCCATTTTCTATGTTTTGTCTTCGTATAAGGTATTGAAACACGAGTTCGCAGATATTATCATCCCTGTTGCCGTCACCGGCAGCTATACCTATGGCATACCGGAGGAGTTGCGTCACACCTAAAGAGGCGGCGTAGTGACCATCCCTTTGGACGAACAGTAACGCAACAGGAGCTCATAATGACATTAGCGATCTCCACCGGAAGGATTCACACCGAAGGCGATAACAGGCCTGCTGCCTGAAGAGGCCTCGGTTAATGACCGTCTGACTGACTTCATATTATGGGTCTCTGAATATTATATGGCCTATCCCGGTGAGGTGAGTAAAGGCTGCCATTCCATCACCGGAGGAGCTTCCTGGAGTCAGGGTGACAAAGAGAAGGCGCAGCGTTGGCGAGCCATTCAGCGGGGAGATCATCCCTCCAGTCCGTCTTAATGAGATGCAGGAGAAAGCCTGCACCAAAATCAGGGATCTGTTCAATGGGCATGAGACCGTGCTCCTTCATGGAGTCACCTCCAGCGGCAAGACAGAGATCTATATTCACCTGATGCACGAGCAGCTGGCCCGGGGAAGGCAGGTTCTCTACATGCTCCCTGAAATAGCCCTTACAAGCCAGATCATCGAACGCCTCCGGAGGCACTTCGGTGATACCATCGGGGTTTTTCACTCACGCCTGACTACGGCAGCACGGCGGGAGGTATGGAGAAAGGTCAGCGACGGCACGCTGCGTGCTGTTCTGGGAGTACGCTCCTCACTCTTTCTTCCCTTCAGAGACCTTGGGCTGATCATCGTGGATGAGGAGCATAAATTCTGGTGGTGCAGCAGTATGACCCGGCGCACGTTATCATGCCCGTGATGCAGCCATGATGCTCTCACGAATCCATGGCGGGAGGACGTTGCTGGGCTCAGCCACCCCCTCACTGGAGAGCTACCATAACGCCTCCACAGGCAGGTACGGTTTCGTTGAGCTTATGACACGCTACGGTGATGTCATGATGCCGCAGATGATAGTCGCAGATACACGCTCCTTCGGCAAGAAGATTAAAATGACATCCATTTTTCCCAGCGCCTGCTTGAGGCCATTTCCGAGGCACTGGGCAAAGACGAACAGGTGATACTCTTTCAGAACAGAAGGGGATTCTCGCCTTATCTGATGTGCCCCGACTGCGGGTGGGTGCCGCGATGGCGAGAGGAACTGTTCGTCTACGTCGCCGAGAGCATTGGCAAAATGGTCTGCCACTACTGCGGCCGCAGCACGAAGCTTCCGGCGGCCTGCCCTGACTGCGGATCCGAGTTCGATGACAAAGAGTTCGAGTACTAGAAGATCGAAGAGGAGGGTGGCTCTTTCCTTGGCCGAGGGTGGTGAGAATGGACCAGGATACTACAAGGAGAAGAAGCGCTTCCTCTGAGATCCTGTCTGACTTCGCCGCCGGTGCTACTGACATCCTCATCGGTACCCAGATGATCTCCAAGGGTCTCGATTTCGAGAGGCTGACGGTGGTAGGGATCCTCGATGCCGATAACATGATGCACTACCCCGATTTCCGTGCCTTTGAACGCAGCTTCCAGCTCATGGAGCAGGTGAGCGGCAGGGCCGGGAGACGCACCCGCAGGGGTAAGGTGATAATCCAGACCGCCGATCCGGCCCATATTATCCTGCGTCAGGTGCTGAAGCATGACTATAAGGCTATGTGCAGCAGCCAGCTTGAGGAGGGATCGCTTTTCGGGATGTCCACCCTTCACAAAGATCATCAGGCTGTCCGTCAGGCACCGTGACCCGGAAGAACTGAATGTGTCGGCAGCACGTCTGGCTGAGAGCCTGCGAAGGCAGCTCGGAAGCCATGTCCTCGGACCGGAGTTCCCGGTTATCATGCAGGTACAGAGGTGGTACATCAAGACGATTATGATCAAGATAGACAGCAGCCTCTCCCCATCAAAGGTAAAGGAGGTTGTCCGCAGGGCCATGGAGCGAGAACTGAGGATGACAAGGAAAGGAATTTTGCGCATCCATGCTGATGTAGACCCTCAGTGACAACGGTTGCCCATTAGTATTAAAAGTATATTTTTACAGGTTCAAAAACCCCTTCATGAAGACGGAGGTATCAACCGGAGAGATAACCTTAATCTTACATCCTGATATAATGATTGCCACGAACTCGTACAAGATGCTCCTTGCGGCCATCGCAGCCCTGTTTGCAATTGCTCTTGCCGGATGCGGGCACCCGGGAGAGAAGACCACAAAGCCCATAGCCCCGGCAGACCTGGCAAATCCGCTAATGGGCACTGACTCGGAATACCTGTTGTCGCACGGCAACACGTACCCGGCTGTGGCGCTGCCTTTCGGGATGAACTTCTGGACACCGCAGACACGGCGTAACGGAGATGGCTGGGCATATACCTATGATGATCATAAGATAACAGGCATCAAACAGACCCATCAACCCAGCCCGTGGATCAATGATTACGCTGCCTTCTCTCTGATGCCGGTCACTGGCGGCTTCAGGATCACCGAAGAACAGCGTGCCTCATGGTTCTCTCACAAGGCCGAGGTAGCGCGGCCATACTATTACAGTGTCTACCTGGCCGACTATGATATCACGGCAGAGGTTACCCCCACGGAGAGATCGGCTCTCTTCAGGTTCACCTTCCCGGAGAGTGACTCATCGGCAGTGGTAATTGATGCCTTCGCCGGCGGATCGATGGTAAAGGTCATCCCCGCCGAGCGAAAGGTGATCGGGTACTGTCGTAACAACCACGGGGGCGTGCCGGAGAATTTTCACAATTACTTCGTGATCATCTTTGACTGCGACTTCAGTTTCTCTTTTGCAACCCTTGACGGCAAACCTTTGCCGGGCAGCACGGAACAGGCCGGAGATCATGTTGCTGCCGTTATCGGCTTCCGTACAGAGAAGGGAGAGAAGATTACCGCCAGGGTGGCATCGTCATTCATCTCCCACGAACAGCCCTACTTCAATCTGAACAGAGTGGCGAACCGCGAGACTTTGAAATGGTATGCGATGCTGCAAGGGGAAGATGGAACAGTGAGCTCGGAAGGATAAGGGTGGAGGGCGGAACCGAGGACCAGATACGCACATTCTATTCAACGCTCTACCGGACCCTGCTCTTCCCGAGGATGTTCCATGAATATGACAGCGAAGAAAAAATTGTTCACTACAGCCCCTACAACGGACAGGTTCTGCCGGGGCGGCTCTATACCGACAACGGCTTCTGGGATACCTTCCACCGCCATGCCTTTGCTGACACTGTTATACCCTGATGTCAGCTCGCAGATTATGGAAGGTCTGGTGAACGCATACCTCGAGAGCGGCTGGCTCCCCGAATGGGCCAGTCCCGGCCATCGCAACTGCATGATCGGCAGCAACTCCGCATCGCTCATCGCTGACGCATATCTCAAAGGCATACGGGGCTATGATATAGACACACTGTGGAATGCCATGGTGAAGAACACTAAAGGACACGGACCCTTTCATTCCGTAGGCAGATACGGGGCTGAGTACTACAACAGTCTGGGATATGTCCCATATGATGCAGGCATTAATGAAAATGTTGCACGCACGCTTGAATATGCCTACGCCGACTGGTGCCTGTGGCGGCTCGCGAAGGACTGGGCAACCGAGAAGGAGTAAAAGCTTTGCAAAAAGATCGCGACTACGGATTTGAAACAGCGAGCGTCTGCTGATGAGGGGAAAGAACCTTGACGGTACCTTCCAGACGCCCTTCAGCCCCTACAAGTGGGGCGATGCCTTCACCGAGGGAAACAGCTGGCACTATACATGGAGCGTGTTCCATGACGTGGCAGGACTGGCCGGGCTGATGGGAGGAGCGGAGAAGATGGCCCAGATGCTCGACTCGGTCTTTATTGTGCCGCCCATCTTTGATGATTCGTATTACGGTTTCCCCATCCATGAGATCCGTGAGATGCAGATAATGAACATGGGCAACTATGCTCACGGCAACCAGCCGGTGCAGCATATGATTTACCTTTACAAGTACACTCCTGAGCCGTGGAAAACAGAGATGAGGGTCAGGGAGGTGATGGATAAACTGTATAATTATACTCCCGATGGCTACTGTGGCGATGAGGACAACGGGCAGACATCGGCATGGTATGTCTTCAGCGCGCTTGGCTTTTATCCGGTCACCCCCGGAACAGGAGAGTATGTGCTGGGATCTCCGCTTTTCAGGAAGGCAACGGTTAGCCTTGCTGACGGCAGGAACCTGGTGATCTCAGCGCCGGAGAACAGCCGCGAGAGCATATTTGTGAAACAGGTACGGCTGAACGGCGGGAGAACGGATGTCAACTACGTAACCCATGATCAGCTTACTGCCGGGGGAACACTGGAGTTTGCCATGAGCAGCGAGCCTGAAAGGAAGCGTGGTGCCGAACAATCGGCCAGGCCGTATTCGATGAGCACCCGGAACAAATGAACTTGTCAAACCATAATTAGGATCATGGATTCACTCAGCTTCAAGGGAATATTTCCTCCACTGCCCACGTCATTTGACCGTGATGAGAACCTGTTGCCTGAAAAGATCAGGTTCAATATCAAAAAACTATCCAGACATAAACTTGCCGGCTTTCTGATCCTTGGTTCCAACGGTGAGCAGGTGATGCTGTCAGAGAGGGAAAAGCTTGCGGCCATAGCTGCTGCCAGGGATGCCCTTCCCGAAGGCCGGCTCCTCCTGGCAGGCACAGGATGCCAGTCGACACGCGAGACCATCTCCCTGACCAGGGCTGCTGCCGCAGAGGGCGCTCATGCTGTACTGGTGATCAATCCTTCCTTTTATAAGGGTAATATGAACCAGGAGGAGCTGGTGAGACACTATTTTGACGTGGCCGATGGCTCGCCCGTACCAGTGCTGGTCTATAACATGCCGGCAAATACCGGTGTTGACATGACGGCGCGGATGATCATCGCCATGGCTGAACATCCGAATATTGTCGGGCTGAAGGAGTCGGGAGGCAACGTGGTGAAGATGGGAGAGGTGCTGGGCAACGTAAAGACAGGGTTTCAGGTGCTCGCCGGCGGTGCGGGGTTCCTGCTGCCGTCACTGGCCATGGGGGTCGCCGGCGGTATACTCGCATGCGCCAACATTGCGCCGGACCACTGCCTCGGCATATACGATGCATTTGTTGCCGGCGACATTCCGCGGGCAAGGAATCTGCAGCACACGATAATACCACTCAACGCTGCAGTGACGGCCAGGTGGGGTGTGCCGGCCCTTAAGGCTGCAATGGATCACCTCGGCCTCTACGGCGGACATGTGCGAAGACCGCTGCTGCCCCTCAGGGAGGAGATAAGGAAACAGCTGGTTGATATGATGGGTGAAACGGGACTTAAACTGTACACAGACAATAATTGAAAGACAATGAAAGGCCGAAAACTATTAATGATACCCGGTCCGATAGAGGTTGAACCGGCGGTGATGCAGGCAGTTGGAATGCCTGCCACCAGCCATGTGGCTCCTGACTTTATCGGGTCATTCGGGCGTTCACTTGAGATGATGAGAGAGGTATGGCTGGCGCCGTCAGGCCAGCCGTTCATTATGGCTGGTTCAGGTACACTTGCCATGGATATGGCAGGGTCAAACCTGATCGAGCCTGGCGATAATGCCCTGGTGATCTCCACCGGTTATTTTGGAGACAGATATGCAGACCTGCTGAAGAGATACGGCGCAGTGGTGACCCTGCTCAAGGCTCCTTTGGGGGATGTGGTGAGACCGACGGTAATAGAGGAGGAGCTTAATCGAAAGCGCTATAAGATGATGACATTCACTCATGTTGACACATCTACTGCCGTCAGGGTCGATCCGGAGCCTCTGGGAAGGATGGGGGAGAAATACGGGGTCCTTACCGTACTTGATGGCGTATGCTCGGTGGCCGGGGAGGAGATTAGGCAGGATGAGTGGAAGCTTGATGTGGTACTTACTGCCTCCCAGAAAGCGGTGGGAGTACCACCCGGTCTGGCCCTGATGGTTGTTTCCGAAAGAGCCATACAGGCCTGGAAAGAGAGAAAAACGCCGGCTGGCAGTTACTATAGCGACTGGAACCACTGGCTGCCTGTGATGAGAGCATATGAGGAACGCCGTCCGGCATATTTTGGCACGCCGGCAGTAAACCTGGTGATGGGACTGGAGGTAAGCCTCGGGCTGATCATGAAAGAGGGGATGGAGGGGAGATTCAAAAGACATAAACTAATCGGAAAAATGTTCAGGGAGGCTATGAGGAGTATGGGGCTGAAAATGATACCCGTCAGCGATGATGTAAGCGCCGGCACACTGTCTGCACCGCTCTACCCTGAGGGAGTAAAGGCAGCAGACTTCATGAAATCGATAAGCACCTCTGATGTGATTCTCGCCGGCGGATTACTGCCTGACATGAAGGATAAATACTTCCGCGTTGGCCACATGGGTGCGGTAACAAACGGGGACATACTCGCAACGGTTGCCTCCGTTGAGCGGGCACTTAAGGAGTGCGGCTATGTCACAGCATAACAGTCATCACGGCAGAATCAATCATTAATTAAATATTATAGTCATGTCATTTACGGAAAAAATTGCTGCTGACCTGATGGCAGCCATGAAAAGCAGGGACACAATGGCACTTGAAGCACTGCGTGCTGCCAAGACAGCCTTTATCCTTGCAAAGTCAGAGAGAGGATCTGATGCTGTTCTGAGTGCAGATGAGGAGATTAAGATCATTCAGAAGCTTGTGAAGCAGAGGAAGGAATCCGCTGCCATTTACAGGGAACAGAAGAGGCCCGATCTCTATGAAAAGGAGGAGAACGAGGCAGCAGTCCTGGAAAAATACCTGCCATCAAAAATGGGCGATGTTGAGCTCGAAAATGCCCTGAAGGCCATTATATCAAGCGTGGGAGCCAACGCCCCCTCAGACATGGGTAAGGTCATGGGAGTAGCCACAAAGGAACTGGCGGGCAAGGCAGACGGACGGGAGATATCGGCAAAGGTTAAGCAGCTCCTGGGCTGAAAGGGAGAGAAAGGGATCAGCCGATGCCCTGTTCAGGATAGTAGTTCCTGTCATTTCCCAGTATATGCAGGATTTTTCTCCGTTTGGCTACTAAGTCAGTGAGCTCTATAAGCATGTCGCCATTGACCCTTTGTGCCATCGGTATCACATATTTTTCCGTCTGGTCAAGATATACGGATATTTTCTGTTCTGTCTGAATGTCACGGTGAAGGTCGGTGAGATTGCTTATCCTGTCGGCACACTTTAGCAGCAGGGCATTCTCCGAGCCCTGTTCAAGCACCCGTTGAAGATACTGCTCCTTGGTTCTTTCTCTTTGTCACCTCCAGTACCAGCTCAACCACGGCAGTTCCGTCACTGTCTATCCAACGTATCTCGTCTACCTGCGTCTCGGGCATGTCTTCAAGCAGGTCATGAAGCAGCGAGGCCTTAAAGGAGCACGCTGTTGGAGTAGAACTTATAGTCTAACAGAATCCCCAGAGTGGAAAAACAATGGCGGAACTGGTTGCCGCCGACTGCCCTCTGAACGCTTATCAGAGCTGTCGCTTTAAGGATATACGGTGCCAGTACAAGATTTCTCAGGCTTTCAAGGGAAGTCATTGGTGTCAGATTAACACTTTAAAAGTATAGAATCCTCATATTAAGCGGTATGTGACACTATGCTACTTATAAACACTGTTTTCCACAATATCAACAGTGGGATTTACCTGGCCGGAGGTCAGAATTCAACTGTAATTGAATTCTTCTCCACACCCAATGTCGCCAGCTGTTTCTTTAAGGCATTCATCATGGGAGGAGGGCCGCACAGGTAGAAATTTGATTTGAAGTCATCTGCATTGGCCCGTAAGAACTCCTCGCTGATCATTCCGTGCGAGTAACCGGTGGTCCTCCTCTGATAGAATATTTATGAAGTCCGGTCCCAGGAGTTCCCGGAGTTCTTCCTCCATGATTATGTCAGCCTTTGTCTTGTTGGCGAATATCAGCCTGTTGCTCCTGAGCTGGTTTTTTGTCTTCAGATCCCTGAAGATTGATACAAACGGGGTAATACCAGCTCCGCCAGCTATGAAGATTCCCGGGCCTTTATATGAAATGGCACCCCATGCATTCCTTATGATAAGTTCATCACCCGGTTCAAGCTTGTCTATTTCGTTCGTAACCCCTTTGTGTGCGGTATATATTTTAATGATGAACTCAAGGTAAGGATCATGATTTAATCCCGTAAAAGTGAAGGGCCTCTTCTTGTTCTTGAGCTCAGGGGTGTTCACTGACACATCTGTGGCCTGCCCGGGGGTGAATGAATAGCCTGCCGGTTTTTCAACGCGAAAAACTTTTACATCATGTGTCAGGCTTCCGGTGCTGATTATTTTAACGATATGTTCTTCCATTCATCTGTTATATTTATCATCAACAAAACGGTGCGGAAATTGTTTATCATGACGGCGATTCAAACCGTGAGTGTTTGGCCTATCTTTGCATCCTGAATCAGAAGGTACAATTTAAATGTCTGAAGAGAAATCGAAAGATACCGGGAGCGGTCTGAGGGATCTTGCCAGATTATACAGGTTCCCTGAAGCCCTATGTCTGGTTGTTTATTCCTGGGAATGTTCTGTCTCCTTATGTCCACTGGTGCGAGCCTGATGTTTCCCAAGCTCCTTGGTGATATGGTTGATCTGGGGACCAAGGGCAGGATGATGGAGGAGATCGCCAGGACGGGTCTCATCCTGATGGCTATCCTTGTTGCCCAGGCTCTGTTCGGATATACCAGGACAAGGCTGTTTGTGGTAGTGACGGAGAAAACCCTGGCTTCTATCAGGCAGCATATCTACAATCACCTTATCAAGCTGCCCATGTCATTCTTCTCGGCAAGAAGGGTGGGTGAGCTGAACAGCCGCATATCATCTGACATAGCTCTGCTTCAGGATACGCTGACAGAGGCACCCCTTGCCTGACCTCGATATCACAGATAATTGTCATCATCGGGGGCATAACACTAATGGCTATGAGTCTCTTTCCAGCTGACACTCTTTACGCTGGCCATTGTGCCGGCCATATCTCTCCTGGCATTCTTCTCCGGCAGGGCTATTCGTCGGTATTCGAAAAAGGCCCAGGCTTTTGTTGCGGAGTCAAACACCATTGTGGAGGAGACACTTCAGGGTATACAGAATGTGAAGGCATTCACCAACGAAGCTTTTGAGAGCGACCGTTACCGCGCAAAGACAGAGGAGGTCGCCAGGATGGGTATAAAGGGGGGGAAATACCAGGCTGCCATATCGTTTCATTCGCTCGTACCGGGATTTTTTATTTCCATGGCTGCCGTGATATGGAGGGGGGCAACGATGATCGCCAACGGACAGATGGAAGCGGGACAGCTGTTTTCATTCGTTATCTACTCGGGGTTCATCGGGGGGAATATCGCTCAGGCATGGCCGGTGTCTACACACGGCTGCAGAAGACACTCGGAGCATCGGAGAAACTGTTGCTGCTGCTTGATGAGCGTACGGAAGCCATTGATGAAGAGTATTTTCATGATACTGCCCATGACCTGCACGGGCAGATAACCTTTGACAGGGTGGGATTCAGATACCCTTCCCGTGAGGAGGTGGTTGTGCTGGGAGAGGTGAGTTTCACAGCCGAACCCGGACAGCAGATTGCGCTCGTCGGCCCGAGCGGGGCAGGGAAGTCCACCATTGCATCACTGATGCTGCGATTTTATGACCCTGTGGAAGGGGTAATAAGGTTCGATGGCCGCGACAGTATTAGTTTTCCCGTAACCTCGCTCCGTGCACAGATGGCTGTGGTGATGCAGGATGTATTCCTGTTCGGAGGTACGATCCGCGAGAATATAGCATACGGAAGACCCGGGGCATCGGAGGATGAGATAATGGAAGCTGCGGTACAGGCCAATGCCTGGGACTTTATACAGTCTTTTCCCGATAAGCTGGAGACGGTAGTGGGGGAGAGGGGAGTACAGCTCTCAGGAGGCCAGCGGCAAAGGATCGCCATTGCCCGCGCGGTGCTTAAAAATCCCAGGATACTAATACTGGATGAGGCTACGTCATCACTTGACTCCGAATCTGAAAGACTGGTTCAGGAGGCTCTTGAGAAGCTGATGGAGGGCCGCACCTCGCTGGTTATCGCCCATCGGCTTTCAACGGTTCGCAAGGCTGACAAGATAATAGTGCTGAGCGGCGGAAAGATCGTTGAGCAGGGCACTCACACAGAGCTGCTTTCAAACGGCACCGGGCTTTACAAAACCCTGACGGAGCTTCAGTTCAGCATCTGAGCCCTGAGCCCGCCAGCGCCGGGAAGTGTGAACTGCACCGGCCGGATGCGGGAGAGGCCTCAGGGATATAGCAGCCTTATGGTCCACCGTACGTCAGGAGTGGTCCTGATATACTGGAGCCTGTCATGCAGACGGTGCTCTCTTCCCTGCCAGAACTCAATGTACTCGGGCCACAGATAATACCCGCCCCAGTCGTCGGGTCGTGGCACAGGACGGTCCCTGTATTTCTCATCAATTTCCGCAGCCATCTTCACAAGCAGTTCCCTGTTATCGAGGACCCTGCTCTGCTGTGATGCCACAGCACTGATCTGGCTCTCACGCGGACGGCTCCTGAAATATGCATCTGACTCTTCTGCCGGTAGCTTATAAACCTTTCCTCCGAGCCTGATCTGGCGATAAAGCTCATTCCAGAAGAACGTCATTGAGGCCTGGTTGTTCTGCTGCAGGTCATCACCCTTCCTGCTTCCGTAGTTGGTAAAAAAGGAAAATCCCCGTTCACTGAAGTCCCTGAGGAGGACAATTCTGCCCGACGGCCTGCCGGAAGCATCAGCAGTTGCCAGGTGCAGGGCATTGGGCTCTTTTACATTTTGTGAAATGGCATCCTCCATCCATCTCTCGAACTGGATTATAGGATCTTCAGAAAAATTTCCCGAATCAATGCTTTCACCGTGGTATTCACTCCTTAGAATGCTGGTCATCCTTCGCGTGGAATTCATCTTCAGTAATATCTAATGGGTTAATAATTAAAATAAACAACCGGTACCGGAATATGTTTAAGGTTTTACGGCTGTGTATCATTTATGTGAAAGTATTACCTTTACGTCTGATAAAACAGTTGAAATGTCAGGAAAACTCATTCTCCCCTTTGTTTCATTGATGATAGCCATGATGGTACCGGCAGCCGTCAGTGCTCAGGTACCTGTTGAGGTATCAGGTGAAAAAATGATTATTGGAGGCAAGATC
This sequence comes from Bacteroidales bacterium, assembly GCA_034522515.1. Classification (GTDB taxonomy): domain Bacteria; phylum Bacteroidota; class Bacteroidia; order Bacteroidales; family VadinHA17; genus SR-FBR-E99. The sequence continues at coordinate 26,862 of JAXHLF010000021.1, read as the reverse complement.
TACTACATGCACCAGGTGCTGAAGAATCAGACCCTCTATTCTATCTCCAAGGCCTATAAAGTATCAATACCGGAGATAGAGCGTGAGAATGTGATACCTGTCAGTGGCATCCAGACCGGACAGGTGCTGAAGATCCCGTCGAGGGAAGGCCAGTCAGCAACACCGCCGCAGACTCAGGCGCGCTCCGGTGCTCAGCCGGCACAGCGCCCGGCATCGGCTGGCTCCACTGCCCCGGCTGCCTCCCCCGGGTATGATGCCGCAACGGGTATAAAGCTGGCGAGGGAGCGGATCATGTACAACGGCAAGGCCTATTATATGCATGAGGTGCTTAAGGGTCAGACACTTTACTCCATCGCCAGGGCTTACAAGGTGACAATACTTGATATCGACCGTGAGAACGCTATTCCTGCGGGTGGCATTCAGGCCGGGCAGGTTCTGAGAATTCCTGCATCGTCCTCCCTGACGGCTCAGGAAGAGGTGGTGCCGCCGCCGGCGACTGCGGCCACCCCGGCAGCTGGAAGGGAGAAGACTGCTGCTGCCACAACTCCCGCCACAGCCCAGGAGAAGACTGCTGTCGCCGAAAACCCTCAGCCTTCAGAGCCGGCGGCCGTAAAATCCACGGAAGTAAAAACGGAGGCAAAGGAGACACCTGAGCCAAAACCCCAGCCGGAGGCAGGGCCGGCAACCCCCTCCAGGAGCGAGCCCGCTGCCAAAAAGCCACAGCCCGAAAAGAAGAAGATTCATAAGGTACAGAAAGGAGAATCCCTGGCAGACATAGCCAAGAAATATGACATTACCGTCCAGGAACTGAAGCAGGCAAACAAGGGTGTGATCTTCGCCATGCCTGACATGAGGCTGGTAATACCAGTCAGTGACGACAATCAATAACACAGGGGCATATTTTCATAACCCCTGAAAAAATCAACCCCGGACCAGATACTGATCCGGGGTTGCTCTTTTACAACCGCATTCTTATTTTTCCCTGCCCCAGGTCAGGACAATGATCAGGCCCATTATGGCCATGACAACCGTCGAGACCAGGATATCTGTAACCATGGCTCCGGCGTTAAGGTACATAGTGCTCATTGACCAATACGATAAGCCGATGCCTGATCCGAAAAGCAGTCCGAACAAGGCTCCATACTTCAGTCCGTCGATGATACTCTTGGCTTTGGCCCAGTGCAGTACCAGGGTCAGCAGAAGTGCCATCACCAGGTTTGAAAGGATGATGGCCCACCATATCATTTCGTCCATGGGCCGGCTGACACATTGATTCATGTTGGCCGAGAAGAAATCCATAAGAAGGATGCCCCATACCAGCCAACCAAGGAGGAAATACGCTATTCCCCCAAAAACGGTTCCTCTGAGAATTTTCATAGGTCTTTTGTTTTTAGTTAACCATTAAAGCAATTTATAAGTAGTAATTGAATTGATACTGTCACCCGGCAGGAGAGTTTCTCATAGAGCCTGTCTATCTCACTGTCAGAACCGCAGTAGACAAAGAAGGAGACAGCCTCGGAAAAACTGAATGCAGGTCCTCCGTTTATGGCCATGAAACGCTGGCCAAGGAGGTCAAATGATATGATGTCAGTATCACCAGATGGTGTGCCTTGGATCTTTGCTTCGCCAACAATGCCTGAGTGGCTGAAGAGCGAAATGTAAAATCTGACTGCTTCCTGTGCGTTCCTGTTGAACCAGAGGTGCGGTACGATTTTGGCTGCGGGTCTGTTCATCTCGGGAAGACTTGAACCAAATCATAACAAACATTAAAGGTAAGTGTTCATTGCTGACTTCCGTCAGCTCGTCCGGAATAGAATGAGAAGGTTGTAATCCGCAGGCTGCTAAGGGTACTTTTGCCAGACCCTGTACAACTCAACCGCGAATCGCTTCAATCTCCTCTATTGTCTTGGGCTTTGGTTTTCCAAGTAACCGGGCACCGTTTTCAGTCATCACAAAATCTTCTTCGTTTCTTATTCCGCCAAAATCACGGTATCTGTAAACCTCCTCCCAGTTGATAAACTCATTGAACCTTTTCTGACTTCTCCACAGTTCCATTAACTCTGGGATAAAGTAGATTCCGGGTTCAATGGTATAAACATGCCCCGCCTGCAACGGTTTTGCCAGGCGTAAGGACTTAAGCCCAAACAGCGTGCTTTTGGGCTGTCCGTCGTAGCCAACCCATACTTCACCCAGGTCTTCCATGTCGTGCACATCCAGGCCCATCATGTGGCCGGTGCCGCACGGGAAGAACAAAGCGTGTGCTCCGGCTTCAACGGCATCGTCACTGTTGCCCTTTGTCAGGCCCATGGCTCTCAATCCCTCAAAAATTGTCTTTGATGCTGCCATATGCACATTCTTGAATGGCTTGTTTAATTGAGCTGCTTCAATGGCAGCCTGATGAGAGTCAAGCGACAACTGGTAGAAGTCTTTTTGAACCGAAGTAAATTTCTTACTCACGGGAATGGTACTCGACAGATCGCCGGCGTAACACATTTCATTTTCATAACCCGCATCAATGAGGAACAGGTCTCCCTCCTTCAGAGTGTTTCCATGGTAATGATTGTGGAGGGTTTGTCCGTTTATTGTAGCAATGACCGGAAATGAGATATTGCCCCCGGCTGCAATGGCAATCTTCTGAATTTCGGCCGCGATCTGCGCTTCCGTCATGCCCGGCTTTGCATATTTCATGGCAGCCACATGCATGTCAACGGATACATTTACTGCCTGATGCAACTGGGTAATTTCCTCGTCCGTTTTTATTTCGCGCTGGCTGACAACTGCCTTAACCAGATCTACAGAAGAATTACCGGGAATATCCTTTGGCGCTATTCCCAGCAATTCATACAATTTGATTTTGTTTTCAGGGCGGTAGAGCGGCAGAAAATGGATGGCCTGTTTCTTTTGTTGTGCTGCGGCAAGCATTACTGCAAGATTTTTGGTCGATTGCACATTATTTACTCCACAGTTTTCGGCCTGCCCGGCGATGGTTGGTTGGGGTCCTCTCCAGACATAGTCCTCAACCGTATATTCATCTCCAAAGACAACTTCAAGGTCGTTGTCAATGTTAATTACAGCCGCCAGCCCGGGTCGCTGAATCCCAAAGTAATAGAGGAAAGTGCTATCCTGCCTGAAATGGTAGGTATTATCCGTGTAATTCATCGGCGACTCATCATTGCCAATCAGCAGAATTAATCCACTGCCAACTTTTTCCTTAAGTATTCTTCTTCTTTCTGTGTAGGTCGTTTTCTTAAACATATTCTTACGTTTTTATGAAACTGATGATTTCTTTAATTTCTTTTCCATGGTCAGAGCTGTTTCAGTTATTGCCAGTCCTCCCTTTCCTGTGCATTTCACGCAGGATGGCATTGTCTTGCCTACCCTCGAAACGGTTTCGATTACCTGGTCCAGGGGAATTACAGCATCGAATCCGGCCACAGCCATTATTGCAGAGGAATAAGCATTGACAGCAGCACTTATGTTTTTACCCAGACAGGGAACTTCAACGCGGTTGGCCACCGGGTCACAGATAAGTCCGATCATATTCTGAATAGCCATTGATGCTGCGTCCAGTGCCTGTTTTGCAGTACCTCCCATCAATTGTACGTATTCCTGCTGCTGCCATGCCGGAGGCAGCCCCGCATTCCACCTGGCAGCCATGTTCTTCGGCCGAAAAACCGGGCCCCTGTGCAAAATATGCACCCACAATTCCCGCAGCAAAATATGCCTTGATTAATTCGTCAACGGTAGAACCTCTGTTTTCGGCAATAGCCATTAATGATCCTCCGAGCGCTCCGCAGGATCCTGCCGTTGGCGCAGCTACAACTACTTCCATCGCGCTTTTTGATTCCATCAGCGCTGATACATTCCCGATAATCCGGTTAACGACAGAATCCTTTATTCTGCCTTCTTTTCTGCCTTTGCAATCAAGTGCGACTGCTGCTGCAGGATCCGGTCTGCATATTGTGTTCCTCCTAATCCGGTCTCAATACTTTTATGGATGATCAGGATTATCTCCTTCATTTTGGTAATTAATTCCTCTTCCGCGATTCCGCTGATGCATTTTTCGTATATCAGACCCATTTTCCCGAGATCTGCGTCTTTTTCCCCTGCATAGTCGATAAGTGACTGAACTGTGGTGAACGGCATCTCTGTCTCTCTGCCGGAAATTACGGGCATTATTGGATTAATAAGTGCTATTTCGTCAACTGCCGGATGGTTCTGGAGCCGGGTCATCAGTTCAGCAGAGAACGGGTATGAGGATTTTAACTCATACTTAATCACATCCCCCAATTGTTCTGATGAAAATTCAACTCCTGAAGGAACAATGGTTCTCAGTTCATCACTTATTTTCGGTTTGTTCTTGTTGAAGATCAATATTTCATTAAGGTCGCCATTTAACTGTACCGGGAATCCGTTAACAGACCTGATCTCAAAGGAGCCCCCTCCCAGGGAGACAGCAATTATCTGAACTCTTTTTTCTGAGACGCCCCAGAGGGTAAGGCGCACCGTGTTGGCATGGTCTGTCGGGAAAGAGCTTACCTGGTATTCAATTTCAATTCCTTTTTGCCGGGCGCAACCTCCTGACACTTTCATTCTTTCATCAGTGATATCAAGTCCGAGCAGGCCTCCCTCAATGCCCATTGCAGTACCCTGTTCGCGATAGTTCGGGGCCCAGGCTCCGTTGCTGTCAAACTCTGCCAGCGCCTTTTTCAACGGCTCGTTCAGGATATCCAGTCCTATTCTGGCAATTCGCCAGGAAGCCGCCGTGTGTGAACTGGAGGGTCCCCGCATCACTGGTCCGATAACATCATTGAAAATGCCGGGTAATTTCTTCATTTTTTGTATCATAATAAATTCAAAGTACCCCTGTGGTCGAATAAAATCAGAACCGGGTACGGTCTGTTAATCAGAGAGATTGATTTCAACCCCGAATCCCTGCTCCAAGGCGTATTTGTAAATATCGGTTGCTACGGCATAATCCTGTATGGCCACTCCTACACTTTTAAAAATGGTGATTTGATCATCCGACTCCCTTCCTGTAATTCTTTTTAAGAGAAGATCGCCTATCTCACCTGCAATATGGCTTTCATCGATAATTCCTTCCAGGATAGGCTTTATCAGGTCACCGCTTTCTTTCAGGCACTGTTCTGTCTGGTCGGTAAAGACTCTTGCGTCCCGTATAAGCAAGGGATCAAGTTCCTGCATATGTGCGCTGGAAAGAACCGATTGCATTGATATGTGTACCCCTTCTTAATATCTTCTCTTTTAAAAAGAGGAGCTGTTGCATTGGTGGCAGTACAAATAATATCGGCTTCCTTTAAGATGGACGTATCCTCACAAAAGACTATCTCCAGGTTTAATTTTTCCTGCATCTCCCCCACAAACCGGGAGGCACGGCTTCTGTCTTTATCGAAGACCAGGATTTTTTTGATATCGCGTTCACAGATAACTGCCTCAACCTGAGTTTTTCCCTGCGCGCCACAGCCAAACAGAGCGAGAGTATGAGCTTCTTTGCCGGCAAGAAAGCGGGTTGCCAGTCCGCTTGCAGCTCCCGTCCGGAGTGCAGTAATGTATCCGCCATCCATTATTGACACAATTTCTCCTGTAACCGCATCTATCACCATGACAATACCCTGAATTGCAGGCTTCCCCTTAATGCTGCTTCCTTCGCGCTGCGTAATGAATTTAACGGTTGCCTGCCGGTCCTTCTCCACGAAAGCAGGTTTATAAAGCATCAGTAGTTCACTGGCGGGGAGTCTGGTCACCACACGCATGGGAATATGACATTCGCCTGATGACAAAGAGGAGAATGCCCGCACCATGGCATCAATTGCCTGCTTCATTGAATAATACTGCTGTATTTCTGCTGCCTTTATTATCCGCATTGGTATTCCTTAAAAATGTTTTGGCTCATGAATTATGGTATTTGCTTTCGCCGGATAATCTGATCACATTCCGCCGGAGAAATCTGGCCATCTCAGAGCTGGTATTTTCAAGAAAGCCTTCTCAAGTCAAAAAGTGGTCAAACAAATATACCTTATTAAGTTCATAGATTCGTTTTCTTCTCTCTATTGCCGGTTCTCTCAGCAACGCCTCCAGGAGCTATTTGTTATGGGGGTCATCGACGAACCATTCTGGTGAAACCGGAGGGGGGGTGAGTACCTATGTACTTTTATATACGTCTAAAAATCAGTGCATTACATTTGCTAAATTTTAAGTTCGTTTTCGACTTTTGTCGAAATATATATTTTATAGGGAGACCGAATTACGGATGAATATGGACATTTCCCTGCGATGTGTCCATAGTTCTTTTAAAATTGGACATGTGTTATTGTTTGTCAGTAGTGTCCCACTAAACTAAGTCAAGTTGGGGTACTGCCCGCAGGTTTACCCGATGTTGTAATTTAGTTTTTTGGTAAAACTTAATACAACATGGGTAAGATTACAGAAATAAAGATTGGCGTGCATCTTCTGTTCCTCTGCCTTTTTTGCCTCCACTTCTGCCAGGATGCCTGCTTCAGAGTAGCGCCTGACGGAGTCTGCAAGGACGCCAGTATAGGGATTAATTGACGTAAGTAAGGAAACAAATGGCTTATTTTTCCAGCCAGGCTCTGAATTCAGGTGATTTTGTGCCGCTGACCATTACCTCTCCTGAAAAGGGAGGATCCACAGTCAGCTTAATCCTGCTCTTTGACAATATATCGATCCTGGTTATTGCCTTAAGATTTATCAGGAATGCCCTGTTGATCCTGAAGAAGTGCTCCATATTGACCATCCCCTCAACAGAATCGAGACTGAACTCAACCGGGTAGTGCTTATTATCGAAGGTACAAAAAAATGAAGATTTTTCCATTGAATAGAAATAAGCGATGGCCCCGGTTTCAATGATCCGTATCCTGTTGGCAACATTTACTATGAACCGTTTTTTATATTGCTCGTTCCGCTCTTCAATACTCTTTATAATTTGTGCAATATCGATATTTTGCCTCTTCTCTCCAAGTTTCCTGAATTTGCTTAATGCTTCACTGAGCTTGTGACTATCAACCGGTTTCAGGAGATAACCGATACTGTTAAGCTCAAATGCCTTAATGGCATATTCATCAAATGCAGTCGTGAATATTATGTAAGAATCAACATTTATCCTGCTAAAGATACTAAAGCCCAGTCCATCACCCAGCTGGATGTCCAGCATGATGAGATCGGGCGAGGGATTGGTCCCTAGCCAGTCAACTGTACTCTCAACAGTATCAGTTACCCCGGCTATCTCTATTTCGCTGTCAAGTTCCCTTAACAGATTCTGCAATCGTCTGGCAGCATGCTGCTCATCTTCCACTATCAGAGTGCGTATCATAGTTCGAGCTGAAGTAAAGGCAGAGTAACCCTGAAGGATTTACCGTCATCCGATACAATCACTTCGCGTGTTGTAAGAAATTTGTATCTGCCCCTGATATTGTTGAGGCCGGTGCCAGTACTCTCTTCAGACTGTTTTCTTTGAAGATTGTTGGTAACCATAACAGATTCATTAGCAGCATTGACTTCAATAAGCAAAGGGTTTTCCCGATGATATTATATTATGTTTAATACAGTTTTCAACCAGCATCTGTAAAACCAGGGGTGGAATGAGCCATCCGGAGACAACTGTCGGGAGCTTCGATCTTAATTGAAAGATTAGGGTGAAACCTTTTCTGCTGGAGATTTGCATATCTGTTCAGAATTTCGATCTCATCCTTCAGAAATACCAGTTCTTTTTCGCCGGAGCGAAATGAATAACGCAGCAGTTCCGACAGGTCCTGGACATACTCCACAACTTCGGCATTATCACCTGCAATTAATGAAAGACTGTTCAGACTGTTGAACAGGAAGTGGGGATTGATCTGTGCCCGTAAAGCCTCATACCTTGCTTCGATGTTGTCGCGTTCGAGCCTCACCGATTTTGAAAAATTAAACTTCCACTGACGGTAAAAGAAGATCGATTCGTGGATTGAAGTGATTAACAGCGTGATAAGAATAGTGGCAAGTATTTCCAGCCCGATATTCGCGGCTTTAACGAAATCAAGGAACCTGACTTCGATAAGATAGATAGTCCAGCTGAAAATAACTGTATATGCAAGGATCAGAAAGAGCTCAAGCAAAAGGTGTGTCCATGGCGATTGTTCCCATGGATACTTTTGCCATAGCCATGAGACAATTGACATACACCCCAGCCACAGTCCGGTGGTCATCAACAGGCCGTGAACAATAAGCACAGGAACAGGCTCCCTGACAGTGTCTGATCCGTAACTGAGTAGGAACAATCCTACTATCAGAAGACCTACTACAGGAATGAGTATTAGAAGATAACGTTTAAAATAATTCGTTTCCATAGGTAATTATCAAAGCTAACCAAATTTTTCAGAACTGGATCCTGTAAAGAAACATGGGCATAAAACCCTGCTGGTAAACTTGATAAACTTCATCTTTGTCTGTATCATATCCTTCCATGAAGATGCTTCTGTAGCCTGTCAGATTCTGCAAATCGAGCGCCCATTCCTGGCTTATCCTGCGACCATTCAACTTGAAACCGAATCTCAGATCGGTACGGAAGTAGTCGTTATATTTTTCACTGTAAGCTTTTTCCCAGTCGCGTACCTCCGAAGATGTTGAGGCCGATTCATCAGCATTGATGGGTACAAATCTCTTACCACCTGCCCACACACTCTTAATATCAGCGGTGAGAATACTGTTCCTTCCAACTTTAATTTCATATCCTCCCAGCAGGTTGAAAACGTAGTTACCGTTGAATGCTGTATTCCTCCATATTTCGTCAGCACCGGTGTACTTCGAATTGAACAACGATGCAGTGAATAGCATATACCAGCCATTATCAAGAAATTTCTCCGCAGTGAATTCGATACCATAGTTCCTTCCTTTCCCTTCACTTATCAGACTGTCTGCGACAGGGATTAGCAAAGAAATCGCCGGAGTTAATAAGAGAAAACTCAGGGAATGACTCTTTCACGGGTACATTGTACAGATGCTGGAAATAGGTTTCGAGCTTTATCCTGAAGGTATTAAGCGGCTGATACTGGTAACCGGCAACAAGATGAACACTTTTTGTAAAGCGCAGGTTCTCATTTGTCAGCGAGTAGCTGTTTGTCATCTCATTATAATCCTGATAGAAATATACCTCACGAGGTTGCAGTTGACTGTGCAGCCCGGCTCCAAGATTCAAATACCGAAGAATTTGACAATGAATACTTTAAGGCAAGACGGGGTTCAATGGCTAACTCATTATTAAGTACTGAGTACTGCAAATGCATCCCGGTATATGTTGTAAGGTGGCTCCTGTAGTTGTGCTGCCACTGAAGATAGCCTCGGTACATCGACATCCATTCATCAATATTAGTCCGGTAATGAACCGGTTAAGGTCCTTATCCATAATACTGTCGATGTAGTTTATGCCAAGCAGGTCAATAACAGATACCTCCGCTGAGGTTGTCGTAAGTGCTGAATTTACGGCGAAGCTGTGTGCTAAATAAAGAGATTGTTTCTCGCGGTTCGAATTCCTGAGAAATGGTGAGAAGGACTCATTCTTTACAGAATCGAGAACGACACCTGACCTCGATTGCTGAAATGAGAGGGTACTTTTAAGGCGGGTAAGCTTATTGAAGAACAATGTATGAGAAGCCCGATCACTCCGAGTCCTGCCCCAAAATCGGTTGCAGTCCCCCTGGCATTGTATTGTGTATCGGTAGTGTCGGCCAGGTCGCGGCCCAAGGAGATGAAGCTGTTTCCCCATAATCCGAATAATTTTATCCTTCCTGTTTTTGAGCCCGGCAGATCGGCCATGAAGGTTAGGTCCTGGTATTCAGGAACAGCTGTCCCGGTATTGGTGCTGAAAGCCGATCTTGTGCATCAGGATTCGAGGGTAGGATACCTGTAATTTAGCAGGATACGTTGCTTTCTGTCCGTTCTTAAGGGTAAAGGCAGGACCTTCAACTCCGGCCTCGAATCCGTTAAAACCTATCTGGCCGGTAAATTCTGTACGGTTTATGTTCCCCGAACGCATGTTCAGATCGAAGGCTCCGGCTGTTGCATTACCGAATTCGGCAGGGAAAGCGCCGGTAAGAAAATCTGAGTTGGAAAGCAGGTTATTATTGACCATACTGACGGGTCCTCCTGTGGTGCCCAGAGCACCGAAATGGTTCGGATTAGGGATCTCAATACCTTCAAGTCTCCATAGCACTCCCAAGGGTGAATTGCCCCTTATGATTATATCGTTTCGAGAGTCATTCTGGGTCATAACCCCGGCATAATTAGCCACCATACGTGCAGGGTCGCCCAGACTGCCTGCATAGCGTTCTGTTTCTTCAACTGAAAAAGTACGGGCGCTGACCATTGCAAGCTCATTAATTGTCTCGCTCTTTCGTATGTCTGCAGTTAAAGTTACTTCTCCCAGGGTGTTCAGTGCTTCCTCGAGACTAATGTCTGCCACGAGTTCCTTCCCGCTGATCACCATCAGATTGCTTAATGTATGCGGAGGAAGTACGCCGAGGAAGCTTACCTCTATGGTCTGACGGCCTACGGTAACATCCCTGAGCTCAAAACGGCCGTATTCATCAGTCGACGGTACCTTTCAGGGGTTGAGAATCCTTAAGTATTACATGAGCTCCTGTTACATGGTGACCTGTCACAGCATCGGTGACCGTTCCCCTGATAAGTCTGTACAGGCAGAGGTCTGAGCTTCGGAATACGAAAAGAGAACTGTCATTAGAATAATTGTAAGGTAAAGTGTCTTCATGGCTTATGTGCTTTTGCCCAAAACTACATATGGAGACACCCAGGCTGATAATTTATCCTGACGGACAGAGAAAAACGGGTGATGGATCAGGATTTTTCCGAACCAGATCGTAAACAACAGAAAAGCAAAAACGCAGATAATTAAAGCGGAGAAATTCAGGATTTCGTTCCGGGAAGCAAACAAAAGCTGAAAAAAGAGTTCCCTGAGCAGGAACTCTTGAATATACTTGTCAATAATGGGAAAAAGGTACTATTTGCTTGGCAAATACGGGTTGCAGTAAAACCCAAAAGATCTTTCCAAAAATGCTTTGGCACTGTCATTGGGGAATGACAATGTATCGGGAAGAGGATTTTCCAGGCAGCATCGGTTTGATCCGGAATGTTCAACCCATGATTGGTTCCTCTGAGCCTGAAATACATATCGCTCTCAATGTTAGGTGAGGTAGGTGATCATTATGAGTCCGTTACCAAGCTCCTGCCACTTCCTGCTAACCAATCCGTCAGAGTCCTTAACTCTGCCGGTAGCGTCATACCTGGCAACCACCCTTGCGGTTGAGGTCACATCATCATTTGCATATTCCGGAATCCCCTTTGGCAATCATGCCGTGAAGTTCCCCGGCAATAATATCGACGTGATCAAGAATGGGGTTGGTATAACTGCTATAGCTATTATTGTTCTTGCCTAACGGATCATTAATGTATATTTTAATCAGGAATTTATTATCTTTTGCGATAGCGGTCTGCCCGATGGTTTTGTCATTTACAGTAAAATCAAGGAAGTCAATCAGATCACCGGTAACAACAAAAACATTTCCGGAACGCAGTCCGTCAAAAAATCAGCCTGAGGATCACCTTTCGTTGGAACATAAGACATAAGTTTTCTGGTACTCCCCGGGTAGTAAATCTTCTGATGGATCATGAAAATCCGAGTTGGCAAACAGCCACCATTTTGCGACCTTCATCTCAATCCATAGCATCCGCTAAAGAGGCCGCCAACTTTTGCTGCCATAAGTCCCTGTTCCTCCATACGTACATGCTCCGTACGCAATGGCTGACTCATACTCACCCCTCTTTAGTTTCGATTTCTGATGACCGGGCATACTTTTCAAAACCAAAGCAGACATCCGGGACCTGCATTATTCATATCCCTGAAATCTGCAAATGGAAATAAAGGCCTTTTCTTTCGGGATCTCACCAGGGATAATCCAGCCTGACCCGGTATACTTTAACTGCATCCATGCAATGGCCTCAAGGGTTTTGTCATGTCCGATACTGGCACTTTTGGTCCAGTTTTTTTCAATCCTCCTGCTGTCATCAGTGTCCCTGTCATCAAATATGTATTCAAACTCAGCTATCGCATATGCATTGGGTGCTGATGCAAACTGACTGCCAAGTATAGCTGTACTGGCATGTTCATGACCGGGACATTCCATTCAAGTCCTTGGATTATAGTTTTAGACTGGTATTCCTGACGGGCTTTGAGAGTATACCTGGAACGAATATTCTGCAAGCGACTGCCAGCGCCACATTTTGCCTTTGTTTGCCTTTCCCTTTATGGGAACAGGTGTATAATCGGTCCAGTAAACTGTTTGTTCAAGATCATCCCCTGAAACCGAGCCATTGAGGTTGAACGCACCTCCATGTTCACTGTTAACCCACCACTCAAGATCATATTCATTGTTTTTGTCGAACACAAGTCCAATTGATAGGGAACCGTCAGTATAAGTTGAGTGCTGATGGAAATCACCGGGCAGATAAGCTGAAGCTTTCTTCCCGAAGCTTTCTATATACGACCTTGTCTCAGCCTTGCCTTTGAACTGTTTCCCTATTCTTTCCATTTGATTATTGCAACCGGGAAGGATGCATGGCAGGCAGAGAAGCGCAAAAATATGAAGGGTCTGTTTGATCATTTTGATTGTATTATGAAATGAATTTTGCAAAGAAATTTACTCTTTATTCTCACCTGATATAATCACTTTCGCAATAGTACTTATACGGGATCACAATTTGGTAGAGATATTATTACATTTTCGTTAATAATGACATTCTCCCGGATAGATAACCCCCGATTGGGCTACAGTTAAAGCCTAACAGGGCTCCCATAGGGGAGGCCGGGAGAGACAAAGCCTTTCTATCGAAGTTCTCCGCAACGGTCATCATTATTCCTTCCTGCCTCTGAACGCAACTTTTCATCAAATAGAATAGTAGAGCCCACCGGATACTGTGACAGCAATCTGGTAGCAGGATGTGGTCAAAAAGTACGACTTTTACAGGTAGTGGCAACATCGAAGAAATTCAATGAATATTGATGGAAGAAAAAGAAAATTTTCCACATTTGGGGTTTAATCAAAAGCCGGGTAACAATGCAAAGTGCAGAAAGTCTGAAAAGGAGAATAGAAATGGAAGAAAGAAATGTTTCGGCAAGAGAAGCTCCTTCCGGAACGCCGACAATTAAACTGGGGGACGATTCCAATTCAAGTGAGATCCTGGTCTTTACATCCCTGTGCAATGTTAATAAAGTTCAGAAGAAGGAACTTACAGAAAAGTTTCAGGCATTGCAAAAAATTGATCTTGAACCAGGGGAAAGACCAATATATCTTACCGGAGAAAAGAGATACAAAGGCTTTCTGATTGCGGCATTTGAAAATGGCAAAATCGGAAAGATTTCAATGAAAAGCTATCAAACCGAGTACGCAAGGAAAAAACTCAGGAATGCTTTCAATGGTGAATCGCGATTGATTTTTATTGAACTTATTGAACATGATATTGACCTGGTGGCCATGAGCAGCATTAAAAAGGTTGTTGTATTCAACACCTCCCTGATCAATGCTGTGGAAAGCAGGACAACAAAAGGGGTCCAGCTTATGAAACCGAAGGATGGCAGCGTGATGATAAAGGTCATGCGGCTGGAAAATACAAAGCTGACGGATCCTGAGTATTACCGAAAAACTGATTCTCTCAATGCAATCGGATTTTATCTGAAACAAGGTGATGAAATCTAGTTCCTGATGCACAGTGATAGCCCAGGTACCAGTGACAGTGACACAAAAGATCGCACAGAATAAGAAAGCCCTCTCTATTTTCAAATAAAAAATATGACACCTATCAATCAATTTCTTATGAGAGTCAATTAAGACTCTAAATCATTAACCGGATAACAGTGATAAATTATACCTTTAACAGGCTCCGCTTTTTTGAAGCAGATAATTCCGGCTAAACAGTTTTTAGGGGATATGAATAAACCGGATACGATAAAGGAATATATAGAGGGGATCCTCAAGGCCAGCCGGTTTGCTGTGCTGGCGACAGAAGGTGATGGCCAGCCGCATGCGAGTCTGATAGCCATAACACCGTTTGGAAATTACAGGCAGCTTGTCTTTGCAACCTATCGGAATACCGCGAAATATCGAAACCTAGACCATAACAGCAAGGTGGCTGTTCTTATAGAAAGCGGAGATGATATCAAGGGCTCAGGCAAAACCATCGTACTGACCATTACAGGACGCACTGAAGAAATCAACCGGGCAGAGAATGAGGAAGCTTTTATTGCACACCTGAAGGAGCATCCCGAATTGAAATCGTTCATGCTATCACCGGACTGTGCTATTTTTCTTGTTATTGCCCAGTCATATCAGGTAGTGTATGGGGTGGACGACATAAAGTGGATAGCAGCAGAGGATCTCGATTCCATTTGACCTGCAAGGAAAAATAACGGACACTCGCTTCATACTGCAAAAAAGGTGCAAAGAACTTCTGAACGCAGTTAGGCTAACATCATGGATAACATAAAATACCTTGCCGGAATTGATGTTCAGAGAAGCCTTGGTGGCTGCTATAAATCATTGATTACCAAACCGACACTGTGATTTTTCTGATCAACAGTTTTAATATCCATAAGAGAGAAGGAGTCACTCTTTTATATAAGAAGAAGCAGTTTACAGAGATACTGTCAAAGAAAATGAACCAGAACTGTAAAATCAAATCTGACTCAATTAGCCTGATCTTCCCCCATCAGTTATTTGAGAAAAACCCCTGTATTGATAAGCAAAGAATAATTTACCTTGTTGAAGAATATTTGTATTTCAGACAATATAAATTCCATAAACAAAAAATAGCCTTTCACAGAGCCACTATGAAGTTTTACGAAAACTATTTGCGTGACAGAGGCTATGAGGTGATTTACATAGATTCTTTGAGCGAATTAAGCGATATCAGAAATCTAATACCCTATTTGGCAAAGCAGGGAATTAAGGAAATTTATTTTTGTGATGTAAGTGATGACTGGCTGGAAAAGCGAATAAAAAAACAATGCGAATCGTTAAACATTAATATCCACGAATTTGAATCCCCTCTTTTCGTAAATGCAAGAATAGATATAACAAACTTATTTTAGCACAAGGAAGCGGTTGAATCAAACTGATTTTTATAAGCACCAGCGAAAAATCAGGAATATATTATTGGATAACAATCAACAACCGATTGGTGGCAAATGGACATTTGATGATGAGAATCGCTTGAAATACCCCAAAGATAAAACACCACCTAAAGTTGATTTTGTAAAACCCAATGCTTTTTATTTAGAAGCCATAGCCTACACTCAAAAATATTTTCCTGAAAATTACGGTAAGCTGAATGCTGATTTTATTTATCCAACCACATTTTCCGAGAGTAAAACCTGGTTACAGGATTTTTTCAAAACACGATTTTCGGAATTTGGCGCCTATGAAGATGCCATTGTTTTAAAATGAAAACATTTTACACCACAGTGTTTTAACTCCTATGCTCAATGTGGGATTGATTACACCTCAGTATATTATTGATGAAGCCTTGCAGTATGCCGGCAATCACGAAATTCCATTAAATTCTTTAGAAGGTTTTATCAGGCAAATTATTGGTTGGAGGGAATTTATAAGAGCAGTTTATGAATTGAAAGGCAATGAAGAACGGACAAAAAATTACTGGGGCTTTACACGAAAAATACCGGCTTCGTTTTGGAATGGAACTACCGGAATAGAGCCTTTAGACAGCACCATTAAAAAAGTTTTGGAAACGGGTTACTGTCATCACATTGAGCGCTTAATGGTATTGGGCAACTTTATGTTGCTGTGCGAATTTGATCCCGATGAGGTGTATCGCTGGTTCATGGAACTTTTTATAGATGCTTACGATTGGGTAATGGTGCCTAATGTTTACGGCATGAGCCAGTTTGCCGATGGAGGTTTGATGGCAACAAAGCCTTACATCAGCGGAAGCAATTATTTAATGAAAATGAGTGACTATAAAAAAGGAGAATGGCAGTCTGTTTGGGATGGATTATTCTGGAGATTTATGCATACCCACAGGGACTTCTTTTTGCAGAACCCGAGATTAGGGATGCTGGTAAAGACTTTTGATACGATGGATGGCGAAAAAAGGAAGGTTCATATAAATAATGCAGAACAATATCTTATTTCACTTTAGAATCACTGAAGATTGTATTGTATCGACCCGCCAATAAACTGGACAAAAGTCCCCGAACTCTGCTTTTATGGTGTCCGAAAAAAGGGAGGGGCTCAATTAAAAGAAAACATCTAAATTTAACTGCTGCTCATTAAGTGAACCTTTCAGTAAAGATTGATGTCATTAAAAAAACAAACTCAGGAAATTCGAAAAAAAGCAACTGACCGATGCCCTCTGAAACAGAAAATAATCCAATCAATTACTGGAAGATAGCAGGGTACATCGCTGCAGCCATCTTTGTTATTGCTTTTCCTTTTACACTATCCGGAAGATTATTCAAGAAATCGAGGGAACCGGTTGAATCAATAGCTCAGTTTGTCGGGAGAAAAACGTGTGTCGAGTGTCATAAAAAGGAATACGACCTGTGGTTAGGTTCACATCACGATATGGCCATGGACAGCGCTACTGACAAAACCGTCCTCGGAAATTTCGATAATTATGAATTCCGGCATAAAGGACTTACCCACCGCATGTTCCGGAAAGGGGACAAGTTTTATGTAAACACCGAGGGGCCGTCAGGCAAATTTGAAGACTTTGAGATCACTTTTACATTTGGCTATACCCCCCTTCAGCAATATCTTGTTCCTTTTGAAGGAGGACGACTGCAATGCCTCCCAATCGCCTGGGATACCGAACGTAAAAAATGGTTCCACCTGGGTGATACCGTATACACCGGGCAGCATATCAGGCCCGGCAACTGGCTTCACTGGACCAGGCAGGCACAGAACTGGAATGGCATGTGTGCCGATTGTCATTCGACAAACCTTAAGAAGAATTACGATCCGGTAACACGTACCTTTAATACCACCTGGTCAGAAATCGATGTGAGTTGTGAAGCCTGTCACGGACCAGCCTCAGAGCACCTCAAATGGGCTAACCTGCCGGAAAGGTCACGACCCATCGATGTCAACACAGGATTGATTGTAAGAACAAAAGACCTGGATAACAAAGAGTTATTGAATGTATGTGCCCGTTGTCATTCGCGACGTTCCATTCTGGGCGATTACGAAAATGACAATACTGATCTGCTGAATTACATGGTCCCCCAGCTCATCACCCAGCCGCTTTATCATGCCGACGGACAGATAATGGACGAAGTTTATGAATTTGCTTCATTCACCCAGAGCAGAATGTTTGAAAAAGGAGTGAAGTGCAGCGACTGTCATGATGTGCATTCGGTAAAGACCCTGGTGGACGACAACCAGCTTTGCCTTAAATGCCATCGCCCTGATATCTATGATTCGCCCAGTCATCATTTTCATACAATGGAAGCTCGAACGGATGCCAGCCCTTTGGTCAACCGGGGGAAACCCGATTATACAATGGGAACGGGTGCACAATGTGTGAATTGCCATATGGTAGGAAAATTCTATATGGGGAACGATTACAGGAGGGATCACAGTTTCAGAATACCCCGGCCAGATCTGACAATGAACCTGGGAACACCTAATGCATGCAACGATTGCCATACAGATAAAACAAGTGCATGGTCACAATCCTATATCGAAAAATGGTACGGCACCAAAAAGAGACCCCACTACGGTGAAACTTTCGCAGCCGCTCAAAGGGGAGATAATAAGGCCGTTCCTGAGCTAATCCTGTACGCTGGAAATGAACTTTTCCCGCTGATGGTAAGGGCCACGGCTGTTCAATTGCTTGGCAACTTCAATACAAAGGAAAGCAGCCTTGCCATTGAAAAATCACTCAGCGATCGTGCCTCCCTTGTGCGACATGCAGCCATCATGAGCTACCGGCCAACAGATGCCACTACCTATGAAAAGCTTATGATGCCCCTGCTGAACGATCCGGTGAAAGGCATTCGCGCTGTGGCCGGTATCAAGTTGTCACAGGTGCCTGAGAACGTATTGAGCGAACCGGCAAAAAAAGCCATAAAGGCCGCGCTTGAAGAATACAGAAACATCAATCTGTACACCTCCGATTTCCCGGGAAGCAGCTACAACCTTGGTATTATGTATGCGAATGCAGGTGATTTAGACAAGGCCATTGAATCTTACAGGGAGGCACTGAATACGGATAACCTCTTCTTTATGGCAAAGGTGAACCTCTCTAATCTATTTGCCCGGCAGGGAAAGACCAACGATGCGGAGAAGCTTTTGGGTGAAGTGGTCAGGGATAATCCCGAGGTTGTACAAGTCAACTACTCTCTCGCTTTGCTGCTGGCCGAAATGGGGAGATATGACGAAAGCAGAAGTTACTTCCTTAAAGCAGCTGAATTGATGCCGGCGGAGACAAGAATATTTTATAACCTTGGATTGCTTGAGAATTCCCTGGGCAACAAAGTAGCGGCGGAAAACTACCTGCTTAAATCGCTGGACCGGGAGCCTGGTAATTTTGATTTTCTCTATGCCTTAGCCACATTTTACCTTGATCAAAAGCAAAATGCCAGAGCCATTGTTTACGCAAGACGGTTGACCGAAGAATTCCCGGATAATCCGGTGGGGACCCAATTGTTACAGGCTGCCTCAATCAAATAATATTCCTCCTTCGCGATCTTAATTGCTAACATTAGATTATGTTTAAGAGTAAATAATAAATCTAATAATTTTATACTAATAGTAAACATTTAATTAAAATTTTTGTTAAGCTTGAAACGGAGAAGTCGAACACCGGTAAGAGTCGACTGAAACATAAACTGAGTAAATATGGTAAAAAAAATCTGGGTTTTTGCATCAATTCTTTTAGTTTGGACTTTATGCATTAACAACACTATTGCCCAAACAAACAGGAGCACAGCAAATAAAACCACGACAAGCATTAAGCCCAATATCTTAGTCATTTGGGGCGATGACATTGGTACCTGGAACATCAGTCACAATAACCGCGGAATGATGGGGTATCAAACTCCAAACATTGACAGAATAGCCAACGAAGGCGTTTCTTTCACTGATTATTATGCACAGCAAAGTTGTACTGCCGGGCGCGCTGCATTTATCAGTGGCTCAGTTCCGGTTCGTTCGGGAATGACAAAAGTAGGTTTGCCCGGCGCTAAAGAAGGCTGGCAGAAAACCGATGTAACCATGGCAACTGTGTTAAAGGGCGCAGGTTATGCAACCGGTCAGTTTGGTAAAAACCACCAGGGCGACCTCGACGAACATCTTCCAACCATGCACGGTTTCGACGAATTTCTGGGAAGTCTCTATCATTTGAACGCCGAGGAAGAACCTGAAAACAGGGATTATCCGAAAGACCTGGTTTTAGCAAACGGAAAAACCTTCTATGAGACCTTTAAACCACGCGGTATTTTAAAAACCAAGGCTGACGGAAAAGGTGGCCAAACCATCGAAAACCTTGGACCCCTTACCAAAAAACGCATGGAAACCATCGACGATGAAACTGTGGCCGCAGCCAAAGATTTTATCAGAAGAAAAGTAAAAGCCGGCGAACCGTTTTTCTGCTGGTGGAACGGAACAAGAATGCACTTTCGCACACACGTTAAAGAAGAGCACCTAGGAATTTCCGGACAAGACGAATACAGCGACGGAATGATTGAGCACGACATGCATGTTGGCGAATTGCTGGCGCTGCTTGATGAACTGGGAATTGCTGGCAACACAATGGTAATGTATTCAACAGACAACGGGCCGCATTACAACACCTGGCCCGATGCTGGTACTACACCGTTCCGCAGCGAGAAAAATTCAAACTGGGAAGGCGCTTACCGTGTGCCAACTTTCGTAAGATTCCCGGGTAAAATTCCGGCAGGTGTTACCCTAAACGGAGTTGTATCGCACGAAGACTGGTTGCCTACATTTGCTGCACTTGCAGGAGATAATGAGTAACCGAACGATTGCGTGAGGGAACTACAATCAATGGCCGCACCTACAGAAACTACATCGACGGTTACAACCAGTGGGATTATATCACCGGAAAGACAAAAGAATCTCCTCGTAAGGAATTTTGGTATGTTAACGACGACGGACAGGTTGTTGCTGCCAGATACATGGATTGGAAAGTTGTGTTCCTTGAAAACAGGGGTGAAGCATTCGGCGTGTGGAGAGAACCTTTTACTGAGTTACGCGTGCCGTTGCTTTTCAATTTGCGCCGCGATCCGTTTGAAAAAGCACAGCATAATTCGAACACTTATAACGACTGGTTTCTCGATCGTCCGTTTGTAATTGTTCCTATTCAGGGCCTTGCAACAAAATTTCTGTTAACCATGAAAGACTACCCGCCATCGCAAACTGCAGGTGCATTTAATTTGAGCAAAGTTGAAGAAATGCTTAAAAATTCCAGCGGAAGCAAATAGCAATAAACTAGCTGACGTTTTTCTGAGTGAATATATTTTTAATTCCTCCATCCGGTAAAAAGGGTGGAGGAATTAAATATTTCCTGAAAGAATAAATAAAACCACAATCTTTTAATAACAATTTTTTATGAAGAAATGTATTTTTCTTGTCCTCTTTCTTGCTGGTTTTTTTGTTGTCAAAGCGCAGGATGATGCTGCCTCGTTGGCAAAAAAGCTGGCAAATCCCATTGCCGCGCTTATTTCAGTTCCCTTTCAGAACAATACCGATTATGGCATTGGCGAATGGCAGGGAACCCGCAACACGCTCAACTTTCAGCCTGTAATACCAATCGGTATTAGTAAAAATATGAATTTAATAACCCGCGTAGTATTACCTGTTGTAACGCAGTACAATGTAACCGGTATTGGTGAAAAGCAAAACGGTCTTGGCGATGCGGTGGTTTCCGCCTTTTTTTCGCCTGTAAATGCCGAAAAACTTACGTGGGGGGTTGGCCCTGCATTGTTGATACCTACCGGAACAGAAAAGTATCTTACCACAAAAAAATTTGGTGTCGGCCCAACAGCGGTTGCATTAAAGCAGGTTAATGGGTGGACCATCGGAGGGTTAATCAACCAGATATGGAGTATTGCCGGTAGTGATGAACGACCGGATGTGAGCCAGATGTTTGTACAGCCTTTTGTGGGTTTTAACTGGAAGACAGGTGCCGGTGCAGGCGCTAACATGGAATGGACACAAAACTGGAAGGCAGGCACAACAACAATCTGGTTAAATCCCAATATCAGTGCAGTTACAAGCCTGGGAAAGCAAAAAACACAATTTATTGTCGGGCCGAGGATAAATCTCGCCGCGCCCGATGGAGCAAAGGCTGCCTTGGGATGGCGCGCTGTAATTATCTTTCTTTTTCCAAAATGAAATTAAATATTTTATAAAGAAATCAATATGAAATCACATTACATCTTTCTATTTTCTCTTATTGTCATTTTAAATTGGCTGCCAACCTGCTAATAAACAGAATATTGAAACTGCTGAAACCCTCAAATCCGACCCGCTTCCTTCGTGGAACGAAGGCCCGGCAAAAAAATCAATTATAGATTTTGTGACAGCTGTTACAACCGATGCCAGTCCTGACTTTATTATGCCTGCTGACAGAATAGCAACATTCGACAACGACGGGACACTTTGGTCAGAACAACCCTATTATTTTCAATTACAGTTTGCTATTGACAGAGTTAAAGCGCTTGCTCCTGAACATCCGGAATGGGAAAAAATCCGGTTTTGCAAGCTGTGATTAACGACGATATTGCTAAAGTGTTTTCATTTGGAGAAAAGGGTTTAATTGAAATAGTTGCTTTATCGCATTCGGGTATTTCAACTGACGAATTTTCGGAAGTTGTTTTAAATTGGATATCCACTGCAAAACATCCAAAAACAGGCAAATTATATAAAGAAATGGTATATCAACCTATGCTCGAACTGCTTGATTATTTGAGAACAAACGGTTTTAAAACATACATTGTATCAGGTGGTGGAATTGATTTTATGCGCCCCTGGACTCAGGAGGTTTATGGAATTCCTGCAGAACAGGTAGTAGGAAGTTCGGCGAAAGTGGCTTTTGAAATGCGCGATGGGAAACCGGTTTTGGTAAAACTGCCTGAAGTAAATTTTATTGACGATAAAGAAGGTAAACCTGTTGGTATTCACCAGTACATTGGAAAGCGGCCCATTGCTGCTTTTGGCAATTCTGACGGTGATTTGCAGATGCTCCAATACACCACAGCAGGAAACGGGGAAAGATTTGCTTTATATGTTCACCATACCGACTCATTGCGTGAATGGGCTTATGACCGCAATTCTACTGTCGGAAGATTGGATAAAGGTCTGGATGCTGCCCAAAAACACGGATGGGTAATAGCAGATATGAAAACAGACTGGAAAAAGATTTACCCATTCGACAAGTAATTTTAACATACGAAATCACGAGTGTCATGGCACTTGAGGCCATTTAGATCATAAGGTACCCGTTGTCCTCCGGGATAATAGCAGTAATTTTATTAACCTTATCAAAGATCTGTTTTCCCTTCTGGAAAGAACCACAGCATACAAGCTAATATCATAGCACTATCCGTAAATCCTTAAAAGTTATTTTCACTTCCAGGGTATTTGGCAGTGGTACATACAATAATTTTGTACTACTAATGTAAATAAGCTCGTAAATACTTGACTTACAAGGTCATTTGATTCACTCAGTCGGGGTGAGAAGCTATATATTTGTTATATGTATTATTATCAACATAATACATATAAACGTTATTTCAATATTGATGAGTTACCCTTCCAGGGATTTGATAATGGAAAGGATGATGGGGAAATCATAATCTATAAAAATCTTGCAAATACCTTCGCCATAATTTCCTGTTCAGATTTAGGAAGTTGATACTTACTGGCAACACTCCTCCAATTTGTTACAGAATTACTAATGTCTTCTATGATCTTAAGTGCCCCACTATTAGTTAAGCGGAAATACTCAGCAACCTCAAGTGAAAGATCTAAATCCAGGGTGTTATCATCGAGTGAGATATTGAGAGATAATCCGACACCGTCTTCGTTTGGATTAATATCAAAAGCGGGGGATAGTATCCATCCCTTTTCTGTAAATATAAAACCATGGTTCCTTAGATGATCATCTGTGTTCGAAACAAATATGCTAAAAACGATCCGTCGCCATAATTCCGTCAGATCACTTTCTATATTAGCACCGTATTTGGTTAGAAAATCGACAATCTCAAGATAGCTGACCCCATCCTGGAAATTGTTACCGTCAGCATAACCTAACATGGTCAAAGCAGAAGCATAATGGATTCGTTCACCTGTATTAGTTCTGTCAAATCTTTTTGTGAGGAATGTATAATATTTGCCTGAAAATTTTTGAATTTGTGACACCGCCACATTTAGACCTGCATTTCGTGCAAGTTCATTTGTAACCATTTCCCATCCGCCAATATCTTTAGTATCGGACTTACTTGGAAATTTCGCAATCCAAAGATTTTTTTTATTGTCAACTACACTTGCTTTTGGTCTTGCCCCTCCAAGCGATGAACCCGGATTGATTAATATAGTCAACCATTTCAGGTA
Organism: Bacteroidales bacterium; assembly: GCA_034522515.1. Taxonomy (GTDB): domain Bacteria; phylum Bacteroidota; class Bacteroidia; order Bacteroidales; family VadinHA17; genus SR-FBR-E99. The sequence continues at coordinate 3,184 of JAXHLF010000021.1, read as the reverse complement.
CTCAGGATCCTCAATTGCATTATCATCTTCGAGTCTGAGACTGATTTGTTCCAATTCACTTATTGAAGTCCAGGGTGGTGAAGCAAGTTTTTCATTGTTATTAAGAAATGGTCCATCAGGATCCTCTTTGAAGCGTATGGCACCCATACGATGACCATCAAATACTCCAAGCAGATAATCAGATTCCCTTAATGTTTTCTCCGGCCGCGTCTCTGATCTTGCTATTGCTGCTTCTCGCCTCTTCATCAGGATGCGTCCCCACCTGTCCGGTGAAGAGTCAAGAAAAACTCCAAAGTTTTGTTTCTCATCTTTTGCGTACTGGGATCCGGAATATAGTTGTAGCTCCGGATCAAGCATCTGAGAGTAACGGGACTTAAGCCAATTATCAGAGTAACTAAATGAAAATATCTCTTTTCCCCTTGTAAATTCAGCCTTTAGAACACCCATAATAACCGGCTGTTTCATGCCGGTCCAATGAGCATATACATAAGTGTCTTTAAAATTACTTCTTGCTGCCATCTGATTTCTTTAATATTCTAACCTTTGATCCTGTTATACCTATTTTTGAAACCTGCTGATTACTCTGCAATGTGGCATTCTTAAAAATCCTGGGGGCCCGTTCCCGAACTATTAGTTTTGCATCCTGAAGTCTTCTGCCCAGATTATCATCCTTGGCAACTTCCATGATATCATTCTCAAGACCAAGTACTGATAAGACCTTAACATATGCCCCAATTGTAACATTCGGATTGCCTTTTTCTATTGAGACTAAAGTTGGTCTACTGATATTTGCCCTCTCAGCTACCTGTTCTGCACTAAATTTTCTTCGCAATCTTGCAAGTTTGATATTCTCTCCAAGAACTGAAATAGGCTTCTGTGCTCTGGGTAACAATGTAGTATTTCTTGTTTTCATAACATTAACAATATTTTACAAATATACACTTAATTGTCAATTATATTTAACATTATCAGAATTATTATAATTTTACCCTAATTGTTACTGAGTTGCCTGACATATAAATTCTTCTTCAATTGTTTGATTTTCCTTACTGTGTTAATTGAATGTCTGGTGATTCCATTAATATTCTTATTGGCTGATATCTGAAAAGTAATCAAACAAGAATTGAGTAATTCAACCCTCATACAATTATTATTTTGTACTACTAATGAAAATGGCCTCGTAAATACTTGATTTACAATACCAAACGATTCACTCAGTCAGAGTGAAAAGATTGCCGTAAAGACTTGGCTTTGCGGCGGACTTCATGTGGGCCGGCTGAAAGAAAAAGAGAAGATTGCCGCAAAGGCTGCGCTTTGCGGCGGACTTCCATGGGGCCGGCTGAAAGAGAAAAATGCCCTTTTCGTTTCACTCAAAGTTTCTTTTTTTATTGCCCTTTCGCTTTCAACAGCAAGCTGTTGACGCTTCGGGTCAATAAAAAAACCACCCCCGGTTTTCCGGGGGTGGTCATTTTTCTCTTGTCGGGGTGAGAAGATGTCCAGCATTTCATTATATAACGCTGTATATCAATTAAATACATAGCTTTTAATTGTATTGCACCATAAATATTTATATGTTTGAATATCAATACATTAAATTTGTTTTAGGTGGTGATAAAATAGTGATAAAGTGATAAAATGGTGATAAATATTTTGTAATATTGTAGGGTGCAAAAAGCGGTCAAATTGACCACCTGACGCCGGTTTAAACTGACCACCCCGCGCCGGTTCAAATTGACCACCTCACGCCGGAGCAAACTGACCACTTTTTAAAGAGCTATTCTCATGTTTAGAAAGTAGCCATGATCTTTGCTGTTTTACTAACGATAAACAGCGGGACTATGGCCAATAAAAAGACAGACATGAGCAAGCTAAGACAGATTTTGCGACTTTACTCCCAGGGAGAGAAAAAGCTGAAGATCAGCACCCTGACCGGGGTGTCACGTAATACATTAAAGAAATACCTCAAAATATATCATGGGCTTGGTCTGAGTATTAAAGACATTGAGATGCTCAACGACAAGAACCTGGATGAGTTGTTTGGCGAGAGCCTTAAGCCAGAACCATGTGACAAGTATAAGATCCTTGAAGCGTTTTTCCCTGTTATTGAAAAGGAGCTCAAGCGGCGTGGTATTACCAGACAGATACTGTGGGACAGATACATAACCGCACATCCTGATGGATACAGGCTATCACAGTTCAAGCATTATTATCATCAGTGGATAAAGCGTAGCAAACCAGTAATGCATATCGAGCATATTGCCGGTGATAAGATGTACATTGACTTTGCCGGTGAGAAGCTTCATGTTGTAGAATGGGAGACCGGAGAAATAACCGAAGTAGAGGTTTTTATTGCTGTGCTTGGCGCCAGCCAGTTGACATATATTGAGGCAGTACTGAGCCAATGCAAGGAAGATCTAATAAGCTGTTGTATACATGCCTTGGTTTATTATGGTGGCGTTCCCAGGGCGATAGTCCCTGATAATCTCAAGAGCGCAGTTACCAAGAGTTCACTGTATGAGCCCACACTCAACCAGGCCTTTGAGAACTTTGCCCTTCACTACAGCACAACCATCCTGCCGGCAAGAAGCTATAAGCCAAAAGACAAGTCATTGGTTGAAGGGGCTGTCCGGATCGCCTACCATCGCATTTACTCTGTACTTGACCGCAAAACTTTCCATAATCTTGAACAGCTGAACGCTGCCCTGCGAGAGGCGTTAGAGCAGTATAATAATATCAAGGCTCACTGGCCGGCCCTACAGTCGTCGTGATCTTTTTGAAGAGATAGAAAGACCGGTACTCACTCCGCTTCCTGTTCTGGCTTATGAGTTTAAGCGTCAGCAATACTCTACAGTATCGGTCAACGGGCACATATGCCTTAAGGAAGATAAACACTATTACAGCGTTCCTTATGGATTTATCGGTAAGAAGGTAAAGGTCATGTACTCCGCCACTCAGGTGGAGATCTATTATAATTATGTTCTGATAGCCACACATAAACGAGACCGCAAGGCCTATGGCTACACAACCAACCCCGACCATCTGGCCAGCACACACAGGTATATTACCGAGTGGAACCCGGATAGATTTATTAAATGGGGTGAGTCGATTGACCCTTCAGTGAAGGCGTTCATTACAGGTCTCATGGACAGTAAGTCACATCCCGAGCAGACGTACAAGGCCTGCC
>JAXHLF010000020.1:0-90865 GCA_034522515.1 Bacteroidales bacterium | reverse complement strand
GGCCTTGAACTTCCCCGATGTCCTCCTCGTCGCCGCTGTGCTCCATCAGCCCGGAATTTTCAGCCGGGTACGCGCCGGCTCCCACCCACGTTGTAGAGCCCCGTGTTGTGGAACTCGACCTCGACGAACCCCTTGCCCACGTAGTCGACGGTGTTGGTGAAGTTGAAGCCCCCGTGACAGTGGAAGCACTCCAGCTTCTCCCCGAAGAAGGCCTGTGCCCCGCGGCGCGCCGCCGGCGAGAGCGCCAGCGAGTCGCCACGCTCGAAGCGGTCGTATGGCGAGCGCCCCGAGATGAGCACCCGTTCGAAGGCCGCGATCGCGCGCGTGATGTTCACGACCGAGATGGGCGCCGCGTCTCCGGGAAAGGCCTCGGCAAAGAGCGCGGATACCGCGCATCGGCGCGCAGGCGCGCCAGCAACGCATCCTCTTGGCCGGCGAGCCCGAGCTCGATCGGTTGCTCGCCGAACATGGGGACGACTGCCTGCTGCTCGAGGCGCTTCATGTTGGGGTTGGCCCAGGTGAGCGCAGGAGAGTACGCGACGTTGGCCAACGACATGCTGCCGCGCGGATGCACCTCGCCGGTCGCCCCCACTCCCCTCGGCAACGCGTCGGCGAACGCATGCGCCTGCTGGTGGCACGACGCACAGCTGAACCGTTCGTTGACCGACAGTCGTGTGTCGTAGAAGAGGAAGCGGCCGAGCGCGACCTTCACCTCCGACATGGGGTTGTCGGCGGGAACCCTGGGTCGTGGAAAGCCGGGGGGGAGCGTCCACTGATAGTCGGCCCCGGTGCCCAGCTCGCCGGACGTCCCCTCCCCGGCCGGCGCACCGCGCACCGGTCGCACCGCGAGGGCCGACACTGCCAGCCCGACCGCCGCGACCACGGCCCCGACACCACGATGCGCTCGCATGGATGCGTCAGCGGACGGTCGCAGTGCTGCCTAACGCCTTGCCACCCTTCAGCACCCGGAAGGCGGTCTGCCGTCCTTGTCCCGCCGAGCCGAACGGAAGCCCGAGCGCACTGAAGACCGGTGCACAGTCGCTGTCCGTCGGCTCGAACATGCACCCCATCGCCGTCCTCGGGCCTGGTCCACCGTCACGTCGGCGCCACGCAGCAGCGCCGCAAGGTCGAGATTGACCACGTCCTGCGACACGTCGAAGTCGTCGAGCGCCACCTGCGGGCGATTGGCGTGTTGACACCGCGTTGGAACCGTCGATGCGGCACCTGCTCGGCCTGGCACTCGGTACTGCCGAGGTGCAGGACCCACGACTTGCCGCCGTCGGTCTTCATGTCGATGCGCATGAACTTGTACCCCGAGTTCCACGCCCAGAACATGCGCGACAGCGACAGTGGGGACGGCTGCTGCGTGAGGTCGCGATGATTGAGCTCGAAGGGGACACCGACGGTGAAGCGCACCCCCGTGTACTCCCCGGCCGGGGCGCTGCCGACGACGATGTCCCGCAGGTCGGCGTTGCCGTTCGAGCACCCGCCCGTCCCGTTCTCGAAGTCGAGCAGCGCCACGCCGTTGGACTGCCAAAGGCTGTCCTGCTGTAGTGTCATGGTCACCTCCTTGCCGGCGCCGTCGACGAGTCGCACGTCGTGCACGAAGAAGCGAAAGTCCGTCGCAGTGATCGGTGCGGCGGTCCGACCGAGGCCGGGGTAAGTGGTGCCGCAGGCGAAGGGGAGCGAATCCACGGTGGCGCTGAATCGGAGCGCGTACCGCGCGAGGCGCTTCGTCCTGGAGCGCCCCGCGAGCGGGACCATCAGCGTGGCGATCATCGCAAGCGCGGGGGTAATGCCGCAACGCACGCGGGAGCGCGGCGCGGGCGTATCGGAAATAGAGGGAGTCATCGCGAGGAGCGGAGGGAGAGTCACGGGATGGCCCGACCATCGGTCGGGCCCGTCGGGTGCGGGAGGCACGGCATCGTTGGGACACACCGGACGAGGTCGTTGTCGAGGTCTCGCCACCGCGCACAGGGTGCGAGTGCCGAGATCCCCGTGGCCGGCACGCCCCCGGTCGCGCGCGCGTGCGCCCTGTGCTCTGGCGTCGTGCGCGAGGGTGCCGCCGGGCATGCCGCCGGGAATGCCGCCGTGACGGGGAAGCGAGCGGTGGCGAGACCGTCGCTCCCGGACGGCCACTCCCGATTCGCTGCTGCTGTCGGCACCGCGCGCGAGGTTCGAGACCGCGGCGCGCGTCGACTCGTCAGGCGGCCTGCGAGCCGGCCGGCGGGGTGGCGAACGGGAGTCGGTGCGGGAGCCGATCGGCCGGACGCGAGGCCCGTCCGTCGACGCGTTGCCCCCCATCGTCTACGCTCGCGGCACGCCACGGGTCGCTGGGGATGAGCAGGGCGAGCATCGCGGCCCCGAGACAGTGCCCCAGGCAGTCGCACGGTCCCGGTGCGCTGGGCGCCCCACCAGCACCGCCTTCCGGCGCGTATCGCCCGCTGGCGGCTTCGGTGCCAGTACCATGTGCCGCGTGCGATCCATGCGCCCCATGGGTCCGCGGCGAGGCGGAGACTTCCTTCTCTCCCACCCGATCCGGAGCGCTATCAGCCCGTCGCGCGCTGGCGACGTTCGCATGCTGCTCGCCGTGCATCGGACAGGCACGCGCGACTGTCGACTCGCCGATGAACACGGCGAACCACAGGGCGAGCATGGCGGCACCGACACGGCGCCACGATGGCGGGAGCAGCATGACAGCGAAGCTACGGGCTCCGCCGTCCCTCGTCAAACGGTGCCGGGCCATGGGCTCGCCGCGTGCGCTCCGTCGGGCAGCCATTCACCGATCGCCCCTCAACTACCACTCGATGTGCTTCCCGCGCCACTCCCCCTTGGCCTTGGGAAGTCGCTGCGATAGTGGCCACCGCGCGATTCGCGACGCGCGAGCGCGGCCGAGGCCACGAGTCGCGCCGTCTCGCACATGTTGCGCTCCTCCGTCATCCCCTCGTCGAGCCGGCCGTGCAGGTCGTTGAGCGCAGCGAGGCACTTGCGCAGCCCGCGGGCGTTGCGATCGATCGCCGCGTGCTCCCACATCAACGTGCGCACGCTGTCGGCCGAGACCTGGGCGGCGCCCCGGTCGCTGAGCGGGGGGACGTCCCACGACTTCGTCACGCGGCGCGACACCGGGCTGCGCGGCGTCGCCACCATGTCGCGCGCCACCCGCTCGGCGAAGACGAGCCCCTCCAGCAGCGAGTTGGAGGCGAGCCGGTTGGCGCCGTGCACCCCGGTGCACGCCACCTCGCCGCAGGCATAGAGATGCGGCAGTGAGGACTGCCCCGCGAGGTCGGTCACGATCCCGCCCATCATGTAGTGCGCGGCCGGCGTCACCGGGATCAGGTCGCGCCGCGGGTCGATGCCCCGATGCTGGCACAGGGCGAAGATGCCCGGGGAAGCGCTCGACGAACCCCTTCGCGATGGCGCGGGCGTCGAGGAAGACCTGCCCGGTGCGCTGCTGCTCGCGGAAGATCTCGCGCGCCACGACGTCGCGCGGCGCGAGCTCGGCGAGCTTGTGGCGTGCCGACCATGAAGCGCTTCTCCCTCGGCGTTGCAGCAGCGTCGCCCCCTCGCCGCGCACCGCCTCGGAGATGAGGGCGAGCGGGTTCTCCGGGGTGTCGAGCGCGGTGGGATGGAACTGCACGAACTCCATGTCCGACAGGCGGACGCCGGCGCGGTGGGCGATCGCGAAGCCGTCGCCGGTGGCGACGACCGGGTTCGTCGTGTAGCGATAGATCTGCCCGCATCCGCCAGCCGCAAGCACGGTCGCGTCGGCCCGGATCTCGACCGCCTGTCCCAGCACGCTCGCGCGCACCCCGGCGCACCGTCCCTTCTCGACGATCAGGTCGAGGACGCGCGCATGTTCCAGCACGGTCGCCCCCTGGGTGGCACGCACGCGGTCGATGAGGGTGCGGGCGACCTCGGCCCCCGTGCGATCGCCGTGCGCATGCACGATGCGGCGTGCGGAGTGCGCGGCCTCGCGCCCGAGCTTGAGCTTGCCGTCCTTGCCCAGGTCGAAGGCCGCCCCCGCCAGCTGCAGCTCGCGCACCCGCGCCGGCCCCTCCTCCACCAGGACCTCCACCGCCTCCCGGTCGCAGAGCGCCGCCCCGGCGGCCAGGGTGTCCTTGCGGTGCAGCTCGGGCGAATCGCCCGCGCCGAGGGCGGCGGCGATCCCGCCCTGGGCGTACGAGGTCGCGCTGTCGTGCAGCGAACGCTTGGTGAGGATGAGGACCTCGCCGTGCGGGGCGGTCCGCCACGCCGTGTGCAAGCCGGCGACGCCGCTGCCGATGACGAGGAAGCGGGTGCGGAGGAGGGAAGGCATGAGGCGATGCGAGGAGACGACCCACGACGCACCGATCGGACGATCGGGGCGCCGGCATTGCCGCCGGACGCTCGGTGACGAGATTACGGCAGCACGCCACCTTCACGTTATCGCCCCGTCCATGCCCTTCACCATGCCTGCCGTCGTGACGCGCGTCACGCTGCTCTCGGCGGTGATCGCCGCCCCCCTCACCGCCCAGTGGACTCCGCTCCCCAGCGGGACGACGGCGTCGCTGCGCGGCCTCAGCGTCGTCGACGCCCGAACCGCGTGGGCCAGCGGGACTCGGGGGACGATCGTGCACACCACCGACGGCGGGGCGAGCTGGCGGGTCGACTCCATCGCCGGCGGCGGGGCGCTCGACCTGCGCGCCATCCACGCCCGCAGCCCGCGGATCGCGCACGTCGCGGCGACCGCCGGGCGCATCTACCGCACCACCGACGGCGGCCGGAGCTGGACGCTGCGCGTCATCCAGGCGAGCGACACCAGCGTCTTCCTCGACGCCATCGACTTCTGGGACGACCAGCACGGCATCGCGTTAGGCGACCCGATGGACGGGCGCTTCTTCCTCCTGCTCACGCGCGACGGCGGAGACACGTGGCACGAGCCGGCCATCGATGAACGCCCGGCGACCGAGGACGGCGAGGCGGCCTTCGCCGCGAGCGGGAGCTCGCTCCTCCTGCTGGGAACGTCGGACTCGCTGGTGGCGTGGATCGGGAGTGGGGGGAAGGCGGCCCGCATGCACCGCAGCATGAACCGCGGCCGCTCGTGGGTCGCCTACCCGACGCCCATGCGGCAAGGGGGCTCGTCCGAAGGGATCTTCTCGGTGGCCGCGATCCCCGGCGGCGGGATGCTCATCGTGGGGGGGCATTACGCGCAGGATGATTCCACGCGCGGCAACGCCGCCGCCTCCCGCGACGGGACCGAGTGGCGCGCGCTCACCGACGGCGGTCCCCGCGGCTATCGGTCCGGGGTGGCCTTCGCCCGCACTGACTCCGCCCCCGCGCTCGGCATCGCCGTGGGGCCGGGCGGGAGCGACATCTCGCGCGACGCGGGCAACCGGTGGGAGCCATTCGATCGCGCCGGGTATCACGCGGTGCGCGCGTCGCGGGATGGTATCTTCTACGCATCGGGGAGTGGGGGACGCCTGGCCCGGTTCGACGCGAAGCCCACGCGCTGACGCCACCACTCGCCCCGGCCGCCCGGGGGACACCATCGCCAGGCGGCGACCTGCGTTGCACTTCCAGATCGCACGCGCGCCGCGACGCGGCGTCCGTGCTCCACCTTCGGCTCGTGATCGGAGCCCGCCATGCGGCACCTGCAGCGTCGTTCTCCGCGTTCCCTCGACGCCCTCGTAGCTCGCGAATCGCTCTGCTCGGCACGCTGCTCACTGCCTGCGGCGGCGGCGACAACACCTCGCGCGATCCGGGGGTGGGCCTGCCACCCAGGCCACCACGGAGGCGCCGAGCGTCTTCCGTGTGCGCTTCGAGACCAGCAAGGGAGCATTTGTCCTCCAGGCGCACCGCGCCTGGGCCCCGCGGGTGCCGATCGCCTGTACCAGCTGGTGCAGAGCCGCTTCTTCGACAACACACGCTTCTTCCGGGCCATCACCGGCTTCATGGTGCAGTTCGGCCTGCACGGCGACCCCGAGGTGAACGCGGCGTGGCAGAACCTGGCCATTCGCGACGACTCGGTCACCCAGAGCAACCAGCGCGGCACGATGTCGTTTGCGACTATGGGCCCGGGCTCGCGCACGACGCAGGTCTTCATCAACCTCGTCGACAACCGTGCGCTCGACGACATGGGCTTCTCGCCGGTGGGGATGGTGATCGAGGGGATGGCGGTCATCGACTCGCTGTACGCGGGCTACGGCGAGGGTATCCCGGCGGGTTCGGTCCCGACCAGGCGCGCATCTTGAGTGAGGGGAATGCGTACCTGGAGCGGGAGTTCCCCAAGCTCGACTTCATTCGCACTGCCCGCCTGGTCGACCCGGCGGGGGTGACGGACGCGCCGGGGACCGACTCGGTGGCCACGGTCGTCCCGTCCACGCCCCCGGCCATCTCCCCCGCAGTCGCGGCCCCGCGGGACCGGCGCCGAAGCGCGCACGCACGTTAGGCAGCCTGCGCGGCCGACGCTCCCCATGACCGTGTCCCAGTGCCGCGACGCCCGTTGCGCGGCGTCCGAACACCGGGTGGGCGGCAGCGCGGCGTCGGAGCGCCGGGAACTGCCCGGCCCAGCGCTCTGCGCGGTCTCGCACGCGCCGTCGTGTCGACGGCGCGCGAGTACCCGCCGGGCCCTGCGCCTCGCCGCCGTCGTGCTGGGCGCGACCCCGCCTCTCGCGCTCCCGCTCGACGCGCAGTCGACGCCCGCACACCCGATGGCCCATGCCGGAGACTCCACGCGGCGCTGGAGCGGCGGGGCGATGGCGATCGGCGTCGTCACGCACGCCACGCCCGGCGCCCTCGGCGTCGACGTGACCGAAGGCTACCTGACGCAACCCATGCTGCTCGGCACGCTGCGCCTCGCCGACGGCGCTCTCGTCGCGATCGGCACGCTCAACCTCGAGGGACTCACGCTCCGGCGCGGCGAGATCAACCCCGGCGTCTACGGCGAGGGATTCATCGACCGCCGCCATCCGCACACCTACCTGCACGAAGCGATACTGGGGACGATCCGCCGTGCAGGCCCCCTGCAGCTCTCGGTCTTCGCGGGCAAGGGCTTCGTCCCTTCGGCACCGATGACCCCCGATGGTCCGCCCGTTCGTGAAGTACCCGGGTGAACCATCACCTGCGCAGGTCATGGAGCGTGCGTTGGTGGTGGGATCGGTGCAGGTGGGGCGCGCGGCGGTGGAGTTCGCACGCTTCAACGGCGACGAGCCGGAGGGGCCGAGCGACTGGCCGAACGCGGGACGCGCGCTCGATTCATGGGCGGCACGCGTCACGGCGTCGGCGCCGGGGGCGCTGGAGCTCTCAGCAATACGTAACCGAACCAACGCCAAAACAGTTACGATTGCTGCGTAAGGATGGGTATATTAAATGCATCGCAGAAACGGATGAATCGTGCCCCTTTTGTCGAGGAGTCAATGTCGAGCACCCCGGCCAGCACCTTCGGCTGGTTGGCAACAATGCCTATCGTCCGTCCCTCAAGACGTCCAAAACCGGTAATAATATTGGGGGCGAACAGTTCAGAGGTCTCGAGAAAACTGTTGCGGTCAACTATCAGGTTGATGATGTCGCGAACATCATATGCCTTGTTCGGGTCATCCGGAACGATGTCACGCAGTTTTTGGTTTATATTTGTGGTATCATTTCTGGAGAGGATTAATGCCGTGGATTTTCAAGGTTGTTCTACGGGAGATAGGGATAGGTACTTCCTTACGGACTACGGTGTTCTCTTTGTCCTCATAAATCATGTTGGCCACACCGCTTTTACGGGCATGAATCTCTGGACCGCCGAGATCCTCGCTGGCTGATCTCCTCGTTCAGCACCTCCCTCACAACATTGGGTCCGGTGACGAACATATAGCTCGTGTGGCTGGTCATGAAGACCCAGTCTGTAAGTGCAGGTGCATAGACAGCTCCCCCGGCGGCAGGACCCATGATCACAGATAATCTGCGGAATGATGTCGTAAGAATGCAATCACGTCTTATCGAAGATGGACAGCATAGCCGTTCAGGCTGGCAATGCCTTCCCTGACCCTTTTACGGGCCCAACCATTGATGCCGATGAAAGGAGCTCCCATCTTAAGCGCCATATCCTGAACCTTTGCGGATTTCGCGCGGATGGACTATCCCCAGTGAGCCACCCATGATGGTGAAGTCCTGCGCAAAGGCAAACACCAGCCTGCCGTCGATCTTGCCATGGCCGGTGACCACACCGTCGCCGTAGGCCATTTCGACCTTACCGAACTCAACACCCTGGTCTGACGGCGTAACAAATGCATCTATCTCTTCAAATGTCCCGGTATCGAAGAGGAGGGCAATCCTTTCATGAGCCGTCAGCTTGCCCTTTAATGCTGCCTTCCTGATGCGCTCGGCACTGTATTGTTTCTTAAACGCTTCCTCTCTTTTTATGAAAGATCCTTAAATACTTCCCGTTAATGTCCATCCTGGTGCAGTTCGTTGTTAATAACATGCAGACCGTTCAAAACGGCATGACAAAAGTCATTAATTTACAGGTATTATGGCAAACCTCATTTTCGAACGACAACAAGCCGAAAGTGCTCCTTGATGTTTAAGATAAGGAGAAATTTAGCCCTGGAACAAATCTTACCTTATGTAAGGCCTTATCGCTTCCGTCCAGACCCTGTAACCTTCATATGAGAGGTGCAGGCCATCAATGCTGTATTTCCTCGGAAGATGGTTATTCGGGTCGGCCATTAAACTGAAAAGATCTATATAGGTATGTCCGAACTCAGCTGCCATCTCTCGCAGCTTTCCGTTCAGTTCCATGATCTGTCCGGTCTTGTTTGTGTGGTTGAGTGCCATACCTGTGGCAGGATTTACCGGCAGGACACTTTCAACAAAGACTTTTGTTCCGGGACTCTCCGTTCTGATCCTTTCTAGGATAAGCCTGTAGTTGGCGGTGATCTGACCCGATCGTCATGTTGCGTGAGATATCGTTAACACCAATCATGATAAAGATTTTGGCGGGCTTAAGTTTTTGTTATGGCATCAAGCCGCAGCAGTACTCCTTCGGTCACATCGGCGCTTATGCCCCTGTTCCTGATCCTTTTGTTTTCGAGGAAGTTCATACCATTCGGCTACCGTCAGTAATGCTGTTACTCAGGAAAACGATCTCGTTCCTGGGATCAGGCAGATGATCGTATATTTCCTTGCTGTGCCACCAGTAGGCAAAGTACCTGGAGCTGTCCGGTGACGGCTGCCGGTTGCTGGCAGAGAGCGGTAAAGGGAGCGCAAAAGATGCAAACAGGATGACCAGTAAAGACCTTTTCATTTTATGATGTTTTTGATTATTTGAACCATCGCTCCAGCAATGAGCCTCCATATCTGCGAGGAGGGCGGGATGTACCCTGGTTCCTCTGAAGGTTATGCTGCGGAGTCTCATATTCCGTAGAAGTTGTTGCTGTCAATAAATTCGGTGAGAAACCTTGTCTCTTATTATATAAAGAGTGATGCCTTTGGGGTGAAGGGAAGGTACTCAATCTCACTCGCGTCTAGTGTGCTCATGGCCCCTAACAGATACCCTTCTGCGTAAGCCCTGTAAATCTCACTGTCCATTGTAGACTGAGGAGAAGGTCTTCGCAGTTGCGCGTGTGCCCTGTTGGTAGCTGTGCGTATGGCGTCACCGAAGTCGTACGTGAACATAGCCCGGGCACGACGGTATCGAGATCGATGATGGACAGGGCCCTGCCATTGGCGTCGAAGAGAATATTATTGAAACTTGGTGTCGCCCTGACCAACCAACTCAGCGGCATCGTGGTCCTCTTCACCCAGCCTGACGATTACCTTCATCTCCTGCTCGCGCTTCACAATTTCCTCATCCTCTTTGATACCGAGGATACTCTCCCGCGGAATCCTTTGCAATCACACGGTGAAACGCCTCCAGTTGCCTGACAATATTATGAAGTCCGGTATTGTCTATAGCAGGGGCTCTCCTGGCAGGTCGGCAAGCATCGACGAAAACCGCCGATAATTCTTCCACCCTCAAAAGCCTTGTCGTATGACGAACTTTTTCATATGAGCGATGGTCGGATATGAAGATGAACATCCTCCAGTAATTGCCATTCTCATCAGTGAAAAATGATTTTCCCGTCTCCCTGGCCGGCATCAGCGCAAGGCATTCCCGTTTGGCATTGCTACCCGGTATTTCCGAGATCTTCTGCCGGAGATGGTTTGTGACCCTCTCCATGTCCTCCTGCAGCCGGGCATATGGTTAATACATTGGTATTAAGCCGCTGGAGGATGTAATCGTCATCTTCATTTTCGGCAGTATTGATACGGATGTATCACTGATGCTGTCTGACTCGAATGAAAATCCGGAACGGAATGAGCCATTTGCCAGGAAGCAGCCGAAGATCTTTTCGAGATCGGGTGTCATCAAAGTGCTTTTATCTTCCCTTCACACGGTATCCGTGAATCGAGTAGTACAGCAGGATCAGGTAGCAGGGGAGGCAGACCCAGTATGCTGCCTGGGTGCTGAAAACATCTGCCATCTTTCCGTAAACGAGAGGAATGAGGGCACCGCCAACAACTGCCATCACCAGAAGTGCCGAAGCAGTCTTGGTGAATTTTCCGAGGCCGTTTAGCGCCAGCGGCCACATTGAAGGCCAGACCAGCGCATTCGCCAGCCCCATAAGCGCCACAAAGAGAACGGTGACAGGTATGGTAAGGGTGACCGGATCGAAGGTGACCAGGTCTCTGAAGGGCATGGTTATCTGTGCCGAGGCCGGTGACAGCACTGCGCCAAAGGTAAAGACTATCCCGAGAAGGGCTGATATCCGCAGTGCGTTGACCTGTGAGAGGGCTTTTGGAATAAGTATTATGCCGCAGATGTATCCGAGTATCATTCCCAGCATGGTCAGTGAGGTATAATATTTGGCCGAAGACATGTCTATGCTGAGCGACTGTCCGTATCTTATGATGGTCATCTACCCGCTATCACCTCTACGCCGACGTAGAAGAAGTGCTACAGCACCAAGGATCATGTGGGGGAAGTGCCATACGCTTGTCTCTGTCGACATTGGTCTCACCCACAGAGGGTTCCTCTGGCATCAGTGTCCACGTCAGGTAAGATGTGCAAACCCGGTAGCAATGAGACCGCAGGCCCACCAGTGGATAACAGCCATTATAATGTAAGGATCGATCACGCGCTCGGCAAAGCCGACCAAGTATCCCGGAGCGTGCCATGGCGTCAGTGGCGGTGGACAAGCCGCCCCATCAAGGATGATGAGAATCCTTGAGGATATGGGCACCGACTATAATGGGAGCGATTGCACCCGCAAACTTGCTGGCGATGCCCATCATGCTTATTCGTTTGGCGGCGCTCTCCCTGGGTCCTGATGATGGCGACATACGGATCGGATGCCGTCTGGAGGAGAGCCATTCCCGTACCCCTGGACAAAAAGACCGAGCAGGAAGATCAGAAAACTGCGCGAAAGGGCAGCAGGAATGAAGATCAGGGCTCCTACAGCCATGACCCAGAGGCGTATCGACATGCCGGTTGAATCCCTGCTCTTCTTCAATAAAGCCGAGGAAGGAAGCGACATTACAAAATATGAGATGTAGAATGCAAAAGTGACAAAATAGGCCTGGAAGTCTGTCAGCTCACAGGCAGTGCGCAGGAACGGTATCAGTATTCCGTTAAGCCATGTGACAAAACCGAAAATGAAAAAGAAGATGGCTATTACCGTCATTCCGACGATATAATTCCTGCGGCTGATCGGGGCCGCTGCTGAAGCTGTTGTCATCGGTGTTTCGTTATGGCTTATGGTTGCGGATAATTCCGCCGTATCTCTTATACTGCGGCGGTCAGGATCCAAAACTACTCTTTTTACAAATAAACTGCAATAACCGGAATCTTTGCTTAAGGATGGGGGCAGAGGACCTTTTTGTCAGTGTTTCGCTGATTTGCTACTTAATGTTAATTTTGCGGCATAAAACAGAATGATGAAAAACAGTGAAATAATTGAAAAGATCAGGAGCAAAAGAGCCTTCATTAGCGACATGGATGGCGTTATTTACCATGGAAACAAGCTTCTCCCGGGGGTCCCGGAGTTTGTTGAATGGCTCAAGAAGGAGGGCAAAAAGTTCCTCTTCCTGACCAATTCAAGTGAGAGGACTCCCAAGGAGCTTCAGGAGAAGATGTCGCGGCTGGGCATTGATCTTGAAGAGAATGTATTCTACACCAGCGCACTGGCAACGGCACAGTTCCTCGCAGCACAGAAGCCCGGCGGCACGGCGTATATCATTGGCGAAGCCGGCCTTATCAATGCCATGTACAATGCCGGCTACACGATGAACAATTACAACCCTGACTATGTGGTGGTCGGCGACACCCGCGGCTACAGCTTTGAGAAGCTGGAGCAGGCTGTCAACCTGGTCATCAGGGGCGCAAAACTTATAGGTACCAATCCCGACCTGACCGGTCCGGTTGAGAATGGCATCATCCCGGCCACCAAGGCGCTCATAGCACCTATTGAACTGGCCACCGGACGCCAGGCATACTTTGTAGGCAAGCCTAACCCGCTGATGATGAGGATTGCCCTAAAGAAGATCGGATGCTCCAATGAAGAGACAATAATCATCGGAGACAGAATGGATACGGATATTATTGCAGGAATAGAATCGGAAATCGATACACTTCTTGTGCTGACGGGTATATCGACACTTAAGACGGTTGACAAGTTTCCTTACAGGCCTTCATACATACTTGAAGGCGTGGCAGATCTGATTTAGATTCAGTAGGTACGGGTCATCTTTTCCGGAATGGCTACAATGAAATCCGCCAGTCCGGTATTGTCCTGCTCCAGGGTCTCAATGTCATCCTGAAGAACAGTTGTAATGGTTGCCACCCTGATACCGGGCCGGTACATGTTCAGGTAATGGATTATACCCGAATAGTTTTCCGAGTGATAAGCGCCGTTGTAATGAATGAAAGTCCGGCCCTGCCCAAGGTTTCCAATGATGAAATGGGCCATTGTGGCATCCTTGATCGCCTGGGCTTTGGGAAAGTCTCATTTGGTTTCCCGCCCGATGGCCGGCATACCGTGCATAACAATATTCCTTGTAGCATTTGAGTTCCGGATCGTAGGATATGGGCAGTGGGGCTATCAGCGCCTTTGCTTCAGCTGTCAGGCTGTCAAGCACCTCAAACCCTCCTTTCGATACCATGGAAGCATATCTCCTTGGAATGTTGGTTGCGATGAAAGGCAGACCGTTTTTTCTGGCAAACCCGACCAGCGGCTTGTAGTCTGTCTTGTAGTTTTTCCATAGCTTGACCTCCGCCTCGAACTTGTCAGCCTCGTACTTTCCTGAAAGGTATTCATTGAGTAAAAGCTGATCATCCGTCTCAAACATTTCCGCACCAAGTATCAGATTGTCACCAGTTGTTTTATGAAGGTCTGCGGTGACCTCATATTCAAGCCAGTGGGCAATGGGATTGTCGTGCAGCTCGCCGAAGAATATCACGTCAGCCGAGCTTACGGCTTCGATCATCTTCTGATACTTAACGTCCTTGCCTTCAGCGTCATAAAGCCTGTATGCAGGCTTATTGGCTTTGAAAGATAGAAGACTGACTGAGGCTGCCGAGTAGTAGTATTAGGGATAGTTTCATGCCTGTGGAGTGTTATTACGATTTAACCTATTACAAATTAAATCAATAATTGTTTTAACCGGCTACAATTTTTCACCCCGCTGCCACGGCTGGACGAAGGTCACTTTTTAAAATGCCTGACCAGGTAAATAATAACAGCAGATATGATTAATGAAAGTGTTATCATAACTCAGTACAAAAGATGTAGAGATCGCGGATGATTGACTTTTTAGAAAAAGAGAGCAGTCGGAGTTTATATCTACTCCTCTTTCTCCTTTTGTTTTTTCGAGCCTACGGGCAATAGCTTCGTTATCTTCCCTTGCCTTGATATCCCTGTGAAGTGAAAATAATTTCTCTGCGTTTGGCCGCAGCCTTAATGTTTTCCTCTTTTAATTCAGGAAAACGGTACGTTAAAAGTTATTTCGTTCTGCATGGCGCAAAGATAGTCATTTAAACCGCCTGATTTACAAAACAGTGATAATTCTCTTTGGGGTGTCATTAACATTGCTGGTAAATCATGTTGAATCGAACAAAAAGTTCATTTATGCGTATAAAAGATCACAATAAATGTTAGTTAATAATTGAAATTTAATTCGTCGAAATCTGAATGGGGTCAATCATGAAAAAGACCGTTTTGTTGATTATCATCTCGCTGATTGGCATAAACACCTTTTCGCAGACATTTAAAAGCAACTCTGCGACTATCAGGAAAGGTGGCTTTGAGATTGACAGACAGTCAGGTCAATAGAAATCAGCGACCGGGAAATCATCATCTCAAATTACCTGAACGGGAACACTGAACCCCTGGTATTGAGTGTCTACCTGACAGAGAAAGGGAGGACAGGTTTGACGGACTGTGCAAATACTATTATTTAGCACCGAAAACAAGGATCAGTTAAGTCCTTATCAGAAGATTGTAGTCATAAAAAAGCCATTCTCAATAACGCTTGAGCTATTCCTGGCGGACAACAACAAATATGTTCATGACCTGGAAATAAACGGGTAGGGGCCTTCTCAGGGCCTGGCTTGCCCGGTTTGCTCAAAATAAAAAACCCCGCTGACGCGGGGCTGCTCTTTGTGATCCCGACAGGATTCAAACCTGTAACCTTCTGATCCGTAGTCAGATGCTCTATTCAGTTAAGCTACGGGACCTTTAGAGGGTGCAAAGATAAAATTATTTTTGTTTTAATTGTGTAATTTTATAACCCTGTAAAACGCTATTTCAGCCAACAGGGGGAAGGAAGTTGCATTTACGCAAAAACCGAAAAACTGAAAACAATGAAAAAGGGATTGAAAATAACCGGGATAGTAATTGTATCACTGCTGTTGGTGATCATTGCAGCGGGACTGTTAGTCCCCGTGATGTTCAAAGACAAGATCAAGGAAAAGGTTGAGACGGAGATCAATGCGATGGTCAATGCCAAGGTCTCGTTCAGCGGCTATAAGCTAAGTCTTTTCAGGGCATTCCCAATGGTGTCTTTCACTCTTAAAGACCTTAATATTGCCGGCATTGATGAATTCGACGGCGATACCCTTGCAGCAGTGAAATCATTTTCGCTGGTATTTAATCTCATGAGCCTGTTTGGTGACGGGGGATATGAGATCAGGTCAGTATCCGTTGATCAGCCCCTGGTCAATGCTATCGTCCTCGAAGACGGGATGGCCAACTGGGATATAATGAAAGAGGCACCCGAGGGGGTTGTGCCGGATACCGCGGCGACAACAGGTGAAGAAGCCTTTAAGGTGGCTTTGAATAAATTAACCCTGAGCAACGGAAGGGTTTATTATTCCGACCGTGAGTCAGACATGGCTGCCGCGTTGGAAGAGCTGGACTTCACCCTGTCAGGCAACATGGCAGCTGCCAGAACCAGTCTTGTGATGGAACTCGCCGCCGGAAATGTTGATTTCACAATGGGTAAGATGCCTTATCTGAAAGACGCTAAAATGAACTTTCAGGCAGACATTGATGCCCTTCCCGATTCAATGAAGTTCACACTAAGGGATAATATCTTTAAGCTAAACGACATAGCTCTTAACTTTTCCGGGACGGTCACCATGCCTCAGGATGATATTGACATCGACCTGATCTTCAGCACTCCTGAGACCTCTTTCAAGAGCTTGTTGTCGCTTGTTCCGGCATTTTATATGAAAGGCTATGAAGAGCTAAGGGCGACCGGCACGTTTTCGCTTGACGGTGCGGTGAAGGGCATTTACAGCTCTGCTGACAGCCTCCTGCCGGACATCACTGCCCTCCTCGAGGTTAAGGACGGGGTGATAAGCTATCCTGACCTGCCCGGAAAGATCACCGCCATAGATATAAATGGCAAGGTACAGACTGACGGGAAAGAGATGGATAATACCATTGTTGATGTAAGCCGTTTCCACTTTGATATCGCCGGAAATCCATTTGACATGACCTTTCAGCTGGCCACACCGATGTAGTGATCCTTCCATAGCGCGTTGCAGCCAGGGAAAGATCGACCTTGCAAAGCTGCAACAGGCAATACCGCTTGACAGCATTACAATAAATGGCCTGATTGACCTTTCGGTTGATATGGCCGGCAGGATGTCAATGCTGGAGAACAAAACGTATGATCAGTTCAGGGCAGCGGGGAACCTCAGCATATCTGACATGGCTGTGACAATGATTCGACATGCCCGCTCTAAAATATCAGCAACGCAGATTTTGTGTTCAGTCCTGCTTATGCAGAGCTAACCGGTATGGCGGCTTCAATGGGGGAGAAGAGTGACTTTACCCTCTCCGGCAGGCTGGAGAATTATATTCCTTACATCTTTTCCGACGGCACTATCAATGGCAATCTTTCGCTCAGATCAAAAGATGGTTGATCTGAATGAGATACTCGATATCATACCGTCAGACAGTCTTGATACCGACACGACCGTCCTTGAAGTCCTTCAGATCCCGAAGAACATCGACTTCGCCTTTGATGCTGCGGTTGACAGGCTGAAATATGGTAAGCTTGCTGCCAGGGATGTCAAGGGTAAAATAGTGGTGCATGACGGCGTGGTCACAATTAACGA
This sequence comes from Bacteroidales bacterium, assembly GCA_034522515.1. Taxonomy (GTDB): domain Bacteria; phylum Bacteroidota; class Bacteroidia; order Bacteroidales; family VadinHA17; genus SR-FBR-E99. Next base: position 74,238 of record JAXHLF010000020.1, on the reverse strand, counting down.
GACAGGTATGAATGCACTCGGGGGGATCACTGCTGGTGAACGCCGCCCTACGACACCCGGGATACGCTTAAACCTCTGATTGATGCTGATATGCTGATCAGCGCGGTCAGTATAAAAGAGGCATTCAACACCTTCAATACAGTTCATCAGCTTGTCCCGGCAGCGGCAGGTCTGGGGGGCAATGTGACGGTGAAAATGGATTTCAAGAGCCTTCTGGGCAGCAACATGATGCCGCTTATTAATACGATGTCAGCCAGCGGAGTGATCAGCTCTGAGTCAGTTCAGATCCTGGAATCGAAATCCTTCGAAAGGATTAAGAGTGTGCTGAAGATGGACCAGGCTTATACTAACATAGTCAAGGACCTCAGGGCAACCTTCATTATCAATGATGGCAGGCTCTTTGTAAAACCATTCGACACGAAACTTGGCAATATTAAATTGAATATCGCTGGTGACCAGGGGCTTGACCGGACGATCAATTACCTGATAAAAACCGAAATACCCAGTGCAGATCTCGGTGAGTCGGCTACATCTGTCATGGGAGTCTTTTCTTCCCAGCTAGCGGCATTTGGACTGAATGTCGCTATTCCTGAGATCATTAAGGTCAACCTGAAGGTCGGGGGTACATTCTCTGAGCCGGTCATTACGCCTATATTTGCAGGAAGCGCAGGCAAGAGCGGGGAGGTCAGTGCTGTCAGCGCCGTTACCACCGCAGTGACAGACCAGGTCACTGAAACGGTCAACGAGGCTGCCAGGGAACAGGCTGACAAGATATTGAAGGAGGCCGCAGAAAAGGCTGATATGATTCGGAAGGAAGCCGAAAAATCAGCAGGAGTAATACGTGAGGAGGCTGACCTGCGGGGTAAAAAGCTGATAAAGGACGCTGAGCCAAAAGGCTCCATTGCAGTAATGGTAGCGAAGAAAGCAGCGGAGACACTCACTAAAGAGGCTGACAGGCGAGCCACACAGCTGGTGACGGAGGCAAATGCAAAGGCTGACAGCATGCTTGCGGAAGCAGAGGCAAAGGCTGATGTACTGCTGAAATAATGACTCTCAGCATCACAAAAATAAATTTTAATAAAAATGCCCGGAGAAACAAAATTTGTTTCAACCGGGCACCGCGTCCAAATTAAAGAAAAAGGAATCGTATTATTTAAATAGGGAGTAGCTTAATTTGAACTGAAAAGTTATTCCCGGTTCCAGCTTAGTAAAGAATTGGTCGGTTGGATTAAATGACCTGAAAACAGATTCCTTTTTATCATTTAAGAGGTTTTCAATCTTGACTCCTATCTGCGTACGGTTATTTTTTCCTATGTATTTGTTTGCATTGAAGTTAAGGCTGTGAAAAAGGAAGCATATAAATATCCGGTTTGTCGGCAATTCCTACATACTGAAGGGTTGTGCCCTGAACATTATAGTACAGCCCCGCTTCCAGACCTTTCCAGAATCCATTCTCACCAGCCAGTCATAAGATAATCCTGCATTTATAATAACGGGGCCTGTCCGGCCATCTCCCGGGCTTCTTCAATTGTCTGACCGGCACGGGCATTTTCAACTCTTGATTGATATTCTGTAAGACTCATATCTATCCTTGAAGAGGTGAATGATATGTTTCCTGTGAGAGAGAAATTTTCAAAAGCCTGAGCTACAATATCCAGATTCTGACGGAATTCCGTTTCAACGCCTATCACCTGTCCGTCGCCCACGTTCCTGGGCTGGAATGATCCCTTCATCGTCGTGGCATACTGAACAATTTCTATCGGGTTTTCAAACATCTTGTAAAATCCGCTTAAAGAGATCATCTGGCCTTGTGAGTGATACCATTCCCACCTGACATCCAGGTTCTGTATGTAGGTGTTTACGAGGTTACCATCCCAGTATTCAGTACCTGAAACATCGTCGGCATCACGGAACATACCTCCTATAAAAGTTCGGTTGCTTATAGGATCCGATATTTCGGCATAGGACATCTCTTTAAATGAGGGCCTTGCAATAGTCTTTCCATAGGAAAACCTGACATTCTGCTTCTCACTTACATTAAAGTACCAGGTTGACTGAGGGAAAAAGTCGAGATTGTCAAGAACCACTTTATCATTCAGAACATTTGTTCCCAGCTGGTCCTGTCCGGTATATCTCTGCGTATAGTTCTCAGCTCTTAATCCGATAATCGCCCTGAAATTTCTGAAGAGGCTCAGTTCGGTAGAGAGATATGCTGCTGTATTACCGGACCTTGCGTTGTATTTGTTTGGGTTGACAGGAACAAAATTAGCCTCGTAGGTTGTCCCGCTGAAAGTATCGGTACCCTGATATGGCCACAGGTTCTGGTCACTGAAAAGCTCATTTGGGGTCTCCTGTCATGGGTACATTACGGATATTGAACGAATATTTGTTAATGACGAAATCGCGCTCTTTGAATGTATAGGCACCCCCGAAATGGAGCCTGGCCTTTTCTCCGCGGAAATTGTATTCCCGGGTCACATTAAGGATACTTCCAATATTCATTTCGGATAATTCCCTCCATATTCTTTCAGGGAATCCTGATTCAGTCCCGATAACATAGTTGCCATTCTGCATACATATCGTGTGAATCTAACATCAGGGTCTTCAATTACGGAAAGAGTTGGAGAAAATTTCCATACAATCTCCCATTTTTGAATCGCTCAAAGAGTGCTTGCCGTCAAGCAGAATGTTTGTGACAGAACGCTGACTGTATTCGAGGTTATGCTGCATACCCTCGAAGATTGTGCCAAGATCAGAACTCTGGTAGTCAAACATCCCGGCCTTAGATTCACCGTTTTGCAGATGCAATAGGTTTAGGCGGAATTTTGATCGCCTGGTTTTTCAGGGCGAAACCTGCCAGTCCGCTAACAAGGACATTACTTATTCCAAAATCACCTTTCTGGAATTCACGTACTTCCATCTCGGTCATATCAGGATCTGCAGCCAGGCCATACCGGCCATATTCTGCATCTTTATAGAATTCCGTGTTACACTTATACGATAAACCAAAGGTGTACCCGAGAGTCACTTTTTTCAGAGGAAACTGGTTGCCTAATGAAACTCCGAAACTGTAATCCATGAAACTCATCGTTTTCATCGCCGCCATGGTAGGATTGAATTCCTGGAGAATTTCCTGGTACCTCAGGCTTTTTTCATCTGTAGGAGGTAAAACCGCCACTTCAGAAAAAAATGGGATATTATCGGTAGCCGGTATTCCCCTGGTTCCGTCATCAAATCCAAGAAAATCTGTTTTGCCGCCTTCATATGTAAGATAGTCATTCCTGAAATGATAATCAGGGTTATAACCTCCGCTGATAAAGACATTCCCCGTTTTTTCTTCAGGGAAGTCCTTGATGGCGATATCGACCATACCTCCCGTAAAATCAGCGGGAAGATCAGCACTGGAGGACTTATGAATAATAATATTGTCTATAAGACTCGTGGGAAAATATCCATCTGGATTGAATTCCTGTCAGGGTCAAGTCCCGGCATATCCACTCCGTTAATGAATTGTCTTTGGTATACCTGTCACCGAGCCCGCGTACATAAACATATTTCCCTCCTTCAACCGAGACACCCGGAACCCTTTTTACAGATGCGGCAGCATCGGAGTCTCCGATTTTTCTTAATCCGGCAGCTGAAATTCCATCAATCAGGGTTGGGGATTTCCTTTTAATAGTCATGATGGCATTTTCAGTATTTCTGAACTGCATTGGCAGTGACCGTGATTTCCTCAAGCCCGACCGTTGCGGGTTTAAGTTGAATATCACCCAGCAGAAGCTGTTTCTCCGTCTGTAACTGTGACATCACTGATTGTAAGTGTTTCGAATGAAACGAAAAGAAAACTTCAGATTATACCTGCCGGCAGGAAGGGTAAGATTGAATTTTCCATCGAGATCAGAGATCACACCTAATGTAGTGCCTTCAGCAAATACTGTCACCCCTATCATAGGTTCTCCGAGAGAGTGGTCAAAAACTGTTCCCCTGACAATTCCCTTTTGTGAATGTAACTGGCAGGATAACAGTAAAACAATAACCGTTAGAATTACTTTAATTGGACGCATGGTAAAAATTTGTAATTGTTTGTTCTTTTTAATGTTAAAACCCGCAGGCTTGATCGCCTGCGAGTTTTATGAAATTTTTCGATTTATATAATTGTCAATACTATCATTTAAAATGCGGCAGCAGCTGCAGCCCATGACCAGGTTTCAGTAAACACTGCAGGGTTGGCGCCTACCGTATTGGCACCTTCTGCTACAGCTGTAGCGTAAGCATCAGATCCTTTCAGGAAGATCTGCTGAAGAGTGGCACCCGTGGGTAATACAACCTCCAAATGATTGAAATCAAATGCATAGAACTTAGGAATTGCATCAAACGTCTGGTAAGGTGCAGTTGCCTTGAGTTTGTAGAAGTAAATATTCATGAAGTCGAGATATGAATCCTTGCTGTCATTGGCATCATCAATGTCAACAAGCCCTGCTGCATTACCTGCTCTTACGTGTCCATTCTTTATAATATGCTTAGGAGCAGGTGCAGATGAACCCTCCGGGCCGTCTAACTCAAAGCATTTATCGCCCGGATTAATAACGATGAAGTTATCAAGAGTGCCTCCCCATGCCTGGTCAGTGTCAATAGCATCGTCACCAGCATTCCATACGATAGCATTTGTTACATTTACTGCACCTCCGAACCACTCGATACCATCATCCTGGTTGGCTATTATTTCCACATTTTCTATAACTGTAGCTGAACCTACACCACCCAGAGTAAGTCCATTGATTTCATTTCCTTCCCCAATGTTTGCTCCGCCGTGACGAATAGAAACAAATTTTATTGAACCTGAATTGTCAGCAGGATCTGTTCCTCCGTAAAGTCCATTAGCGTCAGACGGAGGAATACCCTCAATCTGTTTCGGGCTTGCACTGGCTGCAACAGGAGCATTGCCAAGTACAATCAGGCCGCCCCAGAGTCCGTCAAGGTCCGGCGCAAGGTTCGGGCTTGCCACCTGACCCGGAAGAATATCATCTGACAGGGAGGTGAAAATGATGGGAGATGTTGCAGTACCATTAGCCATCAGTTTACCACCGCGGGCAATTATAAGAGCTGTAGCATTTGAACCAGTACCTGCATTACCTTTTACAATTACACCAGGCTGTATTGTAAGTGTTACACCTGATACAACTGCGATACGCGTTTCGAGAATATAAATTTTACCGGTTTCCCAGGTAGTGTTTGCTGAGATATTTCCTGTAACCGAGATGCCTTTCTTGACATCAATAACAGCAGTTGCAGTTCCGACTTTATTATTGTTATCGGTGACTGTTATAGCAACTGAACCAGCACCTGATGCTGAACCAGCTGTAAAGGTAACAACAACATTCCCTGATGTGGCGTTTGCTGCAGCATCTGTTTTAATAACAGCAGTACCATTCGTTGGAACCAAAGAAGATGATTTGTATCCGCCTTCTGCAGTAAACGGGAAGGTAATATCAACAGAGTTTACCAGTATTGTTGATGAGTTTCCAGGGTTGTTACCACCGGAGCACCTTCTTCATATACTGAAAGAACAGCGGTGGCAGAGCCAACCTGAGATCCTGCGTCGGTTACGGTAAGAGTAACTGAACCTGCACCAACTGCTGAACCTGCAGTAAAGGTAACCACAACTGTTCCGCTTGTAGCTCCGGCAGTACCATTGGTTTTAACCGTAGCTGCACCACCTGTGACAGTAACCGCAGATTTGCTAAATCCAGCTTCAGCTGTGTAGGGGAAAGAAATGTCAACACTCTGTCCAACTTCTACATTAGCGCTTGCCGGAGAGGATATCATCGGAATTTCATATTCCTTCTGGCAACCGGTGAGTATTGCCAGTAAGGCAATTACCCCAAAGAATAACGTTTTGTTAATTGTTTTCATAAACTGTTTTTGTTTGATTATAATTTTTAATAACTAATAATTCTGATAATTCCCGGGACAAATGTAGATCATAAAAATCCTGGCTACGGTTGAAACCCAATTACGATTTGGTTACAATTCGGTTACAATAATGTAACAAAACTGTAGATGCTTAATTATCTATTTATTACATCGGTATTTTGAACATAGCACTATCACTTTACAATAAAAGTCAACCGATATCAGCAATGGATTTTAGTGAGATGAAATACTCAACTACGGGCATCTTAATATTGATTCTTATAAAATGAATCGGGAAAGCGGAGGTATATAAAAAAAGCCACTGCATGCAGTGGCTCTTCCTTGTTTCTTGAACGGTCTAGAATATCTTTTCCCCGATACGGGCCTTTTTGCCCGTGAGGTTACGGAGGTAGAAGATGCGTGCCCTGCGCACTTTGCCGTACTTGTTTACCTCGATCTTGTCAATGAAGGGCGATACCACCGGGAAAATTCTCTCCACCCCGATGTTGCCGGAGATTTTCCGGACCGTAAAGGTAGCCGTCATGCCATTTCCTCCTGATCTCTGAATGACAACACCGCGATACTGCTGTATCCTCTCCTTGTTACCTTCCTTTATCTTATAGTGTACCGTTACTGTGTCCCCGGCTCTGAATTTGGGGAACTCATTGCTGGTAGCGTATTCCTTTTCAACTACTTTCATTAAGTCCATCGCGCAAATAAATTATATGATCTCTACTCTTTTAAAACAGGTCGCAAAGGTACAAATAATTTTTTATTATCTGCAAAATAATTATTGCAAAATCAGTACAGATCAGTGACCTGCGCCGGCCGGTACCTTCAGTTTGTCACCGGCGTCGAGGACGATCCTCATCAGCCATTCCTGGGGATACCCCGGTTGTTTTACCTCGGGAGTGACATACTTATAGCCTTCAGGGAGGGCTCTGCGTGCCTTGACATTACCATCCATATATTTGGTAAAGAGATGTTTATACAATTCTCTCCATTCTTTGACGGTATTATCTCCCGCGTTGACCGAGTAGTTTGTTATCAGGTCGGTTCCCTTTTTTTCGGAGCCTTTGGCAGTGCTTTTAAAGAGTTCGGCCGCTTTGGCATCTATCTCCGCCGTCTCCATGAAATATTTCTGCTCAAGCTCCTTCTGTTTTGCCTGCAGGTCAGGTGTCATGACGCTGGCACGGCTGTATACGAAGTTTGTGACCTCATTGAAGACCCAGAAGGCTGCATCGGCGCTGTAGGTCATAATGTCGCCGTTACCCACGGCGAATGAGGGAGGAACGGAGGTGATACCGCAGTACATCGGGGTATAAACAGTATAGTAGGTGTCGTCAACGCCGAACCATATAATTCCGCCGACAGGGTCAGGCAGCCAGCTGCGCGACTGTGTTACGAAAGAGAAGCCGGTCTGCTGAGTTGCGATGGCCCTCTCATGAAGGTATGACTGGCCGTCTACGGTCCAGCTCATTGGTCTCCATCTGACGGTGTTGAGGTAGGGGCCCGCACCCACATCCTTCGTCATGTCCATGGGAGTGTTCTGATAATAGTCTCTCATCAGTCCCATTACGTCATCCACGCCGAGTTTCCTGTCAGGCTTGATCCAGAGCGGCATCCTGTTATGAAGGTCATATCCCATTGCATAGTTGAGATAATCTCCCATGGTGCTGTTGACCTTGTTGAATCCCGACCAGACGCGAGCCTCGCAGAAGCGTGCGGCGCTGAAATCGACCGGTGCATAGACGTCGCTGAAGCTGAAGTCTGCGTCAGCGCCGTCATACCATCCGAAGCCGCGTGCTACATCCATCACGTCAGAAGCATATACTGTCTCCACCGCGGGATTGAAAACCTTGTCAATCTCGTTTGAGGTGATTGATGTAGTGCCGTTGGCAAGCGGGAAGGTGGTTATCCTGGCCTGGTTGGCATGGCCTGAGATGTAGCCGTCGGGTATCAGGCGGGCTACGAATGACAATCCCTTTTTGCCGGGTCCCTTGCCAATCAGTTCCATGATCCACACCTCATTGGGGTCGGAGATGGAGAATGATTCCCCTGAACTGCAGTACCCGTATTTTTCCGTCAGGGTTACCATGTTGTAGATTGCTTCGCGCGCGTTCTTGGAACGCTGCAGGGCAATATAAATAAGGCTGCCGTAATCAATCAGGCCGTCAGGATTGTGCAGTTCGCCGCGTCCCCCGAAGGTTGTCTCTCCTATGGCCAGCTGGTACTGGTTGATGTTGCCCACGACGGAGAAGGTGACTGGAGCCTGTTCTATGGCGCCAAGGAATTTGCCCGTATCCCACTCATAGACATCTACCATGGTTCCGGGTTTGTACTTCATCGCCGGCCAGTAGTAGAGTTCACCGTACAGAACGTGTGAGTCAGCTGAATAGGTGATCATTGTGGAGCCGTCTTTGCTGGCTCCCTTGGTTACCAGGAAGTTCGTGCAGGCCATGCTTCTCTCTGAAACCAGAAAAAGGGAGAAGAGCAGGGTCAGCATCAGTGCTGTGATCCTTTTCATATTTGTCGAATTATTTTAAGTTTCTGAATATTAAACAATTATCGTGTTCCGTATGATTCCTTGTTCCACGGAACAGGCTCCAAAAATAACATCTTTAATTAAAAAACAATACCCTTGAGAATCATAATTATTGACCTGATGCGTTCGGCATCGGCGCTTTTGATGGTGTAATCCGACTGCAGACGGGGGTCGCCCATATATATTCCCTTTCTCCGGAACGTCATCATACTCTCTCTCTGGCGGCGGCCTGAGAGATGATATTCCCCGGCGCCTGTCGTTGCTGCCAGGAGTGCAATATTGTACTCGTCAATCCCGCCTCCGGGCATAATACTGATTTTACCGGCTGATTCTGTACACAGGTTCTTTATCAGCCGTGCCCCCTCGATGGCTGTCCTCGACTGTCCCGAGGTCAGTATTCGCGCCACGCCGGCAGAAACAATATCTTCAAGTGCTTTTTTCGGATCGCGGCACATGTCAAAAGCCCTGTGGAAGGTGACGTTCATGGGAGCGGCATATTCGGTCAGCAATGCAGTGCGCTCCACGTCCACCGTGCCGTCGCTGTTAAGCAAGCCGGTCACGATGCCGTCGGCGCCGTATTCACCTGCAATGTCGATGTCACGGCGCATCACGCTGAAATCATTGTCGCTGTAAAGAAAATCTCCACCCCGTGGTCTGATCAGGACGTGCACTTTTATGCCGATATTACGCCGGACGGATTCAATCAGACCGGCACTGGGTGTCACCCCGCCTTCGGAAAGGGCGGAACAGAGCTCTATCCTCCCGGCTCCTGCAGCTTCGGCAACTGTAGCAGACTCAACCGAGTCAACGCATATTTCTACCAGAAACGACAATTCTTTAATTCGAGGTTTTGAAAGTACATATTATTTAGGTATAATTGTGTGATCTAAAACATAAATCGCATGCAACCTACATTATTGGTACTGGCTGCCGGGATGGGCAGCAGGTACGGCGGCAACAAGCAGCTTGACCAGGTCGGACCCTCGGGAGAAACGATCATTGACTATTCAATTTATGACGCAAAGAGAGCCGGTTTTGGCAAGGTCGTCTTTGTGATAAGGCGTGATATAGAGGAACAGTTCAGGGAGACATTTGTCAAAAGACTTAAGGATGTAATTGAGATTGATTATGTTTTCCAGGAGATCGGAAACCTGCCTGAAGGATTTAAGGTACCGGAGGGGCGGCAGAAGCCATGGGGGACCAGCCACGCCATCCTTGTTACGGAGCCAAAAATACATGAACCGTTCGGCGTGATCAACGCAGATGACTATTACGGTGTTGACTCATTCAAAGTGCTTTATGACTTCCTGACAAAGGACGAGGATGACACTAATTTTTCAATAGTCGGGTACAGGCTTGGAAACACCCTCTCTGATCACGGTCATGTGAACCGTGGTATCTGCAGGGTAAGCGATCAGGGTTTCCTCGTGAATATGGTCGAAACACGGGGTATTGAAAAGAGGCCTGACGGCGTCTTTGCCCCTGACACCGAAGGGAATATAAGGCAGTATACCGGTGACGAGATAGTCTCAATGAACCTCTTCGGCTTCAAGCCGTCAGTTTATAGGTATCTTAATATGGAATTCAGCAACTTCCTCCGGGAGCGGATAGATGATCCGAAGGCAGAGCTTGATATTCCAACGTCACTTGACAAGTTTGTAAAGAAGGGGGAGATAACCATCCAGATACTGAGGAGCAACAGCCACTGGTTTGGCGTAACCTACAGGGAGGATAAGCCCTTTGTGGTTGAAGGCATCAGGAAGATGGTTGAAGCGGGAGTTTATCCCGCAAAGCTTTTCTGAGAGTTTCTATCACCATTTGAATTCACTCTTCAGCACTGACCTGTTGCCGCGGTTATCCGTAACCGTGAGCTCAATCAGGTGAAGGGTGTTTTCCTTAATATACTTTTTCTCCGGCCTGTAAATCAGCAGGTTGTTCTTGGCATCAAACTCTGCCAGAGCCCATTTGCCGTCTATCAGGGTCTCATAGCTCCTGATGCCTGAGAATTCATCAGTAATCGTTACCGTAAACGCTTCTCTTCCCGTAAGATTTGTACCCTTGGCAAACGAGGGTTGGATTACCGGGGGCACAGTGTCCATAGTGACTGCGTAGTCGCCCAGTTTGTTTACATCGCCGCTGACGAAGCCGTATTTGAATTCGCCACCGGCGTATAAGGGGATACCTTTGCTGGTTACCTGCGCCAAACACAGTTTTGATTCCCTGCCTGCGGGCACCGTGTCAGGCCTGATCGAAAGCCTGTACCTGTCATGTACGGCTACAGTTTCATTATGTACGGAATGAACCGGCGAGAGGAAGAAGCGAGTGTGATTCCTGACCTTATAATCGAAGAAGAGGGTGTCATATAGGGATCCTGCAGGAAAGCTTATCCTGATTCCGTCGGCAGTGAAGTCGGAGGCTTTCCCATAGGGGAGTATTTTGCTGCAGATGACCTCTGCTGGCGGAAGTGGAGGCTGAGATACCGACCTGACCATTAAAGTGATCCACGACTTGTTTCCGTGGTTGTCTGTTACAGTGATTTTGATCTCATGCTCACCATCATCACTGAACCTGAGAACGCCGCGTCTGACGTGGCCGTCATACATCGAAAGCCTGTTTCCCGGCTCGATAAAGAGCCGGTGTATGTATTCATTGCCTGTGGCCTTTGCAGCATAGTCGATGTGGCTGTTTATATACCTCGACTCACTGAAGGCAAACCGGTCGGCTGTGAAACCGTAGACCTTCAAGCCGTCAACCATCATCTCGATAGTATAAACGCCGCATCTGTTGGTACTGTTGTCGAAGCTGTCCCAGCACTTGATCCCGATGCCCGTCTCGCCGTAGAGGACAGGGATATCCCCTGATGCAACCCCGTATGATCCGTTCAGAGACACTGCCCTGAGAGTTCTGCTGCCTCTGCTGCTGTTCACTGACGAGCTTCGCGAGAGAGGATAGAGGATAATCTTATCTATAACAGGTCTGACCCTGTCGCTGACACCCAGGTTAAACATCAGTGGATTAATGGGGTCTTCGCTTGACGAATCACGTATCTCGAAGTGGAGGTGCGGTCCTGATGAGCCTCCGGTGTTCCCTGACCATGCTATCACCTCTCCCCGGGCAACCCTGAACTGATCGCGCTGCGGAAAGAGGGAGACGGCGAAGCTTTTCTGCTCATGCTGTCTGACCTTGACATACTCCTCTATATCAGGCCTAAAGCTTTTTAAGTGCCCGTAGACAGATGAATATCCGGAAGGATGCCTGACATACACAGCCTTCCCGAATCCTGTCGGACTGACGGCAATCCTGTAAACATATCCTTCATCAACAGCAAGCACATCCTTCCCTGTCACACCGCCTGTCTTATAATCAAGGCCGGAGTGAAAATGATCACTTCTGAGCTCTGCGAAGCTGGCAGAGAGTGAAGGCACCTCGCGAAGGGGAGAAACGAACAGATCCTTATCCGGGACCTGTGAACTTATGTTGGCGGCACATGTTATTGCAGCAGCAAAAAGTATAGTTTTTTTATTCATGACAACATCAGTTGTGCAAAACTAAAGTTATGCCCTTAAAGCGCAAACTTAATGCCATCTTTTTTTGAAAAGAGCAAAAGAAATGTTACTTTTGCATAATAGTTGACAGGCATGAATGCAAAGGGATATGAGGAATATCTTTTGCTCAGAAGATCAGTGGAAGCCCTGGTTTCAGAGCATGAAAAACTGGTTGAACTGTCGGCTGGTTTAAGAACTGAACTGTCAGAAGTCAAACGGCAGCTGGCGGAAAAAAATGAAGAAGTAAAGGAGCTTCAGGCAAGATACGAAAGAGCTAAGTTCTCGGGTGCAATCCTGGGTAGCAGTGATGATGCTGTTACAGCAAGGAAGAGAGTTAGTGAACTTGTGCGGGAGATAGATAAATGTATTGCTCTTTTAGACAGATAATTATATAACAATGGATGATAAGCTTTCGATCAGGGTTAATGTGGCCGACAGGTATTATCCGTTGAAGGTGGAAAGTGACAATGAAGAACGTATCCGGAAAGCAGCCCGGTTAATCAACGAAAAGGTGCTTCAGTACAAGCAGCGCTATGTTGACAAGGATATACAGGATTTCCTGGCAATGGCTGCCCTCCAATACGTTATCAGGCTCATAGAAATTGAGGAGAAAGAGGAAGATTCATCACTGGAGGAAGGTCTCAGGGACCTGTCCGAAAAGATCAACCTCTGTCTGTCAAAAAAGCAGATACGCGTTCTTTAAAATAGCAGGATATTGCCCGCATTGTTTCTCTATTCGTTTTGGAAACTCAACAATTTGTACTTTGGAGTTGGTCTTGTAGTGCCTAGGACAGGCCTCGGCCCGGTTCGCCGGGATTGCGCTCAGGCGTGACAGTGGAAGTCCGAAGCAAGACGGCCGCTCTAACCATGTAGATATGGGGTTTTTTTAAAAGTTGGAGGAACTCTGCGGGTTTTTTATACTATATACTTAAAACATTATGATCATAGGGAATATAACAACAGGGCTGTGTATCGCCATTGGCGGGGTAGCCCTCATTGCAGGAACAGGATTGTCATTTTACCTGTGGCAACTGCTGCTGCGTACCAGAAGGAAGAAGATCATTTCCGAAGCCGAAACAGAGGCCGAGGTGATCAAGAAAGAAAAGATTCTTCAGGCAAAGGAGCGTTTTCTTCAGCTTAAGGCCGAGCATGAGAAGGTCATCAATGAGAGGAACAACCGTATCAGCCAGGCCGAGAACAGGATCAAGCAGAAAGAGCTTGCCCTTTCACAGAAGCTGGAAGAGACACAGAGAAGGAAAAATGAAGCTGACTCAATAAAGGAGAGCCTGACGCAGCAGATGGAGCTGCTCGACAAGAGAGCGGAAGAGCTCTCCAAGATGCATCGCCAGAAGGTTGAACAGCTGGAGACCATCTCCGGGTTGTCGGCCGACGACGCCAAGAACCAGCTGATCGAATCACTGAAGGAGGAGGCGCGCACTGATGCCATGTCTTACATAAATGAGATAATGGATGACGCCAAGATGACTGCCACCAAGGAGGCCAAGCGTGTTGTCGTCATGGCAATACAGCGCGTGGCAGCAGAGACAGCCATAGAGAATGCCGTAACCGTTTTCCATATTGACTCTGACGAGATCAAGGGGCGCATCATTGGCAGGGAGGGACGTAACATACGTGCTCTGGAGGCAGCCACCGGCGTAGAAATAATAGTCGATGACACACCGGAAGCCATCGTGCTTTCGGGATTTGACCCTGTACGCCGTGAGATAGCTCGCCTGGCCCTTCACCAGCTCGTCACGGACGGCCGAATCCACCCGGCACGCATTGAGGAGATAGTGGAGAAGACCCGCAAGCAGGTGGAAGAGGAGATCGTGGAAATAGGCAAGCGGACGACAATAGACCTGGGAATACATGGTCTGCATCCTGAGCTTATCAGGCTTGTGGGCAAGATGAAATACCGCTCTTCATACGGACAGAACCTTCTGCAGCACTCACGCGAGGTGGCCAACCTCTGCTCAATCATGGCAGCCGAACTGGGCCTTAACCCGAAGCTGGCCAAGAGGGCAGGATTGCTGCATGACATAGGCAAGGTGCCCGATGACGAGCCCGAGTTGCCACATGCAATGCTCGGCATGAAACTGGCTGAGAAGTACAAGGAAAAGACCGAGGTTATCAATGCCATAGGGTCGCACCATGACGAAACGGAGATGACCACACTCATTGCACCCATCGTGCAGGTATGCGACGCCATCTCCGGCGCTCGTCCCGGCGCACGCCGCGAGGTCATAGAATCATACATCAAGAGGCTCAATGAGCTTGAGTCGGTCGCCCTCTCGTACCCGGGAGTGACAAAGACTTATGCCATCCAGGCCGGAAGAGAGCTGAGGGTCATAGTGGGGGCTGACAAGGTTACGGATAAGGACACGGAAAACCTCTCTTTTGAAATAGCACGTAAAATACAGAACGAAATGACATATCCCGGACAGATAAAAATCACTGTCATACGGGAGACCAGAGCTGTAAATTACGCTAAATGAAAAAACTGAAGGTTCTTAACATCGTCGGGGCCAGGCCCCAGATAATAAAAGCCTCGGCTATCAGTCGCGCCATAGCCGGGGAATTCGCAGGCGAGATTGACGAGGTGGTGGTTCATACAGGCCAGCACTACGACCGGGAGCTCTCTAGACGTATTCTTTTGATGAGCTGGAGATCAGGATGCCGGATCACAACCTCCAGGTGGGATCAGGCAGGCATGGCCGCCAGACGGGAATGATCATGGAGCGGATTGAGGATGTGATCATGAATGAGAAGCCTGACTGCGTCATCATCTACGGTGACACCAACTCCACACTTGCCGCCGCCCTGGCTGCCTCCAAACAGCACTTTCCGGTGGTTCATATTGAGGCCGGCATGAGGTCGTTCAACAAGTCGATGCCCGAAGAGCTTAACCGCATCATGGCTGACCACGCCTCTACGTTGCTGGTAGCGCCCACCAATGCTGGCGTTCAAGAACCTGATGGCCGAAGGCTTCCGCCCGGAGAATATTGCACCATATGATATCAATAACCCAAGGGTCTTCCTTACCGGTGATATAATGTATGACAACAGCCTCTTTTATGCAGACCTTGCAGAGAGGAAGAAACAGGGTTTTCTCACCGGCCTGGGGCTGACTGAAAACAACTTTGTGCTGGTGACAATACACCGCGACTCAAATACCGATGACCCTGCCAGGCTCACTGCCATCTTCAGCACGCTGAAGGATCTGGCGGAGAAGAACAGCATGCCAATGGTCATGCCACTTCATCCCAGGACCATGATCGCCCTGCGCAACCGTGCTCCGGAGCTGTATGCCGGTCTTTCTGACCATCCCCTGATAATGATCGTGCCTCCTGTATCCTTCCTTGAGATGATTCTGCTCGAGAAGAAGGCATGCATGATTATCACCGACTCCGGAGGGGTTCAGAAGGAGAGTCATTTCTTCTCCCGTCCGTGCATTGTACTAGAGGAAAGAGACCGAGTGGGTGGAACTGGTCAGGAATGGAACGGTCAAGCTTGCCGATGCCGATCCTCAAAAGATCACTGAGGCGTGGGGCTATTTCATGAATAACAGGGAGACACTTCAGTATCCCGGCTTCTACGGTGATGGCAAGGCTGCCGGAGCTATCCTTAAGGAGGTTCTGGAAGTTTTCAGGAGCTGAGCGTGTCAAGTACCTGTTGTGCCAGTGACCTTATGACAGGTTTGTAATCGGCCAGGAACTCGCCGGTAACCCTGTTACCTATCACAACGCAAATCGTAAGGGCCTTATGGTTCAGAAGCTTTGCAAGTCCGTAGATCGCAGAGCTCTCCATTTCATAGTTGGTAATCTTTTCTCCCCTGAAACGGAACGAAGTGATGTTCTCATTCAGCTCGCTGTCAAAGGGTTCAAGCCTCAATCGGCGGCCTTGAGGTCCGTAAAACCCTGGTGATGATATGGTTATACCCTTGTTCATCCCGGAGGCAACTCTTTCCATCAGCGATGCATCAGCATCCACCACGTAGGGGTAAGCCAGCGTATCAGGCCATTCAAGGTGACTCGCAAGGGCATCGGCCAGCAAATGGTCAAGACACCATTCATACCCTTCATAAAAGTGCAGCACACCGTCAAACCCCACTGCCTTCGCCGTCGCAATGAATGAACCGACGGGAAGATCCTCCTGTAATCCTCCAGCGGTACCCAGCCTGATAAAGGTGAGTGATTTCGGTTCTTCCCTGACAACACCCGTTGCAAGGTCGATATTTGCCAGGGCATCCAGCTCATTTACAACAATATCTATGTTGTCGGTCCCGATGCCTGACGAGATAATGGTTAGCTCCATATCGCGATAGCTTCCGGTGACGGTGCTGAACTCCCTGTTGCTCTTTCTTACACGCACTGAATCAAGCATCTGACCTATCATCTCAACTCTTCCTGGGTCACCGACAATAATAATGTTCTCGGCAATTTCACCGGGCAGGAGATGAAGATGGAATATTGATCCGTCAGGGTTGGTTATCAGTTCAGTTTTTTTCATCAGGTAGAGGTTGAAACAGCAAAAATAGTAAAATTGTATTACCGTGAGCATCGCAGGGCAAAAGGGTAATGCGCTGTTAAATATTGTTAATTGCCGGTAAAACGCTTCCTGTTTTGGTCATGTGACTATATTTGCGGAACCCGTAAAAACACAATTACAGAATAGATTCTCCGCAATGAAATGTGCCCTCTTTTTTTTAGTTCTTATTGGTCTCCTCCCTACGGCCTATGGTCAACATAATGATCCGGTCCTGACAGGAAGAAAACTGGAGGCCGTCAGGACAGACCAGGAGAATAAAGGCTGACGGCCTGCTTGATGAAGAAGCCTGGTTGCTGTCAGATGTTGCCGGAGATTTCATAATGTACAATCCTTATAATGGCATTGCATCAAAATACAAGACTGAAGTGAGGGTGCTGTATGACGATGAAGCACTTTACCTGGGAGCGATGATGTACGATGACTCTCCTGACAGTATCTACAATGAATTGGGAGCAAGGGATGATGACAACATCAATTCAGATAATTTCTATGTTGAGATCTCACCTTTCAATGACGGCCTGAATGGCGAAGTATTCAAGGTGACTGCTTCCGGTGTTCAGATAGACAATAAACTCTCAACGGGTGATTCCTGGCACAGGGAAGACACCTGGGATGCGGTGTGGGAGAGCCGGACGGCCATTCTGGAAAATTGATGGAGTGCAGAGAGATACCATATTCTGCATTGAGATTCTCGAAGGCTGCCACACAGATGTGGGGCATTAATTTCTGGCGGGAAGTACGCCGCGACAGGGAGACATCATCATGGAACTTCGTTACGAAGGGACAGCGGGGCCACCCTGACGCATATGGGTGAGCTTGGGGATTGAAGGAAATCACTCCGCCGCTGCGCCTTTCCCTGGTGCCATATGTTTCAGGCTATCTGCAGAAGATCTCCGATGAGCCCGGAGTCAGCACCTCATATAACGGTGGCCTTGACCTCAAACTCGGCCTCAGCGAGAGCTTTACACTTGATGCGACACTCATTCCCGATTTCGGGCAGGTGCAGTCAGATGACCAGGTACTTAATCTTACCCCTGTACGAAGTCAAGTACAATGAGAACCGTCCTTTCTTTATGGAGGGAACAGAACTTTTCCAGAGAGGAAATATATTCTACTCACGACGAATAGGGGGAGTGCCGCATCTCATCAACGACGTTTACGATCACCTGATTGAAAATGAATATGTGTCTTATAATCCTTCCGAGGTTAGCCTGATAAATGCAACAAAAGTTTCAGGGAGGACCAGGCACGGACTTGGCATAGGAGTCTTCAACGCCATTACCAACAGTGTATATGCTGAAGTGACCGATTCCCGTCACAGGTGAGACACGAAAGATTATGACTGAGCCTCTCACCAACTACAATATGATTGTGCTGGATCAGAACCTTAAGAACAATTCATATGTCAGCCTGGCAAATACAAATGTGATCAGGAATGCGGAGAAAGATGAAAACTTCTATACGGCTAATGTGACAAGCTTTGAAACACTTGTCAAGACAGGGAACCAGCTTTATTCCGTGTCCGCCACAGCGAATCTAAGCCAGAAATATCATACAGACAGCACAGAGCTTGGTCATGCAATTGACTTCAACATCGGTAAAACAGGAGGGGCTTTCAGAACAGACTATAACCTTTCACTAATGAGTGACACCTATGATCCGAATGACATGGGGTACGTCAGGAGAAACAATGAACTGGAACATTCGGTCGATTTCTCGTATAATGTGTACGAGCCTAAAGGCAGCCTGATGATGCAGCGATATTCGCTCGAGTTTGCATATAATCAGCTATACAACCCCAGGGCATTCACTTCGTCAGCCATAGAACTCGGCAGCATGATAGTCTTTATGAACTACTGGTCATTATCTCTCGATGCGGTGGTAACCCCCTGGGGTGAAAATGACTATTATGAGCCCAGGACCGATGACATGTCCATCTATTATCACAGGTCGCCCGGCATGATGGTCGGCTTCAGGGGTGATACTGACAGAAGCAAGAAACTATATGCAGAGTTGAACATGGGATACGGCATTAACAGCTCGGAGTACAAGCAGCGCGGGTACGAAATGGTCTGCGCAGGCTTCGTACAGGATAGGAAGGAAATTTTCAATCGATTATTCCTTTGCCATGGATCGTATGTTAAATGATATAGGTTACGTTGGCTATGGACCTGGCGAGGATATATTCTTCGGAAAGAGGGGCGTCTCCACAATTGAGCACACTCTCTCAGGTGCCTTCATCTTCACACCTGACTCGTACCTTTCTCTCAGGGGCAGATATTACTGGTCAAAGGCCGATTATGACGGCGATTACTTTCTGCTTCTTCTGATGGTACCCTCGAACCATCAGCCTTTGGAGGGGCTTCCGACATGAACACAAACTTCCTTAATATTGACATGGGTTATACATGGCGCTTTGCTCCGGGAAGTGAGCTCTCACTGGTCTGGAAAAACGCCATCAGTTCATTTACTGACTATATCATTGAAAGTCCGGGTGACAACCTCAGTAACATGCTCGAAGGGCCACAGTCAAACAGCATCTCTTTAAAGATTTTGTACTACCTTGACTACCAGAATTTCAAAAAATTGTTTTCAACTAAATAATTGTATTATAGCATGATACAGAGAATTCAGACCTTATTTCTGCTGTCCATAGTCATATTTTCAGGACTTACGCTTACCGGAGACCTGATTATGATGGGATACCGGAACGGGTCAATATTCGATATCAGTTTTCCTGGCCTGGGGAACGACAAAGGAGATCATTCAGCGACTTTGGCCGCTGACCGTTATCCTTGCCCTGGTACCCCCTTCTCGCCCTGTTGTCGGTATTTCTTTATAAAAGCGGACGCTTCAGATGAGGATAGCGATGTTCATATTGCTGCTTTCAATTGGAACCATAATCCTTGGGGCCTTTTATGTCATCATGTTCGACAAGAAGATAGATGTCAGTATTATGTGGACGGTGAAGGCGATATTCCCGCTGATATCAGCCATCCTGGCATGGATGGCATATCGTTCCATAATGAAGGATGACCTTAAGGTCAGGTCGTATGACCGGCTCAGATGATCTCCAGGCGCTCCTGGTCAGTGATCTTTTCGCAATAATGGCATCTGAGGGCCACCGGTTTCTTTGAGACAACCCTGAAACGTGTGGTAACCTTCTCGAAATTGGTAATGCACTTGGGATTCATGCACTTGGCAATGGCAGTGATGGTGTCAGGCACAGACACCACCCTTTTCTCAATGACCTTGTAATCCTTGATGATATTCAGCTTGGCGTTGGGCGCCACCAGCGCAATCCTGTTGATGTCGTCATCCTCGAAAAACTTGCCGGCAATCTTGATAATGGCTTTCTTGCCATCGGTCTTGCTGTCGAGGTTGGTACCGAAGGTGATCTGGTTCCTGATTTTGTCAAGCCCGAGTATCTTTATTACCTTGAAAAGTGTGATTGCAGGGATATGATCAATGACAGTCCCGGTTTCAATGGCACTGACAAGCAGTTGTTTCGGATCATTTATGTTTTGCATAGCCTCTTATTTTAGTCCCAGTAATGTACAGATGATTGCCTGTCTTGTAAACACGCCGTTGAGAGCCTGTTCGAAATAGTAAGCTTTGGCATTGGCATCAACATCGGTATTGATCTCGTTAACCCGCGGAAGGGGATGAAGGATCCTCATTCCCGGCCTGGTGTCGGTAAGCATATGATCATGCAGCACATAGGCGTTCTTAACCTTTTCGTACTCCATGGGGTCTGAAAAGCGCTCGCGCTGTACGCGTGTCATGTAAATGATGTCGGCCATGTTTATGACCTCATTAAGATCAGCCGTTTCGTAATAATCCAGCCCGCGGTTCTTGAGATAAAGCTTGTACTCTTCGGGCATCATCAGCTCCTCAGGTGCGACAAAATTGAATGTTGTCTTCCACTGTGACATGGCTATCAGCAGGGAATGAACAGTACGTCCGTATTTGAGGTCGCCCACCATGCAAATATTCAGATTGTCAAGCGTCCCCTGGGTTTTAAGGATCGAATAGAGGTCGAGCAATGTCTGGGTGGGATGCTGGTTGGCACCGTCGCCCGCATTTATTACCGGCACTGTCGAGATCTCGCTTGCATACCTTGCACTCCCTTCGATGGGATGGCGCATGACAATCAGATCAACATAGTTGTTAACCGTCCTGATGGTGTCATTCAGCGTCTCACCCTTTGTGACGCTTGAGCTCGATGAATCTGTAAAACCGATTACCTTTCCGCCAAGCTTGTTGACTGCGCTCTTCAAAGCTGAGCCGGGTGCGCGTGGAAGGCTCGAAAAAGAGTGTCGCCACTACCTTGCCGTGCAGGATATCCCGGATGGGATCCTTCTCAAATTCCGCGGCAAGCTTGAATATCGTCATGATCTCTTCGGTGGTGAGATCATCTATTGAAACTAAGCTTTTGGTTTTCATTAAGTTATGATTTTAATGTCTGATATGTGGCAAAGTTATTATAACTGCCGCTGCATTATTTATGATGTTCAAAAGTATTTGAAAAATACTTCATCAGGCTGTAGCGACCCATTTCAGGCCCAGTCCGTTGATCTTACCCAGTCTCTCCTTTAACATGTTCTGAACGTGACGACCTGAAGGAGACCTCAACGGTTACCTTTTCACCACTGTAGCTGTGTGCCGACTGGCCGCAAGACTCATCCTTCAAAACCTTCATCACATCATTCATGGCTGCGTAGGGGAAGGTCACGAGCCATCTCTCAATGAGGTGCCGTTCAGTGACCGTGGCATTATCAAGGGCATCAGAAGCTGCGTTCCGGTAAGCGTTGATGAGGCCGCTTACGCCCAGCAGTGTACCTCCGAAATATCTGATAACCACCACAAGGATGTTGGTCAACTCACGTGAATTGATCTGGCCTATTATGGGCTTCCCGGCCGTGCCTGACGGCTCGCCGTCATCATTGACACGCCATGCCTGCCTGTCGGGCGACAGCACCCAGGCATAGCAATGGTGCCTGGCATCATGATACTCTTTTCTGAGCTCCCCGAGCCTGTTCTTTATCTCTTCCTGTGTTGTAACCGGGATGGCAATGGCAATGAACCTGCTGCCCCTGTCCTTGTAGAGTCCTTTAGCCTCATTTTCAATGGTCTTATAAGTGTCTGAGAACATCATTCCGCAATCGAAGACAGATAGGTTTAGAAATTGAATAGGCTCTTCGCACCCTTGAACAGGGTAATAATTCCCATTATTACCAGCACTACATATACGATGTAAGTAAATGTCTTCTGGCTTATGCGTGACACTAACCGGTCACCTGTGTAGAGTCCTGCCAGCAGCGCCGGTACGGAGCATAGGGCAAGAAGCACGGTTTCAGTCCTGATAAGTCCCGATATCAGGTAAAAGACCAGTGCATATGATACTGCGAAGAGAATGAAGATTGAAATAATTGCATTGAATTTCTCCCGGGTGTCCTTAGTGATGAGAGAATGATTGCCACGGGCGGACCCGTTATCCCTGTGGCGCCTGCCAGAACTCCCCCGAACAGACCGCTCATTGTCATTGCCCTTCTTTCTGAGCGGATATTAAGGTTGACTCCGCGGGCGAGGGCAATGACGATAAAGATAATCAGCACCCCCCAAACCAGCTGGATATATGCCGGATTTATGAACCTGAGAATGAGAGCTCCTGTAGCCACGCCTATGCCGGTCCACAGTGCCATTGCCCCCAGAGGCTGGTCTCTGACTATCGCCTTCGAACGGCGAGTAGTAGAGTATGGAAAATATCACGTTGATCATGGCTATGAAGACCGCAGTGTCAGTGACGGGCATCAGGAACTGTATCAGGGGTACTGCCACCAGGGCCAGGCCGAAACCGGTAAACCCCCTTACCACGGAGGCAATGAAAATGATAAGTGACAGAGCAAGTATATTGCCGGCAGTCACCATGCTATTCGTCGTAAAGTGCAAGATGCCGGAATTCGCCGGTGAATTCTGCAATGGAAGCATCCCAGCGTGCTATCTCATCGCTTAGCGAGAGTCCCTTTTCGAGCACCTCCCGCATGCGGCCGTCACCCGAGAGGATATCAAATGGCATAAGCCGGTATTCATACTCATAGGGGGGCGGGTTGAATGTCATTGACCCTGCAGGAGAGGTTTTTTTTATCGCGTCGAAGAGGTGAAGGGCAGTGGCAACTGGCCTGAATGATGAGGCATCGGTAACATGTATCTGGATACCCCTGCAGTACTTCCCGGTAATTTTGTGAAATGTCGGAATGAAGTCGTGCAGCCGGAAAGAGCAGCCCTGTATTTTCCTGCTTCTCAGTTCGGAAAGCAGCCGGTGGCTGCTGATAAAAGGCGCTCCTGTCAGTTCAAAGGGAATGACCGTCCCTCTGCCCTCGGAGAGGTTAAGTGCTTCAGCCAGTACGATGCCGGGGTAAACGAGAGCTGTCTGCGGTGTGGGCATGTTGGGAGAGGGGAGGACCCATGGCAGGCCTGTCTCATGGTAAAGTAAATTGCGTCTCCATCCCTTTGCCCGTATCACATGCAGCTCACAACCCGGTATATGCTTTTCGCGGATCCAGACAGCCATCTCGCCAAGGGTCATGCGGTGGCACAGAGGGATTGAGGCGCCACCCACAAATGTAAAATACTCCTCTCTCAATACCGGGCCGTCGGCACGGACCCTTCCGATAGGGTTCGGCCTGTCAAGTATGAATACAGGTATACCTGCTTCCGCACAGGCTTCCATACATAGTTTCACGGTCCATATATAGGTGTATAGTCTGGCCCCCACATCCTGAAGGTCAACCACAAGGGCTTCCAGTCCGGCAAGCATGCGGGGCGTCGGTCTGCGGTGTTCGCCATAGAGGCTGTGGACAGGTATTCCCAGGACCGGATCGGTTGTGCTTTCCCACTCTATCATGTTATCCTGTGTCTGGCCTGAGATACCATGCTGGGGACCGAAGAGGGCAGCCAGCCTGCATCCGCTGTCGCTGCCAAAGACCTCGGTTATGAACCTGTAATCGCGCGTTATGCTTGAGGAATGGCACAGGATACCGATAATCTTCCCGCGCAGCTGCGATGGTATGCGCGAGGAAACAACATCCAATCCGGAAAGTACCTTCATACATCAGCAAAAATAATGAAAAGAGGCGGCGCTACAAGCAAACCCGCACCTAGACTGCATAGAAATAATTCAATATATTTGCAACCGCAGGCAGCTTGCCGTTGTTATATTACAAAACAGACAAAAAAATGAGAAGCTTAATAACAATATACATTCTTTTTCTGGCGCTGACTACCAGTAGTATTGCCCAGGAAAAAATTTCCAGCTATAAACCTTCACCTGATCCTGACAGGATTATTCTCACGATAAAGGGAGACCCATCAACCACCATGGCGGTGACCTGGAGGACAGACACCACGGTTACAGAATCCGTCGCACAGCTTTCACAGAATCTGCCTACCGTTTTTCTGCCTGACTCATCAACCGTGGTGACCGGAACATTTGAAGATGTTGAAGGTGATGGAATTGTTGCCAGGTTCCACTCGGTCAATTTCACGACACTCGATCCCGGAGAAACCTATACCTACAGGGTCGGTTCGGGTCCTGACGCAAGTGAATGGTTCAGATTCACCACTGCCTCAGCCACTCCTGATCCATTCACATTTCTGTATTTGGGGGATTCTCAAATGGGTAGTAATTCGTTGTACTCAAGAGTGATAAGACAGGCCTACAGATCGGTGCCTGAAGCCAGGCTAATGCTTTTTCCCGGAGACCTGGTTGACGGAGGCTCAGGTACCATCCTGCAGGATAATGAATGGGGAATATGGCATGAAGCAGGTGGATTTATAAACGCCGAAATACCTCTCATTGCCACACCCGGTAACCACGAGTACTATAATCCGGGGGACAGGAGCAGGAGGGAACTTAACAGATACTGGAGACCAGGTTTCTCCTTACCGGAGAACGGACCGGCGGGACTCGAAGAGACTTCTTATACAATTGATTACCAGGGTGTAAGGTTTATTGTTGTAAATTCCGACATGATGATGAGGGATGAGGGTATTGCCCGGAGGCAGGCACTGTGGGTTGAAGAACTGCTGAAGAGCAACCCATGCAAATGGACTATTATGACTTTTCACCATCCCATCTTCTCAACATCAGCAAGAAGAGACAATAAAGTCATCAGAGAGCTTCTCAAACCACTGTTTGATAAGTATGGTGTCGACATGGTTCTGACAGGCCATGACCACACTTATGCCAGGGGTATGATAATGCCTGACGGCGAAGAAAAAAAAACACCAGGAAGGCGGGAACAGTCTATGTTGTGTCCGTCAGTGGTGGGAAGCAGTACCAGCAGGATGCAGAACCATGGTGGGATCTGGGTCTGACAAATACACAAACCTGGCAGGCCATAACCATTGACGGTAACGAACTTGAATACAGGGCTTATGATGCGTCAGGCAACCTTGTTGATCAATTCATGTTTAAAAAGAATAAGAAGGGCGTAAAACGGCTGTTACTTCCTGAAGTTTCCAAAAACTGATAATACTATAATTAATGAAATACTTTCGCCACCTGGTCGTAATTACCCTCCTGGCGCTGCTGGTCTCAGCCTGCGGTGAGCAGAAAGGGCTGGAGATATATGTGACAACGGACCTTCACGGGATGCTGCTGCCCTTTGACAATACCGAGGGCACGGCTACTGACCGCTCGCTGGCTAACCTGGCCTCCCTTGTCAGTTCGGGAGGGAGTGACAGTATCATCCTGCTTGACAATGGTGACATACTCCAGGGAGACCCTCTGGCCTATTATTATAATTTCGTCGACACTGTACGGACGCATGTCATCGCAGATATCCTCAACCATCTGGGGTATGATGCAGCTACGGCTGGCAACCATGATATAGAAGCGGGCCACGCTGTGTATGACCGTGTGCGGCGCGAATACAATTTTCCCCTGCTGGCGGCGAATGCAGTTAACAGCCAGACGGGCGATCCCTATTTCGAGCCTTACACGATAATAAAAAAGAGGGGAATGAAGATCATTGTCTTCGGCCTGATCACCCCATCTGTTCCACGGTGGCTTCCGGAATCACTCTATCGTGGGATAAGATTTGAAAACATGGTTGAGACTGCAAGAAAGTGGATGCCGGTAATGCTGGGTGAAGAACCTGACCTGATCGTCGGCCTGTTCCATTCCGGAATGGGTAATGAGGATGAGACTGGAGATGACGAGAACAGTACACTGGCGGTAGCTGTCAACGTTCCGGGTTTTGACGTTATCTTCTGCGGGCATGACCACAGGGAGGATATGAAGGAAGTTGAGAACAAAGAGGGAAATAAGGTTCTCATACTTGACGGAGGCAGCAGGGCCTCAACCCTGATGAATGTTTCGGTGACGCCGGTGAAGCAGGCGGACGGCTCAGTGAAGAATGAACTGTCGGGTCGCCTCATTCCCATGAACAGCATTCCGGAGTCTACAGGTTTCATTGAGAGATACCGGGGCGTCTCTGATACGCTCCTTCAATACACCTCTGAGGTAATTGGGCGATCGGATGCTACTGCAACTACCCGTGATGCCTTTTTCGGCCCCTCGGCGTTTGTTGACCTGATCCATCAGATGCAGCTTGACATAAGCGGAGCCCAGATTTCACTTGCCGCCCCTCTGTCGTTTGATCAGAGCATAACCGAAGGGGAATTGAGGATCAGGGACATGTACCGGCTCTACAGGTTTGAGAATTTTCTCTATACTGTGAAAATGACCGGAGGCGAGATTGACAGGCACCTGGAACACTCATCTGGATTATGGTTTGCGACGATGAAAAACAGGAACGACTATATGCTCAGGTACCGGTATGACGACAGCGGTGCCCCGGTGATGGTCAACGGCACTGCGCGGTTGAGTAATCCCTCTTACAACTTCGAATCGGCGATGGGCATCCGTTACACCGTTGATGTCAGCAAGCCGCAGGGAGCAAGGGTGACAATTACCTCGCTCAGTGACGGAACAGCGTTCAGTTACAGCGATACATATACGGTTGCTGTCAATTCCTACCGTGCCAACGGCGGCGGCGGGCACTTCCCGGCAGCAGGTATCACGGGAAAGGAACTTGAAAGACGAATCATCACCGCCACTGAAAGGGACCTGAGACACTATATGACAGAGTGGATACGAAACAAGGGCACCATTACTCCTGCACCTCTGTCTGAATGGAGCATCATTCCTGCCGCCTGGGCATCGGAAGCTGCAAAGCGCGAGATGAACCTGCTCTTTGGGGAGAATTGATTTAAATTCACAATATGAAAAGTTATCTCAGACTGGCCGTTATATCGTTAATGGCCCTATCATTAATATCTGCCGGAAGTGACCGGCAGAAACCGCGCAACCTTATAATTTTCATCGGAGACGGTATGGGCCTGGCGCACGTCTATGCGGCCATGACTGCCTCCGGCAATGAGATGACCTTCCCCTTTTTCCCGGTTACAGGTTTCAGCATTACACATTCAAACAACAGCTATTCGACTGATTCGGCGGCCGGAGGAACGGCCATTGCAACCGGTGAAAAGACAGACAACAAGATGATATCAGTGAGACCTGACAGCTCAGTGCTGGTAACCCTCCTTGAACATGCCCGCGCTTCAGGCAAATCGACAGGTATTGTCTGTACCAGCTCTCTAACTGATGCCACTCCGGCTGCTTTCACGGCTCATGTTCCACTGCGCTATGATTATCGCGCCATTGCATCGTGGTATGTAAGTGGAGCCGCAGAGGTTTTTCATCGGCGGCGGAAGGAAATATTTCGAGGCGGAAGTTGACTCTGCCGGCAGCTTCAAAGGGTCGGAGGATGTAGTTTCAATGCTGTCATTGTCAGGGTATGATGTCACCTATGACCTTGAATCGTTCGTAGCATCGAAGGCAAGCCGAATAGCAGGATTAATGTCGCAGGCTGACATGCCTCGTCTTTTCGAGGGAAGGGACCCCCAGTACCTTGCCCGAGCAACACGAAAGGCGATTGAGGTGCTTTCAAAAAACCGCAGGGGATTTGTCATGATGGTTGAAGGGTCTGAGATTGATGATGCAGGCCACAGCAATGACACGAAGATGGTTACTGATGAGATTCTTGATATGGACAGGGCTGTTTCTGTAGCCTATGATTTTGCGCGCAGTAACGGCAACACTCTCATTGTGGTCACCGCAGATCATGAGACCGGTGGAATGAGTATCACCGGCGGTGACCTGATGAAGAAGGAGGTCACCGGATCATTCAGTATTAATGGCCATTCAGGCATAATGGTTCCGGTTTTTGCATACGGTCCGGGTGCGCAAGCCTTTACAGGGGTCCAGAATAACACCGATCTCTTTCATGATTTTTATGACCTTCTGTTTCAAGGAAAAAAAAGCAATGAAAAGAGTCAAAGAGAATAGTGAAGGGCAGATGCTTCCTTTGGTGGAGGAGTTCTATTCCATCCAGGGTGAAGGGTGCAACACGGGCAAGGCGGCATATTTCATAAGAGTTGGAGGTTGTGATATCTGTTGCAGCTGGTGTGATACAAGGTATTCATGGAATGCCGGGCTTCATCCAATGACCCACATTGAAGCCATCACGGCAAATGTCGTTGCTTCAGGAGCCGACTCGGTGGTTGTTACAGGAGGAGAACCCCTGATGTGGAATCTTGGTCCGCTCTGTGACCAGCTGAAAGAGAAAGGGATTAAGACGTATCTTGAGACCTCCGGGGCTTATTCTCTCACCGGCAGCTGGGACTGGATCACCCTGTCGCCAAAAAAAGGGTCTCCTCCAACGGCTGAGCTATGGGCTATGGCTGATGAGTTGAAGGTAATTGTGCATGATGGCACTGATTTTGAGGCAGCAGAAACATACTGCTCTATGGTGAGCCCGCAATGCAGGCTTCTTCTTCAGCCCGAATGGAGCCGGTACGGTGAAATGATAGCAGCGATAACCGAATATGTCAAGAAGAACACAAAGTGGATGGTTTCATTGCAGGCCCATAAATTCATGCATATTCCCTGAATGAGGATCCGTACCTACATATCGGCCCTGTTGATGATCATGCTGAGCCAGTGCGCAGTCACCGGTCAGGACTACCATACGCGTTCAAACAGGGCCCTTAAATACTATGACCAGGGGAAGAGGGATTACGATCTTCTCTATTACGACCGTGCAGAGACCAACCTTAACCTGGCGGTAAGGGAGGACGACCGGTTTTATGAAGCGCATATACTGCTGGGGCAGCTGTACTCCGACAAAGGAGACTGGGAGAAGGCGGTTACCCATTACCGCAAGGCTGTCTCCATAGACACGCTCTTTTTTGTGCCGGCATTGTACGGACTCGGAAGGGCAGAATTCCGCACGGGAAGATATACTGAAGCCCGCACTCACCTGGAAGCTTATAACAGCCATCCCGGAAAGCCACTGCAAAACTGAGGGCCGATGCTGAAAAGATGCTTGCCAGCTGCAGGTTCGCCCTCTCTCTCCCGGGCAGTTTTTTCGGGAGGGAACCGGTAAGCGTGGGTGACTCTGTCAATACGGTTCTGGACGAATACTGGCCGTCAGTGACAGGGGATGGCCAGCAGCTGATCTTTACCCGCGAGGTGAAGAGAGCCGCCGGATATGGAAGGGACAGGCAGGAGGACTTCTATGTCAGCCGCTGGGTCAGTGACGGATACTGGGGTACGGCACGCAATGCCGGATCCCCTCTGAACACCTCAGGCAACGAGGGGGCACAATCCATTTCGTCTGACGGACGCTCAATGTATTTTGCCGCTTGCGACCGCAATGACGGTTACGGCCGGTGCGATATCTATTACTCGTTCCATGACGGCACCCGGTGGTCGCCGGGAGCCAATGTGGGATCCCCGGTTAACAGCACCTACTGGGAATCACAGCCCTCCATCAGCCCCAATGGCCGGATGCTTTTCTTTGTCAGTAACAGGCCGGGCGGACAGGGGGGGATGGATATATGGTACTCCGTTCGCGGCAGTGACGGCAAATGGGGCAACCCGGTCAACCCGGGCAAAACAATAAACACACCCGGTGACGAGTTCTCTCCTTTTATTTACTTCAACAGCAGAACGCTATATTTCTCATCCAACGGAAGAGAGACATTCGGAGGACATGACATCTACTCAACAATCCTGAATCGCGATTCGACATGGACCCCTCCCGTGAACCTGGGACCCTCAGTCAACACGCCTGCTGATGAGACGGGGCTGGTGATAGAATCATCGGGCAGAAGAGCCTTTTTCTCCTCCATGCGCGACAAAAGCAAAGGCAAGGATATCTTTTATATTGATCTGCCCGAGGAGATACAGCCGGAACCGGTTTCGTACTTCAAGGGAACCGTCATTGACAAAGCCACTGGTGCACCCATTACCGCCAGGTATGAGCTTACCGATCTGACCAACCGTACCAGTGTCATCTCCTCAGTGACTGACAGCAGGGGAGACTTCTTCGTCTGTCTGCCACCGGGATACAGTTACGGGCTGAATGTGACCGCCAACGGGTATATGATTTTTTCGGAGAACTTTGACTTTGAAGAGGGATACTCCTCCTCCGAGCCTTTCCGGAAGACCATTCCTCTCAACAAGGTCAGGAAAGGTGAGTTCATGAGGATGTACAACGTCTTTTATGACACCGACTCGTGGGAGCTGCTTGAAGCATCGATGCCGGAGCTTGAAAAGCTACTGGAGTTCCTGCAAATTAATGGTTCGGTGGTGATTGAGGTTGGAGGGCATACCGATTCCGACGGCTCTGAAGTACATAACCAGACACTTTCAGAGAGGCGTGCCAATTCCGTAAGGGAGTACCTGATCAATAGAGGAATTCATCGTGACCGCATCTTTTCCCACGGTTACGGGAGACATCTCCAATGGCTGACAACATTACACCTGCCGGCAAAAGGCTTAACCGGCGTACCGAGATTACCATTCTTTCGGAAGGAACCGTCGAATCCGGCAGTAAAAAATAGCCGGCAGTCCTCAGTCTTCAGTCGGCAGTCAACAATCCTAAATCTGTGATCAGATCTATATAATGCGTTGTCTTACATATATATATGACTGCAGACTGCAGACTGCCTAATGCTGACTGAAAACTGTCCTTCAATCCTGGATTTCATTGCATTAAAAAAGAGGCTGCCCCGTGAGAGACAGCCTCGGCCTTCCTTTAACAGACAGTGGTATAACCTCAGAGAATCAAATGGCTATCTTGCTCTCTGAAGAGCTACCGGTAAGGATTTTCAAACCTGGACTTTCTTTTGCAGGTAACGAGACAAAGACAGAAGTGCCTCCGGCATCATTGGTCTCAACCCTGATTTTACCCTCCAATGCTAAAATAAGATTTCTGGCCAGGATTAAATTCATAGCGGAATAGGTATCCTGACTGTCGGAATGTTGGATCTCAGGATTGTCGGAAAGCAGCAGGTCACTGCTTCTTGAGAAACCCTGGCCAGAATCTTTGACATAGAATGTTATTGTCTCATCATTGAATGTACACCCGACCTTTATAAACCCTGAAAAAGTACTGTCGAGTGCATTTCGGAGGAGGTTGTTGACAATTCTTGTTGTTCTTGCGGTATCAATCCTCAGCATCAGCTTGTCAGGAAGGTTATCCTCCTGAATCAGAACCACGCTGTCCTTGCCCTTTTTCCTCAATAAAACCCTGAAATCTGAGGTTAGTGACTCAAACAGTCTTGTGGCGTCTGTCTCTCTGAGGTTTTCCCTGGCTGATCCTGCTTCAAGTGCGGCGGTGTCAAAAAAGTTTTCAAAAAGTCCTATCAGCTGCTCGCAAGAGGTGATGATCTGTTCTGAGAACTCACGCCTTTCATTATCATTGAAACGCATATTGTTCATCAGGTATGAGAAGGCCACGATTGAGTTCATCTGTGTCCTGACCTCATGTGATACACCTGCGAGTATGTTAGGTTTATTGATCATCTGGTTCATTTTTTTCTGCCCTGTCGCCGCTGTCAGACCTGTCTCCCTGTAGGCATTACGAAGTATCTCGAACATATGAACAGCATGAAGTTTGTTAAGTCTTTTATCTGAGTTTTCGTACAAGCCTGGCTGCCTGCCTGCTGTACCGGCTCTTTGATGCAGCAATGGCATCGAACTGTTTCACAGCCTTATCAGTGTTGTCAGTCATCATATAACAAAGGCCGAGATACCAGGCTGCGTCTTCAAGATAGAGGTTGTCATTATGCTCTATCACCTTTGAGAACGACCCGCTGGCACCAGGGTAATTACTAACCTCCATATTGGCCATGCCATGCATGAAGACTGATTCCATGTTATCCTTTTCACTGACGATAACCTGCTCAAAAAAACCGATTGCTTTATCGTATTCCCTTGCAGAATATGATGCTATAGCATTCTCCATCAGTGTATTGCCTGAGCTTACAGCCGATCTTACCGCACCCGGCGATTCATATCTGGCATAATTTGCCGAATAGAGTTCATCAACAGGTGTGGCGGGCCGGAGGACAAAGTACAAGGCTGATGAGATAATCGCGACAAGGGCTATTGCTGCGGCATATCTTGCTGTCTTTAAAGCTGCTCTGCGCATGGTTCCTGACGAGCGTCTCTTCATCTCAATGACATCCAGCTTCGCTCTCAGGTCAATAATCTCCCTGTTCTAAAGGATCTCATCCGTCTTTCGTCTGAGATTGACCTCCCTTGTCAGAACCGGATCTTGTTTCATCTGACTCTTAAGCCATTCTGCCTCAGCCTTGCCTGCAGAACCGCCGAGAAAATTCTCAATTGTGTTGTGGACATTAATTGTCTTCATCTCATGTATTATTATTTTCACACTTATAAAAAACTATTAATCAAATAGTTAGTTACAGTTTGCGCTATGCCTTCCCCTGCACTGCCGTCAACATGCATGCATGTTGCCTGTAAGGTCCAGGTATACCTGCCTGTGGCAGATGCACCTGTGTCAGGTATATTGTATGGCCGGCCAGCCGGCTCTCAGATTTTTCTTATAATTCTATGATCACCGGAGGTTTGGTTGGATTGTTGCCGGTATCACTTTTCCCGCCGTTTCCGCCGCGGACGCTAATCATCTCCTCATTTGAAAGAACAAATTCAGCAAATTTTTCAATTGTCAGGGTTTTCATCTCGTTAAGTTTTTTGTTGAAATTCAGGGTTTAGATTATCTTCTATACCGTACATGTCAGAAAAATGCGTTTTGTGACACAAAAAAATCAACTATTTTTTAAAAAAAATGCAACAAATTGATATTCAGTACTGTATAAATCCGAAGAACGTATCGGCAGGGTAAGGGATTGTTTCATACATCTACAACCGGAAAGAAAGAAGAACCACGCTGATGAGTCTGAGGTCATACATACTCATTCTGTTATTATTGTTTTCAGAATTGTTTTGGGAATACTCGGCCTCGGGGGCGGAGCGATTTTGCCCCGGTGCCGGTGATGAAGCACTTCGTGATTCATCCACGCCGCGCTTGGCTGAACTCAATGAAGCACTTCGTGATTCATCCTCGCTGCGCCTGGCTGAACTCAATGAAGCACTTCGTGATTCATCCTCGCTGCGCCTGGCTGAACTCAATAAAGCCCTCTTCGTGCTTCTGGAGAAGGACAAGCAAACACCCGCTGCCATTGAAATTGCCACTGCCATTGAGTCAATCTTGACCGGTGGAGCGACTGCTGATACGGTAATTATCTCTGATTCCTACTATATATTAGGGCACTTCTATCTTGACAAAAAAAACTACACCAGGGCTTCGGAGAATTTTTCTATTTCGGCTGCCCTCAGGGAGGCACTTGGGCTTGCAGACCGCAGGTATGCCCTGGGTCTGACCAATAATTCAGTCGCCCTGCTTCAGGCAGGGGATTATTCGCGAGCATATGCACAGGGTCTGAAAGGTCTGGAGGCCAGGAGGGCAGTCTCGGGAATGACTCCTCCTCACTTGCTGCCAATTACCTTAATCTCGCCAGCATCTGCCCTGAGATGAATGATCCGGAGAAGGTCATTAATCTGGCGGAAGCCGGACTTGAACTGGCAAAGCAATATCCCGGAATCATTCCGGCAAAGGTCAAGGCTGATCTTTACCAGGTCATCGGGCTGAGTCTCTACCGGACATCGGAATATACCAAGTCACTTGTCTATTGCCGCGAGGCGCTCAGGCTTTATGAGCCTGATGATGCTGGCAGCATGGCCTCAAGACTTCTGATCCTGAACACTATTTCCCAACTCTACCGTCGCCTTAACCTGCCAGGGGAGGCAGAAGACTACTTCAGGAAGGGACTTGCCATTCAGGCAGGGGGAAATATCCAGGACAAGTACCTGCTTTTTATCAACTACGCTGATTTTCTGTCTGACAACGGACGTCCTGACGAAGGAGAGAAGGTTTTGAATGACGGTATCTCCGGAGTCCGGAATGAGTTTGGCCGTAACAGCCGCGAATACTGCATGATGATGGCATCAGCGGGGGAGTTTGTCTCCCGCACCACCGGGGATTCAAAACGGGCAATTGAGATATACGATGAATGTTTGCCCTACGTTGAAAACCATCCCTGGGATGTCTCAATGAAGAAATACTTTATGGTAATGTATGCAGAGACCATGTTAAATGCAGGAATGTACCAGAATGTACTGGAGGTGAGCCAAGACCTTTTACCCGGTACCCCGGCAGGAGATGGCGGTCAGGTCTCCACTCGTTCCACGGTATCCTTCTCGGAAGATGATCTTTCATTGCTGCTGATACGGTACAGGGCGCTCAATGCCCTTATCCGCATCAGCGGGAACACGGAGCATCTCAGCGAGGCAATCTCAACGGGCAGGATGCTCGTTTCGCTCTATGACCGCAAGAGGCTTGAGATGAGCGAGGATGAGAGCCGAACGAATCTCAGTGCCATCTCAAGGGAGATTTACACCGGAATGATTGAAAACTATATGCAGCTCTACACCCTGACTCATGACCGGGAGTCGCTTGAAGGCCTTTTCGAGTTTTCCGAAAGGAGTAAGGTGGCAGGATTTCTCGCATCAATGCGGGAGCTTAATGCTGCAAAATTTTCACTCCCTGCTGAGCTGGTAATGCTCGAAAATGAAATAAGGAAGGAGATAGGCGTGTACCGTGAGCTTATCAGCAGTGAACAGTCCGGAACCAAGCCTGACACTCTCAGGCTGGCAACATGGGAGAGCGTCACATTCCGCCTGATGAGATCACGTGACTCGCTGATAAAGGTTTTCGAGGAGAATTACCCTGCATACTATAATCTGAAATTCAGAAATGAGGTTACCCGTCTCAGGGATGTCACTGGTGTGATCGGGAGGAAGGCCAACCTCCTGAGTTATGTGCTTACCGAAAATAAACTGTATATTCTTGTCATAAACAGGACCGGCGCGGAGGTCATAACGCGTGATATAGATTCAACATTCTTTTCATCGCTGATGAGTTTCAGAAGCATGTTGTCATCCATGCCCGCTACAACCACGGTCCGTCAGCCATTCAATGATTTCATGGATCTGGCCTTCGGGCTTTACAGGGTTTTGCTTGAGCCTGCCTTACCGTACCTTCACGGTGACAAAATCATCATTTCCCCTGACAACATACTCTCATATCTGCCGTTCGAAACTCTTGTGACAGAGGAATTCAGGAGTCCTGAGCTTCTTTACCGTGAGGTTCCTTTTGCCCTTAAGGATTACAGGTTTTCATACATATACAGTGTTACGCTCTCATCAGAGACCCAGGAGCGAAGCCGCAGCCTCAGCAATAATCTTGTTGCTTTTGCTCCCACATATGAAGGGATGGAGATTGACGACTCCCTTCTGATGGCCTGGCCGAATCTCAGGGGGAGAGACGAAGCCTGCCATATGCGGCACTCGAGTCAGAGGATGCCGTTGACCAGTGCGGCGGAAAGCGCATCTCGCTGAAGAGGCCACCGAAGTAGCCTACAAAAGTGAAGCCAGGCACTACCAGATCATTCATATGGCTATGCACACCCTGGTCAATGACCAGGATCCGGCGTTTTCAAAAAATGATCTTTTCGGCATCCGGGAAGACAATGATGACGGTATGCTAAACACCTACGAGGTTTACAACGTGCCTGTCAATGCCATGATGGTCGTGCTCAGTTCATGCAACACAGGTATCGGAAAGCTCGTAAAAGGGGAGGGAATACTGAGCCTCGCCCGGGGCTTCCTGTATGCAGGCAGCCGCTCGGTCGTCATGTCTATGTGGGCGGTAGAAGATAAATCCGCTTCCACAGTGATACAATCCTTTTACAAAAACATGCGAAGCGGACAGACAAAAAGCTCGGCACTGCGCAGCGCCCGTCTCAAATTCCTCCGGTCAGCAGACCAGGGACGGTCACATCCTTATTACTGGGCAGCACTGGTGATCTATGGTGACGATACTCCGCTATGGTATAACAGGATCAGGATATACAGCTCACTGCTGCTTTTCCTGATTTCCAGTCGCAACTCTATCGCAGCGGTTTATAAGGGACCAAGGTCCTGATATTCAGGATCAGTCTTGATGATCTCCATCAGAGCCTCCTTGCACAGGTATTTCTTTCTCCTTGCGTAAGATTCGTTCTTGAGCGACATTTTGCGTGCTATCTCCTCATAGGTATGCCCTTCACTGAAAAGGTTAAGCACCATCTGGCAGTCATCCTTTAGCAATGCAAATGACCGGGTCACAATCCTTTCCAGTGCAGCGGTGGAAATATCTTCCGGCTCAGCGTAGTCTCCGGGATCTGTCTCAAGGGAGGTGAGTCGCGAACGGTAACGCAGTTGGGCGTTCCATATATTCCTCGCCACACCGAAGAAGTAACCCTTCAGATCGCCTGTAAGTGCGAGGCCATCGCCGGTTACCTGCCTGTAAAGGATTACCACTGCTTCCTGAAGCACGTCATAGGCATCATCATCGGACCCGTTGTTCCTCCTCAGGTGATCTCTAACGACCTCATAGTATGCATCATAGAGGTAGGTAAGAATGCGGCTGTCCTGTCTCCTGATACCATCAATGATGTCACTGTCCGAATACTTCTTGAATAATCCCAAGCAGGCGGTTTAATTGACAAATATAGCATTTCCGCAACCGTTTGAGGCAATTGTCACGCCGGCACTTTTATCGCTGTGCCTCCTGAAGTAGGTAAAATATGGATATATTTACGCAGCCATAATCCCTTTCTGCCGTTGTTATATGACTTATCCTTTTGTAAGACAATATGATGCAATGGACTGTGGCCCGGCCTGCATCAGTATGATAGCGCTGTGGCACGGTAAGCGTCTCTCTCTTGAAACAATCAGGAAGCGGGCATGGATTACGCGTGAAGGTGTCTCTTTCCTGGGGTTGAAATCAGCTGCCGGCAGCGTGGGGTTCAGCGCAGCAGGGGTGAAGGTGCCCCTCAGCAGGCTTGCGGAAGATGCTCCCCTGCCGTGCATAGTCCACTGGCAGCAAAACCACTTTATTGTGGTAAACAGGATCACCGACAGAAAGGTATGGGTAAGTGACCCTGCCATAGGAAGGGTGACCATGACCCGTGACGAGTTCATTAAAGGGTGGGTTTCCGGAGAGGCTGAGGGCGAGCCGGCAGGTATGGCGCTTCTGCTGGAGCCCGGACCCGGGTTCCGGGAGCTGGAGAATGATCCGCCGCCAAAGGGAGGATTTGAATTTCTGTTCCCATACCTTAAACCCTATCGCAGGCAGCTATGGATACTGCTTGCCGGTCTGCTCGCAGGCAGCACCATCCAGCTCGTTTTTCCGTTCCTGACTCAGTCCATTATCGACAGGGGCATTGCCAACAGTGACATAAAGTTTATCTACCTCATACTGGCGGGGCAGATGGCACTCATCCTCGGCCGGATGGCAGTTGAATTCTCCCGCGGGTGGCTTTTGCTGCACCTGGGCACCAGACTCAATATCAGCATCGTCTCCGACTTCCTGGCACGGATGATGAATCTGCCGATAGCCTACTTCGACACCAAACTTACCGGTGACATACTGCAAAGGATAGATGACAACACGCGTATAGAAAACTATCTTACATCATCAAGCCTGGCGATCCTCTTTTCACTCTTCAATTTCGTGGTTTTCGGCATAGTCCTTGGCATCTACAGTCTCTCCGTCCTACTCGTTTTCATGGCGGGAACGGCTGTTTATATCCTTTATGTCACACTCTTCATGCCTTCGCGTGAGCGTCTTGACAATATAAGGTTCATGCAGATGGCTGAGGCAGGCAACAAGATGATTAATATAGTCAATGGCATGCAGGAGATAAAGCTGGCAGGTAATGAGGCCGCAAACAGGCATGCCTGGGAGACACATCAGAAGGATATCTTTCGCACCCGTGTCAGGGGGCTGCGAATACTCCAGTTCCAGACCGCGGGTGGCACACTCATTCATGAATCGGTAAACATCATCATCACGGTCATCTCGGCCACACTCGTCATCAACGGTTCGATGACGCTGGGTATGATGCTCGCTGTACAGTTCATCACCGGTCAGCTGAACGGACCTGTATCGCAGATCGTGAATTTCATGAGAGCAACGCAGGATGCCAGGATAAGCCTCGAACGACTGGCGGAAGTTCATGCCATGGAGGCAGAGGAGCAGGGTGATGCCACTGGTGCAGCTGTTATTCCGGAGAAGGTGACCATCGCAGTTCAGGGGCTCTCCTTCAGGTATGAGGGACCGGGCTCACCATGGGTCTTAAAAGAGCTGGACCTGGTGATACCGGCCGGAAAAATAACTGCTGTCGTGGGAGAGAGCGGTTCAGGCAAGACAACACTCCTCAAGCTTCTTATGGGGTTCTACCCGCCGTCTGAAGGAACAATAATGATTGACGGGAGAAAGCTTGAGGAGATAAGCATTGGGTCACTCAGGAGAGCAACAGGGGTTGTGATGCAGGAGGGATACATTTTCCCGGAAACCATTCTTGGCAACATAGCCCCGGGAACGGATAAGCCTGATATGGAAAGAGTCGCACAGGCCATCAGCATAGCACGCCTCGGTCCGCTCGTCGGTACGCTGCCGGCGGGACTGATGACGCGTGTGGGCCATGGAGGTCACGGACTGAGCCAGGGACAGAAACAGAGGATACTGATAGCGAGGGTGGTTTACAAGCAGCCCTCGATCCTGCTCCTTGATGAGGCTACCAGCGCCCTTGATGCATCAAACGAGAGGATGATCGTGGAAAACCTAGCCGGTTTCTATGCCGGAAGAACAGTGGGAATAGTGGCTCACAGGCTGAGCACTGTAAGGCATGCTGACTTGATCGTGGTGCTTGACCGTGGTAAAGTATCCGAAAGCGGAACCCATGAAGAACTCACACGGCTAAAGGGGAACTATTATAAACTCATCAGAGACCAGCTTGAGCTGGGACACTGATCATTTCTCCTGTCTCTCCCCCGAATAAGGCTCGTAATCATCAGGCTGAACAGAGAGACTGCTTTTCTCACCGGTTTTTTTTGCTGCAAAGCCTCCTGAACCACCTTTTTTCTTCGCATACCGCCTGTACAGGTTTAGTCCTGCCACCGCCAGAACGGCCACCAGGATTATAATGTCTCTCTTTTCCATTGTTTAATTGACTGAAACAGAACCGTCAAATTTAAGCATTTTAGTTTTCGGTCGTGCCGCAGGTTCATTTAAATGATGTATTGGTTTGAGTTTTACCATAAATCCATTACTTTCGTGGTTTGAAAAAAAAAGGGGAAGGGAGCTGCATTGCATCCGCCTTTGTAAGACGCACTGAAGAAAAAGGATTAATGATGACTAAAAGAGATCCGAAAGACTCTGTTCATGAAGAACAATTCAATGCTGAAGAAAAGGCAATTGAATCTACGGAAGAGACTATGAATGAAATGGCTGCATCAGATCAGCCGGCTGTCGAAGCCGGGACTGATCATGAGGATGCATTGCCTGAAGATGCGGAGAAGGCAGAAGATGCCAAGACAGCTGAAGCGGAATTTGTCAGTGACGTAGCTGCCGTAGAAGCCGTTGCAGAAGAAACTCCAGAGGAGGTGACTGCAGCCGGTGAGCCTGTGGCAAACGAACCTTCCGAGGAGGTGACTGCAGCCGGTGAGCCTGTGGCAAACGAACCTTCCGAGGAGGTAACTGCAGCCGGTGAGCCTGTGGCAAAGGAATCTCCTGATGAGGAAAACCCGGCCGATGACCCAGATGAAGAGCCCTCCGGGAGCTATGAGGATGAGGCTGCAGGCGATATAGTCTCCCTAGAAGAGCATATCGATTATGGCGACATTGAACTTCCTCCGGTCGATTACAGCGGTTTCACAAGAAAGGAGCTGGTAGAGACCCTTGCCCTTATCGTCGAGAACAGGCCGCCGTCTGAGATCCTGGATGACGTCAACAGGATCAAGGAGTTATTTTACAAGAAGACCAAAACTGAATTCAACGAAAAGCGGCTGAACTTTGCAAAGGAGGGTGGCAATATTGAGGAGTACAGGCCTGAGCCGGATGAATTTGAGAACAGGATAAAGATCATCCTGGAGACATACCGCAGCAAAAGAAGTGACTTTAACCGGATACAGGAGAGCGAAAAGCTGGACAACCTGCGCAAGAAGCTTGAGATTGTTGAGCAGATTAAGGAGCTTGTTAACAGGGAGGAAGCCATAAACAAGACCTTCCAGGAGTTCAGGAACCTGCAGAACGAATGGCATTCTACGGGAGATAGCTCCTCAGCCTGGCTCTAAAGGACCTATGGAGAACTACCACCACAGTGTGGAGATCTTCTACTGATTATATCAAGATCAACCGTGAGCTCAGGGATCTCGATCTCTAAGAAGAACCTCGAGATGAAGATAGGGCTCTGTGAGAAAGCTGAGGAACTGCTCCTTGAGCCCAACGCGGTAACCGCCTTTAAACTCCTGCAGGATTATCACAACAACTGGCGTGAGATAGGGCCGGTACCCCATGAGAATAAAAATGATGTGTGGGAGAGGTTCCGCGAGGCCACCTCAATGGTCAACAAGAGACATCATGAGTTCTTTGAGAAGCAGAAGGATGACCAGAGGAAAAACCTGGATGCCAAGACCGCCCTTTGCGAGAAAGCAGAGGAGATTGCCTCTGGTGAGATACTTACCTTCGCCGATTTCAGGGAAAAATCAGATGCCGTCATTGAGTGTCAGAAACTCTGGAGAACAATTGGGTTTGCTCCAAAGAAACACAATAACAAGATATATCAGCGCTTCAGGACAGCGTGCGACAAGTTCTTCGAAAAGAAACGCGCATTCTTTCGCCGAGAGCAAGGATACACAGGTTAGAAACCTGCAGCTTAAAACCGAGCTTTGCATGAAGGCTGAAGCCCTTCAGGAGAGCACAGACTGGAAGGACACTTCGGATATGCTCATCAGGCTGCAGAAAGAGTGGAAAGAGATTGGTCCTGTACCAAAAAAGTATTCAGAAAAAATCTGGAAGCGTTTCCGGATGGCCTGTGACGCTTTCTTCACCCGTAAGTCGGAATTTTTCCAGGGCAGGGACACCTCATACGAAGATAATCTCAACGCCAAGCTGGCCATTATTCTGGAGCTCGATGCATTTGACCCGGGCGCTGACATGAAGGCAGGATTTGAGCAGCTCAAGGATATCCAGAAGCGATGGACCGAAATAGGGTATGTCCCCTTCAATAGTAAAGGAGGAGATAGCCCGCCGTTACAAGGAGTCACTCAACAAACAGTTTGACAAGCTGAAGCTCGATGATGAAGATAAGAACATACTCAGGTACAGGAGTAAGGTTGACAGCGCCAGGTCAAACCCGCATACCGCGAGGAAAGTCAGGAACGAAAGGGAGAAATTCTACAGCAAGATCAAGCAGCTTGAGAGTGATATCGTTCTCTGGGAGAACAACATAGGATTCTTCGCCAAATCAGCCAACGCTGACAATATGATCAGGGAAGTCAGGGAGAAGATAGAGGATGCCCGCAGGAACATTAAGATCCTTGAGGAAAAGGTGAAGCTGATTGACAGTTCCATGTATGAAGAATAGACTTCATTTCTCAGGTAAACCGATAATCCAGGTAAATGTGACTGAAGTAAAGTATATTTTCGTGACCGGCGGGGTTACCTCTTCGCTGGGAAAAGGTATCATTTCGGCATCTCTCGCCAAGCTGCTTCAGGCCCGCGGTTATTCTGTCACCATTCAGAAGCTGGACCCGTATATTAATGTTGATCCGGGTACCCTTAATCCATACGAACACGGTGAATGTTATGTCACCAGTGACGGGGCGGAGACCGATCTTGACCTTGGGCATTATGAGCGATTTCTCAATGCCCCCACCTCACAGGCAAACAATGTAACCACCGGCCGGATCTACCAGTCGGTAATAAACAAGGAGCGCAGGGGCGATTATCTTGGCAAGACAGTACAGGTGATACCTCACATTACCGATGAGATCAAGAGGCGCATCAAGCTGGTCGGATCGGGAGGAAAGTACGAGATCGTGATCACCGAAATCGGCGGCACAGTCGGCGACATCGAATCGCTGCCCTATATTGAGGCCGTAAGGCAGTTGAGGTGGGAGCTAGGGCCGCAAAACTGCATAGTGATTCATCTGACCCTGGTGCCGTTCCTGCATGCCTCCGGTGAGCTTAAGACGAAGCCCACCCAGCATTCGGTGAAGATGCTTCTCGAGGAAGGGATACAGCCTGACGTACTTGTTCTCAGGACCGATCGCAGCCTCACCGAGGATGTCAGGAGGAAGGTCGCGCTCTTTTGCAACGTCGAAGCCAGCGCCGTAGTTGAATCAATTGACGTCACAACCATTTATGAGGTGCCCATCAGGATGCAGCAGGAGATGCTTGACCTGACCGTCCTGAGAAAGCTGGGATTATCTCCTGGCCATGATCCTCTGCTGGATGAGTGGAAGGAGTTTCTCCGCAAGCTGAAGAACCCCGTGCACAGCGTAAAAATAGCCCCGGTAGGAAAATATGTCGAACTGGCCGATGCAATACAAGTCCATTTCGGAAGCCTTTATCCACGCCGGCGCAGCACAACGAGACCGCCGTCGATCTCAAGTTCGTCCACTCCGAGGAGATTGAAGAGTCAAACTACAGTGAAAAGCTGGCGGGCTTTGACGGCATTTTAGTGGCCCCGGGATTCGGTTCCAGGGGGATAGAAGGCAAGATCCTCACCGTGAACCACGCGCGCACCAATGACATTCCGTTTTTTGGAATATGCCTGGGGATGCAGTGCGCGGTTATAGAGTATGCACGCAATGTGATGGGGCTCGAAGGAGCGCACTCCACCGAGATAGACACCAAGACAAAGTACCCGGTCATAGACCTCATGGAGGAGCAGAAGAGCGTCACTGAAAAGGGCGGAACAATGAGGCTGGGAAGTTACAACTGCGAGATACTGCACGGGTCCGAATCATGGAAATGCTACAGGAAAGAGGAAGCAACAGAACGTCACCGTCACAGGTATGAATTCAACAATAAGTATCTTGCGGATTTCAGGAATGCTGGCATGCTGCCCTGCGGAACAAATCCGCAGTCGGGACTGGTTGAGATAGTTGAGATACCATCGCACAGATGGTTCGTAGGTGTACAGTTTCATCCCGAATACAGCAGCACGGTTCTCAGGCCCCACCCGTTGTTTGTGGGATTTGTAAAGGCCTGCATAAATAAATAACCACTAATTATAACAAGGAATAAGTTAATAATGGATAAGAATACAATTACCGGCATCGTCCTGATTTTTCTGATCTTTCTCGGGTTCAGTTTTTACAATAACCAAAAGAGCGCGAAAGTCTTTGAAGCGGAGACCGAATATGCCGATTCTCTGTATGCCGCAGGAGATTATGATGATGCCAGGGAGGCTTATGTCAGGGCTCTGGGATACAGGCCCAAGGACCAGCCCACCATGGACAGGGTTGTGGAGCTTAACAGCAAGCTCGGACTGGTGCAGCCGGTACAGCAGACTGCTCCGGCAGCAGCGCCGTGCCAGAGCTTCTGCAGTGACGGCAACACCCTCTTCCTCCGCCCCGGCGGACAGTGCAGCCTACGGCATCTTCGCCCCAAATGCCACCGGAGAGAATGAATTCTTCATCATGGAGAATGACCTCCTCGTCATGACCATCTCAGCCAGGGGCGGGAAGCCTTATTCAGTCATGCTGAAGAAATATGATACCCATGACGGCCAGCCGCTTGTGCTTTTCGACGGAGATTCAACAGTGTTCGGGTATAAGTTCTTTACTGCCGACAATAAGCCCATAAAGACTGATGAGCTCTATTTCAGGCCTGCAGACTACAGCGGGCCAGTAGTTGCCGGTGGAGAACCGGTCAGCCTGACCATGAGGCTCGAGGCCCGCAACGGCGCCTCGATCGATTATGTGTATACCATCCGGCCGGATGATTACATGATCGATTTCGAGACAAAATTCAATTCCATGGGGTCGGTCATCCCTCCTAACACGACATCGCTGGCACTCGACTGGAAGATGTACCTCCCTCAGCAGGAGAAGGGGAGACAGAACGAAGATATGTATACCGGCCTTAAATACAAGGTATACCAGGAGAGCGTTGAGGATCTTGGAGGCGCACGCCAGAGACAAAAAAAGGATGTGGTAACCGAGAACCTCCTGAGGACAGACTGGATAGCTTACAAGGACCAGTTCTTCTCGTCCGTCATCATTGCGGATGATTTCTTTCTGAATGCAATGGTCTCATCGGCAACGGCTGATCCCACTTCCAGATACCTGAGATACTTCGAGTCGGAAATAGGTGTGCCATATGCCCACGGTGAAAGCACTTCGATAAAGATGAAGATGTATTTCGGGCCAAACAGCTTTACTCTTCTTAAGAAGTATGACCTGAAGCTGGAGGAGCTCGTCTTCCTCGGCAGGAATATTATCAAATATGGATCAACCAGTATGGTGATTATACCGATTATTCAACGTACTGGATAATTTCATCGTCAGTTATGGGGTCTGATCATTCTTATTCTTACCCTCCTGATCAAGATTGTGCTCTTTCCTCTCACGCACAAGTCGTTCCTCAGCCAGGCCAAGATGAGGGTCATGAAACCCATGGTTAGACGAGCATTGCCAAGAAGTTCACCGAAGCAGGAAGATGCACATGAAAAAGCAGCAGGCTACGATGGAGCTTTACAAGAAGGCGGGTGTCAGCCCGATGGGAGGGTGTCTCACCATGCTTCTTCAGATGCCTATCCTTTTT
The DNA here is from genome assembly GCA_034522515.1 of Bacteroidales bacterium. Taxonomy (GTDB): domain Bacteria; phylum Bacteroidota; class Bacteroidia; order Bacteroidales; family VadinHA17; genus SR-FBR-E99. The sequence goes on along the minus strand of JAXHLF010000020.1, from coordinate 29,524 downwards.
GCCATGTTCCGGTTCTTTCCCACCTCCATAGAACTGAGACAACAGTCGTTCCTGTGGGCCAAGGACCTCTCCACCTACGACAGCATCTTTGACCTTCCGTTCACCATACCGATGTACGGTGATCATGTCAGTCTCTTTACCCTTCTCATGACCGTGTCTAACCGTTATCTCAACAAAGCTTACCAGTCCTGCAGGAGGACAGGAACAGATGCCGGGAATGAAGACGATGATGTACATGATGCCGGTAATGTTCATGCTTATATCTCAATAACTTCTCGGCCGGATTGACCTATTATTATTTCCTCGCTAATGTCATAACAAATCATCCAGACACAGGTATCACGGCGTTTTGTGAATGAATCTGAAATCCTCAAAAGATCGAGGAGAACAAGAGAAGAGTGGTTAAAAAGTCGAAGTGGCAGCTGCGGCTTGAGGCAGCGTCAAAACAGAGCGGTTGGCAAGCTTCCTGAAAAAATAAAAGAGAAAAAAGTGCTGTACGGCACTTTTTTTATTGATGTGCTCAAAACATGAATGATTTCTAAATATTAGAGCTAATTTAGACTTTTAATTTTTAAATGAAATGGGGAAAAAGGTAAAGAACAAAGACATTGCCGCAAGACTTGGTCTTTCCGGCACATTGGTATATTGGTGTTGAATGGCAAAGCTGATCAGCACTGCGAATCAAGAAAGAGACACAGGAGAGGGTCCTTGCAGTTGCAAGGCAGATGGGTTATTTCAATGCAGCTGGCAGAGAAGGGAGAAACTGTACCTGTAGAGGAAAAACCGGGTATTATCGGCATGGTTGTGCCATCAATGAATGATCCGTTTATCTATGAGATCACTCCGTACCTCCAGAAGGCTTTCTCAAGTATAGGGCTGGGCTCTCGGTCTTCACAAGAGATCCTGATGACATGCGTTTCAACAGGCTCACCAACTCGCTGAAGAAATTCTTCAGCGGGATGATACTCGTTGGCAACGCGGCCGATGACAGTGTTGTCAGAGCGCTGAACAGGGATTCATATCCACTGGTGCTGCTTGAGAAAAGCGTGAAGAGGATGAGGCTGAACACCGTCTGTACAAACAGGGTCGCCGGGGCCGCCGTCATGACACAGCACCTGACCTCACTGGGGCTAAGGAACCTGCTGATCATTTCGGGTGAGGATACAGCCACCTATGACAAGGAGATGCTTGAGGAGCTCAAGAGTGCAACGAAAAAATCTAAAAACTTTGATTCGGTTCACTTCACGGTTGCAGGCCTTCCCAGGGCAGGGGATAAGTTCGATTTCGGGCAGATAGAGAATTTTCTCAGGCCGCCCCACAGGAGCGATGCAATAATTGTCATCAACTCACCGCTGGTATTCCCGTTATACCTTGCGCTGCAGGAAAAAAATATCAGGATCCCGCAGGATGTGGCACTGGTGTCAATGGAAGACGGCATCGGGTTCGATCTGCTGACCACTCCGGTCACCAGGCTGCGCAGACCTCTGTCTGCCATGTCGCTCAAGGTGGCCAACATTGTCTGGTCTGAGGTGAAGAACCAGGGCAAGAGCAAATATAAGCGCCAGGTGAACATGACTCCCGAGCTTGTTATCAGGAGCAGCTGTGGCTCTTATTTAAAATAGTCTTTTATGACACGGATCATCAGGCTGCCCGCGTTAACCGTTATGGCAGTGTTACTCTCTTGCAGTAACAACCATCTCATTGTTGAAAGGTCATTCAGGAACGATGTCCTCAATGATTACAGGGGCAGGACTGAGCGTTACGGTCCGGTGCGCAGCGATCTCTTCGGCATCACTGACACCATCAGCGACGTACCCGCACGTGAGGCCGTCAGCTTTCTGCTGGCCTACATGCCACTTAGCGACCTTGCTGTTTATGAGCCCGGTTATCTGACTGAGCATGCTTCCGCTGCACTTGCGGACAAGGAAGGAGATGCCACTGGGAGCCAGGTATTCCGGTTGACATCTTCCTTAATTTCAATTCTGCCCCTCCAGAGTCAATCAATCAAAATCCCGTATGACTTCAGGATCATCTATTACGATGAGCTGAAGGAGAGGGTTAATGGGCTGAATGCAGTAGAAGCTGCTCTTGAGATCAACCGCTGGTGCCAGGAGAAGGTTGCATACCAGCCTTCCGACTCACGCACCTCGTCACCGGTAGCAACCCTGCTCTCTGCGCGCGGGAGGTGCGGGGGAGAGTAAGGAGTTCACCGTCACCGCACCACCGCACAGCCGGGGTGCCTGCCCGTCAGTCTTAGGCACCCCCCGATGGGCGCACACCGACGATAACCACGCATGGGTGGAATTCTGGGCTGACGGCCGCTGGCACTACCTGGGCGCATGCGAACCGGAGCCGGTGCCTGACAGAGGATGGTTTACCGAACCGGCACGACGTGCAACGCTCTGTAACATACCAGAGCTTTCGGGAATTACAGAAGCGGAAGTGAGAGACTGGTGAGAAAAGAACATCGATTCTCGAAGATCAAAACGCTGAAGATACGCCAAAACCAAGAGGAGCTGAAGGTAAGGGTTATTGACAGTGCAGGTAAGCCGGTACCGGAAGCAGAGGGCAGGATTAATGCTCTACAACTATGCAGAGTTCTATCCCCTGGCCAGGCTGAAGGGTGACAGTTCCGGTGAATGTTCACTCGTGACCGGACTCGGTTCTCTGCTTGTCTGGGCTGACAATGGCAGCAGCTACGGTTTCACCCTTGCATCACCTGCCGACACGGTTGTTGAAGTGACCATCGAGCTGCAGATCAGGCTTTAACAGATTTGGAGTTTGACCTTTTCGGTACCTCCGATCCTGACACCATACCCGGGAATCGACGAGGAACTGGTTAAAAGAATAACCTCACGATCAGAAGAGGGGACAGCATCAGAAATGCCTATATCGGCTCCTGGAAGGATATTTATCCCGCTGCTACGGCGGAATAAGTGAAGATACCTGTGGAACAGACAGCAAGGATATTGAAAGCCTCCATGGGCAACTACACCAGCATTGCTGCATTTATCCGTCAGTCAGGCAGTGATGCCAGGCTGGCACTCCGCCTTCTTGAGCATGTTTCCGACAAGGATCTGCGTGATACCCCGGCAGAGGTACTCACCGATCACCTTGCAAATGCTCCCGAACCTGCCCCCGGATCAGCATGTTAATGCACCACATGTATGTACTCTCTCCGCATATTTCAAATGAGCTGCTGTCACCATTCAGGAGCGCCCTGAAGGGCAGATACGCCGGAGGAAAGTGATCCGGATACCGTTGCAATACCGCATCACACCTCTCCAGTGCAAATAACGGCTATAACGCCATCAAGAGGACAACTCACGACGGCACACCGGTAATTCCGGCCGGCGTTGACAGCTGGCGCACTGCTGACAGCCAACTCCGCCACACTCTCCGGCGCAGGCAGCATGCGGATACCTCACGGCTTGCCCCGGGGACAGGAAGACCGCAATATCATGAGGGGGGCAGGTGGAATGATGAGAATTTTGCTCGGAGAAACCAGGCCTTCAGGGAATCCGGGTTATGTTAAATTCACTTCAGCCCCGAACGAGAGTGAACCTGAATACCACGTTCACTTTACACTGGCGCGGATTGAGGATGGTCAATATAAAACCCTTGACTTTGGCTATGGGCTGAAGATCAGTGATATGCCTGGCGTCATAGAACTGGACCCAGGCCTATACATGCTCACTACTGGAAACAGAGATGAGAATGGCAACGTGCTCGCCTCTGTAAGTTTCATAACACTCGATCCGGGCGGGGAGGTGACAATACGCGTCGATCTTTATAGGGTATATACCGCAGAGCAGTCTCTCCGGAGGAAGAATCAGCCTCACGGGAGAACTCCTCTCTTATACCGGGGAGAAGATTAGTCTGCATTCACTTTCAGACAAAGGATATGTGTTTATCTGGATAGAACCGGGAAGGGAGCCGACACGTCATATATTCAATGACCTGCCACGCCTGAAAAAGGAGTTTGATACATGGGGAGGACAATTCATCTTCCTTACCGACCGTGCACGTACACCTGATGGCTTTACTCCAGGCGAGATATCCGGCATACCCGGCAATACACTGTTTGCGACAGACAACGACCTGGAATTCATGACGTCAGCCCTGGGAAAGAGTAATACCCCCAGCCACGCCGCGTCGTTGTGCGCCGCTATGTGGATGGCTACATTCTGTTCTCGCGGAAGGCTACAGCATCAACTGAACAATATTAGAAAATCAGATAACGAATTATCATGCAGAGAATATACCTGGTTACCGCAGCAGCGGCATTTGCGGCCCTCTCATGCAGCTCTCCCACGGATAAGCGACCTGGACGGCCTTCGCTCAATCCGTCATCAGCACACGGTCACGTCTTCCCCGGGCGCGGCCAGAATGACTTTCCGCATGGTGCAACTCAGTCCTGACAACGGAACCTCAGGCTGGGACTGGTGCTCGGGCTATAACTGGTCTGACAGCGTAATTGCCGGTTTCAGCCATACGCACCTCAGCGGTACAGGCATAGGGGATCTCTGTGATATACTGTTCCTGCCTTCGATGAATGAGTTCAACCTGTCACTGCCTGACACTACGGCATCGCTTGCAAAGCTGAACCGAAGCTTGTTCTCCCATGCTGCCGAGCAGTCGAGGCCGGGGTACTATGCCGTAGCGCTTGCCAACGGCGTCAATGCCGAGCTTACGGCAACACCCCGGTGCGGTATACAGAGGTATACAGCAGTCAGTGACGGTGTCATGCACCTGCTTGTCGACCTGGGCTTTGCCATTAACTGGGACAGGCCTTCAGAGTGCAGCCTGTCATGGGACGGCACCGCCCTGTCTGGCAAGAGGATCTCCACCGGATGGGCCGAAAAGCAGTACCTGTACTTCACTTCACGCTTTTCTACGAGTCCTGCCTCAGTAACCATGCTGAATGCAGGCAACAATACCGGATTCACCCTGGCCGAGGGAAGAAACATTGCCTGCATATTGACTTTTGACATGAGAGAAGGGGAGGAGCTGATTGTCAGGACGGGCATCTCTGCAGTGGATGAAGACGGTGCAGCCAATAACCTGGAGAAGGAGATGCCAGGCTGGGACTTCAATGAGGCTGCCGGAGCGGCAGGTCAGGCGTGGCAGAAGAGACTGGGAGCCATACGGGCCTCCTCATCCGATACAACCGCGCTTAAAATATTCTATACCGCACTCTACCATACTATGATTGCCCCTAACCTCTATAATGATGCCGACAACAGGTACCGGGGAACGGACGGTGAGGTACATGCGTCAGCGGACTTCACGAATTATACGGTCTTCTCACTGTGGGACACCTACCGGGCCGCACACCCTCTCTTTACCATTACTGTGCCTGAGATGGTGCCTGACTTCGTGAACACAATGCTGGTAATCAGGAAGCAACAGGGCAAGCTTCCGGTATGGTCACTCGCAGGCAATGAGACCAACTGCATGATAGGATATCATGCAGTGCCGGTGATAGCTGATGCCATGCACAAGAAAATAGGGGGATTTGATTATGATGCCGCTATGGAGGGAGCCGTTCATTCTGCCAGCCTGGATTTTCGGGGCCTTGATCATTATCGCAAATATGGATATATTCCGTCAGAGCTTGAGAATCAGTCTGTAGCCAAGACACTTGAATATGCCATCGACGACTGGTGCATTTCACAGATGGCTGCCGACATGAACCGTCCGGAGCTTGAGGCGGAATTCCTTGCACGTTCAAAGAATTACCGCAACCTCTTTGATACTGCCATTCATTTTGTGCGTGGAAGGATGAGCGACGGCAGCTGGCGACCTGACTATGACCCTCTGTATTCACATCATACAAGGTCTGACTTCACCGAGGGAAACGGATGGCAGTACACCTGGCTGGTGCCGCATGACGTTGATGGACTGGTCTCACTTTTCGGCGGCAGGGATCTCTTCCTGCAGCGCCTTGATTCGCTCTTTAACGTGGCCGAAGAGGTGAAGGGGGAGAATGCCTCGCCTGACATAAGCGGTTTGATTGGTCAGTATGCACACGGCAATGAACCCTCACATCACATAGCATATCTCTTTTCGATGGCCGGTGCACCAGAGAAAACGGAGAGAATGGTCAGGAGGATCATGTCTGAGATGTATACAGCTCAGAAGGACAGGATTATGCGGTAATGAGGACTGCGGACAGATGTCTGCCTGGTATGTCTTCTCAGCCATGGGCTTCTACCCGTTGAATCCTGCAGACGGAAAGTTTATCCTTGGCAGCCCCGCCCTTGATGAATTCTCAATACGACTACCCGGTGAAAAGGTCTTCACGATTGTTGCCGAGAATAATTCGTCGCAGAATGTGAATGTCAGCAAAGTTTTCCTGAACGGGCAGCTGCTTGACCGTAACTACATAACCTATAACGAGATCATGACGGGCGGGGAGCTCAGGTTTATCATGAAATGAACATTCCGTCGCCACTCTGTTGATAATTATCATTGGGGTTGATCGTGTAAATAATTACATTTGTTTCATTCTGGTGCTGCCGGTTTTCCCCGGCAGTGAAAAGGGAACCCTGTGAGAATCAGGGACAGTACCCGCTGCTGTGAAGCCCGGTCCGCTGAAAGGCGGATCATTACAGCCGGATTTCCCGCCACTGTCCGCCTGCTGGCGGACGGGAAGGCCCGGTGAGTAGGGATGAGTCAGAAGACCTGCCAGAACGTGTCCTGATAAAGGAGCTTTCGGGTTTAAAAGTTATGATTAAAAGGTCATCAGCCTATATCATCCCGTCTCATGCGAGCCGTGCCATTATTACGGTCTCACTGGTCATCCTGTGTTCACTCCTGCCACTGCAGGGCACCGCACAGGATATGTTCATTGAAGACACGGTGAACATCATGGCTGTCACGGTAACCGCCACAGCATCTGTCCGCCACTCACCATACAGCCTGATAAAAATTGATTCAGTTGTCATGGCCCGTTATGAGGGCGGCGATCTGGCCACTATGCTCCAGTCTGCCAGTCTCCTGACGGTCAAGCGATACGGAAACTCCGGGCTGGCGTCAGTTTCCATACGCGGTCTGTCAGGCAGTCACACTTTGGTCACATGGAATGGTCTCCCGGTTAATTCTCCCGGCAACGGATACAGTGACTTTGCCATAATCCCGGTCTTCACGGCAACGACCGTTAAGGTTACATCGGGAGGTTCTGACCTTGATGATATCGCAGGCTCGATAGGCGGTAAGGTGGAGCTCTCTTCAGAGCCGGTATTCAACGTTGCCTCAGATGGCTCACTGACCGTTGGAGCAGGAAGCTACGGCGAGTACTCATCTTCGGCAACATTCAGATCGGGAACCGATAACATGTCGGTTAAACTGAGCCTTTGGGGCGCCATGGCACGAAATGATTTCCGGTACATTAACAACAATGCCCCGGGAGGATCAGCGGAGGAGCGAAGGGTTAACGGTTCATATGCCACCGGAGGCATTACAGCCGATCTTGCCCGCGGGTTCAGCAAATCTCTGCTCAGCGCACACTTCTGGTACAATGATACTGATCGTGAATTGCCCGGACCGGTGACAACGGTGCAGCAGGACTTCGGAGAGAGGCAGAGGGATAAGTCAGTTAAGAGCGTTATTAAGTATTCCCTTCAACCCGGCAGACTGACCGCCGATATAATTGCCGGAGGGTCATATGATGTCAACCTCTATTATAATGATGTACCTCAGCTTAACGGCGAGAACGGTTCTGAAACATATATGGTCAGGACACGCTTTGGCTACCGGGTAACTGACCGCCTGGAGCTGGTGCTGAATGCCGGTGATGAGTACCAGAAAGCACGGTCGCTCAGCTACCAGGCCCCTCCGGAGCGCAATATCTTTTCCGCATCCCTGGCAGCAAGGTATAACCCGGCAAAGCGACTCAGATTGCTTCTTCAGGCAAGACAGATGGCCGTCACCGGCATGAATGTCATGCCGGAGATGACGGCCGGCGCTACCTGGTTGTTATCAGGCAGCGGCGAGCATCTCCTTAAAGCGAGCTTCAGCCGCAACACAAAAATCCCATGCCTGAACGACCTATACTGGGTCCCCGGGGGCAACAGCACTCTCAGTCCTGAAACATCCACCGGAGGGGAAGCCTCATGGTCGTTTGTCAGGGTGGCATCTTCAGGCTTCAGGAACACACTTGACCTGACACTCCATGCATCCATGGTGGACAATCTTATTCAGTGGTTCCCAGGTGAATCTGGCTTATGGTCGGCCGAAAATGTCCGCAGCGTCAATGTATCGGGAGCAGAAGCAAGGCTTGGATCGGAAGTTACAGTCAGTGAATGGTATATGAAAGGCTACCTTAACTATGCGTTCACGCGCTCACTGATTGCCGATTCGGAATTACCCAATGACAGGTCGGTGGGCAAACAGCTGATTTATGCTCCGCTGCATCATCTTAATATGAACATTGATGCCGCATGGAAAACTTTAAGAGCAGGCGTCACCGCCGTATTTGAAAGCAGGAGATACACAACCTCAGACAACAGTGAATGGCTTCCGGCATCATTTACGACCGACATGTTCCTGGGAGCTTCTTTCGAAGCAGGAACGACGAGGATAAGGGCTGACTTCATGATTAACAATCTCCTTAATACGCCTGCCGAGAGCGTCCGCAATTACCCGATGCCTATGAGAACAATTAACCTCAGAATAAACCTGACCTGGTCAGAAAAACCAAGAAAACTATGAAAACACTGTTTAAACTGCTCCTTTTGTGTCCATTTGTCCTTTTTTCCTGCGAGCGCGCGGATGATCCATCCCTCTTCCCGTCAGGCAGCGGCTACTTCCTGCTGAATGAGGGCAATTATCTCGCCGGTAACGGATCGCTTTCTTTTTACAGTACAGAGACAAAAAAGATCTATAATGAGCTGTTCAGGACTGAGAATGAGCGTGCCCTTGGTGATATACCCTCCTTCATGGCCGTTGACGGTGACAGGGGCTTTATAATTGTGAATAATTCCGGTACGATTGAAGTGGTTAATATGCTTACAATGGAGAGTCTTGCAACGATAACAGGGCTGAATTCACCCCGGCAGATGGCTATTAACGGCAGGAAGGGTTATGTAAGCAGTCTCTTTTCCACGGAGGTTACCGTTATCGATCTTGACAGGATGGAGATCTCAGGCGATTTTAACATAGAGTGCACTTCAGAAGCCATGGCCATAGCTGACGGTAAGCTTTTTACCGCTCACTGGTCAGGCGGCGACAAAATAGTTGTTACTGACCTTGAGACCGAAGAGGTGTTAACCTCCGTTACTGTCGGGCTTGAACCTGAGAGCATGGTTCTTGACAGGAACGGGAAGCTTTGGATTCTCTGTACCGGAGGCTGGAACGGAGAAGAGATACCGAGACTGGTAAAGATAAATACCGTGACTTTTGAGAAGGAGGCTGAGATGTTCTTCAGGACCGTCAGCGACAATCCTTCATCGCTTACTGCCAATGCAGCCGGCGATACACTATATTTTCTTGACGAAGGGGTCAGAAGAATGCCAGTAACTGCCGCAGTGCTTCCGTCAGAAGCCTTTATTTCAGCCGGCGACAGGCTCTTCTACAAGCTGGCGGCGGGACCCGGCGGCCAGGTAGTCGTTACTGACGCCATCGATTATCAACAAAAGGGTGACCTCCTTGTTTATAACAGCAGGGGATTACTTGAGGACACCGAGCAGGTCGGAATAATACCCGGTTTCATGTTCTTCATGCAGGATTAATCACTTTTTGACTAAATTTAGCACCGCAACAATAAGAGATTGAAGGGGCGAGCAATCATATCCATCCTGGTTTTACTGTCATCCCTTTCCCTGTACAGTCAGGCCGAATTTCCAGTCGGGAGCCCGCTGATGCCACCGGTGGGAGCATGGCATGATATAACTGTGGATCCGTTACAGGTTGAGATCATGCGCTCGATTGAGCAGGCAAAGGATCAGCCATACCAGTTTGCCATACCCGTGCAGGTCTCCCTGACACCCGAGAATGCCGGTTTCATTGTGACAAGAGGCAATGAGACCATCTGGGTCATGCCCGTCTCATCTAAAGGCGCCCTCTCCCTTAACCTTATACTCTCTCCCTTCAACCTTCCTGAAGGTGCCTATATATATGTATATGACCAAGGGAATAAGGTGGTACGGGGAGCATACACCCGTGAAAGCGGGACGAACACCCTGACGATGCCCCTTCTGCCCGTCCCCGGCGAGAAGATAGTGCTTGAGTGCCACTTCCCCGGCAGAAGTATTCCGCGCGGATCAATAGGGGTGAAGCAGGTAGCCCATGACTTTGCAGGCTTCTTCGGACTGGAAGGAATCAAGGACCTATACTTCGGAAGGTCAGGCGATTGCGAAGTGGATATCAACTGCTCTACCAACCCGAATTACCTTAGAGCAGCCCGTTCGGTGGTCAGGCTTCTCGTTGCCGGTTCGGAGCTTTGCACCGGAGTGCTGGTCAACAATACAGGCTCTGAGTACAAGGCCTATGTCCTCACGGCTAACCATTGCATTGATACTGCAACACAGGCTGCCAATACGATTTTTGTATTCAATTATCAGAGCCCGTGGTGTGACGGCCCTGACCTCACGAACATGCATTCACTGGCCGGATCCCTCCTCCGGGCTGAGAACCCGGATATAGACTTTACACTAGTGGAGCTGAACCAGTTCCCTTCGCTTGTCTACAGGCCTTACTTCGCCGGATGGGACATTACGCCTACTGTGCCTTCGAACACATACACACTCCATCATCCCGAGGGTGATGTTATGAAGATATCCATTGACGACAACGCCCCGATATCTACTTCTTATCCTCTTCCCGGATACGTCTCCAACAGTTTCTGGCGTGTTCTCAGGTGGGAGATGGGGGCCACAGAGCCCGGGTCATCCGGCGGGCCGCTCTTTGATTCGAACGGCAGACTGAGGGGAACACTTACCGGCGGAGGCGCAACGTGCATTGAACCGATAAACGACTATTATGCCAAGCTGAGCAGGATGTTCAATATCACCAGCATCACCTCCTCCAGCCTGAAACCATGGCTTGACCCGATGGCAACAGGCTCCACCATCGCCGGCGGCCGTGATCCATATGAAGACAATCTTTCCAGGGCTGACACGCTCAGGAACATGCCTGCCTCCGACCCGGGCACGACAGACAGTTACTTTTCGCCGGGATGGGGATATTCCACCGGCCATAATTCAGACAGTCTGACCAGGTTTGCAGAATATATAACCTTTAACGGCACCGGGGAGATAGCATGGGTTAAGCTGAGTATTGCAGCCGCAACCTACCTTGCAGAAGCGGATTCCATCAGGGTCTTTCTCTGGAATGGTGGCGCACAGCCCGGATCAGTCATTGCCTCAAAAATGTACCGTATCAGGGAGGTGAAAAGCAACTTTGAGATGGAGGTTGACTTCGGCAGAACAATAAAAGTCACAGGTTCCTATTATGTCGGATATACTGTCTACTACAAGGGCAAATTAAGCCAGCCACAGTCGCGTTTTGCGGTAAAACACTCTGTCCCCTGGCCACTCTCAACTCAGAATACAGCCTGGTTCCACAATGGTACAACATGGAGACCCTTCACCGAGCATCCTTCTTTCCCGATGTCAACATCACTGGGAATAAATGTCATAATGGTTGAAAATTCTGTTCTGAATGGCATTGAAAACCCTGATCCCGAGGTCGCGCCCCTGATGGTTTTTCCCAATCCGTTTACAAGCAGCCTCTCTTTCAGCATAACGGGGACCGGCGTCACGGAAACAACTCTGAGGCTCTATGACAACACGGGGCGGGTGGTCAATGCAGGCGAGTACAGGAATATCTTTCCGGGTGTCCTCACACTGGAGCTGCCGTGGCTTGCGCCCGGGATATATCACTACGGGTTGAAGACCGATTCCGTTGTCTATACCGGCACAATCATCAAAACAGATACCAGGTGATGAAAGCCAGGCTTGTGATAATGGCAGTGACAATACTTCTCTGTTCATGCCGCCATGGAAGCAGTCCCGCCTCTGCCTCTGACACAGACGCCTCCCCTTCTGCCGCCAGGTTTGAGATGGAAGAGGAACATGGCTATACCAGGCTTACTGTAAGGGACCCGTGGCAAAACTCCCGCGGTACCGAACTGGTGTGGTACCTTCTGCCTCATGGCATGGTCATCCCTGATGGCATGGCCGCAGAGCAGGTGATACGCGTACCCGTCAGAAGAATGATCTGCATGTCTGCGACACATCTGGCAATGATGAGGGCTCTCGATGCCACGGATCTCCTGGTTGGCCTCTCCGGTCCGGACCTGGTGTATGATTCGCTTATCCTTGATGCCGTCAGCCGGGGCAAGATAGTTGACATTGGTTACGAGGGTAACCTGAATAATGAACTTATTGTGACAATGAGGCCCGATATACTTATGGCCTACGGTGTGGCTTCACCGTCATCAGGTAACACTGGCAAGCTCTCCGCCATGGGCGTTAAGGTACTCTATAATGCAGACTATCTCGAGGAGCATCCTCTTGCCAGGTATGAATGGATACGTCTGTTCGGCCTGCTTACCGGCAGGGAGGCCATGGCCGACAGCCTCTTCAGGTTGGTGTCTGCTGCCTACCGGGAGCTCTCGGAGGATGTAAGGAAAAATGTTCAGGAGAGGCCGGAGGTGCTCCTGGGGGCTCCGTGGGAAGACGTGTGGTATGTCTCACCGGCCAACTCATATACCGGCAGGCTGATTGAGGATGCGGGCGGCCATTATCTCTTCAGTGATCTCTCTGAAGCTCATTCAGTGCCTTTCTCTGTAGAGGCTGTGTTTGAACGTGCCACGGAGGCTGACATATGGTTAAATCCCGGTACGGCAGAGAGCCTGGCAGACATAGCTGCCTCAGACCACCGCATGGTCAGGCTGCCTGTTTACACGCATGGTGGTGTATGGAACAACAGGAAAAGAATGACACAGAGCGGAGGCAATGACTACTGGGAAAGTGCCGTAGTGAGGCCTGACCTGCTCCTGAAGGATATTGTTTCCATTATTCACCCTGAGCTTCTGCCTGAGCACCGGCAGTATTATTACATGAGGCTGCAATGAAGGGGAGCTCATCACGGCTGACGCTGACAATGGCCGGGCTGATAATCCTGGTGATCATTCTGTTCATTGCCGATCTGCTGATAGGAAGCACACGTATCGATGCCTCCGAGGTCATAAGATCGCTCTTTGGCCGCGGCACCCCCGGCGGCGAGATCATTGTCACGCAGTTTCGTCTTCCGAAGGCACTTACAGCCATAATTGCAGGTGCGGCCATGTCTGTCAGCGGGTTGCTGATGCAGACCCTGTTTCGCAACCCGCTTGCCGGTCCCGATGTGCTTGGTGTCAGCTCCGGCGCTGGTCTGGGCGTAGCCCTCACACTCCTGACACTGTCACCTCTCTTCACCCTCTCTTCCGGCAGCGCCCTGCAGGGATGGGGCCTCATACTGGCTGCCTGGACCGGCGCCGGAGCGGTGATGATGATAATTATGGCCGTCTCCGCACGCATGCGCGATATAATGACTGTACTGATAGTAGGGTTGTTGCTCGCAAGCGCCATATCGGCAGTGGTGAGCCTTCTTCAGTACTTCAGCAATGAAGCCATGCTCAGGACCTACGTCATCTGGACCATGGGCAACCTCGGTAATATCTCATACCCTCAGATACGGGCTCTGGCCCTCTCCACCGCAGCAGGCCTCTTCATAGCATTCCTCATGGTCAAACCCCTGAATGCCATGCTGATGGGTGAGACCTTTTCGCGCACAGTGGGAGTGAAGATGAGCAGCACACGGATCATTCTTCTTGCTGCTGCAAGCATACTCGCGGGAAGCGTGACGGCATTCTGCGGCCCCCTGGCATTTATCGGCGTGGCTGTGCCTCACATCGGACGACTGGTATTCGGCACCACGGACCACCGCACACTGATGCCGGGAGTGGCTCTCTGCGGCTCTGTAGTTCTCCTGCTGAGCGATATAATCTCGGCTCTGCCGGGAGGCGGTCACATAATACCGGTCAACACCGTTACTTCATTGATAGGCATACCCGTTGTATTATGGATAATCCTTGGAAACACCGGCATGGGAAGGAGGTTCTGATGAGGAAAAGGGATGTTATAGCGGAGACGGACGACCTGTCAATAGGGTACCGGATGCGGGGCAGGGTGAACCATGTGATGCAGCATCTTTCCCTTCAGGCGTGTCAGGGAGAGCTCGTGGCACTCATAGGACGCAACGGTACAGGCAAGAGCACGCTTCTCAGGACCCTCGTGGGCCTGCAACCCGCCCTCGGCGGAACGATAAAGCTGCAGGGAAAGGATCTGCACTCAATCGGATCATCGCTGCTGCCGCGGATAGTCAGCTTTGCATCCACCGAACCCGTTGCCGTACGCAATATCAAGGTGCGTGATGTGGTGGAGCTGGGACGATTCCCCTTTACCAACTGGATAGGTACGCTTACCCCGGAAGACGGGGAGGCTGTCAGTGAGGCACTCGAAGCCACCGGACTGACGATGCTCGCCGGACGAAGCATTGACAATATTTCCGACGGGGAGAGACAGCGGACACTTATAGCGAGGTCACTGGCACAGGACACCGGGCTGCTTGTCATGGATGAGCCTACGGCCTTCCTTGACCTTCCTTCAAGATACAATATTGTCAGCCTGCTGAGACAGCTGACAAGAGAACGCAACAAATGTGTCATTTACTCAACGCATGACCTTGATGCGGCAATCAATGAGGCCGACAGAATCTGGCTCATGACAGGGGAGGGGATTGCCGAGGGAGCACCGGAGGATCTGATCCTCACCGGCACCGTAGCCAGGGCTTTTGAGAGCCCGCTGCTTTCATTCAGCAGCAGTGATGGGACCTTCAGCTTCATAAGAGGCATGCAGACAGGCATAGCCCTTGAGGGCACAGGCCTGGCAGCGCGACTGACTGAAAAGGCATTGAGCAGGTGCGGATACAGGGCTGACCCTCAGGCAACGGTAAGGGTTATAGTGAGAGAGACCCCTGACGGCCCGGAATGGACCGTCGTTAACGGAGTTCAGACAGAACATTGCAGGTCACTCTATGACCTTGTCAGCATCCTGCCCGGCGATGCCGGTCAGTTACCCTGAAATTTACGATAGGCGTCAATGAATGAAGCAATGTCCTCAACAGCAAGCCTCTTTGCGATGATTTTCTTATCCCTGTCAAGGATATATATCAGGGGAGTGGAATCCACATTGTAGAAGTAATCAAACCGGCTCATACGCTGAGGATCCCATCCATTGATCCAGCCAAGTCCGTTGTCAACTATATATGTCTCCCACTTTTCCTTGTCATGCTGAGTGCAGACGGCAAACACCTCTACGCCTCTGGCCCTGTTATTTTCATAATACTCCTTTAGCATAGGGGTCGATTCCTTGCAGTGGCCGCAGTCGGGCTCCCAGAAATAGACAATTGTGAAGTCGGCGATGACGTCATACAATGAAACATAGCGGCCTGCAAATGAGTTCATCAGCAACTCAGGGGCCTTCTTCCCGATAAGGTTCGGTCTAAGTCGGTCGACTCTCTTCTTCAGGTCGGTGATATACTCCTCTGACGCCCATGGCGCTCTGCCCGAGAGGTAGATATTGTCGGCCAGGTGCACTACCACCGCATCATGTCCCATGATCTCACTTGTTGCATACCTGTTCATGAGCCACACTGCCACGTACTGGAATACATCCTCATCAGCACTGCTCATATCCAGAACCCTGTCAGCCTCACGGATGATCGAGTCGGGCATCTGTATCACAACCTGCCTGAAGAACTGTTCAAGCTTTCCTCCCAGAACAGGGCTTCGGATGAGACCCGGCTCAGTGAAATCGATGTTGTCAAAAAAATGATCCTTGTAATAGAGATATGACATCAGTCGTAACACGGAGTCACGCTTTACAGTACCTGGAGGAATCACTGGTTCAGGTGTCTCCACCGGGATGATTGATCTGGCAATGGCCCCCAGGAGGGTACCTTTGTTTTCTTCGGCGGTTACTGCGAGAAATTGTTTCATCTTTTCTTCCTGGTCACCCAGTTGCCTTCTCAGGTCTGTCGCTTCAGCCCCCGACGGCGATGCTGCATTTAGTTTGCTGCTCAGAGCCATCGCCCCCTCCTGAAGCTCCTTCCAACTCCTCTGATACCCGAGAAAACGGCTGTTCTCATCTGAACCCCTGAAGGCCAGTGTTCCGGCCGGGTCTGTAATGTCACACGAAATCTCGAAATGCTGGTCGTCTTCAAGCAGAAACTCAAAGAAAGTATTTCCCGGCAGCACGATCATATACACCCCCGGGGCAAGCTTATCGCTTCCGGTGAACCGGCATGCGCCATCTTTATCAGTGCTTAAGCTGTCTTTTACATACTGCTGATTGCCAACATGATATGCCAGTCTTATCTTTGAGTCCCCTGCACCTTTTGCGGTGACCTGGATCGAGTGGCCCGTCTGGCCGTTCAGCAGGGAGAAGGAATTCAGAAAGACAGAAATCAGTATTGCTGCAGAATATCTAATGCTCATTTGCTGAATAATTGTTATTTCACCCATCTGCAATTTCCCTGCCATTTTAGTTGTTCATTTCCACCCTGATGATTTCAGCATAACCTGAGGCTGTTCTCACTGCCCTGAGCGCAAAGCTGAAACGGTTCAGTTCGGTGCAGAGGAAAAAATCGGTAGGCGGGCTGAAAAAGAGGTTCTCCGGCCTGAAGAAGCGGCTTCCCGAACCGGTCCTGAGGGCGGCTATGTCAGTGGAGATATCAGGCTCCCTGCCCCTGAGCAGTTCGCTGATGTACCTGGCGCAAAGGAGATCCTCTTCGGCAGATTCCCTGGCCCTGTATCCCATTGCCACCAGCGTTACCCTGTCTGGATTGAGCATTGATATGTATGCTGCCACCGCCCCGGCGTTAACCAGGCCCGCACCAAGTATCTTCCGAGGCCCCGCCGGCATTCATTATTCCTTTGGTGCCAGCGGTTGTGCAATGAATCATTGTCTTACCCTCTATGTGTCCGGTCATCATCTCGGTGGGGCTGTTGCCCAGGTCAAATCCCTCCGGTTTCTTTTCGTCCTGTTCTCCCGCAATAATTGCATCACCCTTAAGTTTATCCTTTAGTGCAAATGCTTCGGCAGGGGTGGCAACGTCAATAAGGCGTTTTATTCCGTTGTCGAAGGCATAGCAGGCGGTGCTGAAGGCCCGGAAGACATCGACGATAACTGTCACGCCCTGAGCCTCCTGCGCCCCTTTGATAAACTCTTTTATTATGATATCCATCTTACTCTTCTCAATTTGTGAAGATAATAATAGTGTTTGAAGATCATTTCTTAAATTTGCCTTCCGGCAATAATCACAAAATAACTGATGCAACCTTTCGATAGGATCAGAAAGAATTTCCTCCTGCAGACAGCTGAAAGGCGCAAGGCCATTTCGGAGAGATTTCAGAAATCTGTGCCTTTCTGGATTCGTCAGAGAAGGATCTTATATCTCCTTTATGTTGGTATAAAGAGGGACAATATTTATATCAAGGCCTCCGCTCTCACTTTTTTTACCATGCTCTCGGTCATACCGATGGTTGCTCTTGCCTTCGGAATTGCCAAGGGGTTCGGGCTCTCTGATGAGCTTAGAGCGCAAATTATCATGCAGTTCCACAACCAGGAGCAGGTGATGAACTGGATCCTTGATTTTGCCAACAACACCCTTGAGCAGACAAGCGGGGGATGGCTTGCCGGGATAGGAGTGGCCTTCCTCTTTTATACGGTAGGCCAGCTGCTGAGTTATGTTGAAAGCGCCTTCAACTCAATATGGAAGGTGGAGGAAACCAGGGTGTGGTATCGCCAGGTGACTGACTATCTGGCTGTGATCATTCTTGTTCCTTCCCTGTTCATAGCCTCAAGCAGCGTTACGGTACTTGCCACCACCAAACTGAATGATATTCTCACCCGTTCTGACATGCTCGATGGACTTAAGCCGGTGGTGACCTTCCTCGTTAACCTGATTCCCTTTATCCTGCTCTTTACCCTGGCCAGTGCAGCATTTCTGGCAATGCCCAACACAAGAGTTAAAATCCGGTCGGCCCTCTTCGCCGGCCTTATCGCCGGTATAGCCCTTCAGGTATTGCAGATAGTCTATGTTGAGTCGCAGATGGGTATTAGCAGGCTTGGTACCCTCTACGGAAGCTTTGCCGCCGTTCCCCTCCTCATGATCTGGATACAGATGAGCTGGGTGGTGTTGCTGATGGGAGCCCAGCTCTCATATTACATGCAAAACATAACCCGGTACGAGTTTGAATTTGACGTGCAGACGGTATCGCCAAGACAGAAGAAAAGGCTGTCACTCCTGGTGATGCATTCACTTGTTGACGACTTCGTCAAGGGAGTAAAGCCGAGAGCCCCGGAAGAGATATCGATGGAACTGAGCCTTCCGGTGCGCACGGTGCATGAATGTCTTGACATGCTCCGTGACGCCTTAATGGTAACTGAGGTCTGGAATGAGAAGTATGAGAGATATGTGTACCAGCCGGCAACCGACATAAATAAGATGACACTCTCTTTCGTGCTTGAAAAGATTGAGACCTCCGGATCTCTTCACAAGGTAGTGATCAATAACGCCGATTACAGAAAAATCGATTCCGCCCTGACAAAGTTCGAAACCCTAATTGCTTCGTCCGAAGTCAATATTCTTCTGCGTGACCTGTAAGTATTTACTTGTTGCGAAAGGGTGAGAGGCGGAAGCGTCTCACGTATCTTATCAGCTCTTCCAGTGAGCTCCAGTTGTCAAACAGGTAGTGCGGCGCCTCGACGACAATCTGCCTCGTCTCCGGGTGCGCCGACCAGTAACTGATCAGATTTGATGCCCTGAAGACACGGTCCTCCGACCCGATAAGTGAATAATCCCATACAAACCCTGTCTGAACCGGTTCCATCATCCTGTTGTAAAGCCACCTCAGCTCATCGTGAAGTGATTTAATGGTGCGGGTAGGTATATACATCCGGTTTATTTCAAAACGGGTTCTGGTGCCAAATAACCTCAGATAAAACTTGCCCATGCTGTAGTTGGAGATATTATCCAGAGTTGCCTCGAATATTTTGAGCGGTATTCCGTATTTATCGTCTGCAGCTACGGGGGTTCCGTTAATTGCGATTGTCAGGTCAGGCTTGATCCCCATCTTTCTGCTGTAGTATTCTGCCGCCCAGACTCCAAGTGACCAGCCTATGACGGTTACCCGTCTGTATGTCTTCATCTCCGGAAGGATGAGAGGTTCATCAGCCGAATAGTTGTAAAACAGGATGAAGTCGAAATTGTCAGTGGAGAGATTTGAAAAGGCCTTTTCATCCATACCCCATGTGCCGAAGAGAATAACCAGGTCCCTGTTGTTCTCAAATCTTCGGAGAAAAGTTTTCATCAGCGGGTACAAAAGAAAAAAGAGGAGAGGGTTACCGTGAGACTTTAAGGAACGGGCTTATGAGATAATCCCGGAATCTACTGTCTGATAAAAGGAAGTAACCTATGGTAGTCAGCCTATAGGTCCATGTGAAAGTCAATGTCTGCAATACAATCCTATTGATTCCCACAGGTAACCCTTACTCTCCTCTTTTTATTTTAAGCATTAGCTTTCCACAAATATAAACAATAATATTACTTAATGCAAATATTTAAAAAAATTTTGAATCTCCCATTTCCCATTCAGGTTGTTAATATCATTTGGATTGCTTAATTTTATTCGGAATATTGGATCATTTCTTACCCTTACATCAAACATTTTTTCCTATGATACCTGAAATTATCAGCATCAGGCATGACGACGGTTCAGGCTTCAGGGCTGAGTGGATTGACAACGAGAGTAGTTTTCTGCATGTGCATCCCGAATACGAGATCGTGCTCAACGTCACTGGCAACGGCACGCGTGTTGCGGGCGACTCGGTGGAGATATTCGATCGGTATGACCTTGTAGTTTACGGTCCCGACCTGCGGCACTTCTGGAACTTTTACAGGAAGGATGAGCACGACACCGGCCGTCATGCGATGATGTGCCACTTCAGGCGGGAATCGCTGGGGGAGCCATTTCTTTCGCAGTTTGAGACTGCCGAGCTGAGAAGGCTACTGGATGATGCGGCACGGGGTATCTCCTTTAATGCCGAAACTGGCCAAGCTGCCGAGGAACCTATGAGGAGGCTGATGACGGAGACGGGAATGAAAAAGATGGTGAGTCTCTTCAGGCTCCTGGAGATACTCTGCTCTGCGGAAAAATTCAAGCTCCTCTCGGGAGAGAGCTCGGCAGGAACACGCGAAATGACCGACAGCCGCCTGACAACAGTCTGCACTTTTGTCCGTGATAATTTCTTCCGGCCTATCCCGGTGAAGGAGGTTGCAGCCATTTCAAAGATGAGTCCTCACTCATTCAGCCGTTTCTTCTCACGCAGCACCGGCAGCGGCTTCGTCGACTATGTGAACCAGGTGCGAACAAACAAGGCATGCTACCTTCTTCGCGAGACTGATCATCAGATAAATGAGATTGTATTCGAATGCGGTTTCGCCACCGTATCCAACTTCAACAAGCAGTTCCGCAAGCATGCCGGCATGTCAGCCCGTGATTACCGGGCTCAGTACAGAAACTGACATCCCTGTCTTTTTTCAATTTCACTTGCAACGGATGACTTTTTTCATGACGGGGATTGAACCTGTTTGCTAAATTTGCCATTGAACCAAAACTCAAAAACACCTGAACCATGGGAATGACCATAACCGAGAAGATAATTGCATCACACTCAAAATATGAAACTGTAAAACCGGGTGACATAGTTGACATAACCATTGATGCGCGTGCTGCCAGGGACTTCGGTGGTGCCAATGTGGTAAAGAACCTGACTGACTTTGGCCTTATCGTGGAGAATCCTGGCAAAACGATTTTCACATTTGACTGCAACCCCACCGGCTCGGATCAGAAATATGCTGTCAACCAGCACATTTGCAGGCAGTATGCCCGCAATAATGATATCAGGGTCTATGACATCAATGCCGGCATAGGTACCCATCTGCTCATTGAGGAAGGCTACGTATGGCCCGGGGCCACTGCCATCTCAACCGACTCACATGCCAATATTCTTGGCGCCGTAGGAGCATTCGGCCAGGGCATGGGTGACATGGACATTGCCGCAGCCTGGAACAGCGGCAAGGTCTGGTTCAAGGTTCCGGCTTCGGTGAGGTTGAACCTCAAGGGCAGCCTGCCCGGGGGGGTGAGTGCCAAGGATGTCATTCTCAATCTGCTGCGCATTTACGGAGCCAATACGCTCCTGGGCTACAGTATTGAGCTTTACGGTGAGGCCGTCGACCGTATGACTCTCGATGAGCGCATAACCATCGCCTCAATGGCCACCGAGATGGGCGCCATAATAATACTCTTCCCGCCAACGGAAGAGATAGTCAGCTATTGCCGCGCACGCGCCAGGTCTACGTTTGAACCTGTCTATGCTGATAATGATGCCTCCTATGAAATTACTGCTGACATTGACGTGAGCAGCTTCGTTCCGATGGTGTCGCGTCCGGGCGAGCCCCATGATACCGTGGGCGTGAAGGAGTTGTCTGTCACCCGGATCGACTCTGCCTTCATAGGCAGTTGCACCAATGGCCGTATCGAGGATATGAGGGTCACTGCAGATATCCTCCGCGGAAGGACAGTAGCTCCCGGCGTTGTGCTCAAGATTGTCCCGTCAACGGATGCCATCTGGATGCAGTGCCTAGACGAAGGCCTGATAGATATCTTCAAGAAAGCCGGAGCACTGGTCTCCAACGCCGGTTGTGCCGGTTGCGCGGCCGGGCAGGTGGGGCAAAACGGCAAGGGAGAGGTAACAGTGAGTACAGGAAACAGAAACTTCCCCGGAAAACAGGGGCAGGGCAGCGTCTTCCTGGCTTCCCCGGCAGTTGTGGCAGCCTCGTCGCTGGCAGGCTATATAACTACCCCTGACGCAATACCGGTAAAACCCATGGAGTCAGCCACGAGCTCGTCACGACCGGTTATGCAGACAGCTGTGAAAACGACGGCGTCAGAGGAGAGGCCGACCATCATCAAGGGAAGGGTGTGGCTCATTGATCGTGACAATATTGATACGGACATGATCTTCCACAACCGTTACCTTGCTATAACCGATATGAGGGAGATGGGACAGTATGCCTTTGACAACCTGGAAGGCTACAAGGACTTTGCTAAAAAGGCACAGCCAGGAGATATCATCGTTGCCGGAAAGAACTTCGGAAGCGGCAGCTCACGCCAGCAGGCCGTAGACTGCTTCATCTCCCTCGGAATTCAGGCGGTGACAGCCCGCTCCTTCGGGGCAATCTATGAGCGAAATGCCATTAATGCCGCCTTCCCTGTACTGACCTACGGTTCATTGGAAAAGATCGACCTGAAGGATGGGGATATCATCACCATCAACCTCCTGACAGGTGATGTGATCAATGAAAGAAACGGACTAATCACTGTAATTAACCCGTTTTATGATGCACAATATGAGATATATATAAAAGGAGGACTACTCGGAAAAGTATAATCTGTCAATTTTTGAAATATGTAACTCACATGTATTTCCTGCCAAAGCATATTTGTATAGTATTGGATCATGTGGGTTCGTTCCGGCCTTTAAAATCAAAATAATATACGGATGAAGCCAAAAACATTTGTTGAGAAAATACTCGGCGCCCCCGAGGGAGCAGTGGTATTCAGGAAACCTGATCTGATACTGACGCATGACAATACCTCCAGCATCTTCCAGACCTTCCGCAAGATGGGAGGGGAGAAGGTCTCAGACCCCGGACAGATGCTTGTGGTACTGGACCATAATGCACCTCCGGCTGACGCCAAGCTGGCGACACAGTACCAGGATATCAGGAATATTGTCGCTGATCAGGGCATTAAGAAGTTTTACGACTCGGGTCAGGGTATCTGTCATCAGATGATGTCAAACCATGCCCGGCCCGGGATGATTATCGTCGGCTCCGACAGTCACACCTGCACTGCAGGGGCCTTCAATGCCCTGGCTGCAGGCATTGACCGTACCGAGGCTGCGGGGATATGGAAACGTGGCGAGACCTGGTTTCTTGTGCCCCCATCGATGCGTTTTGACCTGACGGGGAAACTGCGGCCCGGCGTCAGCGCCAAGGACCTGTCGCTGTGGATCATAGGCATGCTTGGCTCCGACGGTGCCAACTACATGTCAATCGAGTTTCACGGTGATGGCGTTGGCACTCTCAGCATCAGCGACAGGATGACGGTAGCCAACCTGGCCTCCGAAATGGGTGCCAAGAATGCTGTTTTCCCGGCCGATGAGGTGCTGCATAAGTATACCGGATCAGCTAATAACGGAGTATGGGCCGATGAAGGAGCAGAATACCGTTGTCGCATAGCCATTGACCTTACGACGGTCTTCCCGCTTGTTGCCGCCCCCCATCACGTTGACAACATTAAATCGGTGGCCTCCGTTGCAGGTACTGTAGTGCACGAGGGACTGATAGGAACATGCACCAACGGCAGGATTGAAGATCTAAGGACCGCTGCAGCAGTACTCCGGGGAGCACAGGTGAAGCCCGGGTTCCAGCTGCATATCATACCCGCCTCAAAGGACATATATGTGCAGGCCATCAGGGAGGGGCTCATCACTGATATGATCGAGGCAGGTGCCAACATCCTCAGTCCGTCGTGCGGTCCGTGCCTCGGCACAGGGCAGGGTATTCCGGCCAGCGGACACATAGTCATCTCCACCGCCAACCGTAACTTCCTCGGCCGGATGGGTAACAAGGAGGCCTCAATATACCTGGCATCACCGGCAACAGTGGCTGCCTCTGCCATCACCGGCGTCATTACAGACCCCAGGATGACAAAGGGAAATGAGATTTTTCCATTTAATCCGCCCCAGAGCAAGACCAATGCTATCAGCGATGGCGAAAACAGGAAGGAGGGCGTTGTATGGAACTATGCCGATGTCGATAACCTGAATACAGACCAGATGTTTGCCGGCAAGCACACCTACAGCGTAATGAGCTCCGATGCAGCTGCAATCCTTCCGCTGCTTTTCAGTGATTTCGACCCGTCATTCAGTAAGAATGCCAGGGAAGGTGATATCATAATAGCCGGTGACAATTTCGGTTGCGGCAGCTCGCGTGAGCATCCTTCGGTTGGTCTGGCAGCACTGGGCATCAGTGCGGTCATCATTAAGTCGGTCAATCGTATATTTTACCGCTCCTCCATTAACCAGGGACTACCCCTCATCGTGCACAAGGAGGCCGTGGAGGCTTACAAGCCAGGTGACAGTGTGGATATTGACTTCGATAAGGGCACTCTCATGATCGGTGACCGGAAGTTTTCCTTTGAGCCTCTGCCACAGGAACTGAAGCAGATCATCGAGAAGAAGGGACTTGTCAACTGGATGAAGACAGCGTGAGGGTGCATGCCTCATAAGAACGCTGTTGGCAAACGGAAAAATGTGATTATATTTGCGGCGGTTTTTTAAATACGGGTACGGTTCCGTAGCTCAGTTGGATAGAGCAACAGCCTTCTAAGCTGTGGGTCGCGCGTTCGAGTCGCGCCGGAATCACGAAAGCCTTCGGCATATGCCACAGGTTTCGCACCAGAAGGTGGAATGAGCACCATCAACTTTAAATCTGTTTTGATGATTATCGGTTTAATCCTGATAATCTCTGCCATCTCGTTCCTCCTATGTATCCCGGTTGCACTCATCTATTCAGAGCCAGTCACGCCATTTCTTCTGTCTTTCATTACGGCCGTGGTGCCTGGAGCTATGGTCTACCTGCTTATTCACAGTTCCCTGAATGAAAGGGTGACGACCAGGGAAGGCTACCTGAGTGTCACCCTGGGCTGGCTGGTGCTGGTGCTTTCAGGTACACTCCCTTACCTCTACAGCGGTGAAATCAAAGGCCTGGTGAACATCATTTTTGAGAGTGTCTCAGGATACACAACCACGGGAGCATCAATCTTAACTGACGTTGAGGTTTTACCGAAGTCGGTGCTTTTCTGGCGAAGCCTGACGCACTGGATAGGGGGTATTGGCATCATACTCCTGGTTATCATCATCCTTCCCTCGCTTAAAGTGGGAGGCTATAACCTCTTCTCGCTGGAATCATCCCTCAAGCAGAAAATCCTTCCCCGCACAAAATCCATAGCGCAGGCTGTACTCTAATTTACCTGTTCATATCCGTGACCGAGATAATCCTCCTCACTGCAGGGGGCATGGACCTGTTTGACAGCATCTGTCATACATTCGGCACCGTAGCAACCGGTGGCTTCTCTACCAGAAACACAAGTATTTCCGGGTATTCCAACTATATTCAGTATGTCATTTCCTTTTTCATGTTTCTCTCCGCTGCCAGTTTCGTGGTGCTCTATTTTATTATTAAGAGGAATTTCACAAGGGTTAAAGCCAATGAGGAACTCTGGTTCTATATATTCTTTACAACTGCAGCGGTGGTTTTTGTGACACTGGTTCTCTATATCAGCACAGACCGGTCTTTCGAGGAGTCGTTCCGTCATTCTATCTTCCAGGTAATCTCAACCATATCCACCACCGGGTTTTGCCACTACTGATTATACTGTGTGGCCGCAGGCAGCCCTGCTAATGATCTTTCTTCTGATCTTTGCCGGCGGATCAACCGGATCAACTACAGGCGGCATTAAGATGGCCAGACACCTCATTGCGCTCAAGAACCTCCGCAACGTAACAGTCAAGCTTCAGCACCCCAATGCCATTATGCCTGTGAAGCTTAACGGCCAGGTGATTCCTGACAGCATTAACAGCCTCATGACTGTCTTTATACAGCTATACTTAATCATTTTCATTGTGGGGATGATCATTATTGTCATTTCCGGCGTTCCTGCCGATGAAGCGGCAGGAGCAGCAGCATCATCAATTTCATGTGTGGGGCCCGGATTGCGGAGCATCAGGGAACCTGGGCAATTATGCGCACTTCAATGGCGTGGCAAAAGTAGTTATGGTACTTCTGATGATAATCGGACGTCTCGAGATATTTACCATTGTTGCCCTTTTTACCCGTGCATTCTGGAGGAAATAGGACTTTTTTTACTATTTATGCAGAAATTTATGAAATCTCTGAATAAAAAGAGATAATAATTGAAAAACTACTTTACCTTTGCACGCAAATTAATATCAAAGTTTATGAATAAAGGAATCGTTAAATTTTTCAATGTGTCCAAAGGTTTTGGGTTCATTAAAGACGCCAACTCATCGAAAGAGTATTTTGTCCATTCAACCGGACTGATCGACAAGATCAAGGAGAATGACGAAGTTACATTTGACCTCCAGGAAGGTAAAAAAGAATTAAATGCCGTTAATGTAAGACTTGCATAGTTAACAATATAATGTACATTTAATGACCTTTGTCCCGCCCAACCGGCGGGACTTTTTTTTTGTAAAGGGTCTGCCCGGGGCAGGTGACCGGAAAGATCAACTTTTATCTCAGGAATTGGTTATATATTCACATTGTGTGTTTCAGCGCAGCGGGCACATTCCCGGAACGGGCCGGCTTCTGAAACTAAACGGAATATCATGAGAATGGCTGGTAACATCAATCTGACTATCGATACCAGGCTGTCCGCAGGGCCGTATCCGAAAATCCATTCCTTCTGCTCCTCCTTGACCATTTTGGTATTGAACTTTCCCCTTCAAGAAGCTATCAGTGATGTTGCGGTCGAAAACCAGGTAAACCCTGAACTCCTGGTTACGTTCGCCAACCCTACAGTGGCCTTAACCACGGCCTCACCGCACCTTTTCGAATGATGACATAACCTTGATCATAAGGTTCCTGAGGAATAGCCACAGGTATTATTCCGGGGAGATCTATCCTTCCATCCTGGAGGTAATCGGTCAGATGGATCAGTCAGGGCAGCCGCCAGGAAACCGCGATGGTGGAAAAGTTCTTTAATGAATATTTCAATGAAGTGAAGTCTCATCTTGATTATGAGGAAGATATTGTATTTCCTTACATTATCCACCTTCATGACAGGCTGGACCGGTAAAGCAGGGTCCGGTGAGATCAGCAGCTACTCGCTGCAGAGTACCGGGAGCACCATGATGATATTGAAGAGAAGCTTGACGATCTCAGGAACCTGTTGATAAAGTACCTTCCTGCTAACGAGGGGAGCCAGATGCGCAGGAGACTGCTCTTCAGTCTCTTTGAACTGGAGCATGACCTTAAAATCCACTCCCGCATAGAGGATTACATATTGATCCCGCTTGTAGCATCAATGGAATCGCAGCTTAAAGGTACGCGGTGAACAGGATATTGAACATACTGATAGCTGACCCCTCTGAGATGATCTATGGGGGACTGACAGCCTTACTGAACGGCCATAACCTGAAAGCTGACTTTCACAGGGCGGAATCACTGGATGACATTCACCGCTGCTGGCAGGCAAAACGATTAATCCATCGTTATCGTCAATCCCTCTCTGTGGCAGAACAACATCAAGGCATTCAACACCTTAAGGAGCATGTCTTTGCAGTCAAAATGGATTGCCTTCGTATACGCATATTATGATGATAGACTTCTCTCAACCTTTGACGCTTTCGTAACAATTAATGACCGCTCTGAAAAAATAGTGAGTGTCATCAGGGAGCTTGCAGAAGGCGACGATGCCGTTAATGAGGGAATTCCTACATGCAAGCCTCAGCGACAGGGAGATTGAGGGTACTAGGCTTCTCGCTTTGGGATTGGCCACAAAAGAGATCGCAGAAGCCCTTAACATAAGCACAAACACCGTTATATCCCACCGGAAAAATATCTCTGTCAAGACGGGGATTTAAATCCGTATCCGGGACTTACCATATATGCCGTGGTCAAGAAATTCATCACTCTTGGCAAATGCCTGGCTGAGGGGCTCCCTTCCCTTCAGGTAGTCATCATTTCTGATGACCTTGAGTGTCATAATCATTTTATTTTTAGGATTTGGGGTCAATGAGCCTGCAGGGTTTCGTGTGGTCATCTGAAAATGATGTCATGCAAGAAGGGTAATTACCTGGAAGTCTTTTTAAGGATGGGAATATCATTTTAACATTGTGACGTGCAGATGAGATTATCCGAATTGTCAAATAATCAGACCGGGCTGATAACCAAGGTTTACGGCAGGGGAGCCTTCCGGAAGAGAATCACCGAGATGGGCTTCATCAAGGGGAAAAATGTGGAAGTGATCAGGAACGCTCCTCTCCAGGATCCGGTTGAGTATAGGGTCATGGGCTATAATGTGTCACTCCGCCGTAGAGAGGCTCACCGATAGAGGTCATCCCGGAGAATACGTCGTTGCAAGCGGCACCTCTCTGCGAAGTTTAAGAAGCGGAAGGATTTTCTTATCCTTACACAGAGAAAAAAGACAGGCTCATAAACGTTGCACTGGTCGGTAATCCAATTGCGGAAAGACATCACTCTTCAACCATGCCTCAGGATCTCACGAGAGGACAGGCAATTACAGCGGCGTCACCATCGGGGCCAGGGAGGCCTTCATTCTCCATGAAGGATACAGGATAGGCATGGTTGACCTCCCGGGAACATACTCTATAACAGAATATACGCCAGAGGAACTGTTTGTCAGGACTCAGATACTGGAACACAGGCCTGATGTGGTCATCAATGTTATTGATGCTTCGAATATTGAACGCAATCTCTACCTGACGATCTGAGCTTATGGAGATGAACGTCAGGGTGGTAATTGCCCTGAACCTGTATGATGAACTGGTCCGAAAGGGACTAAACTCAGGTACACCGAACTGGGCAAATTGCTCGGTATACCCATTATTCCGACTGTGGCAGTCAAAGGGACAGGCATTCCGGAACTGCTCAGCAAGATAATTGAAGTGTTTGAAGGGAAGAACCCGGTTTCCAGGCCTGTCAGAGTGAGATACGGTAAAACTGTGGAAGATGCCATCCAGTCGCTTGAGCGGGAGATCATGAGGGGAAATATTTTGCCGGTTGCGATATCGGCGCGATATCTCGCAATAAAATTGCTTGAAAACGATAAAACGGCAGCTGATATCCTAAGGGGATTCGAAAACAGCTCAGCCATAATTGATTTGGCTGGCCATGAAAAGAGCAGAATAGGAAAGGAGTTCGGCGAAGAACCTGAGACTGCCATTGCTGATGCCAGATACGGTTTTATTGCCGGCGCCCTCGGTGAGACTCTCACGTATCGAGACGGAAAAAGGGGAAGGTGACTGGATTACTGGCTGACTCATAAATTCTGGGGATATCCGATATTCCTTGCATTCCTTTACATTATGTTTCAGACAACATTTGTTGCCGGTGGCTATCCGATGACATGGATTGAGTCTGGGGTAACCGCCGTCAGCCTCCTTGCCGGGAACCTCATTCCAGCCGGATCACTTCATGATCTCATTGCTGACGGGATCATCGCCGGAGTGGGAGGGGTCATCGTTTTCCTTCCAAACATCCTGATACTATTCTTCTTTATCTCGCTGATGGAGGATAC
>JAXHLF010000019.1:0-8407 GCA_034522515.1 Bacteroidales bacterium | reverse complement strand
CGTATTGCTGCAAATATCGGCAATAGATGTGATCCTTTTCTCTAATTCCCTGACTTTAGAGCGCTTGAAGTCTTCACTGGAGTGTCGCTTTACCCTGGACTTCTTTTCCCAGTCAAAATAACTTACTTTTGCCATATCGTTAACCGTTTTTTTGGTCAACGTATTTCAGGCACCCGACAGTCGGCAGTAGTAATATGTTGATTGACTGAGGTCCCGACACTGCGTGTACGGGATTGAGTCTCCTCCTGAGTCGGAGCCTCAAACTGAGGACTGAAGACTACTCCCTGATTCCCCTCTGCCTACCCACCTCATACAGTATTATCCCTGCCGAGACCGAGACATTCAGTGACCCTATTGTGCCCGTTATGGGGATCGATACCTGCACATCCGACATTGCCAGCAGCTCCCGGCTGATGCCCTTCTCCTCGGAACCGAGGATGATGACCGCCGGACCCCTGAGGTCTGCCTCGCTGAGCCCTTCCCTGGATTTTTCGGTGGCCGCAACTGCCCTCAGCCCAGACTCCTTCAGGTATGTCAGGCACCTTCCCAGGCTCTTCACCCTGCATACGGGAAAGGTGCTGAGTGCGCCTGCTGACGCTTTCACGGCGTCAGGCGATATCCTGGCTGAATTCTTTTCCGGTACGATAACGGCATGGGCACCGAAGCATAGTGCAGAGCGCACAATGGCACCGAAGTTGCGCACATCGCTGATGCTGTCAAGTATCATCACCAGCGGTTCCTTCCCCTCCTCAAAGATACGGGGCAGTATATTTTCAATATCCTGAAACTCTATCGCCGAGAGCCATGCAATGACCCCCTGGTGATTTTTGCGGGTGATATAGTCAAGCTTCTCTATGGGAACCACCTGCCATGGTACGCCCAGCTCAGCTACCATCTTCATCAGTTCATGATAAAGCTCACCACGCAGCCCCTGGCGCACCAGGAGACGGTCAATCTGCCTGCCACCCTTTATCGCCTCCATGACGGGGTGCATGCCGAAGATGAATTCTTTTTCGCTGTGCATCATTTTAAGTCGTCGGGATTATCCAGGCGGAAGACCTGGCCTTCACGCCACCGCGCCACGGCTATGTCCCAGTAGCTTACCGGTGTGGAGGCTCTGTTAAGAATAAAATCGTTGTCTGAAAAAATGTTTTTCTGCTTCCGGAAGTTGAACCACAGATACTCCTCCGGGAAGGAGTAACGTGATCCCCACTTGCTCTTCACCGGCGGTTGCCTGTAACCCCAGCTCTCTCCCTCCGCATTTTTATAGACCTTGTCAGGAGGCCCGTAAATGATGTAGTACCATTCCCCTGTCTGTCAGCCATCCTGCTTTGTAGGAACTGAAATAGTAATTTGAGAATAGCGTACGGTTATAATAGATCCTTATCAGCTCCTTCGACCTCTCGATGCTTCCCGTACGGTCAAGCCAGAACTGGTCAAGTGCAAGCTTGGGGTTCTCCGCAGTCAACATGGCATCCATCTCCGGCGGTGTGGCCAGGTAGGCCAGGGGCGGTATCATTGTCTCAGGACTGCTCATGGAGGGGTGGTCAGGACCAAAATTGCAGAGCACCAGTCCTTCACGGACGAGGCTGTCAACCGAGAGCAGGTAGATCCCTTCTCCAGGGAACATTATCGGGAGTGTGTCGGAGTATGCAAGAGGAGCTATGATGTCAGGCTCCGGTGCAAGAGTAACCTCCGGCAGTACGGTCGACGGGGCGGGAGGGATAGCCTTGACCGGCATGTAGTAGAATAGCCACAATGTGTCAGGCTGAAGTGACGGGCTGAGGACGTTGATAAACTGTTCTCTCCTTACCACACGGGTGTACAGCTCGTTACCGCTGAAGTGATCACGGATCTTATAGTTGTGTTTGCTGTACTTTCCGGTCCGCTCAAAATCGATGAAGGTCTGCAGGGTACGCTGCCTTACCAGATCAATTATCTTTATCTCTGCAGTATATGCATTGCCCACATATGTCTTCAGCGGCACCCGGAAGACATATTCGCCTCCCACCTGATCGCGGGAGATGTCATACTTGTAAACTGCCGTATCCGCAAGGATTCCTCCCAGGGTGTTATCAAACAACCGCACTGAAACGAGCATCGAGGCCATTGGCACTCCTTCAGGATTGGCTTCGCTGAAGTAAAGTTCGGCCCGGCGGATGCTGATTGAAAGCACCGACGTCTCAGCACCTTCATCAAAGACGGTGATAAAGGGCGTGTAGACATTTCTTGCCGGATTGTAGATATAAGACATGTCCTTGGTGTCCGTGGCCGGCTGTGTCACTGTGCAGGACCATGAGATTGCAGCCATAATCACTATCGTAATGACTGCCGCTGCCTTATCTTTTATACGCCTTACCATGCCATAAAGTTAATAAAGATTTCAAAGTCTGTTCTCTTTCCATTTCATCCTCACCCGGCACAGCTCCGACCCGTCGCTCTCCCTGGTCACAGAGTGGATGAATGATGACCCTGTTTCATCACCGCGACCGGTAATAATATTTATCATCTCGTTCTGGTGACCCTCCGCGATGTAGTTCACTTCGATGATGTCAGGTGTGTGGCTGATGATGAATTCAGGGTCATAGCAATTAACTGCCCAGTGTACGTACCGTGCATTGTTCACATGCCTGTTGACATCGATGTCGTCAAGCTTGACCTGCAGCCTGGTTATCTCATGCTCACCTGCCGGCAGGGGCGGGACCTTCCGGGCATTGTTGTCAAGGGCTCTCTCCTCCGGGAAGCGGTTGTCAAGGTTTGACAGCGTCTTGTCGGGCCGTTGTGCCTTCCGGGTGTGATAATCTACAACGACCCAAGAAGAGGATGCAGCCGCCAGGCGCATTCCGGAAGAATCATACATCTCCAGGTCGCGCAGGGCGAAAATGGCCTCCGTGCCTCTCGGCCAGGTGCGCAGCGTGACCTCATCCCATATCATGGGAAGGCGTTCAACCTTCACCACCATCCTCGACAACGCCCAGAAAAGACCGTTGGCCATCAGGTTATCGCGCCCCCATCCAAGCTCAACAGCATGCCTGCCGGCAATATCCTCGAAGAAGTTGAATACCGCACCGGGACTAAGCCTGCCGGTGAGATCGGTATTGAAGACGTTGACGGAGTATTTTCTCTCAAATACTATCATCGCTGGCCATATATTCTGACATGAAGCCCTCGAGTTCACTGTGGGCCTTTTCCCATTGCTGCATGAGTGTCTCGAGGCTCTGTTTATTCTCCTCATAGGCAGTATAGAAGGCTGCGTCATTCACTATTTGTGCGTCACCTGATGCCAGCCTGGCGTTCATTGCGGTTATCTCTCCTTCCAGCTTTGTTATCTCCGCCTCGCTCTCCTCAGCCTGTTTTTTCAACCTGCGGTAGACGCGCTCGGTCTCCTTCTTCTCCAGGTACTGCATCTTGCTGTTCTGCGGCATGGTCTCGTTCTCAGAAGCTGGTGCTGCCGGTGCTTTTGCATTCGGTGCTTTGACATTCGGTGCCTTCTCCTTCGGTGCCTTTTCCTTCGGTACCGGAGTCTTGGTTGTTGGCGCCTTGGCAGCCGGGGCCGTACTCTTCCTCACTGCCGGAGGACTCTTTTTCTCCAGTTCCCTGAGCGATTCTATCTTCCTTGACCTCAGGAACTCGGCCACGCCTCCCAGATGGGTTTTGATCTTCCTGTTGCGGAACTCAAACACCTTGTTCACCAGCCCGTCGAGAAAATCCCTGTCATGAGAAACCACAATTAATGTGCCATCGAATTTTGTAAGGGCCTTTTTCAGTATCTCCTTTGAACGTATGTCAAGGTGGTTGGTCGGCTCATCGAGGAGGAGCAGGTTATAAGGCTCCAGCAGCAGCTGTACAATAGCCAGTCGCGAGCGTTCGCCGCCGGAGAGCACCTTCACCTTTTTGTCGATGTCATCACCGTGGAAGAGGAACGCACCGAGGATGTCACGCAGTCGCGTGCGGATGTCGCCCCGCGCAATGCGGTCGACAGTCTCGAACACCGTCAGTTCATCATTTAGCAGCTCATCCTGGTTCTGGGCGAAGTAGCCCGTTGAGACGTTGTGTCCTCTTTTCATTATCCCCTCGTGGTCTATCTGACCGAGGATCATCCTTGCAAGAGTGGTTTTCCCTTCGCCGTTACGTCCGACGAAAGCCACCTTCTCGCCTCTTTCGATCTTCATCGAGATCTTGTCGAGCACGAGGTGACTGCCGTACCGCTTTGAGGCATCGTCGGCTTCCACTACGACCGTGCCGGAGCGCGGGGCGGGGGAGAAGCGTATGTTCAATGCCGACAGATCCTCGTCTTCGATCTCTATGCGGTCAAGCTTCTTCAGTTGTTTGATCTTGCTCTGCACCTGCACCGCCTTGGTGGGTTTGTACCTGAACCGCTCGATGAATTTCTCGGTGTCGCCTATCATCTTCTTCTGGTTGCGGTATGCCGCCTCCTGTTGCTCACGTCTCTCCTTTCTCAGCTCGGTGTACCTGGTGTAGTGCACCCTGTAATCGTATATATTGCCGAGGCTTATCTCAATGGTGCGTTTGGTGACATTATCAAGGAAGGTGCGGTCGTGCGAGACGAGTATCACCGCTCCCGGGTATGTCTCAAGGAAGGTCTCGAGCCAGAGAATCGATTCTATGTCGAGGTGGTTGGTGGGCTCATCGAGCAGGATGAGGTCAGGTTTTCTGAGGAGTATCTTTGCCAGCTCCACCCGCATGCGCCATCCGCCGCTGAGTTCCTTCGTAGGGCGATTGAATTCTTTCGGGCTGAAGCCTAGGCCTGTGAGCGTCTGTCCTGTAAGAGCCACATAGTCGCCTCCCCCGAGCATCTGGTGCCGCTCGCCGGCGGAGTGGAGCCTGTCGAGGAGCTGGTGATAGCTTTCGGTCTCATAGTCAGTCCGTTCCGCCACCTCGCGGGTGGTATCGGCCATCTCCTGCTCCAGCGCCCTGAGTTCGGTGAAGGAGGTGAGAGCCTCTTCCAGGACCGAGGTAGTGTCAGAGACCTTCATCTGTTGCTCAAGGTAGCCTATGGTGAGCTCGCGGGGCCGCTCCACCGAACCCGATGTAGGATCCTGCAGTCCGGCGATGATCTTCATCAGGGTCGATTTCCCAGCTCCGTTTCTTCCTGTCAGGCCGATGCGCTCCTGGCGGGTGATGAGGAATGATACCTCATCGAGGAGGGCGAAGCTGCCAAAAAGAAGTGATACGTTATTGACGGAGACCATCGGTGGTGTTAATTCGAGGGGCAAAGATAGAAAAAAGGTCTGAAGGCGGTAAGCCAGAAGGTCTGAAGTCTCAAGGTCTGATGCCTGAAGCTCTGATTGTCCAGAGGTCATTGTCTTAATTCTTATTTCCCGATCCCTCCCTGCAAGCTGGCTATTTCATAACGTCCGGCCATCTATTGCCTACATCACAGGTATACTCCACCTCGGAAATTTCCGTTAATATTGTAGCTTAATTGGAAAGTCATGAAACCGAGTCTGAAACTGCTGGCATTGTTCTTCCTCCTGGTGCCGCTGCTGCTGATGCAGTCGTGCACAAAGGATCCCGATCCCGATCCCTTTGCGGATAACGATTACCTCCTCACGAGTGAGCTGGAGATGATGAGGACGAAGGAAAATATTATCTCCGTTCTTAATATTGCCGCAACACAGTACCCTGCGGTTGCCGGGATCGCAGCCGACGTTGTAAGCGGAGTGAATGTATACAGTTATCACTTACAACACTGAATTTATGGGGGCAGATGTAACGGCATCAGGACTTGTCGCCATTCCATGGCGTTCCCGGAGCATATCCCGTTCTGACATTCCAGAACGGCACCAACACGCTGCATTCCGCAGCTCCAACTGCTGATCCGCAGGGCCTCCTCTACCAGATGATTGAGTATATCGCCGGAACCGGTTACGTTGTCATCATAGCTGATTATCTCGGGTTCGGGGCATCGAAACAGATGGCTCATCCGTACCTTCACAAGGAATCGACTGTCAGGACAATTGTTGACATGCTTTATGCTACGGCTGAGTTTGATAAGGATGTTGCAAAGGATATAACAATCACCGATGAGTGTTATCTAATGGGTTACTCGCAGGGAGGCTGGGCCACGCTGGCACTCCTGGAAGCTCTGGAGAAAAATTACAGCTCTGATTTTACTGTCAGGGCGGCCAGTGGCGGAGCGGGACCCTATGACCTAAGCTTCTTCAATGAGTATGTCCTCGGCCTGACTCAGTATCCCATGCCGGTTTACCTTGCGTATGTGCCAACGCCTACAGTGAATATGACCTGTATGCCAATCCCCTGACCGATCTTTTTAATGATCCTTTTGCAGGGCGTATACCCGGTTTGTATGACGGGCTGCCGATTCGTCAGATCAGATAAATGCTGAACTGAACGTTAACATCAATACGCTTTTCAAGCCGGATTATATCTCCGGATATGCTGCCGCCCCGCTGTACCAGGGTGTTCGCGTTGCCCTGACAGCCAACAGCGCTGCCGGCTCGGAACAGCAATGTCATCCTCTTCCTCCACGGAACGGCTGACACACACGTAATACCTGCTCTGTCGGAAAGGATGCATGACGCCATGATTTTGGCCGGATCGAGTCCGGTAACATGCGTATATGTGCCTATGAATGACCTGGACCATGGCACCGGAGCTGTTCCGGCAATTCTGGCAGGACTGGAGTTTTTCAAGGTATACAGATAAAAGAGGGTGGGAAGGAAGAAGCAGCTGCCCACGCTCAGGGGCGTCACAATCACCGATATAGGATCCGAAGGCAACGCAATAGCCAGGGTTGATGACATGGTGTTGTTTGTGCCGGGAATGATCCCGGGCGATGTGATCGACGTCAGGGTCACGAAGAAGAAAAAGCGTTACATGGAGGGGGTGGCTCTGGCAGTGACTACACCTTCACCACAAAGGATTACCCCTCCCTGCTCTCATTTCGGGGTGTGCGGAGGATGCCGCTGGCAGCATCTTCCATATGACAAACAGCTTTATTACAAGGCACAGCAGGTACGCGACAACCTGACGCGGATAGGCCACACCCCAATTCCTGCCATTGATGATATTGTGGGGTCGGAAAAGATTTACGGTTACCGCAACAAGCTCGAGTTCACCTTCTCCGAGAGGCGGTGGATGACCGGTGAGGAGCTTGCATCCTGGATAGCTGACAAAGAATCCCGCGCGGCTACTTCGGTCACCGCGCAGAACATCCCCCCGACCACTGCCCCGGCCACCGCGGCGATCGGCTCCCGTACCACCGCCCCGGCTGACCCTCTGACCACCAGTACGGCCAACCCACTGACCACCACTTCAGCTAACCCACTGCCGATCACCCCGGCCGAACATCTGACCACCGCCCCCGCCGACCAGCCAACCACGACACTCCTCTTGCTCCCCCCTCGCACAGCCCCGCACTTGGATTCCATGTCCCCGGCATCTATGATAAGGTGCTAGATATCAATGAGTGTCTCCTGATGTCAGAACCGTCTGATTCAATCAGGAATGAGGTGAGGAGATATGCGCTGGAGAGGGGACTTTCCTTCTACGACTTCCGCGAGCATCGCGGATTCCTGAGGACCATGTTCGTCAGGATAGCCTCGGGAGGCGAGGTGATGGTGGTGCTGGTTACAACCGACAGCCACGCCGGGGAGCGGGAACAGCTGCTCTTCCACCTCGCGGAGAGGTTTCCTGGAGTGAGCATCGCTTTTATTATATCTGATGCGAAGAACGGATCGACAGCATAGCCGACCTGACTCCGGTTCACTTTCGCGGCACCGAATTTATAACCGAGGAGATGGAAGACCTGAGGTTCAGGATCGGCCCGAAATCGTTCTTCCAGACCAACAGCAGCCAGGCTGCGAGGCTCTATGGTATCGTGAAGGAGTTTGCGCAGCTGAAGGGCGATGAGAATGTATATGATCTCTATACCGGGACAGGGACAATTGCCTGTTACCTGGCGTCGCACGCTGCGAGGGTCACGGGCATTGAGTATATCGAAGAGGCTGTGGCAGATGCGAGGATGAATGCCCTTGCGAATGATCTAAACAAGTTTTTCCGGCAATCTGTCAAACCTTGATGATAAGTCTTCAGTGAGAGGGCGGGCGGATGTAATCACGCCCGATCCGGCCAGAGGCGGATGCATGGTGATGGGCCCTCACAATGCTGCGTTCGGGTGCGGAGAAGATCGTTTATGTAAGCTGCAATCCTGCAACGCAGGCGCGCGACATTGACATCCTTTCAGCGGGATATGAGGTTACGCGTGTACGACCCGTTGACATGTTCCCGCATACGTTCCATGTGGAGAACGTGGTACTGTTGAAGAAAAAGGAGGCTTGATTTCAGGCCTTCGAGCTTCGGACGCCTTTTGAATACCGTGTTTATAAGGTTAGGGTCAGGATTTAAATATGCAATTTATTAT
>JAXHLF010000018.1:0-84491 GCA_034522515.1 Bacteroidales bacterium | reverse complement strand
AAAACTGTGTATAATCCTGATTTTAGAGAACTTTCAAACAGTTGCGGATATTTGCAGGAAATCGGTTGACTATTATTCAAATGTGGCACCCGGAATACCTTACCCATATCCTGTCCTTACTGCTTTCAACGGTGAACGAAACGGGATGGAATTTCCCGGCATGATAAACGACCAGGAGGAAGAGAGCAACAAACAATGTTTGCTACAACCCATGAAGTTGCACATGCATATTTTCCATTCTATGTCGGCACCAACGAACAGGAATATGGCTGGATGGATGAAGGATTAACCTCAATTATAGGAATATCTGCACTGGCTGATATGCTGGGAGCAGATGAATCTGCAATACTCAAACAGGCAACAGCACAGTATACCAGTTCATCGGCCAGACTGGGCATCAGATTCCCATTGATGGCAGGAACACATCATTTAGGGGACTATACATCAGGTTTTACAACATATATACGCCCTATAACTGCTTTCAGCCTTTTGTTTGACTATATGGGAAAGAGAAAGTTTACCAGGCAATCCGGGAATTTGCAGAACAATGGAAAGGAAAGCACCCCAGTACCCTATGATATGTTTCATGCATTTGATGAAGTTGCGGGAGAAGAACTTGGGTGGTTCTGGAAACCATGGTTCTATGAGTTGGGCTATGCCGATATCGGCATCGGAGAAATTGAATTTCTGGCTGATAAAACAATTGTCAATATTGAAACAGAGGAACTTTCCTATACCCGTCAATTTAACAGCAAAGTACAAAGACGGAAGCGAAAAGAGAGTAGAACTGAAAATGAATATCTGGAAAACCAGTAAGAAAAGCTGCAAAGTGGAAATTCCCAAGGTCGATATCGATGAAATTATTCTTGATATGAATACTGTGGAAACCTATTATGACAACAACAGGAGAACATATTAGATTTACACACAAAAAGTGATTATTAAGAATAAATTCATGCAGATAAAACGGAAGTCACTGTTGATTCTGGTATCAACCATTGCCATATCGCAGTTTTCATGTAACAGCAATAAGCAGGCTAAGACTGATCCGAATGCGGAAATTGTGAAGTTATTGCAAACCAGACTGGACTCGCTTACAGGTAATCAGGTAGTACCAGGTGCCACCCTTTCGGTCAGGTTCAATGATGGAACAAACATTTCACTTGCATCAGGATTGGCTGATGTTGAGAACAAAATCCCTATGAAGACTGACGATATTATGTTATCAGGCAGTGTCGGGAAAACATATGTCGCTGCCGTTGTTCTTAAGCTTTACGAGCAGGGACTAATCGATCTGAAGACAAAAGCTGTCTCGTACTTACAGGATACGGACTGGTTTCAGAAGGTTCAGAATGCCCCGGATATTACAGTCGAGATGCTCTCTTAACCACACTGCCGGCATACCCGAGTATGTGTATCAGAAGGAACTGTGGCAGGCAATCAGTGAGAACCGGGATAAAGAATGGAGTGTTGAGGAGAGACTCGCTTTTAGTAAGTGATGAGCCTCCAACAAACCCTCCCGGCGAAGGGTGGGCATATGCTGATTCGCATTATTTGATACTGGGTTTGATCATTGAGAAAGTGACCGGCCGGACTTACTACGATGTGCTTGATGAGCTGATCCTTGGTCCCTGCAATCTGAAGCATACATTTCACTCTGACAGGAGAGCAATTCGGGGGTTAATTCCTGGTTATACAGATCTTACTGAGGAATTTCTGCTTCCCCATAAGGTACTGAATGATAACAAGTATGCCTTTAATCCACAGATGGAGTGGACCGGCGGCGGACTTGCCTCAACGGTGTCCGACCTGACCCTTTGGGCATGCCGGTTCTACGGAGGAAGTGTCCTTAAACCGGAAACACTGAAGCTCATGCTGACACCGGCCCCACACGAAACAACATTGTTTGAAGATGCCAGGTACGGGCTGGGCAGTTTCATTGCCGAAACGGATGGGGTCACCTGGTACGGTCATACCGGCTTCTGTCCGGGTTACATAACCTATGTTCAATATCTGCCCGATTATAAGATTGCCATGGCTTTACAGGTCAATGACGACTCGTCACATGATAACTTTTCACTGAAAGAATACTTTAATACCATCAAGAAGGTTGTGTTAACCCACGGTTACCCGACTTACGGTAAAAGCGAGTAGACCAAAATTGTCCCTGCACATGAAAGGCGGCTTGAATAAAATAACGAACGGCATGGCAACTGCCTGAGGGTCGTTCCGGATAGCTATTTTTAATTATCTTCATCGTCGCATTCAAGAAATAAACCATTAAAGCTCCAGCATTATGAAAGCCAGATCAGCATCCCTCCTAATTATGATTCTCGTCATGACCTGTGGCACCGCCCTGTCGCAGCCGGCAGGCAACGCCGTCACTGACCTCCTCCTCTCAGCATGGTCGCCCCGCAACTACACAACAGAGCCCGTCACTGACCAGCAGATAGACATGATTGTGCAGTGCGGCATCAAGGCCCCCAGCTCAAGGAACGGCCAGCCCTGGCACTTCACGGTGCTTAAGAACGAAGCCCTAATGAAGGAGATCATCTCCAACATAGAGCCTGGTAACGTAATTATCATCGTCTCCGGCAAGGAGTCGTCTACAGGCACCACCCCCGACTTCGACTGCGGGCTGACGACACAGAACATGTTCATCGCCGCCACCGCTATGGGTCTCGGGGGCAGGATCTACGGCGGTCCCATCGCCGCCGCCCGCAGCCGGCGCGAGACACTGCAGATACCTGAGGGATTCACCCCGGTGATCATGCTCAGGGTGGGTAACATAGAGAAAGGCACCGACGCCGTTTCCGGCGCCTCCGCCCGCAAGGCAAAGGAGGAACTGGTCAACTATGTGAAGTAGCCTCAGGTAATTGCAGCAACGAGCCAGGCACCAACGGCCACCAGAGGTTAATCATACAGAACAGATCGACCTCCAGGGGAGGAGAAAACAATGAAAAACATGAAAAACAGGATACTGATATTCAAAGCAGGAAGACTTATGTTACTCTGTGCGGTGATAGTGGCCGGCGGTTGCAAAAAGCAGTACAGTGAGAGGGAGTTCCTGGCTGAGGTATCCGAGAACCTGCAAAAAATAAAGTCGGCAACATACTTTTCCACAGTTACAGCCAGTGCCCCTGGTGACACGCTGAAGTTCTCGGAGCCACGGACACAGTATGTGAAGATATTTATAAATCGTGATGACACCCTGGTGGGTTCAGGGTCCCTGCTTTTCAAGGGGGATGACACCACCGAGATGACCGGCTACTATGACGGCATTGCAAGAGGATCCGTTAACAGCGAGGAACGCTATGTCAGGATCGACAGCTTCCGGAACGACCCGTACCCATTCAGGCTTGTCCATTACCCCTTCTACACAAAGATCAATGAGATAATAAAGTATTCGCTGACGACGGCAGACAGCATCTCGACCGTTTTCGGGGACTATGGCGACTCCCTTTATTTTGGCCTGAAGATATATGACAAGCATGTCTATTTTCACATCAGGCCTATCGTCATAAAGAACGAATATATCCCTGAGGATGAGATCTCGCAGTTTGATATCTGGTTCCTGAAGGCTGACGGCATGCCTTACAGGATGAGGAGCAGGTGGCATCACACCACCGTATTCGAGGAGATTCACGGGGCCCGGTTCAATACCACGCGTGACACGTTTTTCACTGCTGCCGATTATTTCCCTGAAGGGTTCGAAATAGTACAGCTCCGGAGGGATGTGCGGCCAGAAATTAGCACCATGACCGGAATGACGGCGCCGGACTGGATTTTGAGAGATACGGATGAAAAGCCGGTAGCGCTGAAGGATCTGAAGTCGAGGGTGGTCCTGATACAGTTCACCGGCATCGGCTGCGGACCATGCCATATGTCGCTGCCCTTCCTGAGGCAGCTGGCCGGCGAATATGGAGAGAGCGATCTCAGCCTGGTGAGCATCGAGACATGGAGCAAAAATATTGAGGGTATACGGAGGTACACTACTGCCAATGACCTCAACCACCTCTTCCTGTTATCGGAGGAGGAGGTAACGAAGGCTTACGGGGTTAAGAGTGTGCCGGTGTTCTTCATCATTGATGAGAAAAGAGTGATCAGAAAAGTCATCAGCGGATACAGTAAGGACACCACAGACACTGAGATCAGGGCGGCCATCAGGGAACTGATCTGAAAGAACATTTTTTCCGGACAACAGGTAGCCGGTAAATACAAAAGGAATAAACGCGCTGAT
This sequence comes from Bacteroidales bacterium, assembly GCA_034522515.1. Taxonomy (GTDB): domain Bacteria; phylum Bacteroidota; class Bacteroidia; order Bacteroidales; family VadinHA17; genus SR-FBR-E99. The sequence continues at coordinate 80,251 of JAXHLF010000018.1, read as the reverse complement.
ATTTATTATCATATACCATGATGAAGACTTTAAAGCTGCTTGTTGGAATAATACTATCCCTTTTTGCTCTGGGTACAACTTCGGTATTTACGCAAAGCGATGATAAAATCAATAAAGGAACCGGAGAATCAAAAACAACTCCTCAGCTCTATAATGCTTACCTGACCGGAGTGCAGGATATCCGGGTTGAGACGGTGGTGGGGCATCTTCCAAGGCTGCCCCGCTATGTGAATGGTGTCTATAGCAATGATATCGAAGGACCTGATGTGAGAGTGCTCTGGCCGTCACCTGAGGAAAACAGCCAGGTGCTTGTCCCCGGCACTTATACGGTAACAGGAAGGATTGCCGGATCAGATTTTCGGCCAAAAGCGACGGTAACAGTGAAGGCAGGGGAAGGGCCTGCTGCACCGCATCGTACACTGGAGGTATTTAATCTAAATCAGGTTTCATTAAACACGGATCTTCACAATCACAATACGAAATTCATTGAGAACCGTGATAAATTCATAACTGGCCTCGCCGCCACCAACCCTGATAATTTCCTTTACATGTTTCGTAATGCCTTCGGGCAGGAGCAGCCCGCGGGAGCAGAAGCAATGGGGGTATGGGACAGCCAGCAGACCAAAGTGCGAGGTCATGCAACAGGTCATTATCTCAGCGCCCTGGCCCAGGCATACGCGGGCAGCGGTTACGATCCGTTGCTCCAGGCAAATTTTAGTGACAAGATGGAGTATATGGTGAACATGCTGTATGAGCTGTCACGGAAGTCCGGGCAACCGGAAGCGGCCGGAGGAGAACATGTGTCGGACCCGACAAAAGTGCCTGCCGGTCCGGGTAAGGCAGGCTTCGACTCAGATCTGAGTGAGGAGGGCATCCGGACTGACTACTGGAACTGGGGCGCAGGATTCATCAGCGCCTATCCGCCGGACCAGTTCATCATGCTGGAAAAGGGGGCGACCTACGGAGGATCGGATGCGCAGATCTGGGCGCCTTATTATACTCTGCACAAGATAGTGGCCGGACTGATGGATGTCTATGAGATCAGCGGCAATGAAAAGGCGCTGGAGATAGTCAGGGGGATGAGCGACTGGGTATATGCCCGTCTGAGCCTTGTGCCTGAAGAGACGCTCATAAGCATGTGGAACAGGTACATCGCCGGCGAGTATGGGGGGATGAACGAGGCTATGGCACGACTCTGCCGGCTCACAGGCGAGTCCCGGTACATGGAGCTTGCACGGCTGTTTGACAACATCAGGTTATTCTACGGTGATGCTGATCACACTCACGGACTGGCCAGGAATGTGGATATGTTCCGCGGGTTGCATGCCAACCAGCACATACCCCAGATTATCGGGGCTATTGAGATCTACCGTGATACGGAAGCCCCGGAGTATTATCACATAGCTGATAACTTCTGGCACATGGCCACGGGTGATTATATGTACAGCATCGGAGGAGTTGCAGGTGCGAGCAATCCCAACAACCCGGAGTGTTTCACCGCCCAGCCGGCGACGCTCTATGAGAACGGTTTCTCGGCCGGCGGACAGAACGAGACCTGTGCCACCTACAATATGCTCAAGCTGACCGGCAGCCTTTTCCTCTTTGACCAGAGTGCGGAGTACATGGACTATTATGAGCGCGGGCTCTACAATCATATCCTCGCTTCAGTGGCCGAGCACACCCCTGCAAATACCTATCACGTGCCCCTGGGACCAGGTTCTGAGAAAGAGTTTGGCAATCATGATATGAAAGGGTTTGCCTGTTGTAACGGTACGGCCCTCGAGAGCAGCACGAAGCTTCAGAACTCGATCTATTTCAGGAGTGCCGACAACCAGGCGTTGTATGTGAACCTGTATGTACCTTCAACGCTGACATGGACAGAGAAGAATCTGACCGTGACGCAGACAACGGCTTATCCGAAGGAGGACCGTACGCAGCTGACGATAAAAGGCAAGGGCAGGTTCGATCTTATGGTACGTGTACCACAATGGGCATCCAAAGGGTTCTATGTGAAGATAAACGACAAGGAGGTGCAGGTTGATGCGGTGCCCGGAAGCTATCTTGCCATCAGTCGCAGGTGGAAGAACGGCGACACCGTTGAGCTGCGTATGCCGTTCGGTTTCTATCTGGAGCCGGTGATGGATCAGCAGAACATTGCCAGCCTGTTCTACGGTCCGGTTCTGCTGGCAGCCCAGGAGCCCGAGCCCCGTAAGGAATGGCGCAAGGTGACGCTGGATGCGCAGGACATCAGCAAGTCGATATCAGGTGACCCCTCGGAGCTGGAGTTCACCATTGACGGCGTGTTGTACAAGCCATTCTTTGACACCTACGGCCGGCACTCGGTTTACCTGGATGTGACGCTGAAGTAGTCTGCCGGTGGGGGGCTACTCTATTCACAGAGCGCCTTCAGATTTTTAAGAGCCCGGGGCCACGCCTCGAGAACAAAGGGTTTGAAGTCAACCGGCACATCGGTGTCTATGCAGAGCAGCGTCTTGCTGCCCACTGGCTTAAGTGTGTAGTTCTCAAGTGCCCCGTGCCAGAATTCCGCCTTTCCATCGCCGGTGACCTCCTTGCCGTCGACGATCTCACGGAGGCTCTCAAGGCTCAGGAATTTTCCGGGGATGTTCTCTCTGATCCTGCATACCATCCCCCCCGTCCCGCCATCGGCGTTCGTCCCGAGAAACATAATCTTCTCCCCTTTCTGCCATGAGCCGGTGAAGCGTGATTCCGGATTGAACGGCTTAGTCCACTTACTGTATGCTTCACTATCCAGCATGATCCGAAAAATGTTTTCAGGGGTGTTGTCTATGATGATCTCAAAATGGAGCATCTCCTTTGCACCGTAGCCTTCCACATATTTTTTAAAGTTATCCAGTATGGCCTGCCAGCCGGTCCTCTGCAGCTCGGCGCTGTTCAGATCCTCTGCCTCGAATGACTCCGTCACCAGCGTCCCGCCTGATGTCTTGGTGAAGCTGATATGGACATTCCTGCCATCATCAAGAGTATAGGCAATTGTCTTTGCGGTGATAACCTCGCTGTACCGTCCGGAAAAGTCAAACCCCTCAGACCCGTCCCTGGCTTCCATCCTCGAAAGAAAAGCGCCACCCGGACTAAGATCGTTCTCCGCATAACTCGTCTGCCAGTCGTCTGACGCGTTATACCAGTGAATGATATGCATGGGGCCGGTGAACAGGTCCCATACCCGCTCGGCATTGCGTTTACGGTGGCTGACACGGTGATAGCCAGTCCTTCAGCTTGCGGTGCCATGGCGATGTCTGTTTTGACTCTGTTGATTATATAAACATAAACAACGGGTGGTAACGATTTTTTTGAAATATCATGCCGAACAGCAGCCAATTCTGAAATGATCTGGATTCTGAAGCATATGATTTCGGGAAATTAATTCTGATCTTTTAATCCCGGTCCTGTCGCAGATGATTTAATGACATGCTGAAATCAAAATTCAATGGAAAACCGGACTCTTGAAATTGAAGCGGCAAATGCGAAAGGTGCCGCTTATGGAGAAGACAGAGTATTTTCAACCACAGTTGCTGATGTTGACCGGAATACCTACAATAATTTAACTATTGATACACAGACATGGATGGTAGAAAACCTTAAAACAACCAGATACCGTAATGGCGATTAAATAAGGACATCAAATCCTGCTGACCCGGACCTGAGGGGACATACTGATCCAAAATACCAGTGGGCTCCTGCAGCCGAATGAGGATAATGTTGCTGTTTTTGGCAGATCACAGTACATGGTACGCGGCAACTGATACCCGTAATATCTGCCCTAGGGGTGGGCATATTCCATCTGATAATGAATAGACAGTACTCAAAATTTTCTTACTATTCAATTATTTCCGGAGGAAACCAGATTCTTATATACCAGGATGAAGCTGTAGTAGTGGTATGATGATTCCCATGAGCTGGCTGACAGTCGTTGCCCGAACATTTTTTATTCTGCCTCCATCGTTGCAATCATCTTACAGCCCATTAAATTATTCCGGTCATGTAAGCCGGTATGGCTCAACTACAAAATGAAGGAATTGGAAGTAATTGCAACTATTACTTGATTTTGTATCGATAAATGCCTAATTTTAAGAAATATATAATTGATCCTTATCGGTTTGAATAATCCGGATCCTGATGTCAGTTATAGAAGGTTACGAGTATGACATTTTCATCAGCTACCGTCAGAAAGACAACAAGTATGACGGCTGGGTCACCGGATTTGCGGAAAACCTCAGGAAAGAGCTTGAAGCCACGTTTAAGGAAGAGATAAGTGTTTACTTCGACAAGAATCCACATGACGGACTGCTTGAGACGCATGATGTGGATGCATCTCTCAGGGAAAAACTAAAATGCCTGATATTTATCCCGGTAATCTCCCGCACATACTGTGACCAGAATTCATTTGCATGGGAACATGAGTTTAAGGAATTTATTGAACTGGCTTCCCGTGATAATATCGGATTAAAGATTAAGCTCCAGGGAGGTAATGTTGGCAGCAGGGTGTTGCCTGTTCAGATACATGACCTCGACACGGATGATAAGAACATGGTTGAAAAGGAGCTTAAAGGATTCCTCAGGGGAATTGAATTCATCTACAGGGAACCGGGGGTAAGCAGGCCCCTGACACCTGATGATGATGAAAAGACCAATCTGAATAAAACGAAATACCGGAACCAGATCAATAAAGTTGCCCTGACAATCAAGGAATTAATCATGGCCATTGAAAACCAGGCCATAAATCAGAAGTTGCGGGATCTGGCAGTGTGAAAGAAGAGGAGGTGACAGTAAAATCGTTAAACCCCAAACGGATCAGAATATTTTTAAGCATTCTGATCGCTGGGATACTTACAGCTCTTGCCATTGTTTACCTGCCTGACTTATTTAAAAACCAGACTATTGAAGATCTCAGATCATCAGGGGAGAGAATTTCCGTTGTTGTTTTGCCCTTTCAGAATCTCTCGAATGATTCCTCATGGAATGTATGGCAGGAAGGGATCCAGAATGAATTGATAAATAATCTGACAGGCTACAGGGAGCTTCAGGTACGACAGACCGAATCTGTAAACGGACTGGTCAAAGCCGGCGGGACGGAGAAATTATGCATCATTGACGCCCTCATTTGCAGTCACCGTGTCAAAGAGGCTGGGTGCAGATGTCTTTATCCTTGGAAGCATTAAAAGATCAGGTTCTTTAACACGCATAGCAGCCCAGCTGATCAGCTCTGAATCCGGGGAGGTATTTAAGTCTGTCCAGTGCGAGAGCACAAATATGGAAGAGAAAATATTTCAGAATGTTGATTCAATTTCATGGATGATTAAAAATTCCCTTGTTGTATCCGAACTTGAAAAAGAACACTCATCCTCAACACGTGCCGTCGTTTCAACTTATTCCCCCGGGGCATACAGGCACTTTATGCTGGGTATTAATTCATTCTATCATCAGGATTATAATGCAGCTCTGGATTATTTCTTCAGGGCATTGGAAATAGATTCTAATCCTTTGCAGCGCCTGTGTTTTTCATTTCTGTTTCTTACGGAAACCTTGGAGTATATGATAAAGCGAAGGAGTGGTCTTTGAAGTCGCGTCAGCAGCGGGAACAGTTGCCGGAAATCCAGAAGCTGTGGTCTGACTGGGTATATGCCCAGTACTTTGAAACACCAAAGGAGGAGATTACCTGTTTAAAAGAACTGCTTGACCTGGATGATCAGTCAGCAACGGCTTGCTATGTCCTTGGGGACGCTTATGCCGAACTGAAATTGTACGATGAGGCTACAAGGGCATATGAAAGAGCTTTTGAAATATATGAGCAATGGGACTCAAAACCCAAGTGGGTTTGGGATTATGTGTCATTGGGGGATATGTATCATAAAACCGGGAAATTCCGTGAAGAGAGAAGACTATATAAAAAGGCTGAGAAGGACTTCCCAGGAAACCGTTTACTGATATACAGTCAGGCTGTTCTGGCATTGTCTGAAGGGAAGAGAAAGGAATCTGAAGCGCTCATTGAGGAATACCGGTCAGTCAGCACAGCGCAGAAGAGGTCTGAGTCCCTGACCTGCTCGAACATTGCAGGAATATACCATGAAGCCGGTCTGACGGAAGAGGCAGAGGAATATTACCGTAAGGCTCTCTCCCTGGAACCAGGGAATCCGGACAGGATGAATAACCTTGCCTGGTTCCTGATTGATGAAAACCTGAATATAGAAGAGGGTATTGAACTCACTGAAAAAGCCCTGCAACTGAGACCTGATTATTATCTGTATCTGGAGACTATGGGCCTGGGTCTTTACAAAGCAGGGAAGTACCGGGAGGCATCAGAGATTCTTCAAAAAGGCTGGGACTTAAGAATAAACAACGCCCGATATGACCATGATGCATTCCTTAATCTCGAAGCTGCAAAAAAGGCCGTAGCAGGACCGGAATGAAAGCCAGATCAGCATCCCTTCTCCTTGACTGACTCACGCTGACAAGAAAGGCCAGGTAGCCCAGCCTGTCCTGCCCGCCTTGACCCAGGAGGAGACAGAGACGGTGTGGCAATAACAAATGAAGTAATTGTGGTTACAGAACTTTTGTGGCCGATTATTGTTTATCTTTCATAATACAAAAAAAAATTTAAGCTTTGCTGTTCAATAAATAACGGAATTCCGAACATGGCCCAAAGCATAATCTTTTAACAATGAACCGGTATGAGTATTAAAGTTGTCGTTTTGGGCTATGTGCTCACATTTATAGTCTTTTTGATAATAGATATGCTATGGCTGGGTGTTATAGCCAAAAACATCTATCAAAAGTACCTGGGCAATTTTTTAACAGACAACGTTAACTGGACCGCAGCTATCATTTTTTATCTTATTTACGTAGTAGGGATCTCAATCTTCGCTATCTATCCGGCGGTTAACAAAGACTCAGTATATAACGCTATTTTATTGGGAGCTTTATTTGGCTTTTTTACATATGCCACCTACGACTTGACAAATCTGGCCACACTCAAGGGCTGGCCAATACCTATCGTTATAATTGATATTATCTGGGGATCCGTCCTTTCTGCTGCAGTCAGTTTTTCCGGTTTTAAAATTGTAAAATGGTTGATTCAATAAAAGATGTATACGGAAGCGCCTCATATAAACGGAAAATTCCTTTACTATGCATTTATTGCCGGAGGCAATGAAATACTGCAAAATCAGGCAGAAATTAACAGAATAAATGTTTTCCCGGTAAATGATAAAGACACCGGCACCAACCTCGCATCCACAATTCGTTCTGTAATCGATAATATCAAACCTCATAAATCGTATAAAACAACGGTAAATAATATTGCAGATGCTGCATTAAGTGGCGCCAGAGGTAATTCAGGTGTCATCTTCGCTCAGTTCCTGCATGGCCTGAGCAGGGAAACGCAGAATAAACCCGTCATTACCCTTCCCGAGTTTGCGGAAAGCGTAAATAAATCAATCCCTTACATCTACGAAGCCATCGCCAATCCTGTTGAAGGCACAATGCTTACGGTCATTAAGGAGTGGGCCGACTTTCTCAATGCCAGAAAAGAATCGGTGCACGATTTTAAAAATGTGATAATTGATTCCGTGGCAGTGCTCGAGAAATCACTGGCAGAAACTACCCTGAAACTGAAAGCACTGAACAAATCCGGTTTTGTTGATGCCGGAGCAAAAGGCTTTGTCCTGTTTATTAAAGGTATCATTGACTTCATAGTTAACAGAAACATCCGAACCCTGTCAGTTGTAACGAATGAGAGCATCTCCCTGATTCATACAGAAGAGTTGAGCGATGAGGAGATCACCCATCGCTTTTGTACGGAGGCAATTATCAGGAATCTGAGCATAAGCAAAACAGAGCTGCAAAACCTGTTGACCAAAAACGGTGAGTCTGTTGTTGTTGCGGGGATCGGAAGACTTCTGCCGCATTCATGTGCATACCAATCACCCGGCTGAACTGTTTCATCAGCTTAAAGATGCGGGAACGATCACTTACCAGAAGGTTGATGATATGGTGCGACAGCAGGAAGCAGTTACCAGACGAAAGTGGAACATTGCGCTTGTCACCGACTCTACCTGTGACTTGTCTCAGGAGTTAATCGATTATTATCAGATCCATGTGGTTCCGATAAATTTGAATTTTGGCGACAATCATTACCTCGATAAAGTAACCATACAGCCAGGGCAGTTTTACGATCTGCTTGATGCACATGCCGAATTTCCCAAAACATCACAGATCAACGAACAGGCTTTTACCAATCTCTATTCACATCTGGCCTCGCATTATGATGCTGTAATAGCAGTGCATCTTACCGGTCAGTTCAGCGGGACTTATGCCAACAGCCGTAAGGCAGGCGAACGGATATCGAAAGAGTTTAACAAACCGGTTCATGTAATCGATTCTAAAAATCTGTCAGGAGCACTGGGATTGCTTGTGCTGAAAACTGCCCGTAACATTGAAGCTGGCGGGGGATATAGAATCAATAGTTGAGTCTCTTAAAAAGGATATCGGTCAGGCAAAAATATTTGTCAGCGTCAGGGATATAAAAAGCATGATCAGGGGTGGACGGGTCTCCAGACCAAAAGGTTTAATTGCAAGTGCTCTTGGCTTAAACCCTGTCATTTCGATGGATGACAATGGCAAATCACTGCTGTTCGGCAAAACCTTCAGCCAGGCAGGCGAGCCTGAACAAAATTTACAACCACATAAAAAAGCTTAGCGCCGGGAAGACCGTGTGGAACTATATCATACTTCATGCACACAATCGTGAAGGCGCCCGTGAGGCCGAGGAGAAGATGAGTGAACTGACAGGGATGAACCCGGTTTCCGTCGTCGATATTTCTCCTGTGATAGGCATGCATGCCGGCAACGGGGCCATTGCTGTTTCCCTGATGTTTAACAGTTAATGCTTCAGCCATGATGACATTATTTCTTCAGGCCTCTCTGGTCATCTGGGTGCTGGTGACCTTGCTATGGATATGGAGCATACTCATAAAAAATGTAAGTATCGTTGACATTTTCTGGGGGTTAGGTTTTGTAGTTGTTAATGCCCTTTACATCTTCTTGTCGGGGGAATTAAATGACAGAAAAATCCTGGTTCTGATACTGGTCACCATCTGGGGTCTAAGGCTTTCCATCTATCTTGCCTCCAGGAATATCGGCAAAGGAGAGGACTTCAGGTACCAGGAATTCAGGCGAAAATATGGTGCAGAGCGTTACTGGTGGTTCAGTTATTTTCAGACATTTCTGTTGCAGGGTGCTTTGATGATGATTGTTTCGTTGCCCCTGTTAGGGATTAGCGTAGGCACTCATTCAGGAAACCTGAATCTGCTCGACTACCTTGGGATTTTAATCTGGCTGGTTGGTTTTGCCTTTGAAGCGGGAGGCGATTATCAGCTGGCACGTTTTAAGCGGGATGCCGGAAACAAGGGAAAAGTATTGGACAGGGGCTTCTGGAAATATACGCGGCATCCCAATTATTTTGGCGATACAGCAGTATGGTGGGCATACGCACTTTTTAGTATTGCAGCCGGAAGTTACTGGCAGATAATCGGTTCTGTTGTCATGACATTGCTGATCATCCAAGTATCGGGCGTTACCTTGCTTGAGAAATCGTTAAAGGGTTCAAAACCTCAATACAAAGAATACATCCGGAAGACAAATTCCTTTTTCCCCTGGTTTCCGAAAAAATAGACAGCAACTGACAAGATCAGGGACCGGTTCTTCGCCTGAGTGAAGAGATCGATCCCTGAGTGAGTGGTTAATATGAAGCATGGGTCAGCAGGCATTCAGCAATGCCCGTCCCCCGGCGGCCTTTAATATTTCACTGCTGCAGTTTCCTGATGCCCATATTCCAGAGAGTGAAACCGTAAATATCGGCCTGGGTCTCAATGCGCTTGTTCACGGGAGTGCCGGCCCCATGACCTGCACTCGTCTCAATCCTTATGAGTATCGGATCCGATCCTGCCTGCTTCTCCTGCAGCTGTGCAGCAAACTTAAATGAGTGCGCCGGCACAACCCTGTCATCATGGTCGGCTGTTGTGATCAATGTGGCAGGGTATCCGATGTCTGCCTTCACGTTATGAACAGGAGAGTATGCAAGCAGGTAACTGAACATCTCGCGACTGTCATCGGCCGTTCCGTAGTCATAGGCCCATGCCGCCCCTATCGTAAACTTATGGTACCTGAGCATGTCGAGAACGCCGACAGCCGGCAGCGCCACCTTAAACAGTGCGGGTCTCTGTGTCATGACCGCACCGACAAGCAGTCCGCCGTTTGAGCCGCCGCTGACAGCCAGGTACTGAGGTGATGTATATTTATTGTCTATGAGGTATTCCGCGGCAGCGATGAAATCGTCAAACACATTCTGCTTGTTCATTTTTGTGCCTCCCAGGTGCCATTTCACACCGTACTCGCCTCCGCCCCTTATGTTTGGCACCGCATAGACACCTCCCATCCCAAGCCAGACGGCAACGGGAACCGAGAACCGTGGAGTCATGCTTGAATTGAAGCCGCCATAACCATACAGTATGGTGGGATTTTTTCCATTAAGCCTGGTATTCTTACTGTAGGTGATTATCATCGGAACACGGGTGCCGTCCTTAGAATTATAAAACACCTGTTCCGATATGTAATCACCTGCCGTGAACAACACTTCAGGTTTTTTATATTCCTGTGTCTCCCCGGTCTGAGGATCCATCTTGTATATTGTGGATGGCGTGGTATAGTTGGTGAAGGAGAAGTATACATCCTTGTCCTCCCTGTTACCGCCAAAGCCGTTAGCGCTTCCCGGACCCGGAAGATCAATCTCCCTGACAAGGGTACCGTTCATGTCATACTGTTTTACATATGAGATTGCATCCCTCATGTAATTTGCAAAGATGAAGCCGGCACCGGTAGAAGGCTGAAGCACATTTTCCGTCTCGGGAATAAAATCCACCCAGTTTTCAGGTGTGGGATTTTCAGCATCCACAGTTACCACCCTCCGGTTCGGGGCGTTAAGATTGGTGGTTATAAACAGCCTTGATCCGTCATTGTCAATGACGTAGTTATCGCTGCCGAAGTCTGGCACAACGACTTTAAATTCGCCCTGTTTCTTCGTAAGATCCTTGATATACAGCTCATTGCCCGTTGTTGATATTCCGGCAGACACCACAAGATACCTGTCGTCATCAGTGACGGAGCCGCTCACGGTCCTTCTTTTGATATCGCCTCCAAAGACAAGTATGTCCTCAGACTGGGGAGTACCTGCCTTATGATAGTAAAGCTTATGCTGGTCGACCACGGCTGAGAGAGCGTTGCCTTCCGGCTTATCATAACGTGAATAATAGAAGCCCTCATTACCCTGCCATGATATGCCTGAGAACTTGATATCAGCAAGGGTATCTCCGATGATCTCCTTTGTATCAGCATCCATGGTTATCACCTTGCGCCAGTCAGATCCTCCCTCGGAGATCGCGTATGCTATTCTGCTCCCGTCTCTTGAGAATCCGATCCCGGCAAGCGAGGTGGTTCCGTCTGCGGAGAAGGTGTTCGGATCGAGAAAAAGCTCAGGGTCACCTCCATCCTTCTGCCTGTACCACACATCCTGGTTCTGGAGTCCGTCATTTCTTGTGAAGTATGTATAATCGCCCTTCCTGGAAGGCATGCCGAACTTTTCGTAGTTCCACATCGTCGTCAGGCGTTCCCTGATCTGTTCCCTGTAAGGTATCTTCCCAAGATATGCGAAAGTGACGGCGTTTTGTTCTTTGACCCACTCCGCCGTTTCAGCAGACATGTCGTCTTCAAGCCAACGGTAAGGGTCTTCCACCGTTGTTCCGAAGATTGTCTCAGTGACATCACCCTTCAGGGTTTCAGGGTATGTAATCTTTTCATTTGATCTGCTGCTGCATGAAGAAATTACCGTAATGATAACCGCGGCCAGCGCGCCTGACAGAAGAATTTCAATACCTGGTTTTTTGCACGTATTCATAGGTTCTGATATTTATTGATGCAAATTAGTGAAATATTCAAACGTAAGGAACTCCTTATTATATTTGGACCTTAAATTACCCAGCATATGAATGATCTCGGTGGTGCCGAAGAAAAAGCCTTCGATCAGAAAATCGATAACATTGATGTTGTAAAAGAGTTATGGTCAAAAACCTACAACACTGAGGGCAAGCCCGACTGGTCACACATCCTCCCCTATTACGACAGTAATATCCTGTTCAGGGATTCCATCCAGGAAATACGCGGAATGGAAAAATTCAAGGCAATGACCGAACGGCTTACACAGCGTTCTAAAGACCTGAAGATGAAGATAGTCAATGCCACCAAGGATGGTGATATAGTATTCCTTGAATGGGAGATGACCCTCAGTTTCAAAAAGTATCCTAACTCCGTGATGTACGGCGCCAGTCGCCTGACGTTAAATGCGGAAGGAAAAATTATCGAACAACGCGATTATTATGATCTCTGGGGAGATATTTTTGACAATATCCCAAGATTCGGCAAAGCCTACAGGCGGTTTATGATTAAAAAGTTCGGTTGAAACTATTTAGGCGGAATTATGTTATGGTATTCTAAATAAACCTAAAAATTGCGATCATGAAAAAGACTACTTTCATTTTATTCTTGCTTGCAATACTGTCACTCGGATCTCTAAATGCCCAGACAGGATTGCGTTTTGGATTGAAAGCCGGCTACAGCATGGCTCTTCAATATGGTATCCCTCCTGCCGACGATACCTATACCGTTGATACTGATAGCAGGAATGGCTTTGCAGGAGGAGTACTCCTATATATTCCAATTACTGAATCGGTAGGTCTTCAACAGGAGCTTTTGTATGCCCAGAAGGGATCGAGGCAGGATGTAACCATTAACCTGCCCGTTAGCATAAATACAGTTTCTGTATATGATCTGAATTATTTCGAGATGCCGATGATAGTTAAATACAGGTTTTTTAAAATTCAGGATTTTGCGGTTTATGGCAGCACTGGCATTGCATTATCATTATTGTTGAACGGAGAATACGATATTACCACTACAATAAACATGGGAGGGCCTCCAATAGTAGTGCCTGAATCAGGAGATATGAAGGGGCTCGATACCTTCGACTATTCTTTCGTGTATGGATTGGGGACGGACTTCAAACTTCTGAAACAGGATTTTTTCTTTGATGTACGTATGACAGTCGGCTGGAACACTCTGGAAATGCCTAACGCTACTGGAGCAGATCCTGTTCCGCTGCGTAACCAGGATTATGTATTTGCTCTTGGTATGTATTTCTAAAGGGTGAGGTCATCTTTTCTAATTAGCTGAAATTCACAGAAGCCATTCAGGTACCTGGTATGTATGAAAAATAAAAAGTTTGCCAAATATTTCAGGGAATATGAGGTGTCCAACATATCTGCGATGATCAGGAACAGTCGTTCCGCACCCATAATATGCCCTGAAGATTTTCATAATAAGCTTGTTGTCATAACCGAGAGCAACCTCGGGCATTGGCTATCATACTGCCATAAAATATGCCTCCCATGGGGCAAACCTGCTGTGCATAAATCGGAATGAGGAGAAATCAGAGGCCCTCAGACGGGAAATCGAAAATGAGTTTAGCGTTAAATGCGATTACAGGATTGCCGATTTAAGCAGCCTGAAGGATATTTTCCGGGTTGCCGGAGAACTTGCAGGGCTCGATACCCCGATTGACGTTCTGATACACAATGCAGGCACCTACCTCACGAAGAGGAACTCAACCCGGATGGAATTGAAAAGGTCTTCGCGGTTCACTACCTCGCACCCTTTATTATCAATTTCACTTTGAGAGAAAAGCTAAAAGCGCAGGAAAAAGCCAGGATTATCATTGTTAGTTCGGAGGGGCACCGGTTTGCAGCATGGGGACTGAGACTTGATGACCTGAACTGGGAAAAACGATCCTTCTCAGGCTTGAAAGGCTATGGTTCAGCTAAATTGGCGCAGCTGTTGTCAGTCATCGTTTTCAATGATTCTTTCCGGAACACGGGTGTGACAATCAATGCAATGCACCCGGGGGCCGTTAAAACGGATACAGGACAGGAAAACGGACCGGTCTACAGGTGGTTTAAGAGAAACTTCTTTGATAAGACACTGAAATCGCCCGGGATGTCAGCTGAAGCGTTGTACTGGCTCGGGGTCTCAAAAGATATTGAAAATGTGAGCGGGAAATACTTTAATTTAACAACGGAAGAAGTACCGGCACCGCCAGCGCTGGACAGTGAGGTTGCATACGAACTGTGGGAGGAAACCCTGAAATTAGTGGGGATGACAGGGGCTGACCGGGGCCGACTGCCGCTGATCGAGGCTGACAGAGGATGACCGAGGCTGACCGGGGCTGATATGCCGCTGATCAAGGCTGACAGAGGATGACAGAGGATGACAGAGGATGACCGCGGCTGACTCAAGGCTGAAGGAGGCTGAAAGCTGAAGACCTTTTGGTATTCCGTTGTTGAATTTACAGAATCCTGAATAGTATGACTGATAATAATTACGATACAGTTGTTGTTGGCGGAGGCATTGCCGGTCTGACTGCCACGACTTACCTGGCACGGTCAGGCAGGAAAGTCCTGCTAATTGAAAAAAACAGGGAGTGCGGAGGCCTGGTTAATACATTTGTACGGAACGGATTTCATTTTGATGCCGGCGTAAGGGCATTGCTTGACGCAGGGATAATCTATCCGATGCTCAAAGATCTGAATATCCGTCTCGATGTGGTGAAAAGCCCTGTTTCCCTGGGTATTGAAGATCAGATTATACATATTGAAACCCTCGCCAGTCTGTCAGATTACAGTGACCTCCTGAAGAAATTCTACCCTGAGAGTGCCGGTGAGATTGATGAGTTGTTAAGGGTCATCAGAAAAGTGATCAGGCACATGGATGTTCTCTATGGCATCGAGAATCCTTTTTTCAAAGATCTGAAACGCGACCCCGTCTTCATTTTCAAGAAGCTGCTGCCATGGTTTCCCCGGTTCCTTATGACTGTCAGGAAGATAAACCGCATGAATGCCCCCGTGGAAGATTACCTGAAGACCATCATTAAAGATGACTCACTGAGAGACATGATCTCACAGCATTTTTTCAAAAACACTCCTTCATTCTTTGCGTTGAGCTATTTTTCACTGTATCTCGACTATTTCTATCCCAGCGGTGGGGTTGGCAGGCTGTCTGAAGCGCTGAAAAACAAATTACTGGAACTCGGGGGGAGATAAAGACAGAAACAAGAATAACAGGGGTGTTTCCCGAAAAGCATTTCGTTAAGGACGAACAGGATACCCGCTATTATTACAAAAACCTTGTCTGGGCAGCCGATCTGAAAACGCTCTACAGGACAACCGAAACAGAAGGCCTTTCGCCGGAAACCATTAAAAAGATCGGGGAGACCAAAGCGAAGATGCTTGGAAGCAGGGGAGGTGACTCTGTTTATACGCTGTTTGTGGAGGTGGATGAGCCCCTTGCCAGTTTCGGGAAGATTGCCCACCGGGCATTTTTTTATACTCCTGTCAGACAAGGACTGGGCGAGACACACCGCTCAGACCTGGATGATCTCCTGCGTAATTTTGCAACGCTTGATAAAGAGCAGATCCTGACCTGGCTCGACAAATTCACCACCCTGAACACCTATGAAATTTCCATTCCCGGACTTAAGGATCCCTCAATGGCTCCTCCGGGCAGAACCGGTGTGATAATCAGTATACTTGCCGAGTATGACCTGTTTAGACTGGTCAGGGAGGCCGGGTGGCTTGAGGAGTTTACTGTAGCGCTTGAGGATCGTGTTCTTTAAGGTATTATCAGATTCTGTTTACCCGGTGTTGAAAGACAAGGTTATTGAACGCTTTTCTTTCACCCCCCTGAGCATCGAAAACAGGGCAGGCAGTTCCGAAGGCGGGCTTACGGGATGGGCATTTCAAAAAGAGATGCCGGTAATAAATAAAATACAGCTCGCAGAGGATGCTGTTCTGACACCCATACCCTCAGTCTACCAGGCAGGACAGTGGGTTTATAGTCCCGGAGGCGTTCCGATGTCTGTCCTTACCGGTAAACTGGCAGCGGACAGAGTTCTGAAAAGCTGAATATCCGCGCGGTGCCCTCCCTTTGACAGGGTCAGATCTGCAGGTACTTTTTCAGCAGGTCCCTGCCCTGTTTGATGGCATCCCTGCCCGTTGATTCGATACCGTACCAGCCTCTGTAGCCTTCGTCATGACTTAGTTTTATCATTTTTGCCGTCAGCTCCTCAGTGGGCTGGTTGCGATATGACATCCCCACTGCCCAGGGTAACATCTTCCGCAGATAATCAACGTTGTCGAAATCGGTCGACGGACTCCGCCAGTCGGGATAGGAGCCGAAGTAGAGGTTATTCACCTCGTTCAGTAGTGCCACCATCCAGTCGGGGTCATTTGATACCCCCCCATGATTTTCTATGCATACGCTGATTCCTGCCGGCACGGCATAATCGAGCAGCATGTTGTATGATTCCGCAGCCCACTTCAGGGCCTCATCCTTGTTCACCTCCCTGGGTCCCCTGCAGTTGGTCCGGATGGCTTTGCAGCCGAGGTATTGCGCGGTGTCTATCCATTTCCTGTGGTTGACGACGAACTGTTTCCTCAGTGCGGGTGTCGGTTCGCAGCCGTCTCCCTCGGCATCGACCATGATCAGTACCATGGTCACGCCATGGGTGTCTGCGTTCTTTTTCAGTTGATTGAGATAGTCCACGGTAGGCACCTCAAACAGAGTATTGACGAATTCGATCCCGTTCAGGCCAAAATCCTCCCTGGCGATACGCGGGAAGTCCAGGTTCTTCCATTTCCCTGCCCTGATCTCCTCCACCAGCGCCCATTGCGCCAGTGAAATATCATCATGCGTCATGCGCGGGGTTACCGGCGGATGCAACAGTGGTTCTGCTGCCGTGGCAGACCGCAGATCCAGTGCAGGTTCAGACCCTTGCCCGTAAGCTGATTCAGACCCCGGGCCGTATGCCGGTTCAGCCCCCCATGCCCAGTGCCGGTACTACCAGTCCCGCCGCACCCAGCAGGGCGGTTTTTTCAATGAAACCCCTTCTTGAGAAATTCTTTTGCGTGTTCTTCATAGTTCCTTCTGGTTTAGAGTTCCCAGCCTTTCCTGAATTCGCGTGTCAGGTACCTGTTGGCTGCTTCATCATTGGTGATCTTCATGCTCTCAGAATCATATTCCACCTTTTTACCGGCCCGCAGAGCGACGGCAGCCAGGTTGATGGCTTCAGTGACCGGTCCGGCATATCTGAAGCTGCCGGGAGATTCCTTACCCTCTTTAACGGCTGTCAGCCAGGTTTCAGGGCGACGGGTCTCCTCTTTCGCCGGCAGTGTCTTCTCTCCCTGGTAGGCTTTCATGACCCGGGAAGGAATGATCTCGGGATCCTCACCCCTAAATCCTGCCAGGATCTTTCCCCTGTCGCCCACGAACATCATCCCCTCCTCGGGCATGTCACGCTTATCCTCCCTGAGTTCTTCGGGGATAAAGGGCTTCATCCCTCCGTCATACCAGAAAAGATCAAAGGCAGGAAGGGTTTTCTGTTGCGGGAACTCCAGCTGGATCATGCATGACAGCGGAAATGCAACATCATTCTTAACCCATTTATAGGTATTGCCGTCGACATACCTGTGGGTGGTTCCGTATGCTTTTGCACTTAAGGGAGGTGTATCAATCCCGAAGGTCATAAACAACGGGAAGAGGCTGTAATGTCCCATGTCGGCAATACTGCCACCTCCAAAGTCATACCATCCGCGGAACCTGTTATGGGTGTAAAAGGGATGATAGGGCATATCGTTTACAGGGCCCAGCCACAGCTCCCAGTTAAAGCCATCAGGGACAGGTTTGGTTTCCACGGGCCGTGATGGCCACTGTTCCCATACCGGGCGGTATGACCAGTTATGTATCTCCTTCAGGGTGCCTATCACCCCGTCATTGATCCATTTCAGAATCAGTCCGTATTGCGGCCTTTCACTCCAGGCAAGGAGATGCGTCTTCACCCCTGAGTTTTTTGCCGTCTCTATGGCGAGCCTTGCTTCGTACATACGGTTACCGATGGGTTTATGTGTGATCACATGTTTGCCCTTCTTCATGGCTGCGATGGCGAGGTACGCATGATGATGATCAGGGGTCATGACCTTGATGGCATCGATGTCCGGTTCCTTTTCAAGCAGCTCACGGTAATCTTCATACGATCTGCAACCCGACCATCTGCCTGAAGGTTTGTTCTTCCCATAGTAGGTCTCGACATATTCCTTCCCTATGTCGCGCCCTCCGGGGATGCCCTGGTAGGCGGCACCCCAGCCGGGGTCGGCAAGAGTACTGCGGATCGAGCTCCTGATGCCCTCCGGCGACCAGTCGAGGTAGTCGGTGGAAAGTCTATTCACGTCACAGACAGCAACAACCTGTATATCTGGATTTTGCAGCAGTGAAGGCATTTCCCGCAGTCCCTGTGTGCCGCAGCCAATATTGGCTATTGTAATTTTATCTGATGGTGCCACGTGTCCGGGTCCGCCCAGTACATACCTTGGAACCACCGTGATGGTTGCAGCCGTGGCGGCCGCCGAGGTAATGAATTTCCTGCGGTTAATAGATTTCTTCGATCCCATAATACATGTATTAAGTGATTTACTTCTGTAGGATAAATATCGGTTTTCCTCCGGATAATTGCGTTATAAGTTACGTCAATAAATTTGCAGTCCGGATGCTTTAGGTGACCTCCGGATTATTACTTCATAGGTTACATCTATTAATATGCCGACCGGATGCTTAAGGTGCCTTCCGGGCTTTAACGACTCTGACAGATACAACCACGAGGGTCACCAGGCTGACGATGATCCAGACAGACAATATCAGTATTGCCAGCAGGCTGAAACTGAAGTCTATATCAAACTGAAACTGCTGCTGGGTGAATTTCCATACCCGGTCTTCCCTGACCATGACCCCCGTAAGGCGCAGGGGTACGACAAGAAGCTTTGAAAGGTCAAATTTTACATAGCCCTTTGTCGAGAACCATGCGATGTCCCCTCCGTTGAAATGTTTGCGCTGTCAACCATGAACCTGCAGTCGCCCCACGATTCCCAGTCGGACCTTACGAGGCGGGCCGCCCTGTCATAACCTTTGAAAACTTCACCGGGACTCGTCCCCAGAATCAGCAGATTTTCCTTAGAGTAAAGAGCCTCCATAAAGGCCCCGACCAGGCTGGTATCCCTTTGAGAGTAACCTTCCCGGAACCTGTTCAGCTGACCGATTATCTCCTTCCTTGTGCTGTCGGGTGCATTTCCCTTAGAATACACAGCTGTTGACGGAGAGAGGATTCCTTCCTCGTCAGTTCTCTTAAACATCCGGGTAACCAGAAAGAGGATCACAAGCAGAAATGCCATTCTCAGCAGAATCTTAAGTATGTCCTTCATGTTTTTAATTTATTAATAAGCAGATAACGATAGTGTGCCGTTACTTTTTCAAGTTCGTCCAGCTCGATGCCGAAGTCGTATTGCAGGTCTTCGTGCAGGAGGGATACCCTCTTGACGATGGCATCTACCTGCCTGTTGTAGAGATTCATCAGGGCGGTGTTCCTTTCTATAGGCGGGGAGAGCCCCTTCAGCCTGGTACAGAAATGAAGCATCAGATCGACCTCCGTCTGTTTCTTCTGCGAGTACCTGATGTACTTCCTGGTGTTCTTCAGGATCTTTCTGACGCTCTTCCTTATAAAATAGTAGCTCGTCCTGTTTATCCCGGCAAACTCCTTATCCATTTCCTTCTTCACGTTCTGGACGTATAATAGCTCGTCGGATGATTCGAACAGCAGGTAAGTCAGGAGTTCCTTGTTCTCCTTCTTGAACCTTGACAGCCGGAGACACAGATCGCGGAGTTCCTTTGGCGTGCGGTAGGTTAATTCGTGGCTTAGCTCTTTTACCGTGACGGTCTTCATTGACATGACAGCTGGTGCTGTAATGTAAAGATAAAATATTAAGTAACATTGATCTACTTAACCGTATCCCTTATAGCTCTGGGCAGGAATTCGAAGTCTCTATACTCCTGCTGTGAAACAAATGAAATGTATCCGGCCATCAGCTTCGACTCTGGGACCATGGTCGCTATGAATGCAGGTAATGAATACATTCCCTATAGTTCTGATTTACGTTTGTATATGCACCCCACCTCCGGGTGAGGCTGACAGTAAAACCGGAGGTTCGATGAACGGAACTCATAGCTTCTTAGTGGGGAAAGCTTCGCCGGGGCAAGAAAAAATTGACTTGTATGGTTTAATAGCCTAACTTTGGTGAAACAACTGCTGTCAACAACCATAATACGCTTACTATGAATTCATTATGTCAGTTAATGAAACAGCCCATCTGCCGCTTTCAATACACACTTCCTTCCTTGCAACCATGGCTGTAGTGTTGGTGTTAACATCATGCAGCAAACTTCCCGGGCCGTTTGACCCCTTTGAGGACCCTGAGACCATCGACGGATTCAAGGATTTGGGGGCCGGTTATGATGTATTTGACAACTTTGCGGATGCGGCGAAGGTCAGGGAGCATATACTTGATTACCAGAAGCTCAACGCCGACGGTCTGGTGGAGAAGAAAGACCTGGAGAACAGCTCCTTCCTCAAAACCTCAGGTACCAGCATCAGCACCTACTCCAGCTCGCTCAGCGCCTCTGTGGGGCTGCAGGGCAGCTACATGTTCTTCAGTGGATCAATAGAAACGAATTTCAGTAAGGAGAGATACTCATATGATTCATATTCGTTTGCCACGTATCACATCCTTATCAACAAGTACCAGCTCAAGCTTCCGACGGACTGGGATGTCTCGGCCCTCAAGGCTTACATGACCACCCAGGCCAGGAGCAAGATTAATGATCCGTCAGTGCCGCCGTCTGCCGTCTTTAGCCTGTACGGCACACATTGCATGACAGGTGTTGTCGTCGGCGCCAGGTCCGATTACAGCGTATCAGGGCGCACACGCGATGTTAAGGAGAGTGTGAATGTGTCTGTCTATGCCGAAGCCAGCTTCTCAAAGGGATTTGGCTCCGGCACACTGAACACCTCAGTGATTACACAGCAGGAGTTTGACCGGTTCGCCTCGAACATGGAACAGCACCTTGAGGTGTACGGAGGCGACAGTCAGCTGGGGCATAGTATCATCAGCAAAAACGACTATGATGCATGGCTCACCAGCGTTCCCAATAAGCTGGTCTTCTGCAACTATACTCAGAACGGGCTGATCCCGGTATGGGAGTTCTGCGATGACGAGGGCCGCAGGAACGAGTTGTTGCAGTACTACTCAACCAGCTGGGCAACTGACAGGAAGATATCGGTCTTCCCTACTCCCAGATTCTGCATCCTCGACCTGAAGGTGATTGACAGTCCTGCTCCGCCCAACCCGTACAAGATAGACGGCAGAGATTACTACAAGCTACCCTATGATCTTAATAGAGGGGCTGGAGGAGCCACTCTCTGGATCTATTATCTTCCCGGGCTGGAGAATGATAACATAACCCCTCTGGCGGCAATAGGCACGGTGGACACTTCAGACGGTGAGAATCTGTCAGATCTCGGCACCGGCTTCGTTATGATAAACGTTGACCTGAACAAGGGTGCGGGCGGTGATCTCATCTATCTTGCCTTCCGCCGCAGGAGCAATCATTCCGATCAGCTGGTCACCGGTCTGGCTGTTTGGAACCGAAACACGTGGGTTTACAGCATGGGTACATCATCAGGTTACACATGGTACGGATTGCTGCAGCACGGAACCAGTATACTGCAGGATCTCAATGAGGATGCCGGGGGCAATTTCATTCACCTTTATTCCACCACCCAGTTTGTTGAAGAAAGCGCTCTTCCCGGGAAATAATCCAGGAGCCTGTATCAGATCCTGAAAAACGAAATCCGGCGGTTCCATACCTGGTCGCCGGCATCAGTTGTTATTGGCCATTATTATAATATTCACCATCACAGACGACACATTACCGGATAAAAAAATCAAAGGATTTACTATCTTTAAAGTGCTATATCTTCCGGAACAATTTTCTGTTATCTTCAGATGAGCGAGAGAAATATTTACAAGGACGTACTGTTTGGTGTAGCCGTTGGCGATGCTCTGGGTGTGCCAGTGGAGTTCAGGTCGAGGGAGGAACTCCGCAAAGAGCCGGTAACCGATATGAGAGGCTACGGGACACACCAGCAGCCTCCCGGGACATGGTCGGACGACAGTTCTCTGACCTTCTGCCTGGCCGAGGCTCTGACGGAAGGGTTTGACCTCAGCACCATCGGGCAGAATTTTGTCAGGTGGCACCGTAAGGGTTTCTGGAGCGCCCACGGTAAAATATTCGATATCGGGGGTATTACATGGCGGGCCCTTTCACGGATACAATCCGGGGTGGATCCGGAGGTGGCCGGTGACGACGGCGACTGGTCAAACGGCAACGGCTCGCTGATGAGGATACTGCCGCTGCTGTTTCATATCGCGGATATGCCTGCTGAGGAACGATACCGTCTAACCAGGCAGGTGTCAGGCCTGACCCACAGGCATGTCCGGTCAGTCATTTCATGCTTCATATTTCTTGAGTTTGCCAGGTACATCGCAAGGGGCACGGACAAATCCGAGGCCTACAAGTCGCTCCGTACTGTTACTGCCAGCCAGCTGGGGTCATTCAGAATAAGCGACGTAGAAACGGGGCACTTCAGCAGGATCCTGAAGGGGAATATCCATGATCTTCCCGAGGAGAAGATAAGGAGCTCAGGATATGTTGTGGATACTCTCGAGGCTGCCATATGGTGTCTCATGAAGACAAGGAGTTACAGCGCGGCGGTGCTTCAGGCTGTCAACCTCGGCCGCGATACCGACACCACCGCGGCAGTCACCGGAGGACTGGCAGGACTGCTGTACGGTCATGAGACAATCCCTGAAGAATGGATGGATGTCCTCGCCAGAAGAAAGGATATCATAAACCTGGCTGAGAGGCTTGAGCTCAGGCAGCCTGGCTCCAGAGACCTGCAGAATGAATAAATGACCGTAGAATAACGTACTGAAGCAGCCGGTGTTCTGAGAGTTGTGAACATAAAAGAAGGTAATGTTCATACTTTTCATGTTTTTACGGGTATATTTCACGACAAACAGATAGATTTGCCGCATGATCATTGTGGCTTTGTCCGATACTCACGGCAATCACCATGCGGTTGATGTTCCTCCGGGTGATATTATCATTCATTGCGGAGATATTACGCGAAAGAGCAACCCGTCAGAAGTTGCTGATTTCATCAGGTGGTTTGCCGGTCTGGATTTTCAGTATAAAATCCTTGTGGCAGGAAATCATGACAGGTTCATACGGAAAAAGAAACCGGAATTTCTTGAGTTAACCGGCAGCCATAATATTACCTACCTTGAGAATACATCAATCAGGATTAACGGATATTCAATTTTCGGCTCGCCCTTCTCACTTAATTACGGAGGCATAGGTGCATTTACCTATTTCGATACCCTGGGAGCAGAGCGAATCTGGAATTTAATTCCGGAGAATATCAATATCCTTGTAACGCATGCCCCTCCAAGGGGTTTCAGGGACTTTTCCAAAACCGAAAATTATAATGCTGGCTGCCAGGTGCTGAGGGAAAAGGTTTTGTCAATCAAACCCCGGTACCACATCTTTGGCCATATCCACGAATCATACGGTACTGAGACTCACGGAAATTCCGTTTTCATCAACGCTTCATTATCAAACGGCTCAGGAGAGATTGTAAATAAACCTGTTGTGTTTGAGTTCTAGGCCGGCAGGTACCGTTTCAGCAACAGGCGGTACAGTGCACCCAATATGCTGCAGACGAGGGTGATAATCACACTTCCGAAGTACGGCATAAGCCCCTTTGATGAGAATGTCTCGGACAGGTTCAGGGCAGAGGTTCTTGTTAACAGAAGCAATGCCAACCCGATAACGGGTATTAATATCAGAACGAAGATGAGCCCGTTCAGCCAAAAAAGACTCCTTTTACTCCCCGTAAAATACTTCGGCACCAGGTAAGAGTAAAACAGGTAAAAACTCCCCAGCATCCAGATTGATAATACAAGGGTTGAGAGTGCAACATATGATGGCTGCCTTCCCGGAAAACTGTCTGAACTGAAAAGCCAGGCAACAAATATGGCTGCAATCCATACCGGGGCATGGGCAAGAAGCAGGGCTGTTTTTTTATTCATAACGTTACAGGTTTGTGTTTCATCATGAATCAAATGGCGTCTGATGTCATGACAGTATCAAAATTAGTCCAATATTCAGGTTTATCCGTCTGCCGGTACAATTATTCTCCCGGTAATATTATTCTGTGGGTACAATTATTCTCCCGATACAATGATTCTCCCGGTACAATTATTCTCCCGATACAATGATTCTCCCGGTACAATTATTCTGCCGGTTGCTTTTTTAAGGCTGAGAAATTCCCGGTACTGAAAATTTCTTTAAAATTGGAATCTGATGGTAATTCTTGCCGGGGGGGGGGTCACGATTTGTCTGAGATTCGATGGCGGGCGGAGGTGGAGAAGCGGTGGCGGTTACGGGCGATGAGGCGGTAAAAGAAATCGCGGATGCCCGCAGGAATGATCCCCAGTATGCGGAGCAGTCTCCAGCCACCGCCAAGGTCGCTGACTATTCCAAGCACCGCTGATGAGCGGGTAAGATCCTTCCCCTCCTTTACATAGACAACAGTATCAACTTCATCCTCAGGCAATCCTGCCGAGCGCAGCAGGCTCCTCCCCTCCTCCGACTGAAGTGAAACGAAACGAAACAGGTTACCCCTGTCGCGTTTCCTGATAAAACGTACCTGGCTGTTGCAGAGGGCGCATTCGCCGTCATATAATACCGTACCGCTCATATCAAAGTAACATGCACCCTGCAATATTGTTCCGGGAGAGAAGGTTACCGGAAAGAGTAAGCTACCTCGAAACCAGTGCAGTCTTGATTTTCGGAATATTGTCAATAGACTGATTTCTTTAGTTATACATACATGTAATATACATTTTTGTATATTACCATTAGGTATATTACCATTCACTATGCCAATTGCCTGGTGAATTCATCCTGGAAGAGGGTCAGGTGAGGTCTTTCCTGAGAGGCCTGAGAGGGACACTATAAAATCATGGAGAAGAAAGTAGATTCGATTTAGGAAAATCTACGATTTTTTTTCATTATCTTCATCCGATTAAACGGCTGATTTTTATATGACTGATATTCAGACCCTCTACCAGGAGGCAATCAAGTTTGCGGCTGAGAAACACGGGCCGCAGAAGGTTAAGGGAACAAAAAGTTCTTATGTGGTCCATCTAAGTAACGTGTCAATGGAACTGTTTGCCGCAGCGACCCACACACCCGGTTTTGACCTGGAATTTGCGATCCAGACTGCGCTGCTGCATGACACCATCGAGGATACCGCTACCACCAGGGCTGAGCTCGAGGAGCGGTTCGGCACGGATATCGCCGACGCCGTATGGGCACTGACCAAGGATCCCAAGTTGCTTAAGGATTACAGGCTGACCGACAGCCTGGCCAAGATCCGGCAATGCAGGAAAGAGGTGTGGGCTGTGAAGCTGGCCGACAGGATCACCAACCTGCAGAAACCGCCAAGAGGCTGGGGCAAGAGTCATATCACGGAATTCTATTATGACTCTGTTCAGGTGCTGGAGGCACTTAACGGAGGAAACGAATTCCTGGAGAAGAGGCTGAAGACAAAGATCGAAGAGTACAGAAAATATCTGTAGCCCGGAGTCTTGCGGCCCTGTTGCGTACAGTCGCTATTATTAAACATTAGGTGGCGAGGCGGGCATTGACCTGCAATTCCTGACGACACTGTTATATCCCTGATATTCCAACCACTCCCATTCCGGGTACGGAGGGAAGTTCTTTAGTGATTGCGCCAGTAACCATCTCTGCAAACATTTGGCGTACACGATTGTTTAACTGACAGGAAACAAAACAGTGCCTGAAATGAAAACCGCTAAAATATACTTTCCATTTGGTGCAATCCTCCTGATAATTCAATCTTACACAACCATGGCTTTTGCAGAAACAGAAAAACAGAAATACAGTGTTGTTCATTCCGAAAAGGATTTTGAGATAAGGTTCTATCCATCCGCCATCCTGGCAACAGTATATTCAGATGCCAGGAACTATAAGGACCTGGCATACCCTGGTTTCAGCAAGCTTGCCGGATATATCTTCGGAGGCAACGAGTCGGATACCAAAATCTCTATGACTTCACCTGTGCACATGGATATGAATACCGCTTCGATGAGCTTCGTGATGCCCTCGTCGTTCACTGAGGAGAACCTGCCCAGGCCTGATGACCCCGGTGTAAAGATCGAACGAACTGATGATGTGTATGTTGCGGCCATACGTTTCAGTGGGTATGCCTCTGACAAGGATATAAGAAACTACTCTGAGAAACTGAAGATACTCCTCGAAGGGAAAGGGATCAATTGGTACGGTAACTTCAGGTATCTCGGGTACAATCCGCCTTATCAGCCCTTCGGCCGGAAAAACGAGATTATCGTGAATGTTGAATGGAATGAAGAAAAGTAAAGGAACCTGCGATTTATGTACCGCCTAACTTCGTGGCCGGGATTAATTATCCTCCTGGTTGGAGTCTCCTGCTGCTGACCTGGATGACCTGGATGACTGGAGACTGCTGACTGTGGACTGAGGACTGAGGACTGGGTGTAAGCTAACGAATAAGCTTTAAACAACATGAGAAACATTATTCTGTGGGAAAGGAACAACCTTGACAGGTCATCGTCGCCTTATCTGCAGCAGCATGCCGGCAACCCGATATGGTGGCAGGAATGGAGCAGGGAGACGCTTGATCATGCGCTTGCAGAAAACAAACCCCTGCTTGTCTCCGTGGGATATTCCACCTGCCACTGGTGTCACGTGATGGCAGCTGAAGCCTTTTCCGACAGGGAGACAGCCGATTACCTCAATACCAATTTCATAAGCATCAAGGTCGACCGCGAACAGCGGCCTGACATCGACCAGTCCATGATGCACTTCATCCAGGCGCTGACCGGAAGCGGCGGATGGCCGCTGAACGTCTTCCTTACAGCTGACCTCAGGCCGGTGCATGCACTCACCTATGCTCCCGCAATGAGCGCCGGCAACAGGGTCTCCTTCCTGGGCATAGCGAAGGCAGTCAATGACTATCTGCAATCAAACACCAGCAGCATCAGACCCTTCGAGGCCACGGATGAGGAGCCTCCTCATGCCGGTGCAGAGAAGCTTACAGAGAACCTGGAAGAGTACTATGACCACGAATACGGAGGCTTCGGGGGAGGACAGAAGTTCCCGCCGCACTCCTCCCTCCTCTTCATGCTCTGCCACATGGCGGTTATAGGTGAGGTAATGACTGCAGATACGACATCCGGCGATGGCGGAGCTGCCGAAGAGACCAGCGAGGCCGATAAGCTAAGAAATATGGTCACAACCACTCTTGACGCGATGATGATGCGAGGACTGAATGACCACCTGCAGGGAGGTATCTACCGTTACTGCGTCGACCGCGAATGGACGATACCTCACTTTGAGAAGATGCTCTATGACCAGGCGATGGCACTCTGGAGCTACGCGCTGGGGTACAGGGTCACAGGAAAGGTTCATTACAGGAGTATGGCTGAAAAAACAGTCAGGAGCCTCGGCGAGACTTTTGAGCATGACGGATTGTTTACCTCGGCTTTCAATGCCGATACCGACCATAAGGAGGGATTGACCTATCTCTGGAGTGAAAGTGAGCTTGAGAGTGTGCTGGAACCCTCGGATTTCAAGCGTTTCTGCGAGGTATACGAGATCAGCGGTAAGGGAAATTTCGAGGGACTCAATCACCTTGTCAGAAAGAATAATGACCGTATTGACGCCATTGAGGAGAAGCTGCTTGAGATAAGGAGAAGGCGCAGCCAGCCGTCGCGCGACGACAAGATACTTAGCGGACTTAATGCCCTGACGGCTGCTGCCATGATACAGGCCGGCAGGCATCTCGGGCGCCCCGACCTGCAGGCCAGGGCTGTCACACTGATAGGGAGGATTCTTGAGACATTCTGGAACGGCTCGTCTCTCGGTCATTCATATTATGAGGGCAAACTGCAGCGACAGAGCTTCCTGTCCGATGCCGGGGCGTTGCTGATGGCCGTCACTATGATTTACGAGACTGATGAGTCATGGGGAGAAATTATGGGCACCCTGGCTGATTATGTAAGAACCTTCCGTGAAGATGGAAAGTGGGTTGAGTCGAGGGCTGACGATTTTCAGAAGGTGTACGCCTCATGGTTTGACCATCCCGTCCCGTCAGCTGTCAGTCTTGCGGAGACGGCGCTGACGCGTTACAACCTTCTGACCGGCGGGGAGGTCGCCCCGGCCAGGTTCCGCCGTCCTTACCAGTCGGATTTCTACAACATTAATGTGCTGCTTACCGAAGACCTGTTCCACCTCTACACTACCAGGGAGCCTCTGGATTGGCAGAAACTCCCGGTCAACTCTCTTCAGAAGAGAGGAGTGCCGGAGAGCGTCTGTCATAACCGGATGTGCAGGGCGTTGTGAACCAGTCTGCAGTCTTCAGTCGGCAGCCGGCAGTCTTAAGTCTTCAGCCTTCAGCCTTCTACTGGAACAGGTTGCCCAGCAGTCCCTGCGCCTCCTTCCCCTTGTTGGCACCCATGGGTGCGAGTGCGCGTATGAGCTTGCGTATGGGCATCGACTGCAGCCATACCTTGCCTGTGCCGCGCATTGTGGCGAGAAAGAGTCCCTCGCCGCCGAATACCATCGACTTCAGGCTGCCTGTGGTCTCAATGTCAAAATCGAGCGACGGCTCATAGGCAACGATACAGCCGGTGTCAATACGCAGTGTCTCATTGTTAAGCTGTCTCTCAATGACAGTCCCGCCTGCATGGACAAAGGCCTTGCCGTCGCCCTCCAGCTTCTGCAGGATAAATCCTTCACCGCCGAGGAGTCCGGCCCCCAGTTTCCTGTTGAGGGTGATGGTTAGTTTTGTGCCGAAGGCGGCGCAGAGGAAACCGTCTTTTTGAACTATCAGTTTGTTGTTGAGCTTACTGAGATCGACAGGGATGATTGTGCCGGGATAGGGTGCTGCGAATGCCACCCTGCTTTTGCCGCTCCCCCTGTTGGTGAAGTGCGTCAGGAAGAGCGACTCTCCCGCCAGCAGCCTTGACCCTGCCTGAAAGAGCTTGCCTGACAGGCTCTGATTCACTTCCGAACCGTCGCCCATCCTGGTCTCGAAGACTATTCCCTGCTCCATGTAGACCATAGTCCCTGCCTCGGCAATGACTGTCTCATTCGGATCAAGTTCGATCTCTATGAACTGTATGTCGTCGCCATAGATTTTGTAGTCAATTTCGTGTGATATCATCTGTTTATGGTTTTGCAGGATTGGGTATGATGCAGATAAATTCGAAGTCGCTGTCGTAAGGGTTCCTGAACTGGTGGAAGTCGCCCGGCCTGACGAAGAGGCTCTGGCCCTCCTGTACCACATGTTCAATGCCATGTTCATCAACGGCTACGCCGCGACCCCGTTCAACCTTGATGACATGCTCATAGTCATGGTTATGAAAGGGGGTGTTGCCTCCGGGGGCGACAAAGAAATGACGCATGGTTATGTTCCCTGATCCGTCATCAGGACCGATGAGTATCTTCATCCTGACCTTACTGGCACCTTCCATCTGCACCCCGGGTGCAGGTATTTCTGAATTGATATTTATTTTCATGTTAGTCTTGTATTAACTGGCTGTCAGAGATAAATATGAAACACCTTGAAGTACAAAAATGTTCCCTGAACAGATTTTTGCCTCTTTTTCAGAACCCTTCCTAAGCCAGTCCGGCAATACGCTTGCGGAAGAAGGTCAGGAGCAGCACTGCTGCCACCAATATCAATGCCACCGCTGCCGCTATGAAGATGGCGCGGTAATCGACCTGCCGCTTTATCATAATCCCCGCAAAAGCCCATACCACCGCCAGGCCGATGAAGGGGTTGTCTAGCCGCCATATTGTAAAGGCCACCAGCAGCGCACCAACGATGATCATAATTATTGCCCAGGTCTCCCCTGAAATGCCGAAGCCTCCCCACCCGTAGTTGACCATCAGAGCCGTGACGTTGGCAATGGTGGCGATGCATATCCAGCCAAGGTAAATACCAAAAGCCGCCTTGAAAAAACCGTAGGGCATATCCTTAATGAAGATGTTGATCCAGATAAGAGATACCAGCAGCCCGAGCATCAGTATCAGTGACATCGGGAGCCTGCCGTAATGCCATGCCACAATCCAGAGTGCATTGAAGAGGCATGAGATACCGAAGAGCCATCCGATGCGTGTTATGACAGCCTGCTGCGAGGTGGTGAACTGCACCACGCAGAAGATGACCAGAAGTATGTATATAATACCCCATATCGAAAAGGTGACCCCGGCCGGGACAAAGAGGTTCGGGTAAGCATCTGAGAGTTCGCCGGTGGTTTTTCCGTTGAGAGGAAGGGCGTTTGCCAGATAGTTCATGACTATCATCGAAGCAAAGAAGAGGAGGTTGAGATACTTCATGGTTGGTTATTTGCGGTGGGTTAATCTTCCAGACCTGTTAAGAAAACAAGACTGGCTTCAGGGTGTCTCTTTATACAAAGTTATATGAAATATCAATCCCCGGGTACCCGTTGATGAAGTAATGCATGGAAACCAGGCTGTGAGTTCATTGTAAACTCTCTTAAGGGAGTGAGCCCTTCTCCTTCAGGCTTTCAATCTTTGCCTCTCTTCACTTACAATCCACAGTATCACTGCGCTGATCAGTGCCGCGAAGAAGCACCACACCGAGGTGAGGTACTCCCTGAAAAAGATGCCTGTGATAAGACATGAGACGGTCATGAGGAGTCCCATGAGCCACATCTTCCTGACACCTGAGACAAACAGCGGCACCAGGGTTGCCATAAGATAGATTATGAATACCGCATTTGCCGGTGGCCGGGGAAAGTTATTGACATATTTTATGTGATGGCTGCTTATCTGCGGACTGACATCGTAAAACAGCATGCCTATACCATAATATATAGTGGTTACCAGTCCGGTTACAACCAGGAAAAAGATGATCTGCCTTCTTACCTTCACTTTCTCCATAAGCATCACTGAAAGCGGCAGGTAGACGGGCCACACGATCACAGCCGTAAACAGGAAGGTATAGGAGGCGATGGTGAGCATCAGGTCATGGTCTGGCGACTGCAGTGCAACCCACACCAGGCCTTCGGATATCTGCTGTACGCCAAAGATAAGCGGTATGCCTGCAAACATCCGGCGCGAAGAGTCATTGTTTTTTGCAATGGTCGCTACGCCTATTGCAGATATCACCGCTCCCCCGGCAAAGCTGGCTCCTGCTGAAAAACACATCCTGTTAGTTTCTGAGATTCTAACCACAAGGTAATCTATTTTGGGATTTCATGTTATATTGCCTAATAAAAAGAAATTCTGCCATGATGAAAAAGACCATCCTCTTCCTGACACTGGTAATATTTCTGATCCCTGCCCCGGCTCAGATGGGTGAGGGCAGGTTCAGTTTTGCCCTGGTTACTGACACACATATTGGAGGGACGGGGGCTGACGAGGATCTGCAGCGCACGGTTAACGACATCAATTCCATTGACTCTCTGGCGTTTGTTATCATCTCGGGTGATGTGACGGAGTTCGGATCTGACAGCGAGCTGATGCTTGCAAAGGAGATACTTGACGGTCTGACTAAACCATGGTTCATCGTTCCGGGCAATCATGACACGAAGTGGTCAGAGAGCGGTGCCAACAGTTTCCGGAGGGTTTTCGGCGCCGAGGCCTTTGTCTTCAGCCACAGAGGATGGCTAATGGTAGGCACCAACTCCGGCCCCAACATGAGGATGGGTCCCGGACAGATACCACGTGAGAACATCGTATGGCTCGATTCCGTGCTTAATGCTCCGGCGAACAGGGAGCTTAAGGTTATCTCTGTCAACCACTACCCTCTTGACAGCGGCCTCAATAACTGGTATGAGCTCACCGACAGGCTTAAGCGGATGGACACGCGGCTGGCGCTGTGCGGGCACGGTCATTCCAACAGGGTGTTGAACTTCGAGGGCATACCGGCACTTATGGGGCGTTCGAACCTGCGCGCCGGGCAGAGTACAGGAGGATACAACATCGTGACCGTCCGGGGCGACACTTTGCTGACGGCCGCTGTGCGCCATCCGGGCGAAGTAACTATGGCGCCCTGGGCTTCGGTGGAGATGAAAAAACACGACTTCCCGTCTGACACAACGGTATGGCAGAGGCCAGACTATTCGATGAACGCCAAATACCCGGTTATCAGAGAGGCCTGGCGCGTCCAGGAGAAGAGCGACATCGGCGCCGGAACGGTGCCGGCAGGGAAACTGGCAATCACCACCAACACCGACGGTGAGATTAAGGCTCTTGACATCAAAAGGGGCAGGGTGCGATGGGTGCATTACACCGGAGCCAAGATATACAGCACCCCGGCCACAGATGGCAAAAGGGTGATTGCAGCCTCGGCTGACGGGATGGTGCGTGCCCTTGAACTGAGAACCGGGAAGGTGCTGTGGAAATTCGACTCGGGGCAGCCCATGGTGGCATCACCGGTGACAGGAAGCGGGAAAGTCTTCATAACAGGGTCGTCAGGCAAGTGTTATGCACTGGATATCACAGACGGGAAGCTCCTGTGGAGTATAGGCACGATTGATGGGTTTGTGGAGACAATTCCGATAATATACAAGGGTATGCTGATCTTCGGTACCTGGAATAACCGCCTGTATGCCGTTGACACAGAAACCGGCAAAATAAAATGGGACTGGTACAACGGTTACACCAACAGGATGCTGTCGCCTGCCGCATGTGTTCCCGTTGCGACCGGAGACAGGGTATTTGTGGTGGCTCCCGACAGGAAGATGGCCTGCCTTGACGCCCTGACGGGTAAGGTTATATGGCATTCCGATCTGGGCAACATTGCTGTAAGGGAGTCGATGGGAATAACAGCCGACAGCACCCTCATCCTCGCGAAGACGATGAACGGCATCGTCATCGGGGTCGATGCCCGCGCCCCGGAAGGGCGGGTTGTCTGGGTCTCTGATTTTTAATATAGGCTATGACATAGCTCCGGGTGTGATCACGGAACGGATGGGATCATCTATATCCCTTCTGACAAGGGAGCCATCCATGCTGCCTCGAGGGCAGACGGCAAACTGCTCTGGAGCCACAGGATATCCTCCTGTCTCATAAACAGCGTAGTGCCGCTGAAGGATGGAAGTCTTCTCTCCAACTCAATGGACGGGGTGGTGGTAAGGCTGAAGGATTAGGGGTCTGAGGTGACAAAACAAATGTCATCCAACTTCAATGTTGACCAGGGCACTGTGCAGAAGCTGATCCCGCAGCTGGCTCTGCCGGTAGTATTGAATCCCTGACGTGGCAGACAGCCCGGTTGGGGAGTTGTATCCGTCACCGGGATGGGAATCCGCAAAAAATGCTATATTTGTTATTCCGGGTGTGGGATAATTAAATATTCATTCTAAAAGGGAGGAGCTGATGAACTATGACAAAGATTTTTTATACCATCCCAGGAAGTACAGCAGTATCGACTTATGGAAAGATGTGACGGAGGAGCAGTGGAATGATCCGTCATGGCAAAAGAAGAACTCAATAAGGTCGGTTGACCAGCTGAAGAGGGTCATAAAACTCAATGACCACCAGGAGGCAGAGATAAGAAGGACTATAGCCACTCTGAGACTGGAGGGCAAGGAGCCGCCTGAGGATCACCCCTTACTATGCCCTCACTGATGCAGGAAGATCCGTTTAGCCCGGTATTTTTCGGTGAGGTCTCAAAGAAGCGTCTTGATCCCATATTCTGGCAGAGTGTTCCCACTCCGGCCAACCTGATGTTCCCTGACGCCGGCATCGAGGGAGCCATGAGTGAAGGGTCGCGAACCTACGGTGCCGCTTACCAGCGATATCCGAACAGGGTGGCGCTATTCGTAGCAGAAAACACCAGTTGCGCCGCATACTGCGTGCACTGCCAGCGTGCCAAATCACTTGACACCTCTGCCGATGTAAACAAACGTGAGGTGGACAAGGGGCTCTTCTACATCGGCTATAACAGGAATATCAATGAGGTGCTTGTCACCGGTGGTGATGCGCTGATGATCAGCAACAAGCGTCTAAAGTACATACTGGAAGAATTAAGTCGCATACCGCATCTGCGGGCTGTCAGGATAGCTACCCGCGTGCCTGTGGTTCTGCCGATGCTCATCACAGGAGAGATTCTTGAACTGATAAGGATATCGGCCAACAGGTATAACAAGGGCCCGGAAAAGCATGTCTATTTTATGACTCACATCAATCACTACCAGGAGATTACCCCTGACCTGGCGGCGGCGGTGAAGAGGATCACCTCGCATGGCTTCACGATACGAAACCAGACTGTGCTTCTCAATCATATCAATGACAACTACCGCACCCTCGCCGAGACCTTCAGGAGGATGTTCTGGATCGGGGTGCATCCCTATTACCTGCTTCAGTGTCACAAGGAGAGGGGGATAGTGCATTTCATCACTCCCATACAGGTTGGCAAGATATACATGAAGCACCTGCAGGGATGGATCAGCGGTATCACCCTGCCGCGCTATGCTGCCAACATAGAGGGTGGCGGCGGCAAAGTACTGCTGATGCCGTCAGGCCATGATACCCTCAATGAGGACTTGAACATTGACGACAAGATATCGGAAAGCTTCGCCAATGTCTTCACATGGGATCATAAGAAAATCGTAAAGTATGAGGCACTGGGACGTGCCACGCGAAGCGAATTTGACAGCGCAGTGAAGATCATGGATGCCTTTATAGGCAGGAAAGGCGCATTCCTGCCAAGGATCATCATCGTTGACGGGAAGGGCAATCACCTTGAGACGACCAACCGCACCAGGCTGCCAACCTTTGAGAAGAGCAAAAAAGCGGGTCTGCTCGACTACGACCTTTTCAGTAATGACATGCCTCTTACCAACCCGGTTGATGCGTATGATCAGATTGAGGCTGCCTTTAAAGGGTCAAAATTCAATAAATAATTACAGCAGAGGCCGGTCCAGGACCAGCCTCCGGATTTGTTACTGCAGCGGGGTGACCACCTCTATCAACTCCGGCAGGTCCATTCCGATCCGCTTCAGGTGTTCTATGGTCGGGATGCCGTTATTATTCCACCCGCGGCGCTTGTAGACCGCATCGCGGAGCAGGTCATACTGCTTCTCACGGTACTGTCTCATGACCCTTACCTTCTCCTCCGTGCTCTTCCCTTCAGGGTCAAAGCCGACCTTCTCCTTGAGCTGCTTATCATAGCGCTCTTCCCTTGAGAGATACTCCTCCACCGTCACCGGTCCGCACGCACGGTAAGGCTGGTCATCGTCCTTGCGGCGCCCGAAGCCCCGGCGAATGTTGAACACCCTCTGGAAGTTATATACCCGCTCGGAGTCTTCCACCAGCCTGTGCTTGTCAAACGGTCTGCCGGTGACTGCCTTATAGATGGTCACATAGTTATCAACGTGCTCGGGCACCTTAGCCGGCTCGTCGGTCTGTGCGTTTGTCTCGGGCTCCACGTCGTTCCAGGGCAGCTTGCAAAGGCCAACCAGGCCGAACCATGTCCGGAACATCGGGAAGTAGTGCAGTGCTTCGGCCTTGTTCTCGAATGTAGGTATCTGGTTGTTAACCATATCCATGAAAATCAGCCAGGCTTCGTCATGCTGCGGACCCTTGTTGGTAAGGGCATATCCGCCCTGCTGGGCCAGTGACTCCTTCGACATGTACTGCGAGTACTCGAGGCCCTTGTTCTCCATGCCGATATCCTGCATGAACTGCGGGTCGCCCCATCCTTTCTCTGCAAAGATCTTCTTCATGCGACGGATACCCTGTCCGGCTATCAGACCGAAGCCTTCGCCGCGTGCCACCATATGCAGCAGCTCCAGCGCCGGGGGAATATTGCCAAAGGTGAGCTCCAGTCCTCCGGTGCGCTCCTTATTGAGGATCCCCTTTTCATAGCACTCCTGCATGAAGGCGATGCTTGTGCCCCAGGTTATGGTACAGATGCCGTATGTGTCGCAGTAAAAGTTCGTTTCAATTATATAGCGCGGGTCGAAGAATCCCCCGTTGGAACCCAGTCCGGCAGCTGTCTCATACTCCGGCCCGTCAACGATGACCTTCTGTCCCTTGTATGGTCCGGTGCTGATCTCATAGTCATCGACAGCCTTGGAGCATGCCATGTTGCAACCGATCCAGCAGCCGTCAGGTATATTCTGCGTGAAGAATGACTTCCAAACAGCGGAATCAATCCTGGGTGAGTCTTTGTGTGAACCGAACTTATAGTTATGGGTGGGCAGGAGATCATGGTCGTCCATTATCTCCATCAGGTGGGCAGTCCCAATCTGGCGCATCTTGCACTGTTTGTCATCGAGTTCACGCATCTCGCGGTTGAAGCGGCGGCCGCGTTCCTGAATAGCCTCGAGGTCAACGACGTTATTAAGGTTGCCCTTCACGCCGGGGATCTTGCAGACGACAGCCTTGATCTTCTTGTTGCGAAAAACGGTGCCAATGCCACCGCGCCCGGCCTGCTTCATCCTTATCTTCTTGCGCTTGGGGTCATAGAATGTAAAATTGAGCATGCCTATCAGTGAATGGTCTGCGGCAGAACCGGTGGAGACTATTCCAAGGTTCTTGCGGTCTGACTC
Source organism: Bacteroidales bacterium (assembly GCA_034522515.1). GTDB lineage: Bacteria > Bacteroidota > Bacteroidia > Bacteroidales > VadinHA17 > SR-FBR-E99. Next base: position 43,457 of record JAXHLF010000018.1, on the reverse strand, counting down.
GTCGGCAGCAAACATGTCGGTCAGCTGCTCGGCAAGCACGTGGCTGTCAATAGCCTCTGCGGGTGCCTCGAAAATCTCGACATAATGATCGACACCGTTAATGAAAACAATCACATCGGCAGCAGCCTTCCCCTGCAGCTCTATTGCATCGAAGCCGGAGAACTTCAGGAAGGGTCCGAAGAACCCTCCCACGTTGCTGTCCATGACCGAGTCGGTCTGCGGCGATATCGTAACCACAAGCGACTTGCCGGAGCCGGAGTATTGAGTGATGCCTCCTATCGGTCCGGATGAGATGACAATCTCATTTTCGGGGTCATCCCATTTTGTGTCAGGTTTTGTGGCATTCCAGAGGTAACGGAGACCGTAGCCCTTTCCCCCGATGAATTTCTCCTTCATTGCCAGAGGTACATCCTTCTCCCTTATCTCGCTTGTGCCGACGTTGATGTAGAGAGTCTTGTCAGTATAGCCTTTCGACAGAGGGGTCCATTTGTAGTCCCATCTGTTCAGAAGCCTGTGCTTTGACTTGATTTCGCTGATATCCATAGTATTTTGTATAAAGTGATTTTATGTGGCAAATACAAATTACGTGTATAAATATCCGCATTCTAATGATAATAGTCAATATGCAGCCGAATGCCGGTCGGAGGTCCTCGGTCTATCAATAAGTTTCGACTGGCGACTGAGGACTGAAGACTGAAGTCCCGACACTGCGTGTACGGGATTGAGTCTCCTCCTGTGTAGGAGCCTCAAACTGTTAGCTGATAGACTGAAGTCCCGACACTGCGTGTACGGGATTGAGTCTCCTCCTGTGTAGGAGCCTCAAACTGTTGGCTGTTGACTGATTTTGCAGACTTTCGACGTATATTTGCCAATCGGGCATCAGGCCTGGCACCACTGAAGAAATGAACATTACGCTTAACAACGAGCCCATGAACCTCGAGGGTGAGAGTATCACCGTGGAGAGGCTGCTTGAGCTGAAGAGGTACACCTTCAGGCTCAGGATTGTGAAGATCAACGGTCGACTCATTGACCGTGACAGTTACGGTGAAGAGGTGATAAATGACGGCGACACAGTGCAGGTGATCTACCTGATGAGCGGAGGATGATAACGTTAAAAACAAATTACCCCATACAGCCTTGAAGTCAGATTTCTGGCAACGGTTTACGCTTGCATCCGTGCGAGACAGGATGCCCGCCTGGATGAAGAACAGGTACGTGCTTACGGTGCTCATCTTTCTTGTGTGGATCATTGTGCTTGATCCGAACAATCTGATAATGCGGGTGCGTGAGATAAGGTCGCGCAACAGGCTCGAACGCGAGAAGGAGTATTACATGGGGCGCATTGAGGAGGACCGCAGGAAGCTGAATGAGCTCAGGACCAGCAACGAGAACCTGGAGAAGTATGCCCGTGAGCAATACCGTATGAAGAAACCTGACGAGGATCTCTTCATCATCGTCACCCCGGAGCAGGAGCGAAAGATCAGGCGTGACCGCAAGGTGTCAAAAACAGCGAAGCCCGCCGTGAAGCGGGCCCCCAGGCCTTCGAGTGACTGAAGTTATTTCTTAACCTTTTCAGCGTTGTATTTGGTGTTCAGGCCGGCGACCACCTCGGCGGTGATATCGAGGGTGGAGTCACTGAACAGAATGGGGCCGGGGAACTGCCTGGCAAGGATGTACTGGTAGCCATGCTCAGCGTTGTACTCAACCAGATACATGTTAATATATTCAAGCACCTGCCTCTGGGCGACAACGCCCTCCTCATTAAGGTTATAGGCCATCTGGTCGCGCAGCGCCAGCAGGTTCTGCTGCTGCTGTGCAAGTGTCTGTTCCATCTCGGCAGCGGTGGCCCTGGTGATAAGTCCCTTCTGGGCTTTGTTCTGATAATCCCTGACATCACGGTCAAATGCCTGTGACTTGGCAGTGAGCTCGGCTTCGGAGTTTTTCGTCTTCTCTTCAAGCTCTGTGGATTTGTCGGTTGCCATATCAAAATTGGCAATGATGGTATCAAGCTCAACGAAAACGATGCCGCCTTTCAGTCCCTCAGTCTTGCCTTCGGCAGGTGTGGTCCCGGCCTTGTCACATCCGCCGGTGACAAGGATTCCGGCAACAACCAGCACTGATATTATCAGGGTGTTCTTCAATACAGATAATCTATTCATTTCGGAAATAAGGTTATGGTTCAACAAATTGTTGCACAAACATACATAAATTTTAAATATGAAAAAGCAGAATGGGATGTGGCGGCTGCGAAAGAGAGGCCGATTGTCAGAACTCGGGACAGGGTATTGCGTGTATCTTCTGTCCTCTTTTCACCTGTTCCGAGGTGAACGAATAGATGAGTGATATCTCGTATGCTCCTCCCGATGAGGTTATCAGGTTTGAGATAGTGAAATCATAGCTCAGTCCAATGTTGAGCTGATCGGTCTTTATGCCGATCATGCCTATGACAGCATCTCCGGCCTGTGCCGAGACATCTTTTGATGTGGCGAAGGGTATGCCCCTGTACCATACGCCGAAGACAAGCGGATGCTTGTAGTAATAGAGGCCTATGTCTGACTGGTAGAACTCGCCCTGGAACATTACGTTTGCGGCCACGGACATCACCTCGGTAAGCTTCTTCCTGAGCCTGCCGCGGCTTATGACCTGAAATCCTCCGAGTAAATCCACCTTGATGGGGATGGAACTGGTGTTGCCCCAGAATGAGGTGCGGGGTCTGAGCAGGTGGTCAACGGTAAAGCCCGCCCATATCTTATCATTGAAGATAAGGCCCGACGCCGCAAAGTCGATGTCAGCCACGTTGTCAAACGGCGGCGGAGTGATCGGCGGCAATGTTCCCCCCGTTGTTATCTGGCTGTTCCATGTCAGTTTCATCAGGTCCAGGCCCAGGTAGGTGAACTTGAAGTTCACTCCCGGCCTTATATGCCAGTCGTCGTTGATCTGTATGTCGTATGAGTATAGCAGTCCTATGTTCGTGGTGCTGAGGTCGCCGGAGCCTGCCACATCATACGTGGCGAGGATGCCGATGCCGGAGTTGAAGTTGGGGACAGCCTTGTCAAAGGAGAAACTGTAGGTATGAAAGACGCCGGGAATTGAGGGCCACTGGTTACGCCAGTTCATTGCTACACGATAGTCTTCAGTGGCACCTGCGAATGAAGGCGCAAGGTAAAGCTGATTCGCATAGAACTGAGAGAACTGCGGGTCCTGACCACTGGTAAAAACCGAGATTGATAATAGCAGGCTGATCAGATATTTAGTACTAGAGGGCAATCCGGATCCTTTTAGTTATACAAAGTAGCTAATTATACGGCCAAACTCAAGGAAGGTTGCATCTGATAATATCAACAATCGGCCCCAGGGTTGGGGAAGATATCAACAATTGTCGTTTAGAGTGCTATGTATCAGTAGTTTATTAGCGTTACATCGCCTGCAATTATTATAGATTCTCCGTTGCTGTAAGTGGCTCTCACCTTCCATACATAAACGCCGGAACTGCAGAGCTCACCCTTGTAGTAGCCGTCCCAACCCATTGATATATCGTTGCTTTCGAATACCAGCATACCCGCTTTGCTGTATATCCTTAGATCATATGAACTAACACCTGATGCAACCGGATGAAAAACCTGGTTTTCCTCGTCGGTGCGCTGGTTGTAATAACCTCCTGTAGGCCCTCCCTTGTTTGGGACAAAGGCGTTGGGGAACCTGATGTACAACCCCTGGTCCGTGAAAGCGTCATTGACGGTAACCGAATCGGCGCACCCGTTCCAGGAGTATGCAACAAGTTTGACGTCATACCTGCCTGCACGTTCGTATTTATATGACGGATTATCAAGTGTCGAGAAGGTTCCGTCACCGAAGTCCCAAAGGTAATTCGCAGCCCCCTCTGAGAGGTTCACAAAGAGCACCTTGTCGTTGTCGCCGAAGGACTCATTCTGACGTATCTCGAAGGCGGCCCTGGGGTTGCCGCGGGCCTCGATGGTTGTAGTGGCGGTACTGGTTCGTCCCCTGCCGTCAGTAAGCTTAAGTATGACCTGGTAAGTGCCGGGGAGGTCATATATATAGTCAGGGTTGGCATCTGATGATGTCCCTCCGTCGCCGAAGCTCCATGAGGCTGTCCGGTTGTTGCCGGCATTGCTGCTGAAATGCACATGAAGGGGAACACATCCCGAGGTGACGGATGGTTCCATGGCGGCCATAACCAGTGGCACGGCTGCCGACACCCCTGTCGTTCCAGGGTTGCTTACCTCAATGCTGCCGGGTGCCGTTCTGCCAGGAGTGATGATCGGCTCGTGCCGCACAGAGGAGTCACCGGGAGCAGCTGCGGCCACCGCTGATACTGATGCAGCAGGATTCTCAGTCACGGTAAAAGCTTTTATCCCGGAAGCCTGCGGCGTGATGCTTTCCGCATTACCATCCTCTGCCGGTAATATGTTCCCGGGCAGATCCTGCCGGGGCGGTGCGGTAACAGTTTCGCTGCGGGGTGGACCGGTAAGAAGCATGACGCCCGCAATAAGGCCGGCCGCGGCTGCCGTAACGTACCAGATATTGAGTCGGGTGGGATTAAACCTGAAGAACTCCCTCCGGTCAAGACGGCGCATGAAACGCCCGGTCAGGTCGCTTTCTGCCACCATCTCATTCTCTTCCAGCTTATTGCGAAAGAGGTTCTCCAGACCGTTATCACTCTCCTCTTCTCTCATTTCCTCTTCAGGTATATTTTCCTTTCAGCCGTGCCAGCTCCTCAAGTTTTTTCCGGAGTATGGCCCTGGCCCTGCTGTATTGCGATTTTGAAGTATTAACATCAATACCAAGCATCTCTGCTATCTCATGATGCTTGTAACCATCTATTGTATACAGGTTAAAGACCATCCTGTAACCGGGTGAAAGTTCGCCAAGCACTCTGTACAGATCCTCCGCGGTGTAAAAATCCTCTTCGAACCCCGCGGTTCCCGTCTCTGCACTCACATAATCATCTATGTCGGCGTGATGCTTGTGACGCAGATTCTTATGGTAGTATGTGATGGCGGTATTCACCGTCACTCTCCTCAGCCAGCCCCTGAAAGAACCCGTGCCCGAATATTCGCTGAGATTAAAATATATTCTCAGGAATGCTTCCTGCAACATATCTTCAGCTTCAGGCCTGTCAGTGGCATACCTCAGGCAAACACCCAACAGATAACCTGAGTACTTTTTCCAGAGCATCTGCTGCGCCTTCCTGTTGTGCCTGAGACAGCCTTCAATGATATGTTGGTCACTCATCATCAGCCGAGCACAGTATCATGACCTTTTTCACCTTCAAATGGTTGCACTGTCTGAGATTTTTTTTCAAAATAACCGAAAAATGTGGCAAACGAGCCTGAACTAATGATAAACGTCATTAGTAGCCGGGATATTCGCAATTAAATTTGAAAACCTTAAAAAAATAAAAAGCAGAACGATGTTTAATAAGTTTATCGCTTCCATTCTTCCCTACTTTCCGAAGAAATTCGTCTGGATCTTCTCACGCGCATATATTTCTGGAGTAACCATGGCAGACGCCATGCGCGTCTCAAAGGACCTCAACTCCAAGGGAATAAAAGTAACCCTGGATGTTCTGGGCGAGTTCATCAAGTCACTTGATGAGGCCGAATCAAACAAGCAGGAGTATCTTGACCTGATTGAGGAGACCGAGAAGCAGGGTATCAATGGCAACTACTCGCTCAAACCTACGAGCTTTGGGCTTCTGATTGACAAGGAGGCATGCTACAGGCTCATGAGGGAGATAGTGATGAAGGCAGCCTCATACAACAACTTCTGCAGGATAGACATGGAGGATTCTCCATGCACCGACATGGAGATAGAGCTGTACAGGCGCCTTCATGCTGAGTTCCCTAAGAACGTGGGACTGGTGCTGCAGGCATACATGAAGAGGACCTACAGTGACCTTGAGAAGATGCTTGACATGAACACTCCCGCGATACCGACCAATTACAGGCTATGCAAGGGTATCTATGTGGAGCCGGCTGGAGATTGCCTACAAGAAGTACGAGGAGATCAACAAACATTTCCTTGAAGACCTGGAATTCATGTTCAGGAACAAAATTTACGCTGGCATCGCCACACATGACAAGCCTCTGATAGTTGGCGCTTACGAGCTCATTCAAAAATACAATGTCCCGAAGAACATGTACGAGTTCCAGATGCTTTACGGCGTCACCCCGAAGCTGCGGCAGAGCATCGTTGATGCCGGGCACGTGATGAGGGTATATGTTCCTTTCGGCGAAAAGTGGTTTGGTTATTCAACCCGCAGGCTGAAGGAGAATCCGAAGATGGCGGAGCATATCATAAAGGCATTGTTCTATAAAGGTTAGGGAGTAGGCAGTAGGGAGTAGGCAGTAGTGATGAGATCATGGCCTTCGCGCTATTGCCTTAAGACTATTGCTATCGCTCAATACATCTGGGTGCTTTTCCGGTAGATGAGCGAGTCATGCATGGCACGGAGGCTCTCCATCTCACGTGCGGATATATAAGGTATGGGAGGCCTGGGTTCTTCGGGCAGACCAACGGCAAGGATATAGATCAGAGGAATAATGGTGAAAGGACTCAGGGTAAGCATCTGGTCCGACGGAATCTGACCCTTCTCATATGCCTCACTGCGCTGCTTCTGTCTCAGAACCTCATAATTGGCGTCAGGATCGCCAAGCTTGGCGGCGCTGGTAAGTCCCTGGTAAGCAGATAACTTAAGATTATTTGTGGCATTGATAAGCTCCTGGTCGGGTGCCGGCCGTTCTGAGAGGATTTCCGCCCTGATGTTTCCAATCCTGGGTATCACCACCACCGCCGCTATCATCAGTGTGTCACTGCTGAGGTAGATGCCCGTAATATATTCTTTTGCACGGAGTGTATCCTGCACGGTCATGCTGTACTCCTTGTAGCCCACACAGGTGAAGGTGACAGTGTCATGGTGGCGGGCATAGAGTGAGAACATGCCCCTGCTGTCGGCGGCGCCTCCCGTTCTGCCTCTGACCAGGTAATGTGCTCCCGTAACGGGCTGCCGGGTGTCTGCATCGAGTATGACGCCGTGAAAGAGTATCGGTCCGACCTGCTGGGCCGGGGCGCTCTGCGTCATAAAGGCAAGAATAATAATAATAAGAATGGCAGGTATACCTAGGCCTGCTTTACCTTTGAAGGATGATCTCGTCAAGCGTCCTCTTGGGAACGTGGTGAACGTGCTGCTCATCTCTCCAATATTTTACATTATTATTTGCAAGGACCTCAAGGACAACCTTTTCTACAGGCTTGCCGAGAGCAAGGACAAGAAGTACCTCCAGATCCTGGGGTATATCGAACATTGACCTGAGCTTCTCCTTTTTCACTGAAGCGATGATACAGCCTCCAAGGCCGGCTTCAGTGGCTCCGAGCATTATGCTCTGGGCAGCTATGCCATGATCGACACCAAATGAATCCGATATCTCCTTGTCTCCAAGGATAATGATATAGGCTGTGGGCCTCTCACCCGGGTCAGGTCCCTCCCACGTGGTAAGATATCCTGCCCAGGCAAGACAGGAATAAACGTCTGGACGCTTAGCCGGATCTGTAACCAGAATATATTTCAGAGGCTGGCGGTTGGCGCCGGAGGCTGAGAGGCGGGCGAGGTCAACAAGTGAAACCAGGGTCTCCCGGTATACCTCGTGTTTTCCGTCGAACCTGCGGTATGTTCTTGTCTGCTCTATTAGCTGTCGGAGGTTCATTTTCATTCAGTTTTGGCCAAGAGATAGGTAAAAAAACAGGGTTTATGATTTAATTCATCAAACCCCGTCACCTGGCGGTTGAGCCAGTGTTTCCGATATTACCATGTGGCTCTCCGTCCAGGATAGGGGTGGTATTGTCAGCAGAGATCTATTTTTTCAGCGCCTCGTCGTACCGATCGCCAATGACTTTCCAGTCGAGCAGTTTCCAGAAGCTAGTGATGTAGTCCGGACGCCTGTTCCTGTAATCAATATAGTACGCATGTTCCCACACGTCACAAGTCATAATCGGTACCAGTCCTGACCTGATAGGGTTGCCTGCATTCTGTTCCTGGGTGATGGTAAGCCTTCCGTCGGGCTTCATACAGAGCCAGGCCCACCCTGCCCCGAAGAGCGTGGACGCAGCCTTGGTGAATGCCTCCCTGAAGGAATCGAATGGAGCCGTACTCGGCATCAATTGCCTTTGCCACAGTTCCTTCGGGCACTCTTTTTCCCGAGGGGGAGAAGGCATCGAAATAGAAGGTATGGTTCCAGACCTGGGCAGCGTTATTGAATATGCCGCCTTCGGCTTTCCTGATCATCGTCTCAAGAGAAGCATTCTCAGATGGTAGACCCGGGAGCAGGTTATTGAGGTTATGTCACATAGGCAAGATGATGTTTGCCATGGTGAAACTCGATGTGTCTCGGCGCTAATACATGGGCGCGAGATCATCAGCAGCGTACTTAAGTGGGGGGAGTTCAAATTTCATGACCTGGTCAGATTATATTAGATTAAAGGTAAAGATACTAAAATGAGATCACCTCTGAAACAATCAGAGTAGAAAAATCCTCTCCGGCAGCGGTTCTATAACACCTTTTTCCAGAGCTACGGCATAGAGGCGTTCGATGGCTGCTCTCCCCTCCTGTCCAAGCGACAGGCTGAAGCTGTTGACGAATAATTCTATATGCTCTCTCGTCACCTCCGGGTCGGTCTCCCTGGCGTGTTTCCTGATGAAGCTGACAGACGCTTCCGGGCTGCCATAAGCATATTCGATGCTGCGTCTTATCGTCCTGTTGACCCTGGCGGCCGTTCCCTCATCGAGCCCGCGGTTTACCACTATTCCTCCCAGCGGGACCGGCAGTCCGGTAAGCTCCTCCCACTTCTCCCCGGTGTCGGCGATCTTTTTCAAGCCGAGTGCTTCATATGTGAATCTGGTCTCGTGGATAATAAGTCCGGCATCAACCTCCCCCGAGAGGACCGCCCCGGGTATGTCGGAGAACAGGTACTCGCGCTTGCGCGTTGCTGCCGGCCAGAAGATGCTGAAGAGCAGGTTGGCTGTCGTATATTTTCCGGGGATGGCTATCAGGGCATCATTCAGCTCCCCGGTATCAATCCTTTTTTTGCTTACCACCAGCGGACCGTTGTTGCGGCCGAGGGCGCTGCCTGCATCGAGAATCAGGTAGCCTGCAGCCGCCCTGGCATATGCATGATAACTCATCTTGGTGATGTCGACGTCTCCCTCCATGGCCCTGCGGTTCAGCTCCTCAACATCAGCAAGGAACCAGTCGAACTCCAGCCCTTCGGTATCTATCCTGCCATGCACCATGGCTTCAAAGATGAAGGTGTCATTGGGACACGGGGAAAAGCCCAGCGTAAGTTTCATGGCGTCATAATTATGTCAGTTACCTGTTCCATCTCCTCCTGCAGGCGACGGAGCGCAAGCGGTATGTCCCAGTTCCTGATGTTGCGGGGTTCAACCATATTTGAGACCGCCCTCAGTGAAAGCCAGGGTATCGCGTTGACGGCGCAGGCATAGGCAAGCCACGCACCCTCCATAGTCTCTATGTCAGGGTCCCATGCCTTACGTATGCGGTCAATGACAGCCTGCGATCCGGAAGACATATTGACTGTGGCTCCCGTTACGGCACGTAATCTTTCGGAGAGCAGGTCAAACCATCTCCCGCTGCAGTGGATCCTCCCTCCGCTGAAAGGCGGACTGTCAGGGTCGGCCAGGAAGGCTCCGAAGAGCGACCGGAAGTCGCCGTTATCATCCACACCCATATCGGCAAAGCAATCGGACCGCGTTATCACCACATCGCCCGGAGTGATGGCGGGGACGTAACTGCCTGCAATGCCTGCCCCTATCACGAGCGAAGGCAGCGGCCCTGACGAGAACCTCTTCTGCAGGGCCCATGACATTGCAGCACCGCCCACACCTGTGACGATAATCTCGAAACAGCCCTGTGAGCGGGCGACGGACTGCCGTACGGCCTGCGCCTCCGAGGGGTGAGCCACGGCAACCAGAATATCTCCGCTGTTATAATCCATCTGTGATCCTGTGATTAGACAGATAAATATATTATTTTTGAACAAAATAGTCCTCATTCCCGGCAACTAAATAAATCAGGAGGATATGATCTACCTTACAAGAAGAGAGCGGTTCAGCTCGGCACACAGAATGTTCCGTCCCGGCCTCAGCGATGAGGAGAACATGAGGATCTACGGCAAATGCTCCAACCCGCAGTGGCACGGACACAACTATGTGCTGAAGGTGACGGTGAAGGGAGAGATGGACCATGTGACCGGATACTTCATGAATGCGACGAGGCTAAAGGAGATAATGACGGAGAGGGTAGTTGAGAAGCTTGACCACAGGAACATGAACCTGGAGACGGATTTCATGGCGGGAAGGGTTGCCACCACGGAGAACCTGGCGATAGCCATATGGCAGGAGCTTGAGGCGCCGCTGGCTGCCGAGGGAGCCACCCTGCACTGTGTCATGGTTGAGGAGACTGAAAACAACTATGTTGAATATTACGGATAATATGGAAAAACTAAACGACGGAAGCAGTAAGCTGTCAGACGGCTACAATAAGATTGAGAAATGGAACCCGAAAGTCATCGGGGAGATTTCGGGATACTACTATAAGATACTTCAGCTCCTGGGAGAGGATCCCGAGAGGGAGGGGTTGCTAAAGACACCTGAGAGGGTGGCGAAGGCGCTGAGCTTTCTCACCAGGGGTTACAACTCTGACCCGGAAGAGATCCTCCGCAGCGCCATGTTCAGGGAGGAGTACCGGCAGATGGTGCTGGTAAAGGACATTGACATCTACTCGATGTGTGAGCATCACATGCTGCCCTTCTTCGGCAGGGCGCACGTAGCCTATATACCTGACGGCCAGATAACAGGACTGAGCAAGATAGCCCGCGTAGTGGAGACCTATGCTGCCAGGCTGCAGGTGCAGGAGCGTCTCACGACGCAGATACGTAACTGCATACAGGATAATCTCAAGCCACTGGGGGTGGCTGTGGTCATTGAGGCACAGCACATGTGCATGCAGATACGCGGAGTACAGAAGCAGAACTCGGTCACCACCACCTCGGCCTTTACCGGCTGTTTCCTCTCTAACCTCAACACGCGTGAGGAGTTCATGCACCTGATAGCATACAGGCTGCATTAGACCATACCAGACCGGACCGGACCAAGCCAGATCAGACCAGACCAGACCGGACCAAGCCAGATCAGACCAGACCAGATCAGACCAGACCAGATCAGACCGGACCGGATCAGACAAAACTAAACATACCAATCAACTGCATACTTTATGAAAGCCTTCGTATTCCCGGGGCAGGGAGCGCAATACCCCGGAATGGGAAAAGATCTCTATGACAATTTTCCCGCTGCGCGTGAGATGTTTGAAAAGGCCAACGATCTCCTTGGCTTCCGCATAACTGACATAATGTTTTCAGGCACCGATGAGGAGCTCAGGCAGACCAGGGTGACCCAGCCTGCCATCTTCCTTCATTCGGTGGTGCTTACTGCCATGGCGGGCACTGATTTTAATCCTGCAATGGTCGCCGGCCATTCGCTGGGAGAGTTTTCTGCTCTCGTCGCTGCCGGCGCCCTCTCCTTTGAGGACGGGCTGACGCTTGTTGCCGGCAGGGCTTCCGCCATGCAGAAGGCATGCGGCATCAACCCGTCGACCATGGCCGCCGTGCTGGGGATGCCCGATGCGGTGGTAGAGGAGGTGTGCGCCTCAGTCACTGAGACCGTTGTCCCGGCAAACTATAACAGTCCCGGCCAGATAGTCATCTCCGGCACCCTCGGGGGTATAAGCATGGCATCTGCAGAACTTAAGCAGCGAGGAGCCAAAAGGATTGTGCCACTCTCTGTGAGCGGCGGATTTCATTCGCCATGCATGGAGCCGGCCCGCCAGGAGCTTGAGGAGGCCATCCGGAGAGCCCGGTTCAGTCGTCCGGTATGTCCTGTCTACCAGAATGTCACTGGCATGCCGGTAACTGACCCCGGTGAGATAATGAATAACCTGGTGGCACAGCTTACGTCGCCGGTACGATGGACACAGACTGTAGAGAAGATGATAGCCGACGGTGCAACTGAGTTTATTGAGGCCGGCCCGGGCAGCGTGCTGCAGGGCCTGGTTAAAAAGATAAACCAGGGGGTTGTTGCCTCGGCACTGACGGTCAGCTGCTGACAGATATCACTGCCATACCCTTTCTGCCATCCATCCTTATTACCAGCGGCTCCTCAAACCTTATGTGCCTGAACCAGTTACCATTGCCTATGGTCTTCTGCTTCTGGAGCCTTTCCCACATGATGGTGCCGTCGCCGGTATACTGGTTGACGGAGAGATAGCCGATATTCATCGATGTCACATTATGGAAGAAGTGCGAGCCTAGCGACGCGTCAACGTGATAATCGGGCAGGCTTACCTCGACAATGACCCTGGCGTTCGATATCTGAGGCCATGCGACTGGGATGCCCAGGAACCTGTCCTTTGTTCCCCACCGGCCAGGGCCAATCAGTATATATTTCCTGCCCTCCGACAGCATTTTCCTGTTTATGACATCAATCTCCTCGGCCATTTCATTGGTCTTCAGGTTATCGAACTTCTCCGGTTCGACATAGATGATATCGGTGATGTCATTTATAAGACCATTGCCCATGCTTTTCCTGGAGACAAGCAGCATATCGTCAGTATAGACGGTTTCAGGGTCAATGGCATAGCCGGCGCCGCTGCCTACCAGTGGTTTTATCTGCAGCAGGTAGAACGAGGCTCTGTCATTTTCATCCCTGGTAAGGTCAACGGCAAACTCTATCTCCACAGGAGCTCCGAAAGCCTCCCTGACCACCTCAAGAACCTTCTTCAGTGTGTGGGCCAGGGGGATATAATCATACTTGAGGATATTGGCAAAGTTAATAACACGGGGTCCGGGAACATCAAGCCCCGGTGAGACAGTGTCATTGTCCATGCTGAACACCGAGGCGCAGTGCTTAAGGGCACCGTCGGCTTCAGCCCTGCTGATGTCAAGTTTCACCAGGCCGGCATTCTCCCCCTCAAGCAGATCAACCTCTTTCCTGGCCAGGTTAACCGCATAGAACTCTACCTGTGAATAGCGGATCAGGTCTTCTATTGACATTATGTCGAGAGCCGGGAATGAGGGTGAGAACCTGAAGGCTCTCTCCCCGTCAAGAACATACTGACCCAGTCCTACAGCCGCAATGGCGAAGCCGTCATGAGGGGTCATGTTGGCAACGGGGTAAAAGTTGAATGACTGAGCCGTGCCGCTTATATGGGGGTAGAATATCTCTTCGTACTTTTTGCCTACAACAGCCTGGATCACGACAGCCATCTTCTCCTGTTCAATCTTATAGTTTATGGCTTCGAAATAGATTCGCGAGTTGTCGGAATAGATAGAAGAGAAGACGAGCTTGATGGCGCTGATGAGCTGTCTGAGTCTCACCTCCGTGTCAGGGTGGTTGTTAGGAAGCAGATAGGTTCCGAAGACACCCGAGAAAGGCTGGCTGAGAGAGTCTTCAAAGAGGCTCGATGAGCGTACTGCCAGCGGCTGGTTATAGAGTTTGATAAATATCCTGAGCTTGCTTTCAAGGGCGCTGCTGAGCGTTCCTGCCAGGAATATCTTCTGTAACTCCCCGAAGTCCTTCTCCCTGTTGACTACATCCCACATGTGGTTGGTCTCCATAAAGTGGTCAAACTCATCTGTTCCGATGATGGCCGTCAGGGGAGACTTGATATTGATGCCGGGCAGCAGGCGCCCGAGTTCAAAGCTGTGTATCAGTGTGCTTACGAATGCCAGGCCACGGCCCTTGCCTCCCAGTGATCCGCCGGCCAGGCTCACCACGTTTGACTCATCGATCATCAGCGACTCGTCAAAGTTGACCACCTTGCCCTTGTTCATCTCCCTCCTTCTGCGGCGGATTACCTCGATGATGAACTCCCGCATCTCCTTCAGGCTACGGAAATCGGATATCTTGACAGGGTTGATCTGTTTGGCCACCTTCACCTCTCCCCTTGCCATGAGCCAGAGTGAGAAGTGGTTCTTCATGGCATGGTATACCAGGGAGTCTTCAGGCACGGTCTTGAGGAAGGCTTCGAACTCCCGCATCGACTTGGCGACGGCTATCTGCCTCCCTTTGGTATCACGGTAAACAAAATGGCCAAAACCCAGGTAATAGGTAATAAATGACTTCAGGTCCTGAAGCAGTGTTTCGGAGTTTTTGTTTATGAAGCTTGCCTTCAGCTGTTCGGCATAGACAGCGTTTCCGGGGTCTGACGACTGCAGCAGGGTCGGCAGATTGGTCTGTTCCTCGCGGATGTGGCGGATAATGTCATAGCCGGCCTTATCATTGAGCACACCGTTGCGCGGGAAGCGCATGTCAGAGATGACCCCGAGCAGCCTGTCCTTGTATTTACCGTAGAGTTGACATCGCCTCTTCCCACGTGGTGGCAAGCAGTATTTTGGGTCTGGCCCTCAGCTTGAGAACCTTGTAAAGCTCGTCGGAGGAGACATCCTCGATGAGGATCCGCGTCTGTTCGAGGACCAGCGTGTAGAGCATCGGGACGTAGGTGGAGTAGTAGTCGGCTGCATCCTCTATGATTAGTATGACCCCGGTGAGGCCCTTTTTTGTATCGTTCTCTACATTGACCTTATCTTCAAGCAGTTTGGCCATTGCGAAGAAGACCTTTGATTCACCCGTCCAGACAAAATAGTTGTCAAAGGGGATGCCGAGTGTTTTCTGTTCCTGCACGAATGGGATATCTCCCGGGTTATTGAGCAGCAGGAATGTAGGGATATACGGGTATCTCTCCTTTATCTTGCGGCAGAGGCTCATGGGTTTGGTCTTGTTCTACGCCCACCATTATGATGATCATGTCATAATGCCGCACCCCGAGGCGTGAGAAGCCTCGTCCTCACCCGAGACGCCGGTTATCCTTGGGAGGGTTGTGAGGCTCATCTGGTAATACTCGCCGAGCATATGATCGGAGAAGCGTCCCTCACCTTCTATTGAATATGCATCATAGAGGCTTGCAACAAGCAGTATCTCCCTGACCATGAAAGGCATAAGGTCATGAAAGACATCTCTCTCAGCATTATGACGGTCAAGGAACTTCTGCAGCAGCTTGCGGCTTGAGAGACTGCTTGATATCCTCTTATCGTCCGGGGTGTCGCCTGATTTTGGGCCGGAATTGCCTGCGGCCAGGCTGTTGATATAACCGGTTACCAGATTCGAAAAGTTTCTTATCAGATCACGTTCCTCCTTGAGGAAGGGGCCTTCGTATTCACTCAGGAATTCCCGGGTATAGATATCTCAACGCTGCCTTTGCCGTCTATGGTCGTAAAATCCTGCACCATTTTCCAGTTTGTCTCCACGAAACCCGGCGACTCAAATGATTTTTGTTGATATCTGATTCGCGCAACGGCATAATCAGGATACTGCCAGGCTCCCGGGAGCTCCAGGACGAGGTGCATGAGAGTCTCCTCAAGAGGCTTCCTCTCCTTGAGTATCTGTGTTGCCCGGCTGATGCATGCCAGCTCCTTCAGGCGTTCCTGCTGGTCATGTATATCACGGCTAAAGCCGTTACCGGTATCAGGATTTTCAGTCATTCAGGCAGCAGTGAATTCAGATGCCAAAATTAGTAAAATAGATTAAGATAGTCAGGCCCTGCCCTGCAAGTAACCCATTACTTAACCTTCCATGTTGATCCGCTCATCAGGAGATCATCAACATTCTTGATTTTCGATGATGCCTGTACTCTCACATGTTGTTCGACCATGGCTCCGTCATAGGTCTGATCATTGATAGCCCTGATGACCCCCAGAGCAACCGGATATTCAGGATAGGTCATTCCGGCGAGCCTGTAATGGATTCCGGGGTTGGGTTCGTGTGCGTCATGAACAAGCAGGTCCTTTTCGGTTATGCCACCTTCACCCAGTCTGACAACCTTAAGCTTGAGGTTTACGAGGATAATGCCCTTGTCATGGTTCTTGCCGAATATCATTGGCTGGCCGTGGCGGAGTACGATGGTGTTGTCATCCCTGGTCTCCTTGCTGGTGATGTGATCAAAGGCTCCGTCATTGAAGATGACGCAGTTCTGTATCACCTCCACCACCGCTGTTCCGTGGAAGTGTGCAGCCTCCTTGTATACTTCGTTGGAGAGCTGCAGGTTATAATCGACGGTACGGGCAAAGAAGCGTCCGTGGGCGCCGATGGTCAGTTCGCCTATCTTAAATGCCTCTTCAATGGTTCCGTAAGGCGATGTCTTTGTCACCAGTCCCTTCTTTGAGGTGGGGGAATACTGTCCCTTGGTGAGGCCATAGATCTCATTGTTGAAGAGGATGATCTTGATGTCGATGTTGCGCCTTATGGCATGGATATAGTGGTTGCCCCCTATTGCCAGTGCATCGCCGTCGCCGGTCATCTCCCACACCATGAGGTCGGGGTTGGCGATCTTGATGCCTGTGGCAATGGCGGCAGCCCGTCCGTGGATACCGTGGAAGCCATAAGTACTCATATAATAGGGCAGGCGTGATGAGCATCCTATCCCTGAGACAAAGACATATTTTTCCTTTGGTATATCCAGTTCAGCCAGCGTTTTCTGCAGTGAGGCGAGGATCCCGTGATCACCGCAGCCCGGGCACCATCTTACTTCCTGATCGCTCTTGAAGTCTTTTGCAACGTAATGGTTATTATTTGTTTCGGCCATCTTATTTACCCTCCAGCAATTTTTTTGAATAATCCTTGATCTCTTTAACGGTGAATGGGAGTCCCTGTATCTTGTTGTACTGATGATACTGGAATTTCTGATGTTTCATCCGCAGGTAATTGGCAAACTGTCCATTGTTCAGTTCGCAAACTACCAGTTTTTTAAATCCTTTGAACACCTTTTCAGTGTTAGCGGGCAGGGGTCTGATATAGTTGAAATTGACTGACGAGACCTTATAACCCTCTTCGCGCAACTCTGTCACAGCGCTGATCAGATGTCCGTAGGTACTGCCCCATCCTATCAGAAGCAGGTCTCCGCTCTTGTTTCCGGTGATCTCCAGGTCAGGCACCTCAGCTACGACGCGTTCCACCTTCTTCGGCGTAGTTTTGACCATACTGTTCTCATGGTTCTCCGGGGTGTATGAGACACTTTCCCTTGATTGTCTTCTCGAGGCCGCCTATGCGGTGCTCGAAGCCCGGTGTTCCGGGCACGGCCCATTTGCGTGCAAGGTTTTTCAGGTCTCTTTCATAAGGCAGATACTCCTTGTCTGTTTTCACAGCCCAGGGGACGGTGATGGAAGGCATGCTCTTCATTGAGGGTATCTTCCACGGTTCTGATCCGTTAGCCAGGTAGCTGTCGGTAAGGAGTATCACCGGTGTCATATATTCAAGGGCTATCTTTGCAGCCTGGAATGCGAAATGAAAGCAGTCAGAGGGTGTCCCGGCAGCAATTACCGGCAGTGGGCTCTCCCCGTTACGGCCATATAGAGCCTGCCACAGGTCAGACTGCTCTGTCTTGGTCGGGAGCCCTGTTGAGGGTCCTCCTCTCTGCACATTTATTACCACCAGTGGCAGTTCTGTCATCACAGCCAGGTTAAGAGCTTCGGACTTTAGGGCAAGACCCGGTCCGGAGGTTGATGTCACTGCGAGGCGGCCGGTGAAGCTGGCGCCGATGGCTGTGCAGATACCTGCTATCTCGTCCTCAGCCTGCAGGCTCTTTGCGCCCAGGTCTTTGCGAAGTGCGAGTTCCTCAAGGATACCTGTTGCAGGAGTAATGGGATAGGAGCCTATAAACAGTTTGAGTCCTGCCTTCTCGGCAGCGGCGAGGAGACCCCATGCAGTAGCCTGGTTGCCGTTGATGTTCCGGTAAACGCCTTTCTCGATGGGAGCCGGGCTCACATGGTAGGAGGGCGTAAGGGCCTCGATGGTCTCGGCATAATAATAACCGGCCCTGAGAACCCTGCTGTTTGCTTCTGCAATGAGAGGCTTCTTGCCAAATTTATCTTCAATAAATTCCTCTGTATACTTAAGCTTGCTGTCGAAAAGCCAGTAGACTATTCCAAGGGCAAACATGTTCTTTGTCCTCAGCACGGTCTTCGGATCGATGTCCATATCCTTCAGGGCTTCCTTTACCAGTGAGGTTATCGGAGCACCGATGAGGTTAAGGGTGTCAAGCTTGTCCTCAGCAAAAGGATCTGACTGATAGCCTGCACGCAGTATTGACTTTTCAGTGAAATTATCGATATCATAGATGATGGTAGAGTCTTTTGTCAGACTCCGCGCATTGGCACGTATGGCGGCGGGGTTCATCGCCACCAGTACATCTGCAAAATCACCCGGCGTATTTACGTGCTTACGTCCGATGTGCACCTGGAAGCCGGAGACACCTCCCACGGTACCCTGTGGAGCCCTGATCTCGGCAGGGTAATCAGGGAAGGTGGAGATATCATTTCCGAACAGGGCCGAGGTGTTCGAGAAGAGAGTGCCTGTAAGCTGCATCCCGTCACCCGAGTCGCCGGAAAACTTGATCACAACGGCGTCTCTTTCAATGACCTTTGATCTTTTTGCCATGTTGATAATAACGTATTTGAATTGATTAGTACCTTAAAAATAATAACCAGTTTAATGAAGCTAAGTTCAGCAATACGCTGATATAACTGTATGATTTTGGTCATGTTTGTCATGCCCGGCTAAATGATTTGCCCGCAGGAAGATATCCTGACGCCGGCGGGTGTCCGGCAGTGGCATCAAGAGATGTATCACGACCAGATGTCAGCCTTCTGAAGGTTGATTGTGCTCTCGAAGAACATTCTTGCGATCTTCTCGAAATACTCGGTGTAATCCGAGACAAAAAAGAGATCCTCACCCGGGTTTCCCATGTTGACGAGGTTATGTTGCTCAAGTGTTTCCTTCAGTCGTGCAGCTACGATGCGTGCGGAGTCAACCACTTCAACGTCAAAATTAAAGAACTTGCTGATCTGGTTGCGTATGATGGGGTAATGGGTGCATCCCAGTATCAGGGCTGTGATCTGCTGAAGTCTGCCGTCTGAAAGATAGGTGCGGATGATGGCGTTGCTGATGTCATCAAAGATGAAACCCTCCTCAATCATCGGCACAAGCAGTGGTGTTGCCAGTGACACCACGCTGGTTGAGGGAGAGGCCTCGTGTATCTTTTTCTCATAGGTGCCCGAACTGATGGTTCTCTTGGTGCCTATGACACCCAGCTTCCCGTAGCTTCGGCCGGAGACATATTCTACCACGGGGTTGATCACATCGAGGATGAGGACCCTGTCGCCATATCCGGCCAGAAGGTCTTCATAGGCTGAGGCTGAGGCCGAGTTGCATGCGATGAGTACGAGCTTGGCATCATGGCCGATAAGAAAATCGGTGATGCGGCGTGAGTAGCCCCTGATGGCCTCCTCCGACTTGTCTCCGTATGGAAGATGGGCGGTATCTCCGAAGTAGATAATGCGTTCACCCGGGAGGGTCTGCCTGATGGCATGTGCCACCGTGAGACCGCCGACGCCTGAATCAAATATGCCGATAGGACGGTTCCCTGCTTCCATAATGATCTAAAATAATGACTGCCCGCCAGTGGCGGACAGTCATATTAATATTATGCCTGGTTTACTTTATTCCTAGTTTGGTCTTCACCAGAGGACCGATGTCAGTGCTCTTAACCGTATCAACATAGACCAGGGTGCGGATATCATAAATATATATGAATCCCCCGTCCTTTGCCACGGCGTTGATAGCCGTAGTTGCCATTTCAATGATGGGGTTGAGAAGTTCAGCCTGCTTATCCTGCAGCTGTACCTGGGCCTGCTGCTGGAAATTGTTTATGCGGTTCTGCATGTCAGCCAGCTCCTGCTCCTTATTGGCCTTCACCAGGTCAGTGAGGTTCTTGCTCTCCTTAACATACTGGTCAAGCTTGTTGTTGTACTCAACCTGCATGAGTTCCAGTGCATTGGTCAGCTCCTGCCCGTATGCATTGTACTTTTTCATCGCTGAGTCATACTCAGGCATATTCATGATGATGTCATCCCTGTTGATATGACCTGCCTTGAATGACTGCGCAAATCCTTCCTGTGCTGTAAATATCAGTGCAGCAAACAGTAGTATACCAAATACTTTCTTCATTGTCTTCATTTTCAATTTAACCGTGCAAATGTAATTATTTAATTCTTATAACCTAATTTCTGTAACACCTGATCGGAGAGGTCATATCTCGGGTTTGCAAACAGTATGTTTGACCCGGCGGAGGTGTCAAAAATGACTGCGTAGCTGCCTTCAACGGATATCTCCTTTATGGCTTTGAGTATCTCATCCTGGATCGGCTTGACCATCTCCTCGCGTTTTTTGTAGAGTTCGCCTTCCATGCCGAAATAGGTATTCTGAAGCTCCTTCACCTCTTTCTCCTTGGCGATGATAGCCTCTTCCCTCTTTCTCTTCTGATCCTGGGAAAGAAGCACCACTTCTGCCTGGTAGTCCTTATACATCTGCTCCACTGCTGCATAGCCGTCGGCAACCTCTTTCTCCCATCCCTCGGATAGTTTGTCAAGCTGCTGCTGAGCTGCGGTATAGGCAGGTATATTGCTTCTTATATATTCGCTGTCAACGAATGCAAATTTCTGTGCCATACCGCTTAATGAAGCGGTGAGCACAAGTACTGTCATGATAATGATCTTCTTCATAGCTTTTTTGTTTGATTGTTATCTTTTTCAGAATTGCTGACCTATTACAAAATGGAACTGGCTGCCGGAGTCGTCTGCTCTCCCTGTCAGGGCAGGGTCAAATCCGTAGGCCCAGTCAATACCCAGCAGCCCGAACATAGGCAGGTTGGCTCTCAGGCCCACGCCTGCAGAGCGATTCATTTTGAAGGGATTATAATCGTTTATGTCATACCATGCTCTTCCTGCCTCAAGGAATGCGAGACCGTAAATAGTTGCCTGCGGGTTGAGGGAGATGGGATAACGGAGTTCGAGGGTCAGCTTTGAGTATACGTTACCAGCTTCAACAGCCCTGCCATCCTTGTAGATGATCGGGGTCAGCGATCCGTTTGTATATCCCCTGAGTGCGATGACCTCGCGGCCATAGAAGCTATAGCCTGTCATTCCGTCGCCTCCTACGTAGAAGTTTTCGAACGGAGATGGTCCTATGTCCGGGTTGTAGTAACCCAGGTATCCGAATGCGGCTTTGGCATTAAGGATGAGTTTGTCATTGGACGAAAGGGGGAAATAATAGTCGGCCTTGAATACCACCTTCCAGAACTCAATCCATCTGTATTTTTGTTCAGTAGAGAAGACCTGACATATCCTGGCCGCTGAGAAAGGAATATGGTGGTGTCACCTGCCCGTAAAGCGAGAATGTTGATCCGTTGCGGGGGAAGATGGTCGTTAGGCCCGGCCGAGAACCGGCTCAGTTTGGCGCTGAGCGTTGCGAGGTTTGAGTTACCGTTGTCAAAGAGGAACTGATAGCGGGAGTAATTCTTCATGCTGTATCTCTGGTAACTCCCCTCATAATAGATAGAGAAGTAGTCATCGGGCCACTCAAGCCTCTTGCCGAAACCTACCGAAGTGCCGTCGATGATCATGTGCTGCCTGTCGTCAGCGCTGCTCGGAGAGCCGTTGGTCATCAGTGAGCGGAATGCTGATGCGAGAATGTGTTCGGTTTTTTACCGCCGAGCCACGGTTCAATGAATGAGATGTTATATGACTGATAGACTTTACCGTTAGACTGGGCCCTGATCTGAACTGACTGGCCGTCGCCGGAGGGATAGGGTCTCCATTCACTCCATTTGAAGAAGTTGCGCATGGAGAAGTTGTTGAACCTCACCCCGATTGTGCCCACGAGCATGCCAGCCCCCCATCCGCCTGATATCTCGAACTGGTCATTTGCCTTCTCCTCAAGTGCATATAGGAGGTCGACGGTGCCGTTCACCTGGTCAGGTATGGGTTGCGGGTTGATCTTCTCAGGGTCAAAATGACCCAGCACGGCCACCTGCCTTACCGAACGGATGATGTTCTCCTTGCTGAAGAGGTCGCCGGGATTGGTGTAGAGTTCGCGCCTCGCAACATGCTCGTTGGTACGTGTGTTGCCTGAGATGACGACGTTATTGAGATTGGCCGGGTCACCCTCGAAAATGCGCACCTCAAGGTCAATCGAATCACCGTCCACACTCTTCTCGACGGGGGTGAGCCTTGAAAAGAGATAACCGTAGTTGAGATACAATGAGTTGACGGCATCCTCGTCTTCAATGAGCCTCTTGCTGATCATGGTCTGGTTGTAGACCTCTCCGGAGGGGAAGTTGAATACCCTGTTCAACTGATCCTTGGTGTAGATGCTGTTGCCGACCCAGTCTACATTCCTGAGGTAGTACTGGTTTCCTTCATTGAGTTTAACCACCAGTACCATTTTCCCGTCTTCGATGCTGTAGGTTGAATCTTTCAGGATGCGGAAATCGCGGAAGCCGTTTTCGTTATAGAACGCAACGAGGCTGCTGCGGTCCTCTTCGAACTTATCCTCTATGTATTTTGAGCCTTTGAAGATGTTGAGGTCTTTCTGCTTGGTGTTTTTCAGGACACGGCGCAGTCTGTTTGCATCGAAGTATTCGTTGCCCTCGAACTGTATCTGTTCAATCTTGACCTTCTCCTTTTTGTCAACTATAATATTAAGAACCACATTGTTGGCCATATCCGGGTCATCCTTCTGAATGATGGTCACCTCGGTATTCAGGAAGCCCTTTTCAATGTAATGGTCCTTGATGGTACCCTCAGCCCTGTTGAGCAGGTGAGCGGTCACCTGGGAGCCGTTTGGCAGGTTCAGTTTCTCTTTCAGGTCGGTCTCTTCAGATTTTTTTATCCCCTCAAACCTGAGGAAAGAGAGCCTGGGGCGCTCCTGGAGGTAGATATCAAGCCATATGTTTTCACCTTCCCTGCCCGTCACTGTAATCTTTACATCGGAGAAGAGCCCCTGTTCCCAGAGCTTCCTCACGGCTGACGTTATCTGGTCACCCGGTATCTCTATCTTCTGTCCTATGCGCAGCCCTGAGATGCCTATGAGGGCATTGGGCTCAAGGAATTTGACCCCGGAAACGGTAGTGCCTGCCACGGTATAATCCTCCGGGTAAAGGTAATTGACATATTTATCGTCAGTCTGGGCTGTGGCAATCAATCCTGTGAACAACAAAGCAAAAAGGGAAACTATCCGCATAGGTATTTCTTTCATCATCTCATCTGTTATCAGCGATCTGCTCACTGGTCTTTCCATATCTCCTTTCCCTTTTCTGGAAGTCTGCCACTGCTTTGTAAAAGTCCTCCTTACCAAAATCGGGCCAAAGTTTCTCTGTAAAATAAAGTTCGGCATATGCCAGTTGCCACAGGAGGAAGTTGCTGATGCGTTTCTCTCCGCTGGTACGTATCATCAGTTCGGGATCAGGCAAATCTGCTGTCTCGAGGTTGGCGCTGACGGTCTCCTCGTCTATGTCTCCGGTGCTGATTCGCTCCTCTTGCACTGCCATGGCAATCCTGCGGCACGCTTCGGCTATCTCCCATCTTGAAGAGTAGCTGAGAGCCACTATCAGTTTCATTCGCGAGCCGCCCGCCGTGACCCTCATCGTTTCATAAAGCCTGTTCCGGACATTAGCCGAGAGGCGGCCGAGGTCACCGATGACCTTAAGTGAGATCTGCTTTTCAACCAGGGTGTGAGTCTCGTCATTTATTGACTCCACCATCAGGTCCATGAGGGCTGACACCTCATCGTCGGGTCTGTTCCAGTTTTCTGTGGAGAAGGCATAGAGGGTCAGATACTGTACACCCAGTTCTGCAGCTGCCTCAACGGTTTTGCGAACGGCCTTAACCCCCTGGTGATGGCCAAAGATCCTCTCCATGCCTCTCCTGCGGGCCCAGCGTCCGTTGCCGTCCATAATGACAGCAACATGCCGGGGCAGCCTGTTCGTATCTATCTGAGCCTTAAAAGTCAATGTTATCTCTTTCTTTTTTTGTCTTTTTCCATTTCTGCAAAAGCCGGACAGCCAGCCAGCTTGTTATACATCTTCCAGGTGACCGAAATCCCCATGAAGGTGTACCAGTCATTGTTATGAAGCCATGAATGGTCAACCGGTGCTGGTGGATCTCCGGTTGTGACTTCATATCGGCCGTCAAATTTATCATAAAAAGTCTTACGAAAACCATATTCGAACTCAACGCCAATGTGGTTGGCCACATTTACCTTGATTCCGGCAGAGAATGGTATAGAAAAGAAAGGGTGGAAGTTTGATGTCGCGTCAGCCAGGTTAACCTGGTTGTAAACTGCTGTGATCGCTGCACCGGCAGCTATGTAGGGCGAATAGTCAACACGCCTGCTTCTGAATGTGGAGTAGGGGAAGAAGTTGAAGATTCAGTATGTTAGCTCCACTCCCCAATGGGTGCATTGAGAGGAGGGGTGTATCCTGCCATGATGTTTGCCCTGATTGCCTGTCGTGGGTTGAAGTTGTACCTGTAGAAGAACTGGGCAGCCGGCCCGGGTTTTAACAGGCCGTTAATGGTATCACCCAGATATGACACTGCACCGATGGAGACGCCGTAGTCGGCAGTGCGCTGGGCCAATGCCGGCAGGGCGGTTGCAATCAGAAGTATAATTATCGTTGCTTTTCTCATTCCAGGCGGTCCTTTGAGCATCATCTGAACGAAGGCAGTCCGTTCCGTGCCGTTTTGATCCGGTAATTAAATGTCACGCTGAAGGTGTGATAGATATCGTTCCTCTCAGACCATTGCGATGTATACCCGTCAAGGTAGTCGGAGAACGCGTACCGTCCGGTGAGCTCCACGCCGAACAGTATATTCGGGTCGAAGGCCACCTTTGCTCCCACCCCCAGCGGTATCACGGCTGTAAATCCACTGGATTGAAGTGTAGGGTCATTTCTCCATTTCTCCTCCAGGGCTTCATTGCCCCCCTGCACATTGTACCAGGCGCCTCCCACCCCCGTGAGGGCATACACGTCTATGCTCCGGAAGAAGTCCCTCACGCGGTTCCTCGATAATCCCCTGTAAGTCTGGAAGAGAAAGCTGTTTCGCTCACGGTTTCTCACGAAGTAATACTCCCCTGTGAGGGCAGGTTCAAGGAGAGAGGTGGTAGCCTCGTACCCCCTGTCCTGGTTGTTGCCACGTTCATCCGTGGCATGAAGCATCAGATATGCAAATGAGAGCTTTGCGGCAAGTGCATCGGTAAAGAAATACCTGAATGAACCGTTAACGTTAAAACGGGTCTGTTTAAATGTGAAGTCCTTTAATCCCAGCGAGTTCTCGCCTATGGTATATCCTCCAACATCACCGTAGAACTGTGATGTGCCCAATCCTGCCGTAGCCTCGTATCTTTTCATCTTCCACAGCTGCGCAGATGCGAATGGCGCAGAAACAAGCACCACCAGGCACAACAGTATGAGGCGTTTAATCATCAGTCGCTTTGCAGTTTTGGCTACAAATATAAGTAATGTACAATATTAAAAACTTAAATATTCCTTAATTATTGTCAGTTACGGGGATCAGCGCCCCACATGAGCTTGTTCCTCAGGGTGCTGAAAAAATCGTTTCCGGCGGGTGTCACCGTCTTCAGCCTGGTGGCTGCCTGCCGGACCTCGGCGATGGTGCCTGAAGGAACCCTGGCGGCCTTGGAATCGCAAGTCATGAGGCACTCCTTGCTTCTGCCTCCGATATCGAGGGTGATGGTGCTGCTTCCCGTAACGATTATTGGCCTCACTGTCAGGTTATGCGGTGACATCGGGGCAATGATTATACTGTCATCATTGGGTGAGAGGATAGGTCCGCCGACGCTGAGATTGTATGCTGTTGATCCTGTGGCCGATGAGATTATCAGTCCGTCGGCGCGATAGGTATTGAGGAAGATGCCGTTGACCCTCACCGTGATGGTGATCATGCTCTGGTCAGCCTTCTGCACGGTAACCTCGTTCAGGGCAATGTCATTGTTCTCGCCGAAGAGGCCTGCGGGGGTGATGATCTCCAGCATTGAGCGGCTGATGACCTCAAAGTCGCCCGAACAGAGCAGGTCTACTGACCGGTCGATATCATCATCCTGGATATTGGCCAGGAAGCCAAGACGGCCTGTGTTTATGCCTGCGACGGGGATGCCTGAGGAGCGGACCATCATGGCAGTCTCGAGGAAGGTGCCGTCACCGCCTACGCTCAGGATGAGGTAAATGTCTTCAGGCAGGCCGGATAGATCGCTGAAGAGTTTTACCCTCGGATCACTGCTGAAATGGTGTCCGTTAGGCTCCATGATATTGAGGTATATGGTCGCCCCGCGCCGGTGAAGCGCATCAATGAGACGAAGCAGTCCGGCCGTGGTCTTCTCAGTCAGACCCTTGCTGAATAAGGCTATCTTTCTGGCCATCACGATATGCAATTACATATTTAGGTATTTCATGAGCATGTTATACCTGTCAGTATAGAAGCGGTCCAGCTCATCATCGTCAGTGACCCATGTAGTCACCTCATACGAGTATCTCTCGAAGGTTTTGATGATTGAGGTGAGGTCTGTGGTGTTAACCTTCAGTGTTATCTCGAGGCTTGTCGAGTCAGGGTTGGAACTGATATGCATGCTGAGTATCCTGGCGTCATTGCTTTCGACTATCTGCGAGATGCGGCTCATGGAATAGTCGCGTGAGAGGACCTGGAGGGTTATCATTCCGCCGGGCTGTTCAATGGAAGAGAATGATGCTATTCCCCTGATCATCTCGTTATAGGTTATGACACCCCTGAGGTGGTTTTCGTCATCCACAACAGGCACCACGGTCAGCTTGTGCCTGGCGGCCAGCGCGAGGACCTCAAAGATATGCTGGTTTCCCTTTACCGAAGGACGAGGCAGTGAGAGGGAATGGTTGCCTATTGGCTCATCAGGCTGGTTGAGATCATAGATATCGCTGTCGGAGATGAGTCCAAGGTATTCGGTCTCATTCACGATAGGAAGATGTGAGACCCTGAATATCTCCATCCAGTTCAGGGCAGTCTGCGCAGTATCAGATGTTTTCAGCGCAGGGACCACATCGGATATCATCTCTTTGGCAAGCATTCAGTCATTCAATTAGCGAATAAAAGTACAAAAAACTACGGATCGTTATAACTTTGCAGAGATTAACAGCAGAGAGAGCCATGACAAGACTAAGCGTAAACATCAACAAAATTGCCACTATTCGTAACGCCCGCGGAGGCAATGTGCCTGATGTAAGAATGGCTGCCATCAAGTGTCAGAGCTTTGGTGCCGAGGGTATCACTGTCCATCCGAGGCCTGACGAAAGGCATATCAGGTACAGTGATGTGCCGGTGATCAGGGAGGTTATCACCACCGAGTTTAATATAGAGGGCAACCCGGAAGAGCAGTTCATCAGGCTGGTGTATGACGCCAGGCCTGACCAGGTGACACTGGTACCCGATGCCCATGATGCCGTCACCTCCAACGCCGGGTGGGACACAAAGGCCAACCTTTCATTCCTGACAGATGTCATCGCCGGTTTTCATGAGAAGGGAATACGCACTTCAATCTTCACCGGAACTGATCCTGAGATTATCGAATATGCCGCACGCACTGGCACCGACCGCATCGAGCTCTACACCGAGCCATATGCTTCGATGTTCAGCGCCGGCAGGGAGGCAGCTGTAGCTCCTTTCGTCAGGGCGGCCGAGGTGGCCAGGGCGGCAGGACTGGGCATCAACGCCGGCCATGATCTCGATCTCAGTAACCTGGCGTGGCTGCATGCCAATATCCCATGGCTGATGGAGGTCTCAATAGGGCATGCCCTCATCGCTGATGCGCTTTATTACGGGCTGGAAAACACGATCCAGATGTACCTTCGCGAACTGAGGCGCAGCTGAGATGCCAGCTGAGATGCCGGCTTAGATGCCGGCTTATACGCGGACTTAAACATAAAGCCGTCAGCAGTTGCAACCTCCTTACCGAAGGTGCTTCTCCACTATTGTTCGGAGCACTTCGATACCGACAAGGTTCTCCCCACCCCCGGGGATGATGATATCGGCATATCTCTTTGAGGGTTCGATAAACTGCAGGTGTGACGGCTTGACTGTCATGTTATAGCGCTCCAGCACCGCGAGCACCGAACGTCCGCGCTCGATGATGTCACGCTGTATCACCCTGCCGAGCCGGTCATCGGCATCAGCATCCACAAAGACCTTTATGTCAAGCATCGACCGCAGTCCCGGGTCAACAAGCACCAGGATACCCTCTACAACCACCACCTTTGCGGGGTTGATGGCAATGGTCTCATGTGACCTGAGACAGGTCAGATAGGAGTAGATCGGCATCTTAATGGGGCGCCCCGCCTTCAGCTCCGCCAGATGAGCCATGAGCAAGGGCCACTCAACCGAATCAGGGTGGTCAAAGTTTATCTTTTGCCGTTCTTCTATTGAGATCTGGCTGTTATCCTTATAATAGCTGTCCTGGGGCAGTATCACCACCTCCCCCGGAGGGAGCATTTCGATAAGCTTTCGTACAACCGTTGTCTTTCCCGAACCTGTTCCTCCGGCAATCCCGACAGTAAGCATAAAATGATTATTTTTGTATCAAAAGTAGCAAAATATCTCTATGGTAAAACATATTGTGATCTTTAAGCTCACCCAGCCATATACGCCGGAGGAGAAAGAGAAATCGGTCAGAAAGCTCAAGGAGGTCTTCGGTCCGGTAGGCAACAGGCTGAATGTATTATCATGAATACGGACAGGCACAAGCATCCTCTGAAGCCGATCACGCGGGCGACTTTGTCATCGATGCCACCTTTGCCTCTCTTGAAGACCTGAGGCGGTATCAGAACAGCGAGCCTCACCGCGATGCTGTCTCAGGTGCCGCGGCTGTAAAAAAAGCTAAACTTGTTATTGATTATATTATCTGATCATGAGTTCACTTTACCCCATACGGTTCAAACCTGTTCTCAAGGAGACACTGTGGGGAGGCAGTGCCCTGAGGGAGCGTTACGGCAAGAAAGCAAAGCCCGGGGCAGTTATTGGCGAGAGCTGGGAGATCAGCGGTATGCCGGGAGCGAGCTCCGTGGTGGCAAACGGCTTTCTCCGGGGGAACACCCTGGAGGAGTTGACCGAGATATTTATGGGCGACATCGTGGGGGAGACCGTCTTTGAAAAGTACGGGAATGAGTTCCCGTTGCTGATCAAGATAATTGATGCACATGACAAGCTGTCGATACAGGTGCACCCTGATGACAGGCTCTCTTCGGAGAGGCATCACGCCTGGGGCAAGACCGAGATGTGGTATGTGATTGACGCTGCCCCCGGAGCAGTCATCTATACGGGATTCCGCAAGAAGACCACCAAGGAGGAGTATCTTGAGCACCTCACCGGGAAGAGGCTGGCAGACCTGATCAATGTTACGCCTGTAGCCCGTGGCGACGTATTCTTCATTCCGGCCGGCATGGTGCATGCCATTGGCGCCGGTGTGGTGCTTGCCGAGATACAGCAGACCTCTGATGTCACCTACAGGATATATGACTGGGACCGTGTTGACCCTTCGGGCACACCGCGCGAGATGCATACGGCGCTGGCCCTTGATGCCATCAACTTCAACCTTGCCAGCAGCAACCTTATAAAAAAGGCACCGCAGGTAAACCAGCCCGTGATGCTTGCCGAATGTCCGTATTTCAGGACCAGCCTGCTGCAGATCGACAGTCCGGTCATAAAGGATTACAGTCTCACCGACTCATTCATAATTTATATATGTACGGAGAACATGGCTGTGATAGAATGTTTCGGACACAGCGAGGTGCTGAAGGCGGGTGAGACCCTGCTCGTTCCTGCCGCAGCCGACAGCGTGACGCTTATTCCGCAGGGAACGTCGACGCTCCTTGAAGTATTTATACCACAAAAAAGAAATTAAGATGCAGAAGCTAACAGCCATCACAGTAACACTGATAATGCTCCTCGCCGCCTCATGCGGAGGCGGAACGGGTGATAACCGGGGGAAGGAAGAAGGAAAGCCGGGCATGTACCTGATACGGGTTACACCGGAACAAGGAACTACATCAGGAATGATGTCAAGGTAAAGGAGGAGGAGTACAAAAACGGCGTCAGGTCAGGTATGACCCGCACCTTCTATAAGGGAGGGGTGATTGAACAGGAGATAGTCTATGCTGACGGGAAGAAGAACGGCGTGGCAAGATGGTACTATCCTGACAGCAAGCTCTTCAGGGTCACTCCCTATGTCAATGACACGATCCACGGATCACAGATACAGTATTACAAGAGTGGCCGGGTGAAGGCAAAGCTTGATTATGTCGACGGCAAACGCCTGCCCGGACTCGAAGAGTACAACATGAGCGGGGAGAAGGTGACTGACTACCCTGGGATAATATACAGGAACAACGACCGGTATGAGGAGAGAGGCATGTACAAGCTCTTTATCGAGATGACCGATCTGTCTGAGAATGTGAAGTATTTCAGGGGAGACCTGGTCAACGGGATGGTGGATATGGACTCCCTGAAACCGCTGCTGCAGACAGCCACCACCGGTTACCTCGACCTGCTGAAGACTCCGGGTCACAAGGCCGACTCGGTTGTAGTGGTGGCGTCATACCTGACCGGGTACGGTAACCGGCTTTACTACCGCCTGGCAATACCTTTACCTTATAAGGATCTTAATTAGCCGGGTGATGATCATCAGGTCAGCAACTTTCATCACCAGCAGTGCGAAGTTCAGTCAGCTGCCCCCGCCTGTCCTGCCTGAATATGCCTTCATAGGCCGGTCCAATGTCGGGAAGTCGTCACTGCTGAACATGCTTGTTGCCAGAAAAGGCCTCGCCAAGATATCCGGGAGTCCGGGAAAGACACAGACCATCAACCATTTTCTGATCAATGAGGGCTGGTACCTCGTTGACCTTCCCGGGTACGGTTATGCCCGCCGGTCGCAGAAGCTAAGGGCTGAATGGGACAGGCTGTTCAACACCTACGTCACCAAACGTGAAAGTCTTATATCACTGTTTGTGCTGGTCGATGCCCGGCATGAACCGATGGCCTCTGACCTGGCCTTCATGGAGAGGCTGGCGCTGAAAGGCGTCCCTTTTGCCAGGGTCTTTACCAAAACGGATAAGGTCTCCGCGGCGGAGGCAGAAAAGAACATGACTCTTCATGACAGGGCCATGCTTGGCAGCTGGGAGAGCCTCCCTCCTGCCTTTGCCACCTCAGCTGCGAAGGGTACCGGAAGGGAGGAACTGCTGGATTACATCAGCGGGAACATGATATTTTTCAAAAGAGAAAAATGATAAAGCCATTAATATTAAATTAGCGGCATCGTTCAGTGAAAAATACCCTAACACTCCTCATATGATCGGCAGAGCTCCTTTTAAAATCTTTTCATGCACCTCATCGCTTAGCATAGCGGAAAAGATAGCAGACCATCTCGGCATAGCGCTTGGGAAAAGCTCTCTCCTGAGCTTCAGTGACGGTGAGTTCCAACCCTGTTTTGATGAGTCGGTCAGGGGTTGCCATGTCTTCATAATACAGTCAACCAACCCTCCGGCTGAGAACCTGATGGAGCTCCTTCTGATGATAGATGCTGCCAAGAGGGCGTCGGCATACAAGGTCAATGCTGTCATTCCCTATTACGGATACGCAAGGCAGGACCGCAAGGACAGACCGCGGGTGTCTCTCGGCGCAAAGCTGACTGCCGACCTGCTCACCAAGGCAGGTGTTGACCGCATCATTACCATTGATCTTCATGCAGACCAGATACAGGGATTTTTCGATGTTCCCGTTGACCACCTCTTCGGCTCGGCTCTCTTTGCTCCCTACATCAGGAACCTCAACCTGCCCAACCTGACAGTCTCGGCTCCCGACATGGGAGGCTCGAAGAGGGCCAATGCCTACGCGAGGTATCTGCAGAGTGAGATGGTGCTCTGCTACAAGCTGAGAAAAAAACCGAATATTGTTGAGGAGATCTCGGTGATAGGTGAGGTGGATGGGCGTCATGTGGTTATCATTGACGACCTGGTGGACACTGCCGGCACCCTTTCCTTTGCCGCCACTGTGATGAAAGACCGGGGCGCACTGAGCGTCAGGGCAGTGGCGACACACCCCGTACTCTCAGGTGATGCCGTTGACAAAATTGACCGGTCACCGGTTGAAGAGCTGGTAGTCACAGACAGCATACCACTGACAAGACATTCGCCAAAAATCAAGATACTTTCAGTAAGCGAGATCTTCGCCGAGGCAATAAAAGCGGTCTATACCAACAGCTCAATCAGCACCGGTTTTGTTTTTTAACTTTTTTTGCTACATTTGCAGGCCAATTTTTTTTGAAAATGTCAAACGTGTGATGGGAGGTTGCCGGGCAAGTAACCTTGAGTAACACAACAAATTAAAGACTAATGAAGACTATTGAGATCAAAGCCGTCTCACGCGATCAGTTCGGCAAAAAGAGTTCCAACACCCTGCGGGCAGAGGGCAATGTGCCTTGTGTCATGTACAGGGAGAAGGAGAATCTGCATTTTTATGCACATCAAAACGTTTTTCGCGGACTGGTTTACACCCCTGAAGTATTTCTTGTTAACCTCGTAGTTGACGGAAAGAACTATAACGCCGTCATGAAGGACCTTCAGTTCCATCCGGTGAGTGATCAGCTCCAGCATATAGATTTTATGCAGGTATCTGACGACAAGCCTGTTACAATTGACATCCCGCTAAAGATCACGGGAGAATCCTCCGGTGTGAAAGCCGGCGGAAAACTCAAGGTCAAACGCAGAACACTGTAAGGTCAAGGGTCTGCGTGAAGGTACCTGCCCGAGCATCTTGAAATTGATATCACAAACATTGAGATCGGCCAGTCTGTAAAGATCGGGGATCTCTCCTACGACAAGCTTGAGGTCATTGACAACAAGCGTGCAATGATCGTGTCGGTCGAAGTATCGAGGGTCTCCATCAAGGATGAGGAGGCTGCTGCTGTACCTGCCGCCGAGGCACCTGAAGCTGAAGCTCCTGCTGAAGAGTAAGGCATAAGCTGTCCACAGGAAAAAGATGAAATACCTTATCGCCGGTCTGGGCAACATAGGCGAGGAGTATAAAAACACACGGCATAATGTCGGGTTCATGGTACTGGATGCTGCTGCCGCAGCATCCGGTATCTCTTTTACGGACCGCCGTTACGGTTTTGTGGCAGAGATGCGCCACAAGAACGCCCGGCTGATCCTTCTCAAGCCTTCCACACTGATGAACAGGAGCGGCAATGCCGTCCGTTACTGGCTGCAGAAGGAGAATATACCCGCTGAGAACCTCCTGGTGATAACCGACGATCTGGCAATCCCTACCGCAAGCATCAGGCTGAGGTCAAAGGGAGGGCCCGGTGGACACAACGGCCTCCTGAGCATCAGCGAGGCACTGGGAACGGATGAGTATGCCCGTCTTCGCATCGGGATCGGAAACAACTATCCGCGGGGAGGACAGGTAAATTATGTCCTTGGCGAGTGGACGGCCGATGAGCTAGGCCTGCTCACGCCCCGGCTTCCCCTGGCAGTGGAGATGGTAATGTCATTCGTGACTGCCGGCTGCGAGCTTACAATGACGGCATACAACAAAGCCGGGAAAAAACTCAGTGATGACGACTCAGCAGGGAGAGAGGGTAGATAAGTTCCTCTGGAGCGTCAAGATCTTCAAATCACGCAGCGCAGCCACCGAGGAGTGCCGGACGGGGAAGAGTCACCGGTGGAAGGTCATCCGGTCAAGGCAGCACATATGGTCTACCCTGGAACGGATACCATCCTCGTCAGAAAACCACCGGCGATATACACCTACCTGGTGACAGCCTTACCTGATAGCAGGGTAGGCGGCAGAACTGGTGGCCGATTACATCAGCGACCTGACCCCTGAGGAGGAGACTTAACAAGATCACTGCCGCCAGGACGGTATCCGGATACAGACCGCGGGGAACCGGTCGCCCCACCAAGAGAGAGCGCAGGGACCTGGACGATTTCACCGGGTAATTTGCCTGACTGTCAAAAAAGATGGTGGTATAAATACCTAAAAATCGATCATCCGTCGCTAAGAATCCGCAAATTTGATTTTGAGGGTCGAACTTTTTCTAACTTGGTCATGCGGAAAGCCCTGTTGCTTTCATATTAAAGATTCAGAAGGTAAACCTGGTTGCGGAATGGGTAAAGAACGAATATTGAGAAGTATGATCTTTTTTATCAGCTTCTAAAGAAATATGTTGATTTCTGGCACAATTATATCTATTACCGTAAGGTTCTGGCCTACGGAAAGAACAATATCGACTTTTCGGTTCCAACCATATTTGCGCCCAATCACCAGAATGCGCTCATGGATGCAATGGCTGTCATCGGCACCCTCGAGCGCCAGCTGATTTTCCTGGCAAGGGCAGACATCTTCAAAAACAAGTTCGTTGCACGGATTCTCTACACGTTCAAGATGTTGCCGGTATACAGGATCAGGGACGGCTTTGAGAACCTGAAACAGAACGATGACACCTTCCGTGACACGCTCAGGGTCATGGAACACCGCAACGGAGTAGTGATACTTCCCGAAGGCAACCACGCCAGCTACAGGAAACTGAGGCAACTGAAAAAGGGTATCTGCCGTATTGCCTTCCAGACAGCCGAGGCATCAGGCTTCAGCAAAGAGATAAACATCGTACCGGTCGGACTGGAATACTCACATTACTGGAGGTTCAGGCAGGTACTCACCGTGGTCTACGGCCATCCCATAAATGTTTCAGAGTATTATGACTCATTCAAAGAGAATCCCAACAGGGCCATACTGGAACTGCGTGACAGGCTCTCGGCAGAGATGAAGAAGGTCATGGTGCACATCGATGAGGAACAGGATTATGAGGCTGTCAATGAGCTGAGGAGCATCGTCAATGAGAAATACAGTGACAGCATCAGGTATCCGAAGCTCTTCCGTGACCAGAGGCTGGTAACCAAGATCAATGAACTGCATGCCTCCAACCCTGAGACATACGGTGAGATTTGCAGCGACGCCCTGACCGTAAGGGATCTGGCCACGAGGCTGCGGCTAACCTACAGGCACCTGAGGAAAAAGAGGCATCCCATAGGCTGGCTGATGCTCTCATCGGTGTTCCTGCTCCTCACTCTGCCTGTGTTCCTGCTGGGTGCCGGTCTTAACATACTCACCTACCGGGTCTCCTATCTGCAGTCAATGAAATCAAAAGACCCGGCCTTCATCAGCACAGCCAGGTATGGGTTCTTCCTGGGGCTCAGCTTTATCTTCGGGCCTCTTTACCTGATCCTCGCACTCATCTTCATCAAGCCATGGTGGGTTGCCATATTTGCCTTCCTGATGGTACCTGTAGCCGGTATCCTTGCCTGGAACTGGTTCCTTCTCCTTAGCAGGACTGTCGGAGGTTTCAGGATATGGAACCTGAACCGGGTCAGCAACCCGGACTTCACAAGACTTCGTGACACCTACAACCGGCTCCTCAAACGCGTAACGGCACTCTGACCATGAAGGATATCTTCACGGGAAAGGTAGTCTGGATCACCGGAGCCTCATCAGGCATTGGCGAAGCGCTGGTGAAGGCCTTCGCCGAGGGAGGGAGCCGGGTGATTGCATCATCAAATGACGCTTCCGGACTGGCAAGGGTGGCAGAATCGTGTTCCGGAATGAAGGGCAGCGTCACCGCCGTCGCCTTTGACCTGAGCGAGACGGCAGGCATTGATGAACTCGTTTCTGATGTGGTTAAAAAAGAGGGAAGGGTTGACATGCTTCTAAACATTGGGGGCAGAAGCCAGAGAGCGCTTATAAAGGAGACACCCCTGTGGCTCGACCGGAAGATCATGGAGATCAACTACTTCGGCACTATCGCGCTCACCAAGGCGGTGTTGCCGCACATGATCGCCGGCGGCGGCGGACACATTGCGGCCACAAGCTCGATCTCAGGACGGTTTGGTTTTCCGCTTCGTTCAGCATACTCCGCATCAAAACAGGCCCTTCACGGTTTCTTTGAGACCCTCTTGCTGGAACACGGGAAAGACAACATCAGGGTGTCAGTGCTCATCCCCGGGAGGGTTCAGACCCTGATCTCACTCCATGCCCTGACAGCCACAGGTGATGAGCACGGAAAGATGGACGAGGGACAGGCTGGCGGGGTGACACCCGGAAAGGCGGCAGAACAGATCATAAGGGGACTGAGAAGGAACAAAAGGGAGATACTGGTCGGCAGCAGTGAGCTGTTGATGCTTAAGATAAGAAAATACTTGCCCGGGCTGTTCTTCAGGATAGCAGGGAAAATTGAACCAATGTAAGCGGGAGATGAAGTTCAAGGGATACACAG
Organism: Bacteroidales bacterium; assembly: GCA_034522515.1. Taxonomy (GTDB): domain Bacteria; phylum Bacteroidota; class Bacteroidia; order Bacteroidales; family VadinHA17; genus SR-FBR-E99. Next base: position 7,117 of record JAXHLF010000018.1, on the reverse strand, counting down.
TAAGCGGAATACAGCAGATGGGGGTCGGGGTGCATGATCTCAGCGAAGCATGGGACTGGTATATAAGGGCTTTCGGGATGGACTGCCGTATCTTTGAGGATGAGGCTGAGGCGAGGCTCATGCTTCCCTATACCGGAGGTGAAACGCGCAGCAGGCACGCCGTGCTGGCGATGAACCTGCAGAGCGGAGGCGGGTTCGAGGTATGGCAGCACAAGGGGAAAGAGCCTGAATACCGGAACCGCGAGACAACCCTGGGCGACCTGGGCATTTACGCCTGTAAGATGAAGGTCAAGGATGTGGAAAGAGCATGGCAGTACTGGACCGATACCGGGGTGGAGGTGCTGGGCAGGCCGTCAGCAGACCCCTCAGGGAAAAAGAGCTTCTTTGTCAGGGACCCGTTCGGAAATATCTTTCATATAGTGGAAGCCACTGACTGGTTCATGAACCTCAGGAAGGTATCAGGAGGGTCATACGGCGCAATAATATGCGTCACTGACATTGAACGGGCCATGAAGCTCTATTCGGATATCCTTGGTTACGACCGGGTTGTCTATGATGTCACAGGCCATTTTGATGATCTGGCACCTCTGCCGGGTGGCAACGGCCTCTTCAGGCGGGTACTTCTTGCTCCCACGAGGCCCTTCCACGGCGGGTTCAATCCCATCTACGGCCAGAGCGTGATGGAGCTCATCCAGGCAAAAGAGAGGGAAGTAACCAGGATTTTTGAAGGGAGACTGTGGGGTGACCCGGGCTTCATACATCTCTGCTATGACATCAGTGGCATGGATAACCTGCGCAGGTACTGCGGCGAAACCGGGTTCCCGTTCACCGTCGACAGCCAGCAGAGTCATGAGGGCCACAGCTTCGACATGGGTGAGGCAGCAGGCCACTTTGCCTATATCGAAGACCCTGACGGCACTCTGATAGAGTTTGTAGAGACCCATAAGGTACCTATAATCAAGAAACTGGGATGGTATCTCGACCTGCGCAAGCGTGACCCGAACAAACCGCTTCCCTCCTGGATGATAAAGTCGCTCAGGTTTTCAAGGGTAAAACCAAATTCAGGTAGCAGCAGTCAGCAGTTGGCGATTTAACCTCTATTCTCTAATGCCTACCCTGCAATCTGGCTGCTCACGGTAATGACCCACAGGGTCATTACTCCGCTCGCCCCTCTATTGCCTATTGCCTATTGCCTTGCCAGCCTGCCTGTACCTCGCGCATAACGCGCATGAAGTTGCCGCCCCAGTATCTTGGTTATCTCATCACGGCTGTAGCCACGTCTGAGAGCTCAATGGTGATATTCTTCATCATCGATACATCCGTACAGCCTTCTATTCTCCGCCACCGCCGTCGAAGTCTGATCCAATGCCCACATAATCGATCCCGATTATGTCAACCACATGCTGGATATGGTTAACGGCATCAGCCACAGTAGCAAGCTTTACATACTGTCTCTTCAGTGCTGAGTACTCGCTCCAGAGCTGCTCCTTCTGTTCATCTGTCATTTCACGCTCCATGGCTTTCCACTTCTCACGCAGTTCGCTGACTTTGGCATCATACTCAGGGTTGGGCTCAGGCTGCTTGAGATAATCGCTGAGGATACATATCTGTATCACTCCGCCATTCCTCTTCAGGGCCTGCAGCATCTCGTCATTCAGGTTGCGCGGACTCTCGCAGAGGGCCCTGCATGATGAATGGGAGGCGATCACCGGGGCTTTGGAGACCTTCAGCACATCATAGAAAGACTCGTCTGAAATATGTGACACGTCAACCATCATCCCAACCCTGTTCATCTCCCTAACCACCTCTTCGCCAAAGGCTGAGAGACCGTTATGTTCGGGCCCGGATTTATCGGTGGACGAATCGCATATGTCGTTGTTGAATGAATGGCAAAGCGTGATATAGCGAGCGCCAAGATCATAATACTGTTTTACCTTCGAGATATCGGTTCCGACCGGATAACCATTCTCAATGCCAATGAACACAGAGACCTTGCCTTCCGCCTTATGCCTGTAGGCATCATCAGGGTGAGAGCTATGCCTGCCATGGATGAGTTACGATTGACATTTGCATCTATTGAATCAAAAGTGGCAAGGGTTTGACGGTGAGCAACCTCGAACGGCCTCCGGATTCCTCGGTCCCTGGCCGAGAAAGATGGCGAAGAACTCCGCATCAAGTCCCCCTTCAATCATCCTGGGGAAGTCAACGCAACCCCTTTCATTGCGGACTCCCAGATCAAAACCGCCTCTGGACATGCGCATGGGAGTATCACAATGAGTATCGACGGACGGCATGGTACTGTGAAGCTTGTCAGCCTTTCGGCTGATCTTGTCCTCGCTTGTTGTGCAGGCCGCCGCAACGAAGGAAAGGATGATCAGAAAATATCTTTATTGTATAATAACCGGTTTTGTTGACTGCGCTAAGATAAGCATATCGCAAAACTGGTTGTCATCGTGCTGGGCCGGGGAAAACATAAAAAAGGTTAAATAAACCAGGCAGCAAACGGGTACAAAAAAGCCCGCCTTAAAAAAGCGGCAACCATGAAAAGAATGGAAAAATTGCTTTTGGACAGTAAAAAGCATTTTAAAGCTTCGGCGCCCATTCAAAAGGTCATTTGAAACCTGCTCAGTCACTAACTTCACGTAAATATAATAAAATAAAATCACAAAAGTAACTTTTGCAGTAGAAACTGTATGTTTTCAGAAACAGATACACAATAGATGAAAATCAGGGATAACTGAACACTATCGTGTTACATGAATCAATTTTTAACATGATGAGATCGGATGATTTGAATATGATCACGATGTCCGTGCAACTTGAGTAAATTAGTTGCGTCATTTGTACGTAACAGCCTGAAAATTGTCGACACCGGATTTGCACATACATGATAATTCATAAATGGAGTGCCGCAGGTGGAAGCCGAGAGCCCAGTTCAGGCTGTATGAGCTCTATTCGAAAGCGATGTGGACACAGCATACAGCCCTAACAGGCAACAGGGAGGAGGCTGAAGACATGCTTCAGGAAGCCTTCTCCGACTGTTTCAGGAATATCGGGTCATACAGGACGGATTCCACCTTCGGAGCATGGCTTAAATCGATAGTGATCAACCGGTGCATCAGCCGGCTCCGCAAGAGGGAGGCAGAACTGGTTTACATAGAAGACTACAGCCGGCATGAGATGCAGGAGGACGAGCCCCGGGAGGTGACCTGGCCAGACCCTGCGGTGATTGCCAGGGCGGTGGAGAGGCTCCCCGACGGATACCGCGTGGTGTTCAGCCTTTACCTGCTCGAAGGATATGACCATACAGAGATTTCACAGATACTGGGAATCTCGGAGTCGACCTCCAAAACGCAGTATCTGAGGGCAAAGGAGAAACTGAAGAAAATATTAATATCAATGCGCAACGATGGATGAGCTTGAAAGACATATAAGAAATCACAGGAGGAGCTGGACATAGTAATCCCGGGGGTCCCGGACTGTGAATAAGATCAAGAAACAACTACGGGGACGGGGAAGTCACCTCCCCGGGCGATTACGGGTCATGACTGGTTCTTCCGGTAGGGGACACCCGGACAGTGGGGGGCATCCGGGCATATGACTCCGCAGAGCTGTTCACCACATAATAATCCCGCCGCCGGTCTGATAGCCATTTTCAGCGGACTACGTAACCGGGAGGGGCTGAACGATCCCAGGGTGACAGCGGTGCAGGAGACTCATTATTACTATGACAGCCAGATCGAATATGTTCTATGAGGAGGCGGAGCCGCTGCTGACAGCCAACCCGGATATCAGCAGTGAACTGAGCATAGGCATGGAAGAGCTTGACAGTCTCTCGGCTCAGATCATCAGGGACCTCCATGACAACATCGCCAGCCAGGAGATTCTGAAGAGCCCTGATAACCAATTACAGGCTCCGCATCGAACTGATGCAGGATATGCTTTGGATAATGAGGAAGAATGAAGAAGGAACGGATAAAACAACAGGAAATGAATTATCGGTCTCTCTTATTGCACTGACCCTGCTTGGTGAGCCTGACCCTTGCCGGTCAGACGATCTCTAACAGCAAGATCCTCAGGAAATCTTTCAGGGCCGGCAGCGATGCAGATCCTCAAGGTGAACAACAAATACGGTGACATATCAGCGATCGAGGGGTTGATTCGATAACCGTAAGGGTTGACGTGACGGCCTCATCGAACACGGGTGAGAAGCTTGATGCGATGATGTAGACATTGAGGTCAGTCTCACGATGAGGGATGTATCGACAGTCAGGGCCCAGACCACTTTTACAAACGGCATAACCCCTCTGTTCGAAAGCCTGAAGGGTCTCACAAAAAACCTCATTAATTTTGATTCCCGGCTAAAGATCAGCTATTCTCATTGAGTGTCCGCCTCAAACGGAGCTGAGGCTGACAAACACTACGGCGACGTATATATTGGCGATGAAACGCGGAGCTGACTCTCAGGCTGTCAAACGGCACCCTTGATGCTGCGGCAGTCAGGGACGCCCGGCTGCTGGAGCTCACCTTCTGCAAGGCGAATATCAAGAAGCATAGACTCAGGAAAAATAACCCTTCATTCAGCGAATTGCGGGCAAAGAACAAGTGAGCCTGGCATCAACCTCATCCAAGGCGTGGATTGACCAATGCGGATAAATTGACCTCGACTCCAAGCGCGATAACCTCAATTTCACGATCCCGCTGGTGAGACATGGCACATTTTCTTCAGCCGACATCCATTGCAGACAACTGACAAAATCAATTCAACCTCTCCATCAATACAGGCGATATGTCCTTCGAATATGACGGGGATCCTGATCAATATGCACGCCGCCTATGCTGACATTGACCTGACGATGGATGAGCGAGCCGGCTACAACCTTGAAATCAGGCATACGAATGCTTTTGTATCCCTTCCGGGTATCAGGCCGGAGCCTGAACGCACCGAGATAAGCGCACAGAACAAGATATACCTGACCAAAGCAGTGGTTGGCAGCGGATCTGACCCGTTCGGACATCAGAATTGAGGCGACGCGGAGAGATGGGGATTGTGCAAAATCACCATCAGTGCTGCAACCGGAAGGTTAAAAAGAAAAAGGCGCCATGCGGCGCCTCATAAAACAGAAGAGGGGGTCTTTTGGGGACACCCTCTTTCATTTTATGACAGGTCTATCTCATTCCCGTCACGGTCAAAGAACCCGTACTCCAGGAAATGATATGACTCGATGGCCTGCCACGCCTTCTGCTCACCCCGTGCTTCTTGTTGATCTTACCTATCATGGAGAACAGTCCTCCTGAGTAGGCGGCCACCAGAGGATCAGTGCGGAGGATAAACTTCCGGGTCTTCACCTTCTCAATGATGGATGTCGTGTCCGTTCCATCTCATCAGTGAGGAGAATGGTTGATGCCGTCTTCCCCTCTCCCCTGCAGACAGGACATTTTTCGTCAGTGATGATGGTCATCTCCGGCCTTACCCGCTGACGCGTTATCTGCATCAGTCCGAATTTACTCAGGGGTAATATGTTATGTCTGGCATATCATCGCTCATCAGCTCCTTCATCCTGTCGAAGAGAGCCTGACGGTTCTCATTGGCCTGCATGTCAATGAAGTCTACCACGATGATCCCGCCCATATCTCTCAGACGCAGTTGTCTGGCAATCTCTCTTGCAGCCTCTGATGTTTACGGAGAGGGCATTGGACTCCTGGTCAGAGCCTGAATTTGATCTGTTGCCGCTGTTGACGTCAACCACGTGCAGTGCTTCAGTGTGCTCAATGATAAGGTAAGAGCCGCCCTTGAATGATATGGTGCGGCAGAAGAGCCCCCTGATCTGCCTGCTGACGCCATAGTGGTCAAAGATCGGATATTGCTCCTTGTAAACCTTAGGCTGTCTTTCTCCTTCTCAGGGGCTATCTCCCTGATATAGCTTCTTACTTCGCCGGCTATCATCTCATCATCAACGATGATGCTGCTGAAGTCGGTACTGAGAATATCCCTGAGGATTGTTGTTGTACGGTTCATCTCACCCAACAGCAGCCTGGGCTGCTTGATGTTGCGGACAGAATACGAACGCTGTCTCCCAACGGTTTAATAGCTCCTTGAGCTCTGCATCGAGGGCTGCAACTTTCTTCCCTTCGGCGACGGTGCGTACAATGACACCGTAGTTTTTGGGCTTTATGCTCTGTATGAGTAGTTTGAGGCGGTTGCGTTCATCGGGGTTCTCAATCTTCGATGAGACGGAGGCCTTATTCTGCGAAAGGCATCAGCGCCAGGTTTCGCCCTGCCCGATGCTTTCTTCCGATGCCAGCCGCGGTCCCTTGGTAGAAATGGGTTCCTTCGGTTATCTGCACTATGACCGTCTGTCCTGAAGTCAGGACATCGCCTATTTTACCCTCTTTATCGATGTCAGGTTCAGGTTTGAACTTTGACACCGGCGGCCTTTTTTTGCTTGCCCTGCGTTGCCAGGACATAATAACGGTGAAGGGTCCTGAACTGGGCTCCCAGATCTAGGATAGTGCAGAAAACGAGCATCCTTTTCGAAACCTACATTGATAAACGCTGCATTCAGTCCCGGCATTATCTTTTTTACCTTTCCAAGGTAAATGTCGCCGACAGAGAATTTTACATTCCGCTTTTCCTTATTTAACTCGACAAGTTGCTTGTCCTCAAGAAGTGCTATGGATATCTCAGAATCGCTTACGCTGATTATTAAATCCTTACTCACATTCCGGAATTTGTTAATTCGCTTATAGTCCTTTTCAAAATGCAACTAACCTAAAGATCAATGGAACTTTCGGGAGTTGTTTTTTTTTCAGAATTATGCATTATATGCTATTTCTTCTTCTTATGCCTGTCTTTCCGCAAACGCTTCTTACGTTTGTGGGTAGCCATTTTATGCCTCTTTCTCTTTTTCCCGCTTGGCATACTATTACTTCTTAACGTGAAGATTTAAATTTGGTGATAAAGGTCTTTGCCGGTTTGAATGCCGGGATGTTATGTGCAGGAATGATGATAGTGAAATTCTTAGACATGTTCCTGGCTGTTTTCTTTGCGCGCTTTTTCACGATGAAGCTGCCGAAACCCCTGAGATAAACATTATTGCCGGCAAGCAATACGTAA
>JAXHLF010000017.1:0-84724 GCA_034522515.1 Bacteroidales bacterium | reverse complement strand
ACGAGATAATCGGCAACGTCGATATGGCAATAAGCGGCAATGTCCTGTTCGCCGACAGCTATATTGACCTGCTGGCTATTGACATAACAGACGTAGAGATTCCCATTAAGATTGACCGCGTCGATGTTCCCGGAGATCGTTCCGGGAAGGGGAACTTTGGTACCCGTATGCCAACGTGGGTGAACGAAGGGCGTAATATCGGCTGGGAGGTGAAGAAGATTACTGAAGATGAAGAATACAACCAGGAGAAAGCTGTTCCGTGGGAGCATATGGACTTTGTCGATCAGTGCTGAAGCAGGCGGCAAGTGGACCGGCGGTGGTGGCACAGGAGGCTCCATGGCCCGTTTCATGCTTAACGGAAATTACCTATACCTGATCGCCAGTTTTCACCCCTGGAGGCTCAAAACGGTCATGAGCACAGCCAACAGCTATGGCGGTTGTCGACAGTATCGATATACCCCGTAACATGGAGACCCTTTTCCGCCTCGAAAACAGGCTTTTCGTATAGGAACCACCCACCGGGATGCTGATTTTCCGACCTGGTCGGTACCAACAAGCAGAGGCCAGAGCTCCGTCATACGACCATATAACGGCATGTGACCCGGTTGTAGTGGACGAACAGTTATTTGTTCACTCCATCAGGCAACGTGCAACAACGGAAAGAACCTCCTGGAGGTCATCGATATCTCGGTTATCAATGAACCCATTACCTGGTAAAATCGTACCCGATGTTCAATCCGCACGGACTGGGAACCGATGGCAACCTGCTGTTCGTCTGCGACGGAACAGCCGGTCTGAAAATATACGACAAATCCAACCCCCTGGCCATCATAACCAGCCAGATCGCGCACTACCCCGATTTTGACACTTACGACGTAATCCCGATGGATGGCATTCTGATGCTCGTAGGTAAGGGGGGTATTTATCAATATGATTACAGCGACCCTGAACATATAATCCAGATAAGCCATATAGCCATTACAGAAGAATAGATTTATGATAAGGATTATTGCGGTTGCGGTTTGTGTTCTGGCAAGGATTACACTCTGCAACAGGTCAGCAGCGCAAACATACTGTTGTGCTCAGTGATGGTTCCCGGATTTCGGGAACCATTGTTGGCGATACTGCCGGCTACCTGGATATTAAGGTTACAACCCCCCAGGTAATCCGGATCGGCAAGTCCCAGGTATCGTCGGTTGAGGCGTTGAAGTATCCTCTAAAAAAGAGTCTGAAAACATCTGGTTATTACGTAAGGTTCTCGTCCGGCATCCTTTCAGGGAAAGACGAAAGCGGCAACCAGAGCAGTCTCAGCTTCCATCTTTCAAACGGCTACCAGTTCAGGAAGGGTATTGCGATTGGAATAGGCTCGGGAATGGAGGAGCTGGGGGAGTGGTTCTTGTACCTCTGTATGCAGATCTGAGATACACCCCACTGAACTCGGGTTTATCACCCTATGCCTGGATTAAAACGGGATACGGCTTTGCAACTTCCGATCAGGCTGTCACATATCCGGAATATGCTTCAACAGACAGTAAATCTGAAGGCGGATTTATGTAGAACAGGCAGGCATCTCCATGTTCCCCTGAAGAGAGACTGCAATAGGATCTTGAGTATCGGATACAGGTACCAGGGAATTACATAACCAGGATCTCTGTTGGTCGGGTGGAAGCTCAGATACAAAACAATCACCCATTTCAACAGGCTCGAAGTTTCATTGGCCTTTGTCTTTATGTGAAAGAAATTATGAATGCAGCAACCATAATATCGTTCGAATTGAGTTATTTCGGGAAAACTTGACTCCTGGCGGTATAATGGGTAAAGTAACCAAAGATGGTCATGAATACTCTGATTCGGATCTTGTTAAAGGATGTGCCGGTGGCGACAGACGCTCACAGGAGATTCTCTACAAGCGCTATTTCTCCTTTGCGATGTCGATCTGCATCAGGTATACCCGTGATGAAAGTGAGGCCATGGAAATAGTTAATGACAGCTATATGAAAGTTCTCAATAATTCTATACGGACTACGACTACTCACGATCGTTCAAACCCTGGTACGGAGAGTATTGGTAAACACGGCTATAAGGATAACTTATCCGGGAATTCTTCAATAACTTAATGGCTACCTTATGCAACTGATTGATGACCAAAACGGAGCGGGATCCGGAAATTGAATCGGAGCTTTCCGTAAACGATATCCTGGCATTGTACAGGCACCTCCCCGGACATTACAAGATAACCTTCAACCTCTTCGAAATAGAGGGATATTCGCATGAGGAGATCGGCCGGATGATGGGAGTGACTGCTTCATTTCATCCCCAGATCAAAGAAACTCTTGCCAGGGCGAAAAGCGGGCTTCCTACGGGAACTCTATTGTAAGGAGCATATTATCTCAGTTAAAAAGGGCCATGAAGCAGTTTGACGAAGAATTCGGCCGGAAGGCAAAGGAGGCCTTTGACAACTTCAATGCCGAACATCTCGCAGAGGAAGGATGGAACTCCTATACCAGAAAGTATGGTAAAAGACCGACCCGGCCATTCATCATTCCACTTTGGGCCAGAGTCGCCTCAGTTGCTGCAATCCTGACTCTCGTGGTACTTTTGACAAACCGGATAACACACACGAGTGCCGATGAGCCCGGTAATCAATTGGCGCAGGAAAACCGGAGTGGGTTGACGGACCATGCAATAAACAAGGAGGATACAGCCGTAGCAAGCCCGGGCATCGCTGACACCGGTTCGGTTGCTGAAGTCGCAGCCGGTGAAACCACGGTCACTGCTGACTCCGGTCCGGTAATTGAAGCAGCAGCCGGGGAAACCACGGTCATCGCGAGCTCCGGTAAGGCTTCTAAGACAATAACCAGCAAAGTCGGGCAATCCAATCAAACAGGCAGGGAGAAACCCGGTGGCCAGATCAATGATGCTGCCGGACCGGTCTTGGCTGAAGCCGTTAAGGCTGAGAAATCGCAGTTAACCGGAGCCGATGAAGCAGGCGGATCGCATTTAACTGAAGCAGATAAGGCTGGCGAATCACTTTTGGCTGAGAACTCTATGGCTCCGGAGATGAAGCTATCCGAAAATCCCGCTGAAATAAGGTTAACTGATGCTACTGATACGGGATTGAAACTGAAACCCAAAGAAGCTGCCGAGGACTTTTTTGATCTCCCGCGGGAGAGGATGGCGACCACCATTCTGACCGGCTTATCTGGTATGATGGCCAGTATTGACAATACGACATCAGCATCCCAGGGTGTTTCAATTGGTTTTTATGTGGAACAGCAGCTTACCCGCAGAATCTCCGTTCGTCCAGGCCTGGCGATGGCAAAACATAATAGATGGTATTGAAAGCATCTCGGGAGGAGGTGCTGCAATGGATTACACTGCACCGGAGCTGGATGGACTGTCCGGGACAACCACCTCTTATGAAGCGAGTATCGACGTGCTTTCATTGGAGGTTCCCGTTAATTTTGTATTCTCACTCCGGAAACGATCAGGGTCAAATCTGTTTTTTACGACAGGGGCATCGACTGCGACTAAGATATCTTATCTCAGCATTTGTCGGGCAATTATAACAATACTTACACAAGGTCCACAGTAGACGCCTCTACAGGTCATAATACCGTACGAACTCAAAGACCAGCTCCGTAAAGATTGAAAGCGAACAGGAGCCTTTAAGCCGTGTTGACGTCCTGGGACTTGCAAACTTTTCTGCAGGATACTCTCTGCCTTTTGTCAAGACCAGTCACTTGCTGTTTGAACCGTTTGTGCAGTTGCCACTCAAGGATCTTACAAGCCTGAATCTGCGTATCAGGTACGGCGGACTCTCGATGAAGATTCAGTTCTGACCTCCGCCTTGCAGGCGGGCGGCGGTCTGAAAACAAAAGGCGGATTATTTCATGAGTCCGCAAGAGTCCCGCGACCTTTTTGCAACAAAATCCCCCGAGCGCCTGCAGCGCTCTTCGGGCTTCTTGTTTTCCATCCTCTCCGCCCTTGCAGGCGGGCGGCGGTCTGAACATAAAAATCCCTTCCTTCGCTATGCTCAGGAAGAGGATTTGTTGAGGTCAGTGGCGGACTCAAACTATTTTCCTTACCCTAATCTATACCCCCTGCTAAGCATGCCATATAATCGTTTACGCAGACAATTAGTAATAAATGATTAGTCAATCACGATTAAATGAAATTAAAAATAAATGGGCCAATTGCGGGCCATATTCGAAGAACTTCGTATATTTGAGACTAATAATTTGCAGCTATGGCAACAGTAAACTTATTCAGTCCGATCCACTGTAAAAGGTTGTTCTCCCCCTATCTATCTTAGATTAAAGGACGGTTCAAAGTTGGATTTACGAGTACCTACAAAGTATAATATATATCCGAAATATTGGAGCAATGAAACACAATCGATTAGGCAAAGGATTTTAAATACAGAAGGCTTCACCTTGGAAGATAGAGCTGAAATTACTGCGAATCTATTGACGCTCAAAAAATGTAGCATCGAAGGGATATAATCAAAAGAGAGTGCTCAGGGCAAACCTGCAAATAAGCAATGGCTACTTTCAGCGGCGTATGTAATAAATGAAGAGAGCCTGACTCGTGAATAGAGATCAGATTTAACTTAAACGAATTTATAAATGAGTGCATAAAGAAGATTGCTTGAAGCGGGAGACAGTTACGATAATCATAGATAAAGACGAACAGAGCGATATAAACAGGGTACGATTCAGAAATTATAAGGGCTTTAAGGAACAGTTCAACCAATTTCAGGAGGCAATTAACCGTAAGCTCGACTTCGATGATATTACGATAGATGTCTATGATAAGATGGTAATTTATTTCAATAAAAAGAATTACAGTCCCAATACCATCGGCCGACATGTGAAAAGCCTTAAGGCAATTATCGTAGATAGCAAAAGATCAAGACTTGCATTGCTAACGCATAAACTGACAGGAAAAAATTCAAATCAATAAAGGTTCCTGTTCAGGAAATTTATCTCTCCGAAGAAGAAATAAAGAAAATGTTGCAACTCGATCTGAGGGGTAAACCGGAGCTTGAGGTTGCACGGGATATTTTCCTTGTCGGTTGTTATACTGCTCAGCGCTATTCAGACTGACTCAAGGCATGAACAAAAGATCACATCAGGGAACTCGGGAACGGTTCTCGTATAATAGATATCATCCAAAAAAAGACAGGAGAGCAAGTGCTAATTCCAATGAGAGAAGAATTGGGTAAGGCAGGTTTACTTGTCGAAAAATATGACTTCACTCTTCCCAAGACCTTTAAGCAAAAGGTGAACAGCAGAATAAAGGATGTTTGGAGCATTAGCCGGCATTACAACGATTATCAATAAGGAGGAGGTGCGAGGTGGTCTAAAAGTGTTAAGTAAGGTTCCCAAAAATGAACTTATTAAAACCCATACGGCAGAGAATCGATGCACCGGTATTGCTATATCGGGGGGCATTAATGCTAAAAACGATATAATGAAAATATCAGGTCATAAGTCGGAAAGAGAGTTTTTAACGTACATAAAGGTTACTAAGGAAGAAACTGCACAAGCGCTAACCACTCATCCATACTTCAACAGCAGCAAATTAAAAGTAGTGTAAAGCCACTAATGTTATACATATTATGAATCAAGAAATCTCTTTCAGATAGACTTCAGGTAATCCAATCACTTGGAAGACGCTTCAAAACACGGAAATGGTGTCATGTCGCCAGCCCAATTGCAGCAGACCTAAAGTCGAGTCTATCGGGGATAAGTTGAATTTACTAATAATTGCCTAGATTATGAAAAACAAAAACTGCTATCATTTTTACTGAACCTGAAACGTGAAATTGATGTAAATTCGCATTAGTACTATAAATCCTTTTTTCAGTTATGTGGAAGACATGCTCTTAAATGTATCCATGATAGTAGATACCTCCACACAATCTGACAGCCCCGAAACAAGTGGAAACAAGGAACGTACTCTTGCTGAAATTGCTCTTCAGTATGTGTGGGAAGGCAAGATAATGAATAGGCAGAATAAGGAAGCCTTTGCCAAAGAGCTGACTGCAGAAGGCGTTATTTCACTTAAGAACGGAGACAAGTTCATATAATCAATTCAAGTATTTCCTCATTAAGGCCAACAGAACCGGTGATTGTGGCAGTAACAGAAAAAATAAAACCCGTTATGAAATGATGGTTAGGGCAAGCAAATATCTTCACAATCCTATGCACCTCGCAACTGCTGAAAATGATATAGATACATTTCTCGATAACGCAGAAAAGAATACCGGAATTATTTTTTAACCGGTTCAGACCATGTTAAAGAAGACGGTGTATCCACAAATCTTTCGGGTCGTAAAACAAATACGATCGAAAATGATTAATCCGTTTGAAACAATTGAGCAGAGGCTCGCAAATATCGAAGGGCTAATATTACATCTTAGAGATGTAAAGCCAGAGCCCAAAAAACCACTTTATCTAACAAGGCATCAAGCAGCAGAAATGTTGCATATTACATTGCCTACCCTTCACTCATACACCAGGATGGGGATTATACAGTCCCATAGAATAGGTGGCAGGATACTTTACTTAGAATCCAGTATTGAGGATGCGGTAAAGGCTATTCCAGCACTAAAAATTAAAGGAGGGCGTGATCGAAGAGATTCACATCGCTACCGAGAAAAAAGCCGGCAAAACCGGTCTCTAAAAAACCGGCGTCCAAACGGCAATTGAAGAAGATGGGCTTCCCCGAGGTTCATATTACTCACAACGACGATAGTAATTACTACCTGCATAAACATATTGCTTATAGTGATACCGCGGCTGAGGAACTAGCTACAGTAGGATTAGAAGATATGTCAGGAAGAATGGAGTCGAGCACCATTTCAATAAGAACTTGGTAGAAGAGTGTTCAGAAAATCAGTAAACAACACACTCATTCAACAGGGTGAATTAAGGTATAAGGTCATAATAATCTTAGAGGATGTGTCTCTCATAATCGTGATACAGCCCAGAAAGATATGCTCGTCTCATAATGCCTTGAAAACTCAGTACACGACCGGCAGATCGCGGATCATCTATCTATAAGACTGTATATAGCTTTTCTGATTTCAGGCAGTGGTTCGATAGTCTTATTCAGCATAACCTCAAACTGATCGATCATGAGAAAAGAATCACGATAGTGGTCAGGGTTGGATAAAACTCTACAGAAGTATAAAAGATCATTGGCTATGGCATTCAGGCAAATTGCAGTGGTGGCTTGATATTCTACTCTCAGCAAATCATACTGATCAAAAGGTATTGATCCGGGGTGATTTAATTGAATGCAAGCGAGGTCAATCGGTGAAGAGCTTACAAACTTGGGCGAGGGAGTGGGGAGTAACAAAGCAGACCGTATTAGAATTTTTCGGGTTGCTGCAGAGTAATATGGACGCGCGAGAACCTCAAAATTACAACACGGATAAGCATCTGTAATTATGACTCTTATCAGGACCTGCCTAACGATCATAAGACGCCCGGGAGACACCCCCCAGACAGCCAGGAGACGGTCACTTACCCCAAACAAGAATGTAAGAATGAAAAGAATGAGAAGAATATTATTAGTGCCGTTCCGGCCAATAAAATAATCCCTCCTACTCTTGAGATGGTAAAGGAATACTGTTCCGAACGCAAGAACAAAGTCGATCCTGAACAGTTTGTCGATGCTTATGCCTCAAAGGGGTGGATGATAGGAAAAAATAGAATGAAGGATTGGCAAGCTGCCATCCGGTTATGGGAAAAGAATAATAATATAAATTTTAAGACAGATGGAAAAGATAGACATAGTAATGGAAGAGATATCAAGAGGGTCAATGCTCTCTGGAATAAATAGAATACAATACCTACCCTATAAAATGAATACGGCTCTCCATTTTGTAGAGAGAAATAGCTAAGGGCATGGTCCCTGGATTAGTAATGACATCTCAGGTGAAGGGATACGACACGAACTGATTAGATACTACCAAGGTGGTCCTGGTTTCAAAAGTAACCTTAACAAAGGAATATTGCTTATGGGTACCACAGGCTCAGGTAAAACTCTTTCAGATGAAGGTCAGTGGAATCATGGACCGTAAGATCGACAATATCTCATATTTAAAAAACGGAAGGCGTTATACAATGAATTATGATATCATGACCGTGCATGAAGTCGTGAAGCATTTTATGGCCGGTGGATATGATAGGATTAATCCTTATGAGAATAGAGTTCATCCTGTGCCTTGATGATATCGGAGCTGAAGTCGAGAGAGTCTAAGACATCTACGTTACTGATGTCGACATCATAGGAGACTTGCTTACGAGCAGGTGCAAGGAAGGCTTGCTCACATTGTAGCAACCACTAACTTCCCGATGGAGACTCTGAAGAGAAGTATAAGGACAGGGTGGTCAGCAGGATGCACGAGATGTTCAATCTTCTGAACGATAAGAGATCAAGATTTCAGAAGAAACTAATGGAAAGGATCAGGGCAACGGGTTATAACGTGCTTACCGATGATAAACAATATAAATGGATTCTCGTATGGGTATACAAAGTACTTCCTCCATAATGTCATGGATGCCTTATCCTGGAAGTTTCAGGAGTTCAAATTGAGATAAATAACAGAGTTAAACATAATATTAAATAATCATGAAAGAGATTAATGCCTTTAAATGTGATCACTGTGGCAAGATTTACAGTAACCCAAAAACCTGTAAAGCCCACGAGCATCGCTGTTACTATAATCCTTCTACGAAAAGCTGTGCCTCTTGCAGGTTCTTTGAGCAGGAAAAATACACTACGGCTAAGCTATTGCTATTCTATGAAAACCAGGTTTGCAGAGCAGAGGTAGGTATTCAGGATGAAGGTCTTCAAACAGGATGTAACCTGTACTTAGTGAGAGAAAATCTACAGACGACAAGGAGCGAAGGCTCCAGCCAATTCATGAGATTTAGTCTATTTAATAAATAAATCAATTAATTATGGGTTATGATTTACATTGTAGGACTGCAGATTTCAGGTTTGGAATTTGTGATTTTCCTAAGGTTCTAAAGCTTGCTTTATGTTTTGACTGGATACCCAAAGGGACTATAGAATGGGACGACGAGAAGAACTGTGAGAAAGTGGGGGGTTACTTATACAACGAATACCAATATGTAACACCCGAAGATGCTTTTGAATTGGCTGAAGCTCTGGAGAGGGCCCTGGAACAGTTACCCGAGCTAAACAGTACAGGAGAGCCAATGAGATATCCTCGGACTTTAGTTATAGGGGATGAACCATTTGGGACTATTGTAAGGGGGATTTTTGCTGAAAGTGAAATGGGGCTTTACATCCCAGATCAGGAGGAGAGAAGCCGGCTCTTATATGAGTTTGGGAATAAGGACGACAGGGATTACCTAAGGGAGTTTGTAGCCTTTTGCAGAATCGGGACGGGTTTTACTATAAGCTAATTTTAAAACCGATATCAAGGTGGTAAGTAGCTGAGATTTCCCTTCTGTCGTTATGCAGGTAGGACTGCTCCCCAACGGAGACTCTGTTCATCCTATTTCACTGAAATGCCCGTAGAGTGGTTTAAATGACCTCTGCGGGCTTATTCTATTGGGCTCAACAACCGACTCAAACATCTACCTTGTTCAGGAGGATGGGATAAAGGCTGGCAGTGAGGGACTCCTCGTTTACACAAAAATCTTCACAGGCTCTCCAATTTTGATGTTGCGCTATAAATTAATTATCTGAAAAAAGTACAGCCATGCAAATTCACCTTCCCCAACGCGAGTCATGCTCTCTCCCCCCTTCTCCTGTAGATATACCAGTACGCCAGCGGAATGAAGTAGAGACTGACAAATGTGCCGAGGGTCATGCCTCCTATCAGCGCCAGCGCCATAGGACGCTGCAACTGGTTCCCCAGGCCCGAGCCAACCAGCATCGGAAGAGTCGAAAAAAGCGATGCCAAAGCAACCATAATGATGGGCTTCAACCTTCTTGACCCGCCGAGGTAAATCGCTTCCTTTAGCCCCATCCCTGACTTGCGGAGGTTGTTTATCGTATCTACCTTTAGAATGGAGTCGTTGATGATGACACCTGACATCACTATGATCCCTATCATTGTCATTATGTTTATTGTTCCTCCCCATAACCATACCAGGAAAAGCGCCCCGGCAATGTCTATGGGGATCTCCAGCAGGACTATCAGGGGCTGGGTGAGCGACTCAAACTGAGCGGCAAGAATGAAGTAGAGAAGCACCAGCGAGACAAGCAGCACCAGCGCCAGCTCACGGAAGAGCCGCTGGCCCGTTATCAGCGTTCCGCTGAATGAGAGCGAGAGATCCGGCACAGCCGACAAAACCTCTTCGATCTCAGCTGTCAGCTCCCCCGGTCGGTTCGTCGATACATTCATCTCAACAGGTACATACTCTGACGCCTTGCTACCCATGATGGCCTTATAGTAACGGATCCGCCTGACATCGCATATCTCACTGACGGGAACCGGCGCCCCCTGCCTGTTCAGCACAGAGCCGGTTGCCATATGCTCACCTATGGGCGTCTCATTGCCCGCCATAACAACAGGGAGGATCTGGTGTGACGACCGCAGCTCTCCTATCTCATTGCGGTTCAGCGCGCTCCTGATGGCCGGATAGACCGTGTTGGGATCAATATCATACAACAGCATCCTCACCGGGTCAAGTCTGATCTCGATCTTCTCCTCCAGTTGCGGCGCCATTATACCTGCCTCAGGCCACCGCTCTGCCAGCAGTCCGTTGATCTGCATCATCCTCTCCACCCTGGCGGCACAGCCTTCTCCGTGGCCAGCGCCACCTCAACCACAAGGGGTGTCTCCGAAGCAGCAAAAATCTTTTCAAAGATGTTTTCCTGCGGCCTGACAGTCATCACTGCCTCGGGGAACCGCGGGGGAAGGTAAGCCGTCAGCAACTCCCTGATCTCATCCACCGCTCCATAATCGGCTGCCCTGATATATATCTTCGCAATGAATAGGGCTGATCATACTTGCGCGTGAAAATAAACTGCTGCTCACCCACGAAGCTGTTGGTCGGTCCGTACTTCTCCTCCGAGCTTATCAACGAGGGCCTGTATCCGTGCCGAATTCTCCTGCAGGTCAATGTTCTCATTCCAGTCGATCATCACTATCATCTCATCCTGAACTATGTGGCCGGAATTCCTTCCTCATGGTGGATAGAAGAGAAGAGGAGTATTACCCCGATTGTCACCGCGAAAAGAGCCACCACCCTCCTCCGGTGCCTGAAGAAGAAATTCATCCCTCCTTCATAATTTCCTCAGAGGTTCTTAAGGCTGATTCGTTTTACGAAACGGGTCAGCACGCCCTCCCTCCCGCTTCGATAGATCAGGTGATAAACAGTCGGCAGAAGCATGATCCCTACCAGCAGTGATACTCCCTGGCCGATGATGATTGCAATGGCCTGATCATAAAACAGAGCTCCGGCAGTGCCGCTCAGAAAGATCAGCGGCACAAACACGGCACAGGTGGTCAGCACTGACGAGATAAGAGGCGTTATCACCTCATTGGTGCCCTTCACACATGCATTGATGAGCTTCTCCCCCCTGTCGGTCCACTGTGTGATATTCTCTATGATCACAATAGAGTTATCGATCATCATGCCTATGCCAAGGATCAGACCGGCAAGTGAGATGACGTTTAATGAGAGCCCCACGAGGTAGAAAAAGAGCAGGCTGATTACCAGCGTCGTTGGTATGCTGATGCCTATTATCAGGGGTGAACGGGCATCTTTAAGGAAGAAAAACATAATAAAGAACGCCAGCAGGCCGCCGGAGATAAGGCTCTGTCTCAGGTTCATCAGGGAGTAATCAAGGAGACGTGTCTGGTCCTGCGAGATCTGAAACTCCATCTGCGGGTAATCGGTGCGGAACTGGCTAACCATCTCGTCCATCTTCTCCTCGAGGTTCTCCATCCGTGCAGAGGCCTCCTTTATGATGGCCAGCACCACCGCCTGGCTATTATCAGAGTAAGAGGCGCCTGCGGCGCGCCGGATCCTCAGGTCAACAACAGCTATATCCTTTATCTTCAGTAGCTTGCCATCCTTTTTCAGCCATATGCTGCGAATATCATCCACACCCTTCAGGTTTGAGTCGAACTCAAGGTTATAGAGATACTTGCCATCCCTGACCATGATGCTGCTGACATTGACATTGTTCATGCTCACGGCGTTGATAATATCTTCGGCAGTGATTCCGAGGCTCTGCATCCTGCGCTCGTCAGGCCTGATAACAATCTCCCTGCTGACCTGGCCGGTGATGTCAGCCATGGCCACCTCGGGCAGCTGTTCTATCCTCTTGCGGATTATATTTCCCGCGAAGTCGCTCAGGTCGGCGAAGGCGGCAGGGTCAGCGGCCCTGTCTGCCAGGGTGATGTTCAGCATGAATACAGGTATGTCAGTGGCGCTTGCCTTTATCACCCTCGGGCGGTCAAGATCACGGGGAAGGAGATTCATGGCAGCATCGATCTTCTCATTGACCTCCATGAATGCCAGGTCGATGTCATTGCCAAAGGCGAATTTCATCCTGATTATGGCGCTGCCGTTGCGCGATTCCGACCGGATGTCATCAACACCCTCCACCTGCATCAGGCTCCTGCGGAGAACGCTCACCACGCTGCTCTCTATCTCCCTCGAGCTGATGTCAGGGCGCGCGACAGCCACCGTGATCTCGGGGATATCAATGTCAGGCATCAGTGATACGGGAAGCCTCCCCGAGGCAGCGATACCCAACACAATCACTGCGAGGAAACTCATTATCACGGCCACGGGCCGCTGTACAAGGAATCTAACCATGGCTAACGGTGTTATCAGGTTTATCAGGGTACTGAGGTTCTGTGTTGCCCGGAATGCCCGAGAGCCCAGCCTGGCCGGAACCGTCAGAATCATCAGAGGGCCTTACCGTTCCAGGAAGTAATATTTGTTCCCTCCTCAGCATCATCGGCTGAAAAACAAGCAGCCCAACCATGCTGAAAATCAGCCCGCCGATGGCTCCTGCTGCCAGCGCGAACCAGAACCGCTCATCCCTGCCTGTAAGGAGGAACGGCAGAAGACCTACAATGGTAGACAGGATCGTAAGAATCACCGGAATGATCTTCCCGTTGAAGGCCTTCAGGTACATCCTCACCGCCGGAAGGCGCCTCCCTGACCGCTTCAGCCTGTTGTAATCGTCAAGGATGTAAAGCGCCGAGTTGACAGCCAGCCCGCACAGGAGGATCATCGCTGCAAACACCCCCTCATCCGCCGGGATATTAAACAGCGAAAAAGTAATGAAGACCCCGATAAAAGAGAATGGTATCAGCCCGAGCACAATGAACGGCTGACGAAGTGACTCGAGTAAAACAGCACAGACCAGATAGATGATCGCTATGACAAGCAACAGCAACGGGTAGTTGTTCTTCTGCGTGAACCATGAATAAGTGTAGGAACTGGATCGTACCGAATAGCCCAGCGGCAGAAGTGCCGCCGTCTCTTCAATGTTACGGTCCCTGATAATCCTGGCCAGCTCCATAGTTCCCGATGAAATCATATGTCACAGTTATGATGTACTGCTGGTCCTCGCGGCTGATTGAATTATCCGTTATCTCCCTGGTCATGCTCAGCAGGTCCTTTAGCTTCAACATACCCTTCGATCCTGTAATCATTGGTTCATTGTATATGTCCCACATCTCATAACTATCTGCGTAAGCTGATCTCAGGGTCATCGGGGCAAGGAAGCCTCCCATGTAGACTTGCCCGCCATCCTGGATGTTCCGCGAGAGGCTCCGGGTATGTTCATACAGGCTGTACATATCGCTCCCGGCCAGGGTTACCGACTCCCTGTCAGCAGTGACAATGTTCCTGTATTGTTTCTTTACTGACCAGCGTTCTTCTCCTCCCAGTACATACACTTCCTTTATTCTTCCCTTCGCGCTTGAGATGAGCCGCTCCTTGAGGTCTTCGGCGTAGCCGCTTAGAATATCGAAATTATACCCTTTCAGAACGATTGAATACGAGCCCCTCAGGTAGTCACTGTAGACCTGGTTGCTGAAGGCTTTACCCACCCCGTAAACCTGGACGTGATAACTGCCGATGCCCATCATGTAGTCTTCTGATCCTCATCTTCAGGATGAACGGGAATATTGTGCGGTCATGCTCCGGACGGAATGTGACGGTCAGGGATGCCGAGGAGGGCGAGCTTGACCCTGGTTGTAAAACGGTCCACCTCGCTGCTAGGCTGCAATCATATTTTCAAGACCCAGACATACCTCATTCATGTCTTCAAGCGTCAGCCCCTCTTCGCTGAGGCCTATGCTTACACTGAGCTGTGTCCGTTCAACATCGTCGGAACCCCGGAAAGTAATAATAATTACTGCTCTTTACCCGGTCACTGAAGAGCCTGAGTGTGCCTCCGGTAACCTTGTTGACAATGGGTTTGATATCTGAAACATACTTTCTGCTGCCGAGGGTCTTATTGTACAGCTGCTGCCAGCGGGTAAGCTCAGGCTCAGGGGCGGCAGTCGTCCTGATCTTTTCAACAGGCAGTGAATCCGGAAGCCAGAACAGCGGCAGCCCGAACAGCAGCACCGCCGCAGCGATATATACCTTCCTGTACCTGATAAATGACCTGATGGCTTTCTCATAAAACCTCGTCAGGCGCACAGCGAAGCGCTTACGCCGGATATTTGCCGCGGTTCTCTTCCCGGCGAAAAGGTTACCACGAAAATTTGCCGTGGCTCTCTTCCCGGCAAAGCTGATCGATTGTGCCAGTGAGGGGATGAAGAAAAGTGCCACCAGCAGTGAAACCATCAGGTTAATGATCACCACCGCCGCGAAGTCGGCCAGCGTGCCGCGCGAGGCCTCATCAAGGAAGAAGATCACCACAAGCGCTCCCACGGTGGTCAGGGTAGCTGCCAGCAGAGAGATGCCAACCTTTCGGTTATGATGGTATTTGATGTGATCAGTCATCACTATAATATTGCTGATGATCATGCCAAATGACACGGCTATCCCCGCCATGGAATAGAGGTGTATCTCAAGCCTGAACAGCCAATAGAAGATGAAAGCGATGAAGATGGTTGCCACCATACTAATGAACAGTATAAGCATGTATCTTAGGTCACGGCTCACAAGCAGAGCGAAGACCAGCAGCAGTATGACCGACAGCGCCGCCCTGAAACATTTCTCGATATCTCTTCACGGATGAAGCCGGTATTGTCAAGCGACAGTATCAAGTCTTGGCCGGGGGGTATCCTGCTCTTCATCCTCTCAACTGCATCTTTAACCTCCTCTGCAACCCGGATATTATTGACGTTTCTTCCGGCGCTTATCACCATTGTAATTGTGTTGAGGCCGTTGATGCGATAGTAACTGCGGGGTCTCTCATCCTTTAGCTTCACTGTGACAAGATCAGAGAGCATCAGCACCCTGCCGTTCGCGGCTGTGATTGGGATATCCTCCCACCTGACCGTATCGGTCCTGTGGCCGACCATGGTCAGATAAGTCCTTTTCATTCCCGATGAGAGAAGGTTATCCACTCCTCCGCCAGCCTCGCGGACAGAGAGATATGCTCTTATTGCATCACGTATCCGGCCGGGGGTCACCCCTGTTGAAGAGAGGACCTTCTGATCATATATCAGCTCCCAGGCACGGGGTGTGGCGCCATAGATATCCACGCTGTAGACGCCGTCAACGGATGCTATCGCCGGCTTCAGCAGCTCCTCTGCAATACTGAAGATATAGGAAGGAGCCTCATTGCCTGTCACCTGGTAGCTCAGTATGACCGTGCCGCTTGTATTCGACGGCATATTCATCTGTATAACCGGATAGACCCCTCTCGGCAGGGCGTGAGTGGGCGTCGCGGATGAGTGATGCCACCTCGAACCGTTTAGTGCGGAGATCGGTATTCCTGTCGAACTCCATGGTTATCTCACCGCTCTCATTGTTTGTGGTGGATGGCGATGCGACTGACCCCGGGGAGGGTGCTTATCAGCACCTCGACAACCGAGGTGACCTGATGCTCAACCACCCTGGCGGCGGCGTCAGGCCATGTATAGCTTATTGTCAGTGAAGGAAGGTAGCGGGTGGGGGTTCAACTGCAGCGACAGCAGAGGCATTATTGCTGCCCCGGTGATGATGAACACCACAAAGACGATGTTCAGGCTGAAAGGCGAAAAGCGTGGCGACTGTTCACTCGGGGAACTCATTCCTCTTTCACCTTTGTTTCATGTGCGAGGTTGGTGTTGCCTCTTACAATGACAAGGTCGCCGGGGGTTAGGCCCTCGCTCACGGAGACCATAGAGCTGTTCTCAGACTCAATTGTGACATACTTCCAAATAGCCAGGGAATCCTGCCTGATGAAGACCACATCTTTCCCCTGCCTGATCACCAGGGCTTCTTTTGGAATGACCAGTCTGTTGTATTCAGGCTTCCTGATAAGGACCTTGACATTCATGCCGTCAATGAGGCGCCCATTGTTCCTTAATTCTGCCCTGACACGTATCATGCCCCCCTCATCAACCTGCGGATTGATCTCCACTATTTCCCCTGAATGAGAAGGCTGTCATCAACAAAGGGAATTATACCCACGGGCATTCCGGCGTTGATGAACCCGTATTCCGACTCCATCACCGGGAACTCTATATACATTACATCGTTGGCAATCACCGTGCAGAGGCTATTGTAGTTCTGGCTGGGATTCAGGCGGGTTGCCTCGAGGTTGGCAATCACCCCGTCAAGGGGGGAATAGATGCGTGTGTTGTTAAAGTTGTATTCTGCCCTCTCCAGTGCTATCAGTGCATCATCCAGTCCGCTCCTGATCCTGGAGGTCCTGATTTTGGCAGGGGCAAGGTTATTTGTATCTGCCGTCATGTACTTACTGAGGAGGTCACCCTGCTTTAGTGTCGGCCTTTGTCAGGGCCTGTCTGGCGCTGGTGAGGCTGGTTTTGTACTCGAAGTCTTCTATGACGGCCAGCAGCTGGCCGGCTTTTACCCTCTGGCCGTTTTTCACATACAGCTCTTCGATAATTCCGTTCACCTTAAACGGGACGACAGCCTTTCTGAGTGAGAATGCCTTGCTGTTGCTGATGATCTCGTGATAGAATGTTGACGGTTCCAGTCTGACTGTTTCAACCATCACGGCTTCGGGCCGCGATGTTCTTCTTGCCAGTTCCTCAGTGTTATCTGTCTGTCTTGATTTGCACGACACGAAGATGAATAATGCACAACCAAGAGTTACTGCAAAAAGCCGTGGAATGAATGCCCTCTTTTTGCATCTGGTAACTGGATTATTACACTCTTGACTATCAATGGATGATATATCAAATTTATTAAAATTTTCATCAGGCTGTTCATTTGGCTCAGTATCATCCTGATTTTCCGGATTCACCTGCAGACGGAGCATTATTTCTTTGACCTTTTCAGCCGGGATCATACCGCTATCTAACATGATACCCGCTTTTTGCAGCTTTTTTTTTTCTGAGAGTTTTGGATCAATGCTCAGGTCCCTGGCAATCTCTTTTCTGGTAACATAAGAACTATTCATGACAATTGACTTTTGCAGTAGTTATCACAAATATAAATAATTCATAATAAAAGTGAAACACATTTTATGACAACCAGGGATTAGGGCGGATTATATTAACCCAGGCTTTATATGTGATCAATGGTAGAATATAAATCATTCCGCCAGCATCCGGTTCCGGGTGTGCTGTAACTAATCGCTAATTGGTTACGGAGAAGCCTTTAAAGGATTAATAAACTTGTAGATCAACCTGCTTTCTTCAGTGATGATCTCTGCAGTACCATTCATTTCCTGGATAAAACCTATTTCACGATTGTAAGTGGTTCTCATTCCATTTATTAAATCTATCTCTGCAATATAACCTCCCTCCACCGGTACTAAGAGACAAAGATTTTACTTTGCCTTTCAATACGCCAAACTCCATATGTGGGAATTCCGTAAGTTTAATATTTACTTCCTGCCCGACTTTCACCCTTCCGAATCCGGCATTTGGTACAACTGACCTGGCAATGATCTGACTCTCATCCCGGGGAACAACAGTCGCAAGTATTTCCCCTGCCTTTATCACCTGGTTTTCATTCCAGTAAGTGGTAAATGTGATCTTTCCATTTATTGGGCTCTCTATAAGGTACTTTTCTTTCCATTGATTTACAGACACCTGCAACAGCTGGAATGCTTCATCGAGATCCAACCTGAACTGCTGTATTTCATTCTCAAGCTTTATCTGAAGATCAAGTCGGGCTTCCTGAAGTCTCAGCGTTGCCAATTCATTGCTTTTAATTGTACCTTGAAGTGAACTAAACGAGCCTTGTCTCTGAAGAAGAGTTAGTTTTGATTTCTCAAACTCATTTATTGAAATTGAATATGTGCTCGTGACATATAATACGAATCCCGAAAGAAACCGTTAGCTACCAGTTGAAGCTCCTGTCCGGCTAATTCTTTTTGATTCAATAACTCAATTGTATATTCTTCCTGCTTTTTTATCTGCTCTTCAAGCAAATCAATCTTCTGGGATATGTATGCCTGAATCAAATACTCCCGGAATGTCTGCCATAATACATAGAATCTTGCATAACTGTTTTGAATTTCGCCCAGTGAAAGACCTAAGGGTAAATCATATATTTCTACAGTCTGGTTCCAGTCTGGTCTTCTTTGTATTTTATCAATAAATGAAGTAAGTGTCTTCACATCTGAAATAATCAGCAGAATTCTCAATAAGTGCAATAGATTGTTTCTTAGAGCATTCTCCTGGTTGCGGACACATAATGATGCAATTTTGCCTCCTGATTTGGCGACCAAAGGAGCAGGAGGATTCTGAGTGGTAATAACAACTGGTGCAGACACAATAGTAGCAGAGTTTATAAACCAGCTAATTGCTATTATGGCTACCAGTAATGCAAAAAACAGAAATAAGCCCCACCTGAGAAAGCTTCCGGGTATCCCGGCCATCACCTCCTGCAGCTCCTGGCTCTGAATCTCTTGTTTGTTTATTTCAGCCATTCGGCGCTCCTTTTCCAGATAGACTCAGCAATATCTTAAGTTATACCCGGCCGTTATCTTTCCTGGCTCTAAATCAGCCTTTCAGAGCTTCCTTCAACTTCCCAGCTCCAATTGATCCTTTACCAGATTGTAATATGCACCTCTCGCTTCAACAAGCTCTCTATGTGTACCTTCCTCAACAAGCCTCCCTTTTTCAAGAACTATAATCTTATCGGCGTTCTTAACCGTGCTTAATCTGTGAGCTACTACGATGACAGTCCTGCCTTTAAAAAATATTGATAGGTTCTCCATAATGGCTTTTTCATTCCGCGCATCGAGAGAGTTTGTTGCTTCATCCAGAAATATAAAGTCGGGCTCTTTATAGATTGCCCTGGCAATCAGAATTCTCTGCTTCTGTCCTGTGCTTAGGCCATGACCATCATTCCCAATCCTGGTATTATACCCAAGCGGCAAACTCTCAACAAACTCCTTTATGCTTGCCGTTTCAGTTGCTCTGTCTATTTCTGGTTTATCGGGCATTTCATCGATAAGGCCAATGTTCCCGGCAATTGGATCAGAAAAGATGAAACCCTCTTGCATCACTGCACCACAACACCGACGCCATTCTTTCTGGCTAAAACGGTTTAAAGCAGTTCCACCGATTAAAACATCTCCCTTTATCGGGTTGTAGAAGCCTAAGTAGTTCGATAAGGGTCGTTTTTCCACTCCCGCTTACGCCCACAATTGCAGTTATTTTTTTTGCAGGGATTATAAATGAGATATTATCGAGAACCTTTTCTGAATCCGGGCCTTCATATTGGTAGCAAAGATTCCTGATTTCTAGTATCCTTATCTGCCGGGATATCATTTATCTGACCATCGTCCGGTTTCTCCTCATCATCTCTGTTATGGATTTCACCCAGACGCTCCAGGCTGATCCGTGCATCCTGTGCAGCCTGGGTAAATCCTATAAATTGTTGTATCGGAGCATTTAACTGACCTATGATGTATTGGACAGCCATCATCATACCCAGAGTCATCTCACCTTTAATCACAGCATGTGCCGACAGAAATGAAATCAGGATGTCTTTTGCCTGGTTAATAAATACAGCTCCAAGTTGCTGATTTTGGTTGAGCATCATGCTCTTAAGGCTTACTTTAAAAAGCTTAATTTGTATTCTTTCCCATTCCCACCGTTTTTGTTTCTCGCAACCATTGAGCTTTATCTCCTGCATGCCTGTCACAAGTTGAACAATATTGCTCTGGTTGGCGGCGCTTTGCTGAAATCGTTTATAGTCAAGTTCCCTGCGTCGTTTTAAAAAAATAAGGACCCAACCCACGTAGAAGAGACTTCCAATTAAAAATACAGCTAAAATACCCAGGTTATATGAAGCCATTATGACAGTGTACATAACAAGGGTAATAACGGCAAAGATGATACTTATCAATGAATCTGTAAGAAATGATCTTATACGGTTGTGATCGCCTATGCGTTGCATGATGTCACCTATGAGCTTCACATCGAAAAATGCAATGGGGAGCTTCATAAGTTTAATAAGAAAGTCGGAGATAAGAGAAATGCTAACCCTGCTTGTCACATGCAGGTTTATCCAGTTCCTGAGCAATCCATTAGCTGTCTGGCTGAGGGTCAAAATCAGCTGAGCAATAAGGACCATTACGACAAAGGCCAGGTTACTGTTGCCAATACCTGTATCTACAAGGGATTGGGTAAGGAAAGGAAAGATGAGGCTTATGATACTTGCAGTGACCAAACCAAGTATAAGCTGAAAAATGTACTTTCTATATGGTTTTAAATAGTTCAGAAGGTATAAGAACTTCAGGTTCACTCTGCCCTCATCTTCTTTATTATAGAATTCGGGGGTAGGTTCAAGAAGCAGAACAGTGCCTTCCTGTTTACCTTCTTTTTGGTTGCTAGACCAGCATCTGAGGAATTCCTTCTCGGTGTATTTAAGAAGGCCGGAGGCAGGGTCAGCGACATAAATCAGATATCTACTGTCTCCGGTTTGGTTTCAATCCTTCCCGGGGAGTTCTGTTAAAGATATATGGAACACTCCTTTGCTTCTTAATACCATAGATTACAACAAAATGACGTTGGTTCCAGTGGGCAATGCAAGGTAGAGGAACCTCATCACGAAGTTGTTCCCAGGAAAGCGGGTAACCTAATGTACGAAAACCTATATCTTCGGCAGCATTACTGATTCCAAGCATTGAGACTCCGGAACGGGTAACAAATGATCTTGAACGAAGAGACTGTAAAGAATAATTCTTACCATATTGTTTAGCTATCATTTTAAGACATGATGGCCCACAATCCATAGAATCAAGTTGTTTGAAAAAGGGGAAAACAGACATGATTAATCCTTAAGCCTGACTATAGTTAGCAATGTATTATCTGTTTCTTTCAAATTTCCGGCTAAACTGTATAAAGCCTCCTTCCCATTTGGGTTTTTTGGAGTAGTAGTTCTTAAAATCATCGGAGTGGACCCCGTGAAATTATGTCTGTTGCCTGCGTGTAACCTACCAAATACTCCCGACCCTCTTTCTTAAAATAGTGTTTGGGCTCAAACGATGCTCCCCCGTCCAAATCATTGATTAATCCACCCTCATTAATATTCCAGGTGGCTTTGAATAATTTCCCTGTACTCTTGTCAATAAGTAGCATTATGGATTTTTCATAGAAATATCTTAGTATTATAAATGAATCCGTCTCAAGAACCGTTGAAAGCGTAACAGATTTATTAAAATCATTTAGTCCCATAGTATGATCATACTTGCAATCTGTGATCCGAAGGTGCAAAGAGATAGGATGCCCTGCAATTCAAATCCTGAGAAATCGAAAAAATTGTGTCATTAGTGCTGTTCCAGTAATAGATCTTGTCTCCATATTCAAACACACCCTCTCCATAACTATAGTTAGTTTTGAATGGCGGCACATAGTTAAACTTTTCCTTTATTAGGTTTCCAACGGTATCAAATCACTATCCAATCATATACAGCCTCTCCATAAGAATATACTCGAATACAAATAATTTCCGAATCCCGGAATCTGATCTCACTGAAACCTCCGGGATATTTTTCGAGAGAAATGTCCCCAAGGTAGGGCCCATCCAATGAAAACTTTAGGATTTTCTTTTTGTCAAGCAGGTAAAGAACCCCACCATCCCTGTCTATGGCGTATCTGAAGCCTAAAACATATTCCCCGGGTCCACAACCCCGGTTACCATACCTTCTTACCATTTTGCCTGAATTATCCACAGCAAACATCCCGTTATCCTTCTCGTTGAGATAAATCATATCATCGATTATCTCGGTCCTCTGAAAGTAGATGCTCATAGGATAATTGTTATCCAATGGGACATAAGATATTTCATCGGCTATTGAGGCTAATGTGATTTCAGTACCGGAAGTCTTATCTAAATCAATTTGAATGACTTCGTTATCTGAACTCTTGCAGGAACTGATCAAGAATACTATTAATAAGTAACCAGAGATTTTCATGATGCTGTTGATTAGTGGATTTTACCAATAGGAGTCTCTAATTATTTAAAATCACTTTTTAAGACCTGAAAGTAACAGAGGCCAATCATCCCGGATTGGAATATATGATCCTCTGTAGTCCAATGAATCAAGTCATCTGTTACAATAAAATGCCCGCACATTCTATTTCTTCAGCCTGACGATAGTTAATATAGAATTATCTGTTTCCTTAATTTCTTCTGCCAGTTTAATCAGAGCCTCTTTCTTCTCAGGGTATTTTGCAGCTGAATTTGAGAAGTCCCTGAGCTGATCCGTGTCAGCATGTTAACCGGCTGCGTGAAACCAACAAGGTATTCAACCCCGTTTTCCTCAAAATAGTGCTTTGGTTCGAATGGGACTCCCCCGTCCAGATCATTTGGCAAACCTCCATTGTTATCAAGGTGATTCACGGGCTGCCAACTCACTTTATATGACCGCTTAATATGCTTATCAATGAATCCGAGGGTTTGCTCTTTGAAAAAATACTTTAAAATAATAAAGCGCTCTGTCTCCAGTATAAGATGTAACCCGATATATTTCGACACTAAGGCAGGCTCTATATCATTTCTGGGCCACCTAAGTTCAGAAGGAGCCAAGAGGAATGAGGTGCTGTAGCCCAAATCCCCGGCAATAGAAAAAACTGTGTCGTTATAACCATTCCAGTAGCCAATACTCTCGTCAAATTCATAAACACCTCCACCCGGACCGAATGTACTTTTAAAAGAAGGAATATAATTTAGTTTTTCACTGACAAGGTTACCGGAGCTGTCATCATTACAATCCAGTCATAGACAGCTTCTCCTAAGGCTATATACTCGAACAGTATTAACTGAGAATCTTTGAATCTCAACTCTTTGAAATTCCCAGGATACTTATCCAGAGAAATTTTCCCCAGATAAGTCCCATCCAGGGAGTATTTTAATATGCTCTTCATATCCAGCAGATAGAGAATTTGACCTTTCCGGTCTATTGTAAACTTATTTCCATACATATACTCTCCCGGTCCTCGCCCTTTGCTTCCATACCTTTTTACCATTTTACCTGACATGTCCAGCGCAAACATCCCGATATCTTTCTCAGTCAGATATATGGTATCTTCGAGTATTTCGATTCTCTGGAAGTAGATACTCATCGGGTAATCATTGTCGAGAGGGACATAGGTTATATCATCAGCAATCTCAGATAATGTGATCTCTTCACCATTGAGGTTTTCAAGATCAACCTCTGTAATCTTGCTAACCGGGGAGTTACAAGACAACAGTGGTAAAAAGAAAACCATATACAAGTATTGTTTCATTATTTTAATCTCCTCATGAAGTTATTTTATTTGATCTTATTCAGCATGACATCTTAATTTAATGTTTCTTAATAGAGGCTGAATGCTTTAATCCAGCCTATATCAGTACATAATTTACTCAATAACACTATGTCTCGTTACTCCCCGGGAAATATGAATAACCTCCTCCAAAAACGCACATATCACTACAGTCTCCCGCATTTTGTGCAGCTCCGGTAATTGCAATAGAACCATTGGAATAGAAACAAATGCAAGTACCTCCACCTCTTAATTTCGACAATTCATCGTTCTTTAGGAGCTTTTCAGGACTGATCTTTAATTTATCAACATTTCTCATTTCATTAAGAATTAAGTTTAAAAAGACATTGCGCAACCGTCATTTATATCCTTTCAATGACAGGGACTCGAACCCTCATTATCATTATTATAATATCTTTGTCACTTCACCTCCTTTCTTTTAAGGAAGGTCCGGGCAGAGAGCAACGGCAGCAAAATCCTGTAATGCTTTCTGCCCTTCTCTTCAGGTTTGAATCATAGCTTCTTTTATTTCACTTTCTTCGCCCTCAATCTCCTCAGCAAGAGAATTGAGATCTTCCAAATCGTATATTTTCGGTAAAGGATAGTCATTTACAAATACAGCCGGCACTCCAACTATATTATTTGCCTTAAAGAGCTCTGAATTAATAAAAATAAACTCGGAGATTATATTATTATCTTTGACTGTTCGATTTCCACTTAATAGTTCTTTCCGCTGATTTGGAGAGGCAACATACCATTGTTCAATAAGACCAGGAATCAACCTTGTTTCTCCATTCTCAATCAAGGAGCTGAGAAGAGCTGTCATTTGTGTGGATAATTCATCCCTGGGAGATCCGCAATATTAGTCTGATCCTGATTTTCGTGTTATTCTCAATCAAGCCCATAACTGACTTGTACAGCTTTGCACAATAGGTGCAGTAGAAACTTTAGAAAACACTTAATGTTATTTCGCTCTGCTGGTTCACCAAAGATCAGAGAATGCTTACTTACCGGGATCTCTATCTTTCTGCCCCGCTTTAACTGAGTGAAAAAGAATGACGGATCCCTCTTCACTTTGGCCAATCTTAGGTGAAGGCTGTCAGTCTCCTTGTTTGAACTGTAAAGGACCTTAATGAGAAGGGTGATAACCAATACGATACCGAAAGTAATAACAGTCATTCCAATGGCCCGTATTGTGATCATTTCAACTGAAACAGAATTCACTAATAGTATGAATTCTGAAATCAATAATGCTTGTACCGAAAGACAAAGGGGACACCATTTCCTTACTTTAAGTCCCTGATATAAGACTGAAAAAAATGGGTATGGCACTGCAGCAACTGCAAATATGGAAAGGAGGGGTATTGCTTCAGTATAAGATAAATTAAAACAGAAGTAAAAGTCCACTACCGAAAAATGCTACTCCAATGTCTGCCCAGCCAATGGCCCCGAATATTTTCGATGCCCCGCTTCTGGTTACAGCATTACAATTCACATTTGTACTTATGTGGCATAACTTATCAGTAAGGGTACTATGAATATCAAGTTCACTAAGGAGTAACAGCAGAGAAATGATAACCCCCGTCAAATTAATCAATACGAGGATTATGAACTTGCTCGAAAGGGTTTCGTTTTCTACTACGTTTAAAACCAGACCATATAAACATGTGAAAAGAAACAGAATAAAAACAAAGGGAACAATTTGCATTTTTAGAGATTTCCTCTCTTGTTCTCCTTATAGTCTTTTTCTCTCTGACTTCTCTGTTGGTTCAAGAAGGATGACTACTCCGCTCCATAATTCAAAGAAACTCTAGTGCTTACCACTTTACTGCCTCTGCACGAATCAGCATATACAATTTTTTGTTTCCCTATGTTATAAATAAGCAAAATCTTTCCACCCCCTTCATTAGTATGTGCAATAAATGGCTTTGAAAGTCCCAAGAGCTCATTCTCTTCAACTTTTAGTGGGATAATAGTCCAAATGAATACTCTTAAGCAGATCGCATACACTCTTCAAGGTGGGATACTCAGGGTGAGGTTGCAAGTATCTGCTGATGGTTGCCTTTCTGACCTTTACTTTATAGAATGACAAAGCCCGATAAACAACCTCAATGACATTACTATCGCCGCCTGAGCTAAAAAACATACCAGAACAGTTAGTTTGACAAGTTTAAAACTACAAAGTATATTTATAAGAAATCCGGGAATTATCGGGAATTATCGGGAATTATCGGGAATTATAAAGCAAAACTGTATTGGATTTACCAATATGTCACTAACGGTATATTGGAAATGAACAGTATTCATTGTTGTGCATGGACTGTTTTAAAAGAATTCGGCTGAAACTGAAATTTCCTAAATCCTGCTTTATCAGAATTTACGGAAAACAGGATCCTCTTCTCTTCCCCCTGATAATATTTTCTTCGTCTCGTCCCTAAATAGCTCATACACAAGAAGGATTAGTAAGAAAGCGATGGAAACAATATTCTAAACGAGAAAAAATGAAAGAATAAATACTTGTTTGATAATATTGAACTATCATTGTCAGGTACTGTAAAGCTCATTTAGGATTAACCAATTGGAATTGTAAAGTGAAATCAGGATTACTAACCAAATGTGTAAGGTTTTTCTAGGACGAGACACTGCAATAAGGGTAACAAAACTAAAGCTTGAAACGTGTGAATTCTACAGGGTCAATAATTCTTGACGCTATAAGATTTATTCTTTATGGGCTAATCCGGGATTCACCCGGATATCTCACACAATTATAATGAAATACAAGAATGAAAAACAAGTTTGCATTAATCTTTACCATTAGCACGTAATGAAGCTATATGGGAGATATTACTAAGACTTATAATGGGGTAGACCATTTAAGCTGTAATTAAGTTGTGTTGAATTGTATTCCTCATATCTGACTCATATCTTGTACTTTATATCCAAGGATTCCAAAAAATGTCCTGGGTAGGAGCATATTCTCAGTTTTCAAGATGATCTACTTTACTGTCCGTTTTACGGAAATTTAAAATCCGTCGAAATCCTAATATATGTTTTGTTGGACTCACTGGATTCGAATCAGCAACTCGGGGTGATCTGCCAGCACGTGGTCAATACTTCCTGAGGTGAGAGTACATAGATAAAAATATTTAAAACGAACTGAAGACAGTTTACTTGTTATTGGGCCGATAATGGGCCAATTATGCAAATAAAAAAACTCAACTTGCTATAGATGTGCAAATTGAGTTTTTAAATTGAGGTCGGTGGCGGATTCGAACCGCCGTACCCGGTTTTGCAGACCGATGCCTAGCCACTCGGCCAACCGACCATTATATTCTTAAGACATCTCTATTCAAATAACGTTAACTACCGGTGGCAGATTGCTCGCCTCACTTCGTTCCGCTCGCGAGCTCTCTCGCTTCGCTCGTTCGGTTCGAACCGCCGTCCCCGGTTTTGCAGACCGATGCCTAGCCACTCGGCCAACCGACCAATGCGGGTGCAAAAATAATAATTATTTGTGAAATATTATTTTTTACCGGGCAACGGTGCAACACCGGCCATGTCGCCAATGACATTCACCAGGTCACTGCCGGTCGGAACTACAATCTTCGTATTTGTCTGCAACGATGTCTCCAGAGCCTGCAACTTTCTTAATATCTGTGCATTACCAACAAAATATCTCTCGGCAGACTCATTAACCAGCCTGATGAACTCAGCCTCGCCTTCAGCCTGAAGGATCTTCGCCTGCTTGGCTCCCTCAGCTTCCTTGATCTTCGCCCTCTTCACACCGTCGGCAACCGTTTCGGCGGCAGAAGCCATATCTATGGCAGCTATCTTCTCATTCTCGGCCTTCACTACCTTGTTCATCGTCTCCTGTACATCCTTGGGCGGGTCAATCTGCTTGAGCTCGGTGCGGACGATCTCGATACCCCATCCCTGTGTCTCGGTATGCAACGTATTATAAAGCTCGGCATTGATCTTGCCACGCTCGCTGTTGGCCGACTTAAGCGTCATGGTACCGATGATGTTACGAAGGGTGGTACGGGCCAGGTTGACGATCTGGTACCTGAAGTTGGCAACATTGTAAATTGAACCTTTCACGCTCTCCTCATCAGCTTTGACCCTGAAATAAACCTGTGCATCGACGCTGGCGTTGAGGTTATCGTTTGTTATGATCTCCTGCGGCTCCGCATCAACCATCTGCTCGGTCACATTGACCTGGTACATCTTGTCGATGATGGGAATGATCCAGTGGAAACCCGGCTGGGCGAAATGAATGTATTTACCCAGACGCTCGATCAGCGCCCTGTGAGTGGGTCTGACAATCCTGATCCCCATGAAGAAGATCAGCAGAACAAACAAACCGATGATTACATAAGTCATGATATAAGCCCTTTCTTTCTTTTAAGTGATTGCTTACGAAATTACAAAAAGGATGGGAATCAGCGAACAAAAAACAGATGAAATAAGGGCCGCAGGCATAATTTTCACGGATCCCTGTCCCTCTCGTCTCATACGGCAACACATCCTTGCCTTAAGACCCGACTACTGCCTACTCCCTACTCCCTATTCCCTGCTCCTGGCAATAATCTCAAGACACATCCTGGTATTGTGATACGGGCATTTCCAGAAGCCGGCCTTGTCATCATCGCGGTTTACCGACCGTCGCTCGCGGATGCTCCAGAACCACTCGCCATTGACAGGGTCAGCCAGATGATCACTGATGTATTTAAAAGCTTCAGCTGCCCGCTCTAGCCATACGTTATCACCGCTCAGCTGCCAGGCGTTGATGAATCCCACCACGGCCTCCGACTGCACCCACCAGTGCCTGTCGCGGTCGAAGTGACCCTTTGCATCATCACGCTCATACCAAAGACTCCCGTCATCAGCCAGTCCCTCAATCGCCGCCTGTGCCACACGCAGCGCGACCTCCCTGACGGAGTCACCTTCGCCAATTGCTGCGGCAGCCTCGTACAGGAGCCACGACGCCTCAATGTCATGGCCGTATGACACTATCGTTGAGCGGCAGTTCCACTGCTCGTCAAAGAAGAGTCTGAGAGTCGAGGTCGACTCGGCATCAATGATCCTTATCTGCAAACAGGCTCACCATGTTGCCAAGCTGCTGCTTCAGTCATGCATCGGGCCAGATGCGGTACAGGCTTGTGTATGCCTCAAGGATGTGAAGGTGAGTGTTCATCGTCTTCTTCTCATTCTCATCCTTTTCGCTCAGACGCAGGTCGGCCAGCTCGCCCCACTGGCGGTCAAAAGCCTCAAAATAACCGTTGAGCCTGCGGTCAAAACTATGTTTTTCGATGAGATTGTACAGATCCACGGCCCTGTCTAGCGATTCCTTGTCGCCTGTGGCCATGTGGTACCAGCTGAGGGCATAAATAAAAAATGCAAGAGAATATATCTGCTTCTTTGTATCCAGGGGTTCACCGCTGCTCTTAAGGCACCAGTATGTCCCTCCGGATTTGTCGTCGAAGAAGTGTCGGCAGATATAATCATAGGCGCGGTGTGCCATCTCCAGGTATACCGGATCCTTAACATCGATATATGCAGCCGAGAAGCTCCAGAGGATTCTTGCATTGAGTATGGCCCCCTTCGGCGCACCGGCAATAACACTATCGTGCCCGTCTATCCGGCCGAAGAAGCCTCCCTCCTTTTCGTCGGGCATCCGTTTTATCCAGTATGGCAGGATGTTGCGCGTCAGCTCCTCCATGGCCCCGGCCCTCATCTCCGCAAGCAGTTGTTCTGGCATCTGGGGTCATCTCTTTCAGAGGAACTCCCTTTTGCGCGTTATGATACTGTTCAATGACTCCACTGAGGCCGCAGAGCGAAACCCGTCAGGAGGTGTATTCAGGCAGTAATCGATCAGCTTGTCGACGCTGGATACCGCTACGTGCATCCGGCTGTCAGACGATGCATAATAGATATATACGGTTCCGTCTTCATCCGTGATCCATCCGTTTGAGAAGAGTACGTTAGATACGTCGCCGATGCGTTCCTCTCCCTCGGGAGCCATGAAGTAACCTCCCGGTTCCGCCATCACCACGGACGGGTCATGCAGGTGCAGTCATGTAGAGGTAGAGAACGTCATGCGCAGATCCTGCAGCGCACCCTCTCACTCCATGCGCCAGGTGAAGCCATCCCATGGGTGTCCTTATTGGGTGTGGTCCCTCTCCGTTCTTCAGCTCCTTGATGGTATGATAATGCCTGAAGTTGATGATCTTCTCCTCTCCCGGCAGTATCTCCGCACGGGTAATGTCTTTCACCAGCGCCCAGCCTATCCCTCCTCCGCTGCCGGCATCGATGAATCCGTCCTGAGGACGGGTATAAAGAGCATATTTCCCGTTGACAAACTCATTATGAAGCACCACGTTGCGCTGCTGGCTCGGCGAGATGAGGTCTGGCAGCCGCTCCCAGCTGACCAGGTCGTGGGTACGTGCTATACCAGCGGCTGCCACCGCCGAGGAGAGGTCCACGGGAGATGCTTTCGGGTCTTTCCTCTCAGTGCAGAATACCCCATAGATCCACCCGTCTTCATGATGTGTCAGTCTCATATCATAGACATTGATGTCCGGGTCAGAGGTCTCAGGCATGGTGACCGGACGCTCCCAGAAACGGAAGTTGTCAATACCGTTGGGACTCTCGGCTATGGCGAAGAACGACTTCCTGTCATAACCCTCCACCCTCGCCACCAGCAGATATTTGCCGTTGTGCTTCATGGCGCCGGCGTTGAATGCGGCATTGATGCCGAAGCGTTCCATCAGGTGAGGATTGGTTGCATAGTTCAGATCATACCGCCAGGCGAGCGGCGCATGGCTTCCGGTGAGCACCGGGAACTCATACCGGTGAAAGATTCCGTTCCCCGGTTCAATCTTCCTGTTCTTTCGTTTGATCAGGGCCTCGTGATCGTTAATCAGCCTCTCAATGCGGAGTTTAAAATCATTCATATAACCGTCCTTTAAATAAATCCTTACTTATATAGCCCCATCTCAGTCAGATCTTTCTGGAAGAGTGTCTCAGGCATGTTATGGAAATCAATGAAATCCTTTTCACTCAGATGCCCGGGCCAGGGTGCATAGAAATGGCCTGGCTTGTTATGGGCATTGCGCCAGACCAGAGAGGTAGGAGATCTTATGATCCTTCACGGCCGGCCACAGGGTGCCCGTCCACCACGTTGGAGTCCGGTATGCCCTTCATAACCCGCCTCAGTCAGGGCCGCAAGCTTGCCGTGTTCTGCCGCAGCGGCTGTCACGAATTGCCCAGAACCCTGTCAACCTCTTCTATAAACGACTGCGTTGCCGGCCTGCGGGCATCTGGTAATAATCGAACCCTACCAGGTCAACGTAGTCATCTCCCGGATAACGCTCAAGATACTGAGCCTTGCCCGTGATGTTGCCTGAGCTTGAGTATGCGAACAGCAGGTTGTGAAGGTTCTTCTCACCGCAGAGATAGTTGAAGGTGTACCGCCAGAGCGAAATGAACTCCTCATCGGTACAGAGCTTCTGTCCCCACCAGAACCAGCTTCCGGTATGCTCATGCCAGGGGCGGAAGATGACCGGGATGGCAACGCCGTTCTCATCCCTGAGTGAGCCAAGGAACTCAGCCAGGTTATCAAGCCATAGCCTTGAATTTCTCATGGCTCTCTCCGCCGGGGAGGACGGATGCCACCACCCTGTCGGAGGTGACATCCCATGAATCGCCATCGGTCAGAGGGTTATCAACGTGCCAGCTGAAGGTGATCACTCCTCCGCGTGACCATATCTCATCTGACAAAGGTCTTCATATGATCAAAGGGAACGGAATCGAGGTTCACAGGAGCCCTGTGCTCGATATCTCCCAGGTCCATGCCGTATACGGCCGGGTAGTCTCCGGTGACCTTTTTCACGTCCGACTCGCCGCCGGGATAGATCCATCCTATACCGTAGGACAGGTCATCCTGGTGACCGAACATTATTCCCTTTTCCGTGGCGGCCTTCAGTCCGGCCAGCATATTTACAGTCTCAGCCGAGGCGGCAGGGTCAGCAGGTCCTGATCGTTTCTCCTGCTCTGAAGGACAGGCTGTGAGAAGCAAAAGGGCGGCAGCCAGCATGATAATTTTTTTCATCAGCATATTATTTATTATTATTTGTCTGGCTGTAACATCCCATTCACGTAATACTACACTCATACAATGTTTGCGCACATAATGCATGCCGGCCTCATGACCCGGTTATTTTTTCATGAGGTTACCGAGACCCCGGGTAAACCCGGTGATCATGTCTATTGTAGAGTCAGTGTCAAAGACCGAGTTAAGTCCCTGCTCCTCCTGTGGCGGGTCGCCAAGGTAGTCGTCGCCCGGCTGCCAGTGGATACGGCCCTCTGCCCCTCTTCCCTCGCCCGAGTATGCCCATATATTACATCCTGCCAGCGGCCCGCGCTCTCCCGGCATGTTCAATCGACCTGTCCAAAGGCATTTCTGTAATATAAATCACGACTGGTGGTTGGCTCCTCAGCCGAGAAGCCGTGCTGATCGCGCGGAAGGCCGAACTCCTCAAGCACAATGGGCTTCCTGAGTCTCTCTGCCACCACCAGATGATCATTCATGTATTTATTTGTTTTCTCAATGCTTGAGGTAACGGTTCCCGGAATATCCTTAATGTCAAGCCATCCCCAGTTCTTGGGCCATATATGCATGGTCAGGTAATCGATGTTCGGATCGGCATGAATGCGCTCGAACAGATCCATTGACTGTTCGCAGCCCCATTGTCCTTCCGTGCCGGTGGTCACAAGGTGGTTCTCATCAAGCTCCTGAAGCAGTGACCGCAATGCGTTTTATCATTGCCTCAAAGGCGGGAATATCTGCTGGCCTCGGAAAAGGCTCTCGGCTCATTGCCTATCTCCCATGTCATTATTACCGGATCCTCCGTATATTTCAGTCCGGTGTAGCTGTTTGTGCGGCCCACGATGAACCTGATGTGATCCTCGAACTGGGCAATGCATGGCACACACGAGTGGAACTGCCCCGAGAAGCTCATGAACTGTGGCCAGGTATTTGGCGGAATATTGGGATTGGGAATGGGCCCGTAACCGTTCCAGTCAAGGTACTGCGAGAACCCTCCGCTCCAGTCCCATGCATTGTTGAGGTACAGGATGGCGTACTGACCTCTCTTCTTCATCTCTGACAAGAGGAAATCGAGGCCGTCAAGCAGATCGTCATTATACTCTCCCGGAGAGAGGAGCAGGGCAGGGGTGACGTCGGAAAGGCTCATTGTCAGGGCCCTCGGCGCCTACAAGCACCCGCAGGTTGTCAATGCCGATGCTCTTCATGTGGTCAAGCTCCCTCACCAGCCGCTCCCTGTCGCCATATTCTCCCTGGCTGCCGAGGATGGCTCCGTACCAGTAATTGGCGCCTATATAATAGTAAGGCTTGCCGCTGATCTGAAAAATGCCGTCAGTCGACAGTCACAAAATCATTTTTACTGACTCCTTTCGCAGCCGGTAAGGAGCCATTATCAGCAACAGTCCTGTCAATAACTTTTTCATAATGCGTTTTTTTGCGATCCTTATCAAAAATAATCAATCAGTCGGTTCGTGATGTAATACCATTCTTTTAACTCGGGGCACTTCAGGCCGCATGGCACCAGGGTCTTTATCTGACCCTAACGGTACAGGCGGCGCAAGACAGCCACATCAGGGTAAACCAGATCTTTATCTGACCTGTAAACTCACGGTAGCCAGTGCGGCTCCGGCCAGCCCTGTTTCTGACAATGATCGCCTTCAGTGCAACCACCGTTATCTCCTTTTTCCTTCCCCGACTTCAGCACCACCAGGCACTTGCCATTGAATAGCCTTGCGGTAATCAGCCTTGAAGAGGCTCCATGCTGGTCTGGCTGCCGTTATCAACACCGGCAACGAAACCGGGACCCTCAACCGAGAACTTCAACCAGGTTGTCTGCATGCGGCACAGGTATGTTATCCTTGTCGACCACCGTTACGGTAATAAATGAGAGGTCGCGATCCGTCGGCGCTTATCTCCTGACCTGTCGGCTGAAAGGACGATGGCTGCAGGCTCTCCGGCGCGTCCTGATCTCGCTTCCTCATCGTCTCCGCTTCCACCTGTTGTACCCAACGGCTGTCAGTGTCCCCGGCTCATGCTGCACCCTCCACATCAGGTTAAGGTCATCCGTCTCCCATCACTTTCCTTCCCAGTGAGACGCCGTTGAGGAAGAGCTCAACCTCATCACAGTTAGTATAGGCCCACACATCAACCGTCTGCCCCGGACTCCAGTTCCAATGGGGGAAGAGATGCAGCACGGGCTTCTTCGTCCATTCGCTCTGATAGAACCAGTAGGCATCCTTTGGAAATCCGGCAAGGTCGATCACCCCGAAATATGAGCTGCGGGCGGGCCACCAGTAGGGAGTAGGCTCACCCAGGTAATCAAAGCCTGTCCAGATGTACATCCCCGAGAGAAAATCATTATCCCTGATCAGCTTCCAGGAGTCGCTGATGGGTTGAGCCCCAGGGTGCCGAACAGTTGTCATACGATGAACATGTAAGGTCGGCGTTGCCATCCATGAAGGGCTGATCCCATCTGACAGGCCAGCGGCGGATGACATCAGATGGCATGTCATAGCTTCCCCGTGTTGCCAGGGCCGAAGTAGTCTCAGTGCCGATATATTTTCCTCCCGGAAATGCTTCGGGGAATCGGGTCCAGAGTGTGTCATGGTAGTTAAACCCCATCAGGTCAAGTGCACCCGAAGCGATAACCGGGTTATGAGGAGCAGGGTCATTGCAGCCTGAGGTAACTGGCCTTGTACCATCAAGGGCTCGTACAATATCTGCCAGTTCAGTGGCAATGGCCTCACCGCTGCCGTCCCGCTGCCACTGTTCCATCACCTCGTTGCCAATGCTCCAGATGAAGACGGAGGGGTGGTTCCGGTCGCGCTTAACCATGGCCTCCAGATCCTGCCTGTGCCATTCGTCAAAGTCGAGATGGTAGTCATAAACATTCTTCTTCACCTTCCATACGTCAAATGCCTCATCCATCACTATGAAGCCCATACGGTCACACAGATCGAGCAGCTCCGGAGCAGGGGGATTATGTGCTGTACGTATACCGTTGCAGCCCATCTCCTTCAGTATCTCAAGCTGGCGCTCAATGGCGCGGGTGTTGACAGCTGCACCCAGGCAGCCGAGGTCATGATGATTGCACACCCCCCGGATCTTCATCGGCTCGCCGTTTAGTGAGAACCCCTTCTCACGGCGTCAAAGGCAAATGACCGGATGCCGGTGACAGGTCTCATATCTGTCTGTCAGCGTGGTTCCTGCATAAACCCTCTGTGACGACACGGTAAAGGTATGGCCTGTCAACTGACCATAGCCAGGGATCTCTGAGCGCGCAACTCCTGCGTAACGGCCGTAACAGATCCGTTTACCGTTAAAGGGTCAGTGTTTGAAGAGGCCACCCTGCGGTTGTCTGCATCATAGACGGCTGTTTCAAGCCTGACCTCGGCCACGGAGCCTGAACCGTTCTTTACCTGTGTTATCACCCTCAGCAGGGCTTCATCAGCGCACTCACCTCAGGGGTGGTGACAAAATGCTCCCCAGTGGTCCACGGCTATGGTGGCTCGTTGTGTCAAGCCATACGTTGCCGGTAGATGCCTGACCCGGAGTACCACCTTGAGTTGGGTTGCTGCGAGTTGTCAACCTTCACTGCGACAACATTCTCCTCTTCACCGTAGAGGAGGTATGGGGTAAGTTCGTACCTGAATGAGCTGTACCCGTAAGGCCTTTTGCCCAGATAGTTGCCGTTTATCCACACCTCGCTGTTCCGGTATATTCCGTCAAACTCAATGTATAGCAGTGTCTCCTTTTCTGACTCGCTGACCCTGAATGCCTTGCGGTACCAGCCTATGCCTCCCGGCAGTGCTCCTCCGCCCGGGGTAGCGGGATTGGTCTCACTGAATTCTCCCTCAATGCTCCAGTCGTGCGGCAGGTCAAGAACCCTCCACCCGCTGTCGTCAAGATCTACCCTGCGATGCTTCCCTCGCCGGCAGTCAGGCGAAAATTTCCATCCTTCATTGAAGCTCGCTCTTGTCGCGTGTGCTCGGGTCTGTAAGCATGCACTGATGACAGCCGCCACAAGGAGCGCCAGAGGCAGTATGCCCCGAAATTGATTTTCTTCCCGTCATAACAGTAATATTATTGTTACTCCAATCCCAGCTTTGTTCTTATCCAGTTCATCTTTGCCCTATGGAAATCCTCCGGAAGTCCGTGGCCTGCTTCGGGATAGACAATATACTTCTTCTCTGCCCCAACAAGGTTATAGGCAGCAAAATTGATATGAGGCGGGCATACCTCGTCCATCAGACCCACCCCCATGATCATCGGTGCCCTGATAAGATGGGCAAGGTTCTTTATGTCGAAGTAGCTGAGCGTATTG
Organism: Bacteroidales bacterium; assembly: GCA_034522515.1. Lineage (GTDB taxonomy): Bacteria > Bacteroidota > Bacteroidia > Bacteroidales > VadinHA17 > SR-FBR-E99. The sequence continues at coordinate 48,436 of JAXHLF010000017.1, read as the reverse complement.
TAAACCTGATCCCATGTCAGCTTCTTCTCCTGTTCAACAAGAGCGATAAACTCATTGCCGGGCCAGACGGCCACCTGAAAATAATCCCTGAAGTCTGACAGGAACGGCACTTGCGGTGCACATACGGCAATCCTGTCATTATTAAGGGCTGCCGCAGCAAAGGTCAGGGCGCCGCCCTGGCTGGCTCCTTCAACGGCTATGCGTGATGTGTCAACCTCGGGTCTCGAGCAGAGGAAGTCAATCGCCCTGACACAGTCCATATAAGCACCCTTGTAGATATACTTCTCCTTGTCTCCAAGGTTCGTGAGTATGTATCCCGGGAAACCGGGATTGACATCATCCTTGCTGTTGCCATGGCCCCTGATATTGAGGCCAAAGCCAATAATGTCATCCCCGTAATTGACATATGAAGGAACGATGGTTGAGCTATAGCCCGGCACCTGCATGACGGCCGGATAGCGTCCTGGCCGGGCCGGCACCTGGTACCACCCCCTTATGAGGGCATTGCCCAGTGAGCGCATCTCGACGAGGTAGACATTATGCTTTTCAGTGCAAAGACTGTCAATGCGTATCATCCTGAACTGCGGGTCAACAGCCGCAAGTTCTGCCTTTGCCCTCTGCCAGAATTCATCAAAGTCAGGCTGCGGATTAGCTGGAGAGACTATCTTTTCAGGCTCATACCCGAAATTAAAGCTGTGCTTCTTGTTGCCCATCTTGCTCTCAAGAGAAAGAACAGCTTTATAAAAACCCGGTTCAAGGTCTCTGACCCTGAAGGTAAAATGGCCGGTGCTTTTCCTCTTCACCGCCACCTCGCGGTACTTTGTGTCATACTCCTCGCCAAAGTCAGTGGTGATCTGTAGTGTAAGTGAACCCCTGTACTTCTTTCTGAATTCACTTTTCAGCGTGACCGGAATCTCCATTTCAGGTGATCCGGTGAAGATCATGTCCTGATTTTTAAATTCCGTGTCGAGGACAAGCAGGTCAGGGTTGCCTTTGGTGGTCAGCTCCACCGGGCCTCCGTATAGACCGCCGCCGCCGCCGGCATCATAAACCCTTACGGCGATGCTGTTTTTCTTACCCCACACTACATAATCCGGTGGTATCAGGTATGTTCGCGGGACATCATAAGCACCCGAATAATCGGGGGGCATCTGACCGGTACTGGCCCACCTCGTGCCCGTTGAAATAGGTGACATCGGAATCATCGATTTTACCCAGGTTAAGAACGAGCCCGTCATACTTATTGGCATTCTTTCTCATAGAGGCCGGAACCACCACCTTTACACGGTACCAGGCGAAGCCGTCATACCCTTCAAATCCCTGTGTTTCCCACAGCCGGAGGGGAGAGATGTCCTTCCACCAATAGTCATTCATTGCCGAGTCAATATACTCCGGCGTGTCTCCCGTGAGGAACTTCCACTCAGCCGGCACGATGCTCTGGGCACTGCCTGAACTGATGATGATCCAGAACACAGCAGCAGCAGAAAACAGTCTCTTCATCATATTATTTCATATTAGATTTACCCTTCAACCCCGTTCTTGCATATGCTATTACGGCAGCTTGACGGTTATCTCCCCGCCTGTGTACTTAACGGTCAGGTCAGGTGCTTTATTAAAATCGAGTTTCCCCGGTTTCTCCTTTGAGACCACCACCACATTGAATGTACGGTCCTGGAGCATTCCGGAAAACTCTCCGGTTCTGGTGCCTACCGTCAGCGTTTTTCCGGCCTCGCTGTAGGTGAATGGTATCAGGGTGTATGCGCCGCTCTCATAGTTGTAGTTCTCGCCCTCGTCTTCGTAAAGGACAAAACTTGCGTCAGCGCCCGTATAGACACAGAGCGTGATGGGGTCAGCCTGTTTCTCGGAGGCATACTGTATCTCGGGCCCGAAGGGAATCACTGATCCCTCCCTGACGAAGACAGGCATGTAATCGTACGGTGCATCGGCTTCGGTCACGGTTCCGCCACTGAAGTATCTGCCGGTTCGCATGTCATACCAGCCGTATGCCGCAGGAAGATAAATTTTCCTGGAGCGTGCCTTGTATTCCGTAACGGGATTTACCATCAGCGACGGTCCGAACATATACTGGTCAGTGATGTTGAGCAGAGCCGTATCAAGGCTGAAGTCCATCGCCAGTCCTCTCATTATGGTATAGTCATTCAGCCAGGCATGTCCCGCCATAGAGTAAATGTATGGCATAAGCCTGTATCTCAGCTTATTATATTCAACCATTGTCTTATAGGCAGGATGGTTTTCGGGGGCTGTGTTATACATCTCTCTGTAGGGAAACTCACCGTGCGATCTGAAGAGGGGTACAAAGGCCCCGTACTGGTGCCATCGTGTCATCAGCTCACGCCACTCCTCAAGGTCGGCCGGTGACGGATTGTAATAACGGCTCTCGACCGAGAAGCCTCCGATGTCCATAGTCCACCATGGAATGCCCGACATGCATACATTTAGTCCGCATGGTATCTGTGCAGCCATGTCATGCCATCTTGCAGCAATATCGCCACTCCAGTTGGCTGCGGAGTATCTCTGCAGTCCGGAGAATGCTGACCGTGTCAGGATGAATACCCTGTTACCAGGGTCGGTGCTGCGTTGCCCATCGTATACACCCCCTGCCTGAACCAGTGAATAGGCGTTGAAATACCTGTCGGCGGAGCCCAGGGCTGTCGGATGCATGAGAGCCTTGCGCTCATCCATCGGCAGGTTGGAGCATATGTCAGGCTCGGTGGCATCAAGCCACCAGGCATCAATACCCTTGCTGTAAAGAGAGGTGTTTATCTGTTCCCAGAAGGCCTTGCGGGCATCGGCATTGAAAGCGTCGTAGAAGGTTGATAAGTACCCTATCCAGTCCTTCTGACCCTTCTCTACATTTCTTTTGTAAAGCCATCCCTTGCTGTTCATGGCCTCGTAGTTTTTGGTTCCGACATAGTATTTTGGCCAGACCGAGATCATGATCCTTGCATTCAGATCATTATGGAGTGTTTTAATCATCGCGTCAGGATCAGGGAAGCGGATGGAGTCAAACTGATGATCGCCCCATTTGTCTATAGGCCAATACTGCCAGTCAAGAACAATATTGTCAAAAGGTATCTCCTTCTTCCTGTATTCCTCAACCACACCCAGCACCTCTTCCTGTGTGGTATAGCGCTGGCGGCTCTGCCAGAATCCCATCGACCACTTCGGCATAACCGGCGCCTTACCGGTCACGGTGCGGTATCCGCTGATGACTTCATCCATGTTATCGCCGCTGATGAAATAATAATCGATCTGGTCAGCCACCTCCGACCAGAAGGATATTCTCTGCTGCTCCTCTTCATCAAGGGGTGAAAGGTACTTCAGGGTGATAAATGACTCGCCCCCGTCGGGGATCCATTCGATCTTCAGGGGGTAACGCTTATCTTCCTCAAGACGCATGGTGAAATAGTTCGATGAAGCGTTCCAGCACTGCCGCCAGCGGTCGAATATCAGCTTCCCGTCGATCCAGAGCTTTGCATAGCCGGCTGAATTGAACATGAACTTGTGCTCCCCGGTTGTATCCGATTCAAACTCACCCTCCCAGATTACTTTACCGTCGCCAAGGCTGAAACCCTCGGGGAATTTCACCAGGTCAGGGATGAACTGGTAGTTTATCTCCTCCTCACTGCGGGTCACGAACACCTTCTTGCCAGTTTTACGGTCTGCATATGTTGCCGTAAACCCTCCTTCAGCGCCCTTACTGTCATAGAGTTTCATTGCCGAGAGCTCGCTCCATTCGCGGATGTCACCAAATTTTGTCCTGGAGTTATTGTCCCACAGTATGCCATAATTGCGGTTTGAGATGATGAAAGGCACCACGGCCAGGGTATTGTACTGGAAAAGGTCGGCATCCTTGCCCTTCAGGTTCATGAATGAGGTCTGGTTGGCACCGAGACCATAGATTGCCTCGTCACCGGGCGACTCAAACTGCTGCCGAACCTCAAGGCAGCTTTCTCCCGCCACTGTCGAAGGGGTGAACGATCTGCCGCCGCCAAGCTGTTCTGCGACAAAGACCGTCCCTTCGGTATCGGTAAAGACGACCTCCCCTGTCTTAAGCGATACCTCAGCGCTAAGCGCCTTGGTACCCAGGGTGATTTGTCCCTCTCCCTCCTCAAGGGTAAACTCCGTCACTCTTTCCGGCCTGGGAACAGTGATCAGGCTGACAGTCTCAGGGAACAAGCCTGAGGGAACTGAAGTCACCCGGATGATTTTGTCAGATATGACCTGAAGCCTTATGACCTGACCGGGAAAATCTGATTTGCCGTTAAGGCTTATCACAACACCGTCTTCGCTCCTTTCATAAGGTGCAGTGGAACATGACTGGCCCAAAAGCGCCAGAATGCCCAGCACCGTCACAAGTGCGCCAAGTATTCTTATCTTCTTCATAATGCTGGATTATTTAATGATTAATTTCTTCTTTATGCAAGCATGACCATGACCCAATAAAATAACCGAACCATCATATTCATTTCAACCTGTCACTAAATATAGTAAAGTTACAAAGGCTATCCCAATTTAAATATAACTTCAGCGATACCCTTTGTTCATATGGTTTATTACCGCCGCCTGTGAAACCGGAGTTCATTCTGTTCGTGTACTTATTACACAAAGTTAATTATTTACACTTATAACTGTATAATGAACGGTGATTTTCTGCCAGACACTTTTCTTTATGTTTCACTCTCTAGGCTTAATGCATTGTAATATAAATACTTGACTATTTATCGAAGAAAGTTCTGTCAGTTTTTTATGATTCCTCCTTGATTCTGCTGTTTATTTATGATATCTTTGAAATCCTACTTTGTACACTAAGTCATTTTATCTCCTTCCAGATATAATAAAATGATAGTCCATAAGATTGTTCCCAACATTTCGGTCGACTGTGTAGTGTTCGGTTTTGACTTTGAAAAACTAAATGTTCTGCTTGTTGAAAGGGAGCTAAGGGATGAAAGGAGCGGTGAGGTGAAGATCCGTGACCACACCCTGGCAGGCTATCACATCTTTGAGGATGAGGACCTCGACAGTGCTGCGGCCCGGATACTGAAAGGACTTACCGGGCTCGACAACATCTTCCTCGAGCAGTTCGGGGCCTATGGGCAGCTTGACCGTGTCTCTGCTCCCAGGGATAAGGCCTGGCTCGATTATATCAACAAGGGCTTTGCCGACCGGATCGTCACCGTAGGTTACCTGGCACTCATTGACAACACCAAGGTGACGCTCAGGCTGAAAGAGAGGAACGTCTCATGGTTCCCGGTCACCATGATAAAGGATATGGAGCTGGCATTCGACCATAAATATCTCTTTTATGAGGCTCTTAAATCTCTGCAAAGCAAGGTTAAGGTCGAACCCATCGCCTTTGAGCTCCTACCTGATTACTTTACGTTATCACAGTTACAGAAACTTTACGAGGCTGTGCTTGGAACGTCATTTGACAAACGCAACTTTAGGAAAAGGGTGGCACAGATGCACTATGTCATCCCGATGAAGAAGAAGCAGCAGGGTGTGGCCCACAAACCGGCACAGTATTATCTCTTCAGCCGGGAGGTGTACGAAAAAACAAGAAAAAGACATATATCCTTCATCATCTGAACCCTTAACTAACCCATCATAACCATGAATGTGCATATCATAGACCTTGGCATCGTCCTTCTCTACCTGGTGGCAACCATCTTTATAGGTAACTGGGTCTCAAAACGGGCGTCGAAAAACATTCAGTCATACTTCCTCGGCGGCAACAGCCTGCCGTGGTATTTCCTGGGTGTCTCCAATGCATCGGGCATGTTTGACATAGCCGGCACAATGCTCCTCGTCTACTGGCTTTCAGTATACGGCATGAAGAGCCTCTGGATACCCTGGCTGTGGCCTGTGTTCAACCAGATATTCCTGATGGTATATCTCTCCTCCTGGCTGAGGCGCTCCAACGTCATGACCGGAGCCGAATGGATTAAGACGCGCTTCGGCGACGGGAGGGCAGCAACCCTCTCGCACATAATAGTGGTGATCTTCGCCATCGTCAGTGTCATCGGGTTCCTGTCGTACGGCTTCAAGGGCATAGGCAAGTTTGTTTCGGCATTCCTCCCGCCTCTGGTCTCCAACCCTGAATACCTGCTGGAACACCCGCAGATAAACGTCAACCTCTATGCCCTTATCCTCATGGCTATCACAACCTTCTATGTGGTCAAGGGAGGGATGTTCAGCGTGGTCATCACCGAGGTGATACAGTACGGCATTCTTACCATCGCCTCCGTTGCCGTGGGCATAATAGCCATAAAACAGATCTCTCCCGATGCCCTCAACGCGGTCATCCCTGAGGGGTGGAAGACCCTGTGGTTCGGGAGGACCACGGGGCTCGACTGGCAGGCCATCTCTGCGACGGCGTCGCCGAAGCTGCATACGTTCAACGAGTGGATCAAGACGGACGGATATGAGCTGTTCGGGCTCTTCTTCGTCATGATGCTCTTCAAGGGCCTGCTTGTCTCCGCTGCCGGCCCGGCACCCAACTATGACATGCAGCGCATCCTCGCCACAAAGAACCCCAAGGAGGCTTCAAAGATGAGCTCACTGGTGAGCGTGGTGCTGAACCCCACCCGTTACTTCATGGTAGCCGGACTGACGATACTGGCCCTGGTTAATTTCGACAAACTGTATACGGGGTCACTGACAAACCCCGACTTCGAGAGCATCCTGCCGGAGGTGCTCGCAACCTATGTCCCTGTGGGCCTTCTGGGTTTCCTTCTTGCCGGCCTCATCGCCGCCTTCATGAGCAACTTCGCCGCCACGGTGAACGCTGCACCGGCATATCTGGTCAACGATATTTACAAGCGTTACATAAACCCCAATGCCAGCGAAAAGACCTACGTCAGGATGAGTTACGCCGCCTCGCTCCTGATAGTGGTAATCGGGATAATCGCCGGCTTCCTTGTGACATCCATCAACGATGTGGTGCTCTGGATCACCGCCGCGCTCTGGGGCGGCTATACTGCCCCCAACGTGCTGAAGTGGTACTGGTGGAGATTTAACGGATACGGGTACTTCTGGGGGATGCTCTCAGGCGTCGGAGCTGCCATCCTGCTGCCGGCACTCAACCTCAGCATACTCCAGAACTGGCCTCTGACCGAGAACTTCAGCATGAACGCTTTCCCGATCATCTTCCTCATTTCTCTCGTAGGCAGCGTCCTCGGTTCACTGCTCACCAAAAAGGAGGATGATGCCACCCTGAAGAAGTTTTACAGGCAGGTGCGCCCATGGGGATTCTGGAAGCCGGTGGAGAGAATGGTGATGGCAGAAGAGCCTTCCTTCAAAGCCAACCGGGACTTCTGGAAGGATATGTTCAACATCGCGGTGGGAATCGACTGGCAGAGCTGATGGCCAACGCCGGTGTTCCTCGTCCTGCGCGAATGGACGCCAGTTCTATGTGGCAGCGGATGTGATGGTAGACGACTACCATCATCCTGAAATTCACCTGGTGGAATAAACTAAAAGACTGAAACGGAGAAACCATGAAATACGGACACTTCGATGACAACAGAAGAGAGTATGTCATCACACAGTACAAAACACCCTACCCGTGGATAAACTATCTCGGCAACAAGGACTTCTTCTCGATCATCTCGAACACGGCCGGCGGATACAGCTTCTACCGCGATGCCAGGCTGCGCAGGCTGACTCGTTTCAGGTACAATAACGTACCCCTGGATGACGGAGGCAAATACTTCTATATCAATGATAACGGATCAGTATGGTCTCCGGGATGGAAGCCTGTCAAAGCTGAAGTCGAAGACTACTCCTGCCGCCATGGGTTGGGTTACGCCTATTATAGGAGCAGAGAAGGATAACCTTCGCGCTGAGATGCTACTCTTCGTTCCTGTGGGTGACACCTGCGAGGTTCAGCGCATCAGGCTGAACAACACCGGTAAGCTGGCGAAGCGCTTCCGCCTCTTCTCATTTGTTGAGTGGTGCCTCTGGAACGCACACGACGATCAGACTAACTTCCAGCGTAACTTCTCAATCGGCGAGGTGGAGGTTGAAGATGGCGTCGATCTATCAGCAGAGACTGAATACCGCGAACGCCGCAACCACTATGCCTTCCATTCGGTGAACAGTCGCGTGGCCGGTTTCGACACCGACAGGGAGGCGTTCCTTGGTATGTATAACGGCTTTGACCATCCTGATACCGTCTTCTCCGGCAAGCCCCGCAACAGCATTGCGCACGGCTGGTCGCCCGTGGCATCCCATTGCATTGAGGTCGACCTGGAACCGGGAGAAGAGAAGAACTTCGTATTCGTCCTGGGTTACGTTGAAAACCCTGACAATGAAAAGTTCATCGCACCCAAAGTGATAAACAAGGTGAGGGCGAAGGCGATGATCGGAAGATACGATACCGATCAAAAGGTGGATGAGGCTTTCAGGGAACTGAAGGAGTACTGGGACAGGCAACTGTCGGCCATCACCCTTGATCATCCCGACCCGCGCCTCTCCCGCATGGTCAATATCTGGAACCCCTACCAGTGCATGGTCACCAGTACATGCTCCGGAGGCTGCAAGATTCCGAATCAGGCATTGGGCGAGGGATGGGTTTCCGCGACTCTAACCAGGATCTTGTAGGCTACGTTCAGATGATTGCGCCGCAGGCCAGGGAGAGGATCATTGACATTGCCTCCACGCAGTTTGATGACGGCAGTGCATACCATCAGTATCAGCCCCTGACCAAGAGAGGCAATGCCGAGATAGGCGGCAACTTCAACGATGACCCGGTGTGGCTGATATTCGGAGTGGCAAATTACCTCAAGGAGACAGGCGACTGGTCGATACTTGATGAGGTTGTGCCGTTTAATAACGACACGGGAAACGCCGCAAGCCTCTTTGAGCACCTGAAGCGTTCATTCTGGCACGTCGTCAACCACCTGGGGCCACACCGGCTTCCTCTGATAGGACGGCCGACTGGGAATGACTGGCTGACCTGAAACCGCTCCTGACCGAATCCACGTAGCTTCGATGACGAGATCAAGGACGGGCAGGCGGAGTCGGTGTTCATCGCCGCCATGTTCGTGCTTTACGGTGCCGATTTCGTCACCATCGCCCGTAAGAGAGGCGAGGCAGCACTGGCAGATGAGGCGCAGGAGCACATCCGTCAAATGGTGAAAGCCGTTGACAGTCACGGCTGGGACGGTGAGTGGTTCCTGCGTGCATACGACTTCTACGGAAGGAAGGTGGGCAGCAGGGAGAACGAGGAGGGTAAGATTTTTATCGAGTCACAGGGCATGTGCGTCATGGCAGGCATCGGACTTGAGGACGGCAGGGCATTGCAGGCGCTTACTTCCGTCAACCAGCACCTGGCTTGCGAATATGGGATAGTCCTCACAACCCGGCCTTTACGAAGTACTATATGCAGCTTGGTGAGATATCCAGCTATCCGGAGGGATACAAGGAAAACGCCGGCGTATTCTGCCACAACAATCCCTGGATAATCATTTCTGAGACTTTGACGGGCAACGGACACAGGGCCTTTGACTACTACACCCGCATCACTCCGTCATACCTTGAGGAGATAAGCGATCTTCACAAAACGGAGCCTTATGTATATTCGCAGATGATAGCGGGAAAGGATGCCTTCAGACCCGGGGAGGCGAAGAACAGCTGGCTGACAGGTACCGCATCATGGTGCCTCTATGCCGTCACGCAGTATATTCTGGGCATAAGGCCCGAGTATGACGGCTTGCTGATCGATCCATGCATACCCCCGGAATGGGTAGCGGGGTTTATGTCGTCAGCGAGATTCAAAGGGCGCATTGATAGATCAGTCAGAAGTCTGGAACATAAATCCAAGGGTGTGTGGGAGATAACTGTCGACGGGAAGAAGATCGATTCCTCTCTGATCCCCGTGTTCCCGGAAGGAACCTATAATGTCAAAGTAACAATGTAAAGCTATGAGACATAACATAATGTCAAAGCAACAATGTAAAGCAATGATACAGACCATAATTTCAAAGAAACAATCTAAAGCTATGAGACCGATTCCGGTTATTCCCGTATTCATGGCCCTCGCTGTGCTGGCAACATCAGGCGTGCAGCAGTTCAGCACAGAAAAAGTCGAGGCTTGAGGCCTCGGCCGCAACCGAAATGATCCTTGTCAACCAGGTGGGTTATCTGCCGGATGCTGAGAAGGTGGCACTGATACGTTCAGGGGCAGAGGAGTTTGAGATCATCGATGCAGTGACCGGTAAGGTCGTCTTCAACGGGCCGGCCGGCGAGCCACGGTACTGGGAGTTTTCTGGCGACACGGTCCGTGCTGCGGACTTTACCGCGCTTGTGACCCCCGGGACCTACAGGCTTTGCCTTGCCGGGACAGAGAGTTGTTCCGGTGATTTCCGGATTGCCGCTGATGTTTATAACCAGATTGCCAAAGCTTCGGTGAAGTCTTACTACCTGAACCGTTCCGGCTTTGAGATCACAGAAGAATTCGGCTCGAAATGGGCGCGACCCGCCGGCCATCCGGACACAGCCGTCATAGTGCATAAATCTGCTGCTTCGGCCGGAAGGCCTGAAGGAACCATCATCTCAAGTCCCGGGGGCTGGTATGATGCAGGCGACTACAACAAGTACATCGTCAACAGCAGCATCACCAACTACACCCTGTTGCTCTTTTACCAGCTCTTCCCCGTTTACTGCAGGTCGCTTGAGCTGAACATACCCGAGAGCGGGAACGATATCCCCGACCTGGTTGATGAGCTGTTATGGAACCTGAGATGGTACCTTACCATGCAGGACCCGGCTGACGGCGGAGTCTACCACAAGCTGACCAATGACAATTTCTACGGTTTCGAGATGCCTCACGAGGCTACGCAGCCCCGTTATGTGGTTCAAAAGAGCACAGCTGCAGCGCTTGATTTTGCAGCAGTGACGGCAATGGCCGGGCGCCTGTTTGCTAGCGATCCTTCGGACGAGCTGAAGGCGCTTTCTGCAGTCTGCCTTGAGGCCTCCGCCAGAGCAATGAAATGGGCTGAAGCTAATCCTGATAAAATTTACATACAGCCAAAGGACATCTCTACCGGTGCTTATGGCGACGATAATCTCACTGACGAGCTCTTCTGGGCCAAAGCCGAGCTGGCGCTGGCAAGGGGAATTATCCCGGGGGATGATTTCCTTTCTGGCATCAGTGCCGGCACACCCACCTGGAATCAGTCTGCAACCCTGGGTTTGATTTCGCTTGCGCTTTCTGATGCAGAATCATTCAGTGAACTTCGCGAGACTTCAAAGGCGCTTCTTGTTGACTATGCAGATGGGCTCCTTAAGAAATCGGCGAGCTCGCCATACCGTATCAGCCTCGACTGGTTTGCATGGGGAAGCGCCTCTGATGTTGCGAATCAGGCAATGCTGAAGCTCATCGCCATGAAACTGACGGGTGACAATAAATATCTGCCCTCTGTTCAGGCTGATGTCAACTGGCTCCTGGGTACCAATCCTACCGGTTATTGCTTTGTGACCGGTTTCGGAACCCTTTCGCCGATGAACATTCATCACCGACCGTCGGGCGCCGACGGTGTGCCTGAGCCTGTGCCCGGATTCCTTGTCGGCGGGCCGAACACTGTGGTACTGACCGACTGTCCTCCGACGGCTAACCGTTCCACCTTCCCGGCCAAATCGTACACCGACAGTGAGTGCAGCTACTCCACCAATGAGATAGCAATCAACTGGAATGCGCCGCTGGTATTCGTCCTGGGAGCAATGGACAGCATGAGGCCCTGACTGAATTCTTCCCCTGTGCCATGGATTGTATCAGGCCCTGAATGCAAATGAAAAAGTAAACGCTTTCCCGGGCAGAACTCTACACGGAAAAGATTAATTTTAAGCACCAGTTAAAATTTATCCGAAAATGAGTACCAGGAGAGCTTTTATTAAAAAAGGCGGGTTAACCGCGGGAGGTTTGGCAACTGTCTCCGCACTGGGAGCCGGCATCATGCCGGACAAAGGCAAAAACTCTGGCAGTCAGGGAGGACTGCAAGCCATAAAGATCACCGCGATGTTCATTGAGCCTGTTACTATCAAGCTGGATGAACCATTTCATATTTCACTGGGTGTAATGACCCAGGTTGACAATGCCCTTGTTACGATTGTTCTTGAGAATGGCATAGAAGGTTATGGGGAAGCCGCACCCATCATACAGATTAACGGTGAGAACCAGGCAACCATCCTTGGTACCCTGAACAGTTGCAGGGAGTTTATTGTCGGCCAGGATATTAACTGCTACAGGTCAATCGCCTACACCCTGAAGAGTGCTTTCTGGGCCCAGTCGGCGGCAAGGTGCGCCATCGAGATGGCTCTGCTTGACGCATACACCAAAACCCTGGGGATTCCTTTATACCGTTTCCTGGGAGGAACTGAAAACAGGATAGAGACTGATTACACTATTTCTATAGTTCCTGCGGAAGAAGCAAAGAAGCAGGCGATACAACTTGCGGCTGAGGGAGTTCAGGCTCATAAAGACAAAAGTGGGGACCACACTGAAGGATGACATTGACCGGGTGCTGGCAATAAGAGACGGAGCCCCTCAATGCGGGATCCTGATAGATGCCAACCAGGGCTACAACCCCAAAACCGCGTTGCGTTTCATCAATGAGGTGGTTAACCACGGCATCTACCCGGTAATGTTTGAGCAGCCTGTTCTGAAGACCGACCTTGTCGGGATGAAATATGTGAGAGACAACACCGAGATCCTGATTGGTGCCGATGAATCGGTATTCACAGCTGCTGATGCCATCGACATTGTGCGGACGGGTTGCGCTGATGTCATCAACATAAAGCTGATGAAGTCATGTATTATAGAGTCACTTGATATTGCTGGCAATTGCACGCAGCGCCAACCTTAAACTCATGATTGGCTGTATGGTTGAGACAAACCTGGGACTGGCATGTGCAGTTCACTTTGCTGCCGGTGTGGGAGGTTTTGACTTCATCGACCTCGATCCATCCTTTGATGCAGCGCGGTGCCCTGTTAAAGGAGGGCCGGATTACAAAGCCCCGGTACTGGACAATAGGTCAGGGCAGCGGACTGGGGTTCAGCGGAACCACTGAAGAATCCGATGCCGAAACCGATGAAACCGTTGATGAACGGGCCCTTGATGCACTGATTACCCGGAGATAAATGTTCAAAAAATATATCAATTTTTAAAGGCTGAACAAGGAGCAATCGGCCTGAATTTTTATTGCGAAACTTAAATATATTATATTTGTATTGCCATGGATTATAATGAAATAAATACCAGTATTATAAATTATCTCAGACCATATAATCCCGAGAGGATCGGGATTTTTGGCTCTTTTGCCAGAAGAGAACATACGCCCGCAAGCGATATAGATATTCTTGTTAAATTCCGAAAAACAATTTCCCTGCTTGATCTTGCAAAAATACACAGAGAACTATCTCAGATTCTGGGCAGAGAGATTGATCTGGTAACTGAAGCTTCATTGAAAAATGAAAGACTTAAAACCTACATTTATAATGATCTAAAAGTCATTTATGAATGAAAGATGACAACATCTATATAGACCATATTTTTAAGAGTATTGACAGAATAAATTCCTACCTCGAAGGTAAAGATTATCAATTCTTTTCACAAGACTTCTTAACACAGGATGCGGTTGTACGCCAACTTGAAATAATAGGGGAAGCAACCAAAAGGATATCCAGAGAGTTTAGAGATAATTATCCTCAGGTGCCATGGTCAGATATGGCAGGCATGAGAGATATTCTTATTCATGACTAAATAGATGTTGATACGGATATCGTCTGGAAAACTGCTTCAGAAAGTATACTAGAACTCGAAGGACTCCTTAGAAGCTTAATCAGGAACAGGTGATATTCAATTTGTGTGATTACGGTACACTGTTATATGATCCCCACATCGGAAGATTGCCACAGAGTTGATGATCGCATGCCTGCAGGGCTGCATGAGGTTATGTCCTTCAGATTATGGATCTGCCATTTGGCGAAGACGAAACCCCGATAAAGAGGTGTTTCGGAACCTTCAGTCTTTTGATTTTACGGACTTCACGTACTAGACAAACTTTACGGACTTTTTAAATAATCCCCTATCGCTGCCACATATTCGGAAAATTTTTGCCGTCCTAGTTCGGTTATAGCGCACATCGTCTGCGGGTAACTCTCCCCGAAACTCTTGCTTACGGAGATATATCCCGCTTCCTTTAGTTTACCTATCTGCACGCTCAGGTTGCCCGCTGTCGCTTCGGTCTTCTCACGGAGATAGGTAAACTCAGCCCTGTCAACGCTGATGAGAATTGACATTATGGCTAGTCTGAGCTGCGAATGCAGCAACGGATCAAGCTCCCTGAAGGTGTCATGGCTGCCCCTTTCCTGAGCAAATAACCTGGAATCAGATAACCTGTGATCATAGCCACCGGCATCGCCAGTCCGGATACCGTCTGCCCGCCAAAATGGGCTGCCAGCGCCAATACCCAGAAGGAGAGGGCACCCCACATAAGTGGCCTGAATTTGAGTACTGCCCCGGAGATAAACAGAGGCATAGCAGCCAGAAGCAGCATAAATTTGCCTATGTTACCGGTCTCCAGCGGGTAGACAATAAAAAATATTACCGAAGAGACCAGAAACGACATCCACGTCCAGACATGAATGGCTGTCCCGTATGTGAATATCTTTTCTTGCTTCCCCCTGACAAACCCGTAGATCATCGAGACAAACACCCCAGGGATGACACACAGCCAGACATACCAGGAGTTGGTCCAGTCTGCAAGCTTCCAGAGAAGAAACTCCGACAGGCTGCATGCAAATATCAGCCATCCCCAGAAAAGCAGGTGAAAACTGCTCTGCGAGATGCTGACCCTTGTCTTGTTGATCATTTCATCGATGACCCTGAGGCTCTCCTCCCCGGTCATCACTTTTTCTTCATTTTCCATGGCTTTTGTTACTTTTACATTGTCTATTAAAAGAATTTCATTCAGCAAATATAAACTAGTTTACATTATAAACCTAATTGTTTTATAGAAATTTTTCGTATAATTTCATTTTATGCCGTATATTATTGATTAACTGATTCATATAACATTCAAACGAAAAAATAATGGGACTGATCAGGATTGAGGATATGGAATTTTACGCCTTTCATGGGCACTATCGCGAGGAGCAGATAGTGGGTAATCACTTCCTGGTTGATGTGACCATTGAGACTGATACCGACAGGGCGGGGAAGAGTGACGAGCTGCGTGACACGCTTAATTATCAGACGGCATACCTTGTGGTTAAGAGGGAGATGGAGACCACCTCAAATCTTCTCGAACATATTGCCACCCGCATACTTGATGCCCTTTACAGCGAGCTGACCGGCATCAATAAAGCAACAGTGAAGGTCTCCAAGTTAAATCCCGTGATGGGGGGCCGCATTGGCAGGGTGAGTGTGGAACTGACCAGGTAGGAGTGCTTCTCCCTGCTGTCGTCCTGAGGCCGTAATCTGCAGAACAACCGTCTGCCTCTTCAATAAATTGTCCTCTCCATGCACTATGTCCCCCGGAATCTCCTGATTTTTGTAATCTCATTTTAGCGACCGATGAAAAGAATCCGAAGAGATATCAAAGCCTGAATCACAGCACTTTATAGAGCAAGCTATTGAAAAGGACCTGAGTGAAGGCAAGAACGGTGGCCGCGTGCAGACCCGTTTCCCGCCCGAACCCAATGGTTACCTTCATATCGGACATGCAAAAGCCATCTGTCTCGATTTCGGGATGGCCCAGAAGTACGGAGGCAAATGCAACCTCCGGTTTGATGACACCAATCCCACCAAGGAGGACGTAGAGTATGTCGATTCCATCAAAGAGGACATACAGTGGCTGGGGTTCACCTGGGAGGACCGTGAATATTATGCCTCGGACTATTTTGGCAGACTTTATGACTTTGCCGTGTCGCTCATCAAACGCGGCCTGGCCTATGTTGACGACCAGAGTGCCGAGACAATCTCGGAACAGAAGGGCACCACCACACAGCCGGGCATAGCCAGTCCCTACCGTAACCGCAGCAGAAGGAGAACCTCGACCTCTTCCACCGCATGAATGAAGGTGAGTTTGAGGAGGGCAGCCGCGTACTCAGGGCCCGCATTGACATGGCCTCCCCCAACATGCACATGCGTGATCCCATCATCTATCGTATTCTCATGATCCCGCATCACCGTACCGGAACAAAATGGAAGGTATACCCCATGTACGACTTCGCACACGGGCAGAGCGATTACTTCGAAGGGATAACCCACTCCCTCTGCACCCTTGAGTTCGAGGTGCACCGGCCGCTGTACGACTGGTTCATCGATCAGCTCAAAACGGATGACTACCGTCCGCGACAGATAGAGTTTAATCGCCTCAACCTCACCTTTACGGTTATGAGCAAGCGCAAGCTTCTTGAGCTGGTGAAGGACGGCGTTGTGATGGGCTGGGATGACCCGCGCATGCCCACACTGTGCGGACTGCGGCGCAGGGGATATACCCCGGAGTCGATCAGGCGTTTTGTTGACCTCATAGGTTACACCAAGGTCGAGGCCATAAATGACGTCTCACTGCTGGAGTACGCCATCAGGGAAGACCTCAACAAGCGTGCGCCACGCGTCTTTGGTGTGCTAAGGCCCCTGAAGGTCATCATCACCAACTATCCTGAAGGCGGCACCGAGCTGATGGAGATAGAAAACAATCCCGAGGACGAGAGCCACGGTAAGCGGGGCAAGGTTCCATCCAGCAGGAGGTTTCATACAGAAGATAGGACTTCCTGGGAGAACCCTCCGCCTAAATTTTTTCGTCTCGCCCCGGGGCAGGAGGTGCGGCTCAAGGGAGCCTATATCATCATGTGCACCGGCCTTAAGAAGAATGAAACAGGCCAGGTAACCGAAGTTCACTGCACCTATGATCCGGCTACGCGCAGCGGCGGACCTCAGTCGGACCGCAAGGTCAAGGGCACGCTGCACTGGGTCTCAGCCGCACATGCTCTCGATGCCGAGGTAAGGCTATACGACAGGCTCTTCAATGATGAGGATCCCTCCGGGCACAAGGAGATCGATCCCAGGGAATTTCTCAATCCCGCTTCACTCACCATCCTGACCGGATGCAAGGTGGAGCCCTCGCTGGCAGAGGCCGGGCCGCTAACCAGGGTCCAGTTCCAGCGGACAGGCTACTTCTGTGTCGACTATGACAGTCAGCCCGGGAAGCTGGTTTTCAACCGCACTGTGGGACTGAAAGACGCCTGGGCAAAGCAAAATAAGTAGAGAAGACCTTCAGACATTCTTTGTCTGACCCTGAATTGGCACAATTTTTGCTTCATTATCAGGTAATTGCTTTGTTTTTTTTCAACTTAAACCGAAGAAACATGAGAACATTTATGAGATCATTAACCTTGATCCTGCTTGTTGTGTTTGCATTTTCTTCCTGTGAAAAAAACTCCGACACAAGCAAAGGAACCGCTAAATTTTCAATCGCCACGATTGAGCAATCCAGCCAGTTAAAGTCAGCTTGGGCTGACACCGACCTGGTTTCGTACCATCTGCTGGTATCTGTTGAAGACTCTGATGGATCTCCTGTCCTTACTGATCATCTTGTTCCGGTGTACCTTTTCGGACCGGGCTATATCAGTGAGGAGCTAGAGATGATTGGAGGAGACTACCACCTTACAAAGTTTATGCTGATTGACCCCTCTGGCACGGTTATCGCCGCGACCCCTGTTGAAGGCTCTCCGCTGGCTTATCTTGTCAATGATCCCCTGCCCCTGGAATTCAGTATCAGTGGCGGTACTGCCACAATTGTCTCTCCGGAGCTGCTGGCTGTGGGCAGTCACACACCGGGCGATTTCGGCTATATCAGCTTCGGGGGTCAGATTATCAAGCCACTTGATTTCTACGCCGTCTGCATCATTGACAATCCTCTCAGCATGGCGCCAATGCCACAGCGTGTCACTGCTGATCTCACCGTCTATGCCGGCAACGATTGGCGATACCGGTTCAGGCTCGAGGCCTCCGTGAACCATCTGATCATTAGGGGAGGGTACGAATACTACACCTTCCTGCTCGAAAAAGATGGATACCTGCCCCAGAAGTTTGTTTTCACGGCACGCGAACTGAAGGCAACAACAGAGATCAGTCCCCTTTTTCTCAAGATCCCGTATGACAGCGGCCAGTGGAAAATATTGGTGCTGCAACCCGGTCCTGATGTGGGCAAGGATGCCATGATTTCGAACCTGGAACCCGGGAAGAATTTTGGTGAACACAGGTATTTTGAAGCTACTTTCATTTCAGAGCCAATACTTACGGTCATGCGTTCAAATGAAAGCCTTATATCATTTGACATGAATGCATTACCCAAATCGGCCACGATCAGGAAGGTAGACCTTAACCTCTGGTATGATCTGCCGCTGGTTTGGGACAGCACCATTTTCTATCCGGCCGGAGGAGGAGACATCCAGTGGAGCGGAGGAGTGTTGCAGAAGATAATTGAGCCCTGGGAGGAGGATAAGGTGACATGGAATGAACAGCCGAAGACGACTGAGGCATTCCAGATCTATCTATCGCCCTTCATCCTTAATACCAATATGATAACGGTTGATGTCACGAAACTCTATGTTCAGGATCCGGCAACGGATGCTCCGGACATTCCGGGTTACGGTATGTTCTTCAGGCTCTGGCCCGGGGAGTGGGTCCGGGGCTTCCGGTTTGCCTCAAGCGATTATCCCGAGGCAAGGATGAGGCCGATGCTCACCATATACTATACATTGCCTCAATAATAAAACATTTTGCAAGGAATTGATGTGCACCGGCAAATGCCGGTGCACTTTGTTTTATTAAGCTGCCGGCGTCTTAAAAATGCAGCTGATACCTTAATAAGTTGAAAATTTTATATATTTGCAGCCTTATATAACTGTCCCGTGGTGTAATTGGCAACACGTCTGATTCTGGATCAGAAGAGTTCAGGTTCGAGACCTGACGGGACAACAAAAAAAGACCCGCAATAGCGGGCTTTTTTTTGCGATGGAGGGGCGAGAGGTTCATCCGGTTTCATCTCCTGCCGCCTGAAGTGCGCTTAATCAACTCTGACTTTAATCACAACTTTCCTAACTTTTCCAGAAACACCTGACATGGCAACTTTTGGCTGATGTGCATCATCGGGAAAGAAGATGCCGAAAGAACCTTTCTCCAATGTTACATAATCACCTTCACCTTTTAAAAATGATATATCCAGTGCTGGATCATATTCAGTACTGACCTCCATTTTCCCGGTCTTACCGAATCCAATTTGCTCAATCCCTTCGTCAATATATTGTATATCAATATATTTCCTGTGACACTCCCATTTCGCCTGCTCTTTGGGAATAGTGCTGTACTCCTGTACCAGGGCGAACAGATTATCATTATCAAGTTCATAGCGACCGGGTGAAAGAGTTTTGAAATCGGTAGTCACCAGATAAGCAAGAGCTGAATCTATGCGTACCGACAGGCCTGCATACAGATGGCGGTTGGAAATTGTATCAAATATCATAGTTGATTATTGTAAAAGTTAATTCCAAAGCAAACTAATTTTGAAAAAGTCCCCCAATTAGTTGCATCCAAAATTAAGCTTTTTAAAATTTCTTGAAATAGACTTCGAACCGCTGGATTAATTCTGCCAGGGACCTTTTAATGCCTGTCAGGGCCTGCCGGCAGAACGTGCTAATGCCCGTCAGCGCCTGCCAGCAGAACGTGTTAATGCTCGTCAGCGCCTGCCACCGGGACCAGTGCCTGATCACCCGATCAGCCTCATACTCAGCAGAATAATAGGAATTGTTATTACACTCAGTACAGTAGACACAAACACATTGGCGGTAGGGGTATCATCATCACTGCCAAGAATATTGACCATGATCACCACATTCACCATGCAGGGCATGGCAGCCTGCATTACCAGCACCGGCAGCACCTCCCTCCTGAGGAGTTCAGGAAAGAGATAATTCAATAGAGCAAATATCCCGATGATCATGAACGGAACAATCAGCAGCCTGTTGACCGATAAAAGATACACATTCCTGTTGCGGAGCATCTTCCCGGCGTCTGCAAAATAAAGCACCGCACCGATATATATCATTGAGAGATAGGTGGTGGTACTCCCCAGTGCACCTACCGAATCGAGTATGATCGGCGGCAGCTTTACAGAAAGAAGAAACAAAACGAATCCTAAAATAATGGCTATGGTATTAATATTGAACAGCTTCACCAGGCTCCCTCCCAGGCCCGGCCTGCTGCCCGGGGTAATTACAGCAACACCTACAGTCCACATAAGAATGTTTGCTACAAGAATAAAAAGACTGGCGTAAAGCAGACCCTCCCTCCCATACTGTGATGATACCAGGGGAAGTCCCAGATATATAATATTCCCCAGCATGCTGTGAAGCCTGAAGATTGCTTCCTGGCTGCCCCTGAGGCCTGCAAGCTTCGATGTCGCCATTCCCGCAAGAAGCATGAATAACAGCACGAACAGCGATAGCAGTAATGTCTGCAGACTTCCTGAGAGAAGCTCCGGGGTCAGGTCTATCTTGCTGAAGTTGGTGAACAGCAGGGCCGGAAGGGTGATGTAAAAAATGATCCTCGCCAGCACATCCTTTGATGTAGAGGTTATTACCTTCGCCCGCGAGGCTGCCAGCCCCAGCAGAACAAGTATTGCAAGTACGGCAATCTGCCTCAGAACAATTTCCAGTGCCATTCAGATTTTACCTACGTCCCAAGTAAACTAAGTCAGCTTCCAGGGTTGCCTGTAACCGTAGTGAAGAAGTTTTGCAGCTGCGCCGTCAACGTCATCAACGAAGGTTTCGGTTGATGGATCCCATCTGACACTCCTCCCCAGTTCGAGGGCAATATTACCCAGTGTGCATACTGTACAACTGCTGTGACCTGTCTCAACCGGCACAACCGGATCGGTGCGTTTCCTCACAGCTTCTATGAAGTCGAGCTGGTGCGGTATCCTTGTCTCATAGGGACCATCATCTTCCGCTCCCTCCGGCGGGGGAGGTATCAGTCCGGGGTCTGACGAAGCAAAATGCTGCCTTGAGATCTCAATCCATCCCTTGTCTCCAAAGAATTTGACCCCCTTGGTCATCTTCTCGTCAAAGGGTTCGGATGTCATAACAACTCCGTTTGCATACTTCCATGATATGTACTCTGATCCGTCGCCTATCGGTGATATCTCTACCGGACCGCTCCCGTCCATTCCCAGTCCCCACTGGGCTACATCAAACATATGTGCACCCCAGTCAGTTGTGAAGCCGCCGCCCATCTCCTTGTACCATCGCCAGCCACCCCAGAACTTCTCATCAACCGGGGGATCAAGGGAGATCGGAGGGTTGAGCTCATTATTAAAATGAATCGATCCCGGCAGAGGTCCGAGCCAGAGATCCCAGTTCAGATCCGGCGGAAGCTGCTCTTCCGGGAGGTTATAAGGTGTCGGGGGAGGGCCTACATGGGCATTTATTGATGTGACAGTACCGATCGCTCCTTCCCTGACAAGCCTGACAGCATGCTGGAAATTGGGATCGGAGCGCTGCTGGCTGCCTACCCCCAGTACCCTTCCCGTCTCACGGACGGTGGTCCGCAGCTGCTGTCCTTCATATATCGTAAAGGTCATGGGCTTCTCAAGGTAGACATCCTTGCCTGCCTTCAGCGCGGCAATGGCGATCATTGCGTGTGCATGATCGGGTACGGCTATGACAACGGCATCAATATCCGCTCTTTCAAGCAGGTCTTCATACTTTTCAAATGATAACGCCTTTATTTTTTTCCCTGCCCCGGCATAATATTCATTAACACGGTTCTCGAACCGTTTCCGCTTTATGCCATACACATCACAACCCCCCAGCACCTCAACATCAGGTATCCGGATGAAGCCGTCAAGCAGGTGCATGGCTTGCTGTCCCAGCCCGATGAATCCAAGCCTGACAAGTCCCGGAGCTTTTTTCCCGGAGCAACCGCCCAAAACTGACGGGATTATCATTACCCCGGCAACGCCGAGCGACGTATTTTCAAGAAACTCTCTCCTGGTCAGTGATTTAGTCTTGCCCTTCATAGCTTAGGTTTTTACTTTTTGTCTTACAGTTCCGGCCTCATTAATAATGCCTGCCGGGATATAAAGATATACCATTTATTTTTTGCGGCGCTTGCTTCACTTTGTTAACTTTATGACCGCCTCTGGAAGGCCGTAAAATGACCGTACCATATAGCAGAAAAGTAGCATGACAATCAGTATACCCCTTGTAATTCATCAATAATTTACACTCAACCATGAAATATCTCAGACTCCTTTCAGCCACAACACTGTTTGCCGGTGTAATGATTTTCTTCATGCCTCCGGCACAGGCCCAGACCTCTGTGCCGGTTCCCCAGCAACACTTCGGATTCACGCCCGGCTCAGATTATAACCTGTTCAGCTACGAAGAACTGACAGACTATCTCATTAAGCTGGACAAGGCTTCTCCGATGGTAAGCATGGAAGAAATTGGCACCAGCCCGATGGGAAGAAAGATGTACATTGCATTCATCTCATCTGAGAAGAACATAAAGAACCTGCCAAAGCTGCGTGAAATTAACAGGGAGCTGGCGCTGAATCCATCGCTCTCTGACGCACGGAGGAAGGAGTACATTGCTGACGGCAAGGTCTTCTTCCTGGCCACCCTCTCAATGCACTCCACCGAGGTGGCTCCGTCGCAGGCAGCACCTCTCATTGCCTATCAGCTGGTCACCTCGCCCGATCCCCTGATCCGGAAATACCTCGATGATGTTGTTTACATGATGGTTCCCTCCCATAATCCTGACGGGATGGATCTCGTTGTTGAGAACTACAAGAAATACAGGGGCACGCAGTATGAGGGTGCCTCATTGCCGCAGGTCTATCACAAATACGTCGGACATGATAACAATCGCGACTTTATCAGTCTCACCCAGGAGGACACGAGGGCCATTGCCCGCATCTATAACCTCGACTGGTTTCCGCAGGTGATGGTGGAGAAGCACCAGATGGGCTCGACGGGGATACGTTATTTCGTGCCTCCGGCGCATGATCCCATTGCCGAGAATGTTGATGGTGAGTTATGGTCGTGGACAGGTGTCTTCGGCACCAATATGCTGCGTGACCTGACAGGCGCCGGGCTCACCGGGGTGGGTCAGAAGACCATTTTCGACATGTACTGGCCGGGCTCAACAGAGACATGCATCTGGAAGAACGTCATCGGCATGCTCACTGAGGCGGCCAGCGTCCGTGAGGCATCACCGCTGTATATTGAACCCAATGAGCTGCAGGCCAGCGGAAAGGGACTCTCGGAATATGACAAGAGCATCAACTTCCCTGTACCGTGGCCGGGGGGGTGGTGGCGACTGGGTGACATCGTCAGGCTTGAGATCGAATCGACCATCTCTGTCATCAAGACTGCCTCGCTGCACAAAGGTGACATCCTCCGCTTCAGGAATGACATCTGCCGCAGGGAGGTTGAGAGAGGCCGGAGCGAGCCGCCGTACTATTATGTGGTACCGGCAGGGCAGGCCGACCAGAGTGAGCTCATCCGTTTCGTTAACCTGATGCGGGAACACGGTGTCAGCGCATACCGTCTCACGGCTGACCACACCCTTGCAGGCATTAACCTGAAGGCAGGCGACTTTGTCTATCCCCTGGCACAGCCCTTCAGGGCTTTTGTCAAGGAGGTGATGGAAAATCAGGAATTCCCTGTCAGGCACTATAGTCCCGGCGGAGAAATGATAAGACCTTACGACGTGACGAGCTGGTCATTGCCTCTTTCACAGGGGACTGACATCATTTGAGATCACCTCACGCGATCTTGTCTTCGAGGGCAGGATAAAACCATTTGAGGAAGGAGTATGTACCCCTGCAGAAGAGTTATCGTCTGCCTGCAATCTTCCCTGTGACCAGCAACGGGAGTTTCATGGCGGCTTTTCTGGCTGCACAAAAAGGCATGAAAGTTAGTCGTCTTGACAGTGAAATGCAGATTGAAGGCAAAGTCCTTGGCAAGGGCAGTTTCGTAATCAGTGGCAGTGATGCTTCGTTGCTCGGATCCATTGCACAGGAGTCATGTACGGAGCCGGTCTACGCCGGCGGGTCAGGTACCCTCCCGGCATCAGAGGTAACCATCCCGCGGATAGCACTGGTGGAAACATACTTCAGCGACATGGATGCCGGGTGGACGCGATACCTCTTTGACACCTACCACCTGCCCTACAAGGTCCTCCGTCCGGGTGAATTTGCCGAAACAGACCTCAGGGGAGAGTTTGACATAATCATTTTCCCGGGCACCCAGAAGAATCTCCTGATGACCGGCAAGCCCGGCTCTGACGGCGGGGCATACATGAGTAACTACCACCCTGACTACCAGATAGGAATGGGCAAAAAGGGGCTTGAGAAGCTGCTTCTCTTCATCAATAATGGCGGCACCGTACTGTCGTGGGGGCAGTCTGCCGATCTCTTCACCGGCCTACTGGAGATCACCGGGGATGAGAGTACCGAGGAGTTTACTCTGCCGTTTGCCAACACTGCCGACCAGGCAAGGAGGGATGGCCTGAGTATTCCCGGAGCCCTTGTGCGCATCAGGCTGAAGGAAGATCATCCCCTCACCTACGGCATGCCGGCTTCGGCAGGCGTCTTTTACAGGGGTAATCCCCTGTTCACAACCTCCGTACCCAGGTTTGACATGGACCGCAGGGTCATCGGGAATTTTCCCGAAAAAGATATACTGCTTAGCGGTTATTGCGAGAAGGAGGAGTTGCTGGCGGGCAGACCGGCGATGATATGGCTCAGGAAAGGCAAGGGACAGCTTGTTCTCTACAGTTTCAACCCGCAGTTCAGGGCTTCAACACAGGGCGCCTACAAGATGCTCTTCAATGCTCTTTTCCTGCCTCCGGCCGAGTAGAAACCTGTTGTTCCCATGAAAATTCTGATAATAGAAGATGAACCCAGGGTGGCCTCCTTCATCAAGGAAGGGCTTGAGGAGAAAGGTTATGAGACGCAGGTGTCATATGACGGGCTGTCAGGGGAAAAGGCCGCAGCGGAGCCTGGCATTGACCTGGTGATCCTTGACCTGATCATCCCCGGGAAAAACGGAATTGAGGTATGCAAAACATAAAATCGGAAAAACCGGATCTCCCGGTTCTGATGCTTACGGCTCTTGGCACAACGGCCGACAAGGTCGCAGGATTTGATGCCGGTGCCGACGACTATCTGGTCAAACCCTTTGATTTCCCGGAATTGCTGGCGAGGATCAAGTCGTTGCTCAAGAGAAAAACCCCCGCTTCACAGCAACTGGAATCGCTGAAGGTGGCTGATCTGGAGCTCGATCTTCTGAGAAAAGTTGCAATCAGGGGCGGCAGAATGATAGAGCTGACGGCCAAGGAGTTCTCACTCCTTGAGTACTTCATGCGCAATAAGGGACGGGTCCTGTCACGGGTCGACATATCTGAGAAGGTCTGGGAGATAACCTATGATACGGGCACCAATGTCGTTGAGGTCTATGTCAATATCCTCCGGAAAAAGATTGACAGGGATTTTGAACCTAAACTGATACACACCAGGATCGGCCTGGGATATATCTTCACTGAACTGTAATGAAAATACGCCAGAAACTGACCCTGCAGTTTTTCCTGATGGCAGGCATAATATTGGTGCTCTTCTCTCTGACCGTATACTTTCTCTCAGCCCAATACAGGCGTGACGATTTCTTCCAGAGGCTGGAGAGCAGGGCAAACAGTACAGCCAGGCTGCTGATTGAGGTCGATGAGATTGATGCCGAGCTGCTTGCCAGGATCGAAGAGGACAACCCCGTCAGCCTGCCCGATGAGAAGATAATAATCATCGACAATAACAATAATGTAGTCTATACCACTGACACACGCAATGTTATATTGTATGATACTCTCCTCCTTGATAAAGTAAGGCTTGAGGAAAAAGTCAGGACACGCAGCGGAAGGTATGAGCTGATGGGAGTGCTCTTTGTAGAGGAAAATGACAGGTTTGTGGTGCTGTCTGCTGCAAGGGATATATTCGGGGTTGATAAGCAGAAAAACCTGAGGATGGTCCTTCTGTTTCTTAACGGACTCTTCCTTCTCCTTTATTACCCTGCGGGGTGGCTCCTGGCCGCAAGGGCCTTCTCTCCCATCTCAAGTGTTGTGGAACGGGTTGAGGAGATATCGATAACAAGTCTCAATCTCCGGCTTGATGAGGGAAACGGGAAGGACGAACTGGCCCATTTGGCCCACACGTTCAACCTTATGCTCGAGAGGCTTGAGACTGCCTTTGCGGTGCAGAAGGACTTCATCTCTAACGCATCGCACGAGCTCCGCACCCCGCTGACGGCGATCACGGGGCAGCTTGACGTGCTCCTTATGAAGGACCGTTCAACAGCGGAATACCGTGATGCCACCATTGCAGTTCTGGAAGATATAAAGAACCTCAACAGGCTCATAGACCGACTACTGCTGATGGCGCATGCAAGTTCCGAGAGCGCGAAAACCGGCTTCCGTGAGGTCAGGATCGATGAAATTCTCTGGCAGTCGCGTGAAGAACTGATCAGGTTTGAAAAAGGATACAACGTGAACATATCCCTTGACGAAACCATCTCTGACATAGAGAACATGATTGTAATGGGTGATGACCAGCTTTTGAGATCAGCGGTAACCAACATAATGGAAAACGGCTGCAAATACTCCCCCGACAGATCAGTGGATGTAGACCTAAGTTTCACAGGCGGCAGGCTGTCAGTGAGTTTCAGAGACAGTGGGCCGGGTATTTCCGAGGCCGACATGGGCAGGATATTTGAACCCTTTTACCGCGGTAGTACAGCCGGGAAGGTCAAAGGGCATGGCATAGGCCTTTCTCTTGCAAAAAAAATCATCGAAATACACCAGGGAGAGATTGCCGTTGACTCAAAACATGACACAGGCACAGAAATAATCATTTCATTACCACCGGCACCACAGGGTTAGATTTCAGGCAGATCGCCGACACAGAAATCGCTGAAGGCAGATCCCGCACAGAAATCACTGAAGGCAGATCCCGCACAGAAATCGCTGAAGGCAGATCCCGCGCAGGAAGCCCTAAAGCCAGGCCCTTCATAGGAAGGCCCGAATCTGATGCACTCCCGGCATATTTTAATCGGAATTTAATGCGGAATTAACCTCTTCTTTATCCCGCCGCAGTACCTTGCGGCACCTTGGGTTCTACTTTTAGTGCGATTATTACCCGGGCAAATGCAATGACAAACCATGCCTTGTGACGAAGCAGGGTATAGCTTAAATAATTTCTGTTATTCAAAGTTCTGTTTTTTATTTCTGATAGGAGGTGCGGGGTGCCGCACCTCTTTTTTTCTTTTGATATACAAAGATTTTCCCTAACTTTGAAATAGGATGCACCGGCATCATCAGATCTGAGTCAGTCTTAAGTTTTAATCTATGAAAAGGAGTCTGCTGTTTGCATTTATCCTTGCAGGGATTATTACCGGCCTGTCGGGGCAGGAGCAGGATAATCACCCTTACCCATGACACCATCGCGTGCAGGATAACAAAGATCACCCGGAGTGATATCCATTTTGACGTTTACTCTCAGGGGATCATGACATCCGGAAGGATGCCGCTGGCCGGTATTCTCAGCTATTCGGTCTCACCTGCCAAGAGTCCGCCTCCATTGTATGAAGCTGTCAGCAGCGGATCACCAGGCAGACTGCGTCTTGGCCTGAACGGCGGGATGGGTTACATTATCAGCAGCTCGGATGCGGCTGAGGATGCCATGGTAAGCCTCGGACTGACAGAAGCGATGGCCGAATCATATTACAGTGACCTCAAGTCAGGCTGGTATGGCAATGCTGATGCCACATGGTTGATAAATGACAGGTTTGGGGCAGGACTTAAATACAAGTTTTTCAATACCTCCGCCGAAACAGAGGGCTATTTTGACCCTGGCGACACCTACACCCTCTATTTTGCAACCTTCAGGGAAAATATCTTCGTCAATTATGCCGGTGTTTTAATATTCTACCAGGAACCCATCGGGAAAAAAGGAGTTTTCAGCTTATACTCCACCTATTCGCTTGGCATGGCATTCTACAGGAATGAGTTTGAGTTCTTCTACGGGAACATGCTGATAACAGGCAATGCCCTTGGAATGGATGGCAGCCTCGGAATGGAATATCGCATCACCCCCTTGATTTCAGCAGGCACTGAGCTATCAATATTCAGCGCAACCATCAGAAAGGTTAATATCACTGACGGAGAGATGAATGAGACAATGGAGCTGGAGAAAGACAATTATGAAAATCTGTCAAGAGTGGAGTTGTCACTTGGAATAAGGTTTTATTTTGGAAGGAGATGAAACGGGAAAATTACATTTACGGGATTGTCATTTTAATCTTCGCGTGCACATCATGCAGTGATGATTTCCTTTCGAGGAACGATGCCGCCTGGTACGACCCCACAGATACACTCTTTCTGAGCAATTACGATGACAACGTGGCGACCTCATTTGAGCTGCAGAATAATATCAATGCTGACTTCACCTTGTACATGCATCCAAGGTGGATAGCATTCGCGTCGCCGCACGGCAGGGTGAATAATGGTACCGTGCCACTGGCATTCAGTATCGATGAAAACTATGTCCCCTCCGTGGGCTCCAGTTACGTCGGTACGGTGGTGCTTGACATTGAAGATTACGGTTTTGTCGCCCTCACAGTGATCTTTACCAATTTCGGCTATCCTTCAATCCAATGTTCTCCGGCGGAGGTCGTTTTTGACCGTACCTATTTTCAGGAAATCACTCTCTTAACCTCCACCGAGGGCATACTTGCCTGGGAGATAGAGGATATTCCTGACTGGCTTACATTCTCCCAGACATCTGGCACTCTATGGTACCCTAATTATACCTGGGTCACAATCACACTTGATCCCGCGAAGATCACCCCTTTAACGGAAATGGTTGACAGCGTGAGAATAACAGGTAACTCTGTAACTGGGGACTTTCTGCTCATGGTCAGGGTTACCCCCTGGACAGTACCGCCGGCACAGGGCACAACAGCCAACAGCATTCTGACCGATGCCGAATATCATCACGAGTCCGGGGTAATGGCCATCTGTACAAAATCGCCCAATCAGCTTCTGCTCCTCAATACCGCTTCGGGAGTGACCGACACAATAAAACTGGAAAAAACACCTAACTGCATCAGTTTTTCTGAAGACGGGCAAAAAGCAGTTTTAGGATATTCGGTTGCCTCGGTCGCTTACATCGATATCGCCACCCTGAATATTACGGCAGAATACAGCATAGACTGCATTCCATATGATATCGTACTGGGTGAGAATGGCTGGTGCTACATTACCCCTGTTGAAGATCAGGGGGAAATGCTGAGAAACCTGAACCTGAATACCGGTCAGCTGATCACCAGTTCAACCGCGGATCAGATTTATGAAAAGACAGTAATCAGGAAGGTCCCGGGAAAACCGCTTATGGCAGGGTCCATGGTTACCCTCAGCCCTACCAGCCTGTTGCTGTTTGATCTGACAGTGGGACAGGCCAATGATAAGGTTTCCCGGTACCATGAACCGATAGGCGACTTCTGGCTTTCAAAGGACGGCGCCAGGTTGTACGCAGCATACGGGAATGTTTATTCCGTTCCCGAATACGATGGCCAGATCCATTCTTCCTCACCTCCGGTTTACGGCAATATCGATACCGAGTTATCTTACATCTATGCCCTTGATGATTGTCCTGCCATCAACAGTGTTTTTGCCAGCTCTTCAAATTACTGGTTCCAGACCGGAACCTCATCTCTCATAGAGCAGTTTAATGCAACGAACCTTAATAAGATAAAGACATTCAATGTGTCGCCTGTATGGCTGAACCTGACCGGGACCTTTATCCTGTTCGAAACCAGTCCGCGTTTTATTTTCGTCAAAAAGGACGGGGCTGCCATGTACGTGGTTAAAACCCTGAGACAGGAATACGGTGTTGAAGGCTGGTTCATGGAAACCATTGATCTATAAAGATCTCCGGGTAAATTCAAGGGAGTGAAATCCCGGGCAGTCAGGCAGCCGGCCTGTTCTTCCGGGTGTGGAAATAGGTAAGGCCGTTAAGGTCTGTCATTCCAACAAGCTCCAGGCCAACCTCCTTCAGGAGATTTGTCACAGCCCTCTTTGTAAGATACCTGTTGGTCTTCGAGTCGATGAAGCTGTACATCCTGTTTATGAAGGGAATCCTCGACTCAATACCGTTCTCATAGGCCTCAGCCTTGTCTGATATCTGCCTGGGCAGATTGTCGTACTTATCCGAGAAACCGTTCTGCGACCTGTTGTCAACAAAACAGCCGATGAAGTTACTGTTGTCAGGAAGCAGCTCTTTTATCTGTTTCAGGAAATCCCTGATCTCCCTTACATGATTGAGCTGCCGGAGGGTAATAACGGTCCGTATCCCTTTCATGTCCTCCGCGTCGTAGAAATAGTGGCGTGATGAAGGAATGACAAGCATCCCTGATTCCTTGATCAGGCCCATGCGGTCAAGATAGTCTATCAGGCTCTGACGCACCTCAAGATCAAGCTCTTCAAAAAGATGAATAAGCCCGCTATCCCTTAAGGACAGCTTCACCGGGCTCACCTTCATGATTGCCTGATCATTGCTGACGTCCGAATTCAATACGATAGCTCCTTCCTTCATTATCTCTGTTAATACTATTCTCTACGCAATTTCTGTGCCACGCTGCTTAAACAACAATCGATGTTACAGAAAATAACACGTCGAAGATATTGACTGAAATATATAACACCTAATCAATTTTGATGTTCACGCCTCTGCCTTTGACTAACGTACCCAAAACGAAGATATGCAAAAAAAGATCACAAGTCAACTGAATCTCTCAGGAGGTTTTCCGGCATTGCCCGGGTACCATAAACCTGCTAAAGACAAAAATATCAGTGTTTTATGCGGAATTCCCTATAGCCGGCCGGAGGATGCTCGCTTATCTTTGCTGAATCAACGAATCCGATACCCGGTCCCTTTCTGCACCAGGCAGCGAACTCTGCAAGCTGTTCCCTGGTTCCTTCGGCCTCAATGTAGACGCTTCCGTCCGGCATATTCTTGACGAATCCCGTTATATCCCTTCCCGAGGCCTCGCGGGCTGCACTCCACCGGAAGCCCACCCCCTGGACATACCCTCTCACCGAAATCTTATAAAGCAATTTATCCGTGTTCATCTCCGTCTGTTAAAAGTCTCGTTTGCCTAAGTTCATCGCTTTTTTGAAGAGTTTAAAATAGAGGGCAATGTATAGAATCAGCGACACAATCCACAGGACGATGATGTTGAACCGGAATGTTTCAGTCCTTAATGGCTCCTGTCTGTTTGTATGGCGCATAAAACTGCGCACGACCGGTCCTGGAGACAGGCTTCATGTATACCGGTTCATATCTCTGAATAATCTTACCAGGTGTCTCAATTGTCTTCTGCGTATTATACTCGTCGGTAACTATCTCCCTGAGTTTGTTGTTCGCGTAGTCCTCTTTCAGTGTCAAGTGAATGCCTCCTTCCCCATCCGCGGATACCAGCGCACCGGTGACTGAATCCTTGAGGGCGATGTTCTCCTTCCTGAAGATACGGAACTGCCCTGCCAGGCTGTCCAGATATCTCTCCATCCTTTCTGCGGCATCAGCTGTGAACATCTCCCTGTTAAGTGACCCCATAGAGTGCTTCCGGCGGTTTATCAAACCCTGCCAGCCCTCGAGAGCATGTCTGTATGGGTAACAAGCCGGGTGAAATTTTTCAGCGATGATTTCACTGTGCTCTGAACTGTCCATGAACTGCCGGCATAGCCAAAGATCCCTTTTAAGGGCTTCTGTCAGGAATGATGCATACCAGTTATTCTGGCTTATCTCAATGTCATAGCTGAAAAAATGCCTTTCATACCTGTTACTTTTAAACTGCTCTACCGCCAGGGCCTCAAAGGCCCACCGGGCCGGCATCAGGTCACCCGTATAACCGGAACAAATTCAGAGATCTGTATCACTGTCTCTGTGCAGATCGTCAAATTTGACAAGCACCCCGCTGAAGAGCAACTGAGGTATTATTATAAAAGGTATAAGAATATAAATTGTTACTACCGAGTCAAATGCCGAGGAAGATCGTCAGGCCTATCATATTTGCAAGACAGGAGGTACTGAACAATACAATCCAGTATACCAGGGTCATCCCTTTGATACCAAGAACCAGGTTGCCTATCAGTACAAAGGAGATGGTTTGAACAGCCGATATGGTGAACATAATGAATACCTTGGAGTTCAGGTAGCTGAACCAGCTTAATTAAGGAATGATTCCCGCTTGAGTATTTTGCGGTCCCCTCACAATCTCCTCGGCACTTATGATGAGCCCCATAAAAAGAGCCGTTATCACGCACATGAACATATATGCGGGCAGGTTTTCATTTTCCCTGAACGAGATATGCCTCTCCCGACACATTTTTGGTAAAAAAGGATAAAAGCAATGCCAGCGTGGGTGCTCCCAGCAGGCTTATCATTATATAAGGCCTGTCAGCAAGCTTGGAGAAGAGGTCACGCATAAAAAATATCCGTGATTGCCTGAAGAGGCCTGGGATTGAATAATTGTTTTCCGGCAGGGGCTCTTTTGAAAGAGTCTCATGTTTGACTGTTTTTTCGGACTCTGGCTTAAAGCTTTCGGCCCACTCGGCAGGTGAAACTCTTCTTACATGAGTGGGTTTGCCGTATTCGTTGACAACTTTGGCCTCTATGATCCGGAGGAGCTGGTCTGTATTCACATTGCCACACGTAATACACTGATCATCATATGCATTGGCATGATTTGCCAGGGTCTTGAACCAGATAACCGTCTCCGTCGGATTACCGTAGAAGATCATGTAACCGCCCTTATCAATGATCATTATTTTGTCGAACATCTTATAGATGTCGGACCCGGGCTGATGGATGGTTGTTATCACCAGTCTGCCCTTATAGGTCTGCTCCTTCAGCATGTTCATCACCACCTCGGCATCAACCGAGGAGAGGCCTGAGGTGGGTTCATCTACAAACAGAATGGTAGGCTCACGTATCAGTTCAAGGGCAATATTGAGCCTCTTGCGCTGCCCCCCGCTGATGATCTTATTCAGCGGATTGCCCACTTTCAGGTCACGTATGACATCAAGATCAAAATCAACCAGCATTCTCTCAACCGCTTCCTTTATAAGGTTCTCTCCCAGGCTGTTAAGGCACATCCTGGCATTATACCAGAGGTTCTGCCAGACAGTCAGCTCCTCAAAGAGCAGATCATCCTGCGGCACGAAACCGATGACGCCGTTCAGATGCTGCTTGCCTTCAGAAGAGTAGAGGTCATATCCGTTAATGAAATACCTCCCCTGTTTCGGGCCTGGTTATGCCGCTGAGGACATTCAGAAGGGTTGATTTCCCGACACCGCTTCCTCCCATAATACCAACGAGATTGCCAGATTCTTCATGAACACTGAGGTGACGTATACCGCATTCGCTATCCTTAAATCTCAGGCTTATATCTCTGGCATGAAGAGTTATCTTGTTCTTGAATGCCTCTCCGGTGAATATTCCCGCAATCTCATTGTAATAGATTGCATCAGTGGCTGCGCCTCTTATCGAGGATCCGTGATCAAAGACATAAGTCTGTCCCTGTAAGATATTCTGGCCATTCAGAAAAAGGTCCTCCTTCCCTGAATACCTCATCAGCAGGGTGTTTGTGCTCACCACATGAAGAAAATTGATCCTCCCCTGAGGTTCTCATGAAAGAGATGCTTTATATCATTACTGTCGAAGACGTTATTACTGTCTATGACCATCCGCCTCTCCTTCCTTACGTAGAATTATCCCCCGGATTCAAGGATGAACCCCCTCAGGTCATCATATTCCGTCCTATGTATATTAAAGGCCGTGGCAACCGTTTCAAGGAATTCCAGCTCATTAACCGTGATCTCTGCGCTGAAGGAGATGAAATCCATCAGCTGCACCATTACATAAAGCTTTTGCTTTTGCTGAAGCTCCTCGTTTATTTTTTCGCATATCGCAAGGATTCTCATTGCATTCAGGGAGGTCCGTTTCCTCTCCTTTATGCTGCCCTTCGAGATACCGTCTGAATGATATATTCTTATATTCTCATCAAACATCTCCATATACTTGATAACCTGTTCCTTATTCAGGAGCCTGGACAGAAAAAGCCTCACGATCTCCCTCCCCATGGTTACAGCTCCGCATCATCACGAACATCACCTATCAATGCGAACAGTTGCATCAATGCTTTTAGAATGGCTTCACTCATGGTTACAGGACTATTTTGAAATTCACAGGTTATTAAATCTTCACGCCATCTTATACATGCTATTTACTACATAAATCATATCTTTGTTTAAGCTATTCAATTTACTAATAAAAATGCATCTGGAGAAATATTTTATTACGAACCCAGTATGCGGCATCTGAGAGAATCGTTCTGAAATATTCCTGCGGAATGCATCGATTGAGGCTCCTGATGGAAAAACTAGTTATCAGTCCAACCGTCTTTACTCCCGGGGTCATCCTTGACCATGAGGCTGATGTCTATGCTATCAGGGGTGAATCGAGGCCTCAGGATGCAGTGGAATTTTACGGTCAGATCCTTGCCTGGATGAATGATCTGAGTGACCTTAGGATATCATCACCGGGTATGAAGGCCCCTGTTATCTTTGATTTCAATTTTGATTACTTCAATTCCGGATCAGCCAAATGTATCCTGGATATCTGCAAGGTACTTGCCCGGATCCGCACAGGCGAAACGGAGACCGGGTAAGATGGTATTATGAAAAGGGTGATACCGATATGCTTGAAGCCGGAAGCGAGATGTCGCAGATTGTAAAATTCCCGTTTGAATACGTTGAGACAGATCCTGAATAGCATTAAATGCGAACTGGTGGAACTTATCAGTTCGCATACTTTGTGTTGCAGACAATAAATTTACATAATATCTGAATGTGGCGTGGGGGTGTATATGGCACTGACAATCATTTAGTTCATCAGGGATCCCGTGATCCGGCGTGCTGTGATGAGACCTTTACTGACCAGGTTTCAAAAAGGCTTTAAGCCCATATAAGGAGGAGGTCAGATCTGTTCGCTCATCCGGAGCCGTTCCAGCGCGACTTCGGGAAACTGTCAAGGAGTGAGAAGCAGTTCTGGTATGATTATGCTTCCGCCATACCCGGGAAGCTGAGTTCTGTCAACCTCCTCCTGCGTCGTTTTAGGGATTATTGCCGGACATGTATTATCACCGATGAGGAAATTGCCTCGCTTGTAAGTGCGGATCTCCGGAACTTTGGAGCAAAGCCCGGAAGAAAAGAGATGAAGCTCCTGTTACGGGAACTGAATTTTCTGATCCCGGCCAGCCTGAAGGAATCGGATACGAGATCATCAGACATGAGGAGGCCGTCGGGGTCAATATGGCAATGATCAGGAAAATTGCCAGGACAATACATTCAAGGTACCTGCATGACCTTAAAAAGCAGGGTCAGGTCCCAGCACACGGCCAGGGCAACAATATCAAGGAATTTGATGACCTCGCCATTGAGATACAGCACTCCAATATCGACAATGCTGCCCATATACCCACAAAGCTGCTCTCAATAGGTTACAGAATTCGCCCTGTAAATAAAGGCTTTAAGCCTCTTACACTCCACCTCGATGCAGAAGAGATTGAGGCCATGGCACGGGTTGAGACACCTCAGATGGAGCTGGGAAAAAAGACTGAACGGGTGGACATACGGAAAGGTAAAAGACGAAAAAAACAAGGACGATCCACCCTGACCTGATACCCATATGACGAGCTCAGTGAGGCAGAGAAGGCAAAGGACAGGGAGCTTGTGAAACTGATACCGGCCATCCTGAGGGATATTAACCATGAGGCTTATCCGGTCTCGCCCCGGGAAATACAGAAATTATCATACGCCATCAAGCCGCAGAGCAGTATTCACAAACTGCTGTGTGAGACCAACAGGCTGAGTGAAGAGATCAGGGGACTTGCCTCTATCCTCTCCTGAGATCGAGGAAAAAATCAGGTCTGTCAATGCAAAGATCAGACAATCGATAGACGAAGTCCAGGGAAGCTACAACTATGCAAGTTTTATCCAGAAGAACTTTCTGCCCGGAGATCTCTACATCAGGGAATGCTTCCCGGACAGTTTTATCCTGTATGAACCCAAGGATGTTGTCAGCGGTGATTTTTATTTCTTCAGCAGGGAGAACGACCGGATAATATTCGCGCTGGCCGACTGTACCGGTCATGGTATCCCGGCCTCGCTGATAAGCACTATCGGTTACGGGATTCTTGACCAGGCAGTAAACATCCTAAAGATCAGTGACACGGCGGAGGTCCTCCGCCATTTATACTGGGGTGTACACAGGTTCCTGCGAAGAGACCCGGCTGAAAACAGTTTGTCAGACGATATGGATATCATCCTGTGCAACCTTGACTCCACAACCAGGATCCTCACCTGGTCAGGTGTTGGGAATATCATGCTCCATGTGACTGACGGGAGAATAACGGAGATCAGGCCAGGTACGGGAAACAGGGAGAATTCAGTAAACGGAGCTCTCGACTTTACCACTGACAGAATCCAGCTTAAGCCTGATGACGGATTATATATTTGTTCGGATGGCTATGCCGATCAGTTCGGAGGATCAAGGACATAAGAAGATACAGCAGGAAAAGGCTTGCCGATTTCCTTCTTCAGGTAAGTGCCCTGCCCATGCCCCTGCAGGGAGACAGGCTGTATGAGGAGTATGAAAACTGGCGGGAAGAAAAGGATGAAGACCAGACCGATGATATCACAGTGATAGGGATCAGGATATGATGTGATCATTTCCCCGGTGAAGCCGGTGGCATGTTATTTATTTGACTTGCCTTCTTCTCTTTCGTAACTTTATCACAATGAACAGTTAATATGGCAAGCCTCATTCCGGATTTTGCATATGATATTTTTATCAGTTATCGTCAGAAAGACAATAAGCATGATGGCTGGGTCACTGAATTCGTTGACCATCTTAAGAGGAGAGCTGGAATCAACCTTCAAGGAGGAAGTCAGCCTCTATTTCGACATAAATTCGCATGACGGGCTGCTGGAGACGCATGATGTCGATGCCTCGCTGAGGGAAAAACTCAGATGCCTTGTCTTTATCCCGGTAATAAGTCGCACTTACTGTGACCCGAAGTCATTTGCGTGGGAACATGAATTAAAGGCATTTATATCACAGGCAGCACTTGACAGGTTCGGGCTGAAGGTAGCATTGCACAGCGGTAATGTGGCCAGCAGGATTCTGATGATACGCATCCATGAGCTCGACCCGGAAGACAGGGATCTGATTGAAAGCGAAACCAACGGACCCCTGAGATCAATAGATTTCATCTACCGGGAACCGGGTGTAAACCGGCCCCTCACTCCTGCCGATGATGAAAACAAGAACCTGAACGCCACAAAGTACCGTAACCAGTTAAACAAGACTGCCAATGCGATAAAAGAGATTATCTCAGCAATGAAGTCGGAGCGTGTGACCGTTCACAATAACCACGACGAACAGAAGGTGGCATTCGGTGAATCCGAACCGGGGTAAGTGAGAAGCAACACATTAACGAATCAAGAACCCGGCAAATTCCATCCGGGCCTGCTGTATGCTTATGACATTACTGCTGTTTGCAGCAGGCTTTTATGCCATCTATAAATTTTCGGGCAGCACTCTCCGGATCCGGCAACCCGCGTGAAAAAACCATCGCCGTCCTCCCCTTTGACAATATCGGGGGCAAAGCAGGGGATGCCTGGCTGGGTGATGTCCTCACCGAAGCAGTCATATCCCAGCTGTGTAAGGTAAACGAGCTGGCGGTACGCTCGAGAACCTCATTATTGCAATATAAAGGCACAGCCAAGCCAATATCCCTGATAAGCCGGGAAATAAATGCCGACTACATCATTGAGGGCAGTTACCAGATCATCAATGAGAGTTACCGGATAACCGTAAAGCTGGTAAATGCAAGGAAAGATGAACAACTGTGGAGCGAAGTATTTGACGGGACCTGGGATGATATCCGGAGCATGCAGACGGAGATAGCCTTAAAGACAGCCTCAAAGCTTCAGGCAGTGCTTACACCGGAAGAAAGAGCAAGCATCGAAAAAGATCCTACAAAGAACACGGGAGCCTACATCAACTACCTCTCTGCAAATGCATTGTCAGACAATGCCATATACTATCTGCTGTCAGGCAATAAATTCATTGACTCCATCAGTTTCGTCTCAGCAATAGCCATGTACGACAAGGCGATAGAAGATGATCCCCGGTTCGCCCTCGCATACGCGAAAAGATCCATTGCGCGTTCGTGGGGTCTGAGAAGCGGCCAGCTGGATGCCTCACATATCGAGAAATGCAAGGCTGACGCAGACATGGCACTGAGTATTGAAGAAGGCCTGGCTGAAGCCCGGATAGCACAGGGATTCTATTACTACTACTGCACCCGTGAGTATCATGAAGCCATGACGCACTTCAGGCTTGCCGCAGACCTCGATCCGGATAACTACCAGCCCCTTTTCTACATGGCCATGGTGTACCGGATGACAGGTGACTGGGGAAGATCACAGGAGCTGATTAAGAAGGTTATTAGGGCAGATCCCCAGGATGCGCTCATTCTTTACAACATCGGACTCTCATTCCATTATCTGCACAGCTGATGCTTTCAGCTATGACATTCTTACCGGAAAGCTTCAGAGATAATGCCCGACTTTTCTCCATCATACGTCAATATGGTTAAAAGCATCATAAATAAAAACGGGAATATCACCGAAGCAAGAAAACTGTTTGACACTGTGAGTTCAAAGACAGGCATTAGCGAGAAGTATCTGATTATCAACTTCTCCATCTGATGAGGGCAGGTATGCCGATGCACTTGAAGAGGTGTTGTCCTACAACGGACACTGATTTTGGCTATCCGGGCCTGGTAGCACCTAAACGCAGGTCTGATTTACAGACTGCTGAATGATCATAAAACGGCCCGGATGTACAATGACTCCGCCCTGCTGATATTCAAGGGCCTTATCATGGAAGATCCCGACAACAGTTACGCATACAGCTGCAGCGGCATAGCGCACGCCGGATCGGGAAATACCACCGATGCAGTCATCGCGGGAAAAACTGCAGTGGAACTTGCCGGTGATGATTATATAATTGAGATGAGTGACATGAAAATTCAACCTGGCAATGATCTATATCCTGGCAGGGGACTTTCCGAATGCACTCAGCCAGGTGGAATGGCTTCTGAATAATCCTTCAGACCTTTCGCCAGGCTTCATTAAAATAGATCCGGTATGGAACGTACTGTCAGAAGTTCCGGAATATAAAGCCTTAAGTCAGGGAAAAAAAACATTGCCCGATAGAATTAATAGTTTTTTAACCTCTAAAACGGTAAATATATGAGCAACCTCTGATGAAATGGCATTTATCAACCCATGGCCTCCAAATATTTCCCATGGAGACCTGGCAGCTACTCAAATGACTTCAACCTCAGCTCAGCACAGACAAAAGAGCCATCACTCTGCTGATAACTAGCCTACATCGAAAAAACTGGCCCGAATTGGACAATTGGTATCTATGATGAGATGTTAAAGAAGTCGTAGACAACCTGGAAAGCAAGAGTTTGATACCTGTTCCGGCCTCCTGTTATTCTTGATTGCCTTCGGAGAATACGATGAGCCTGAGAATTGGTTATCTGTGGTTTATGTACTGAGCATGAAAGGCATTTAAAACCAGAATGATCGACTTCAGGTATGTACGACAAGGAGATACTTTGCCGACCATAAAGCGTCATCCACCAGCTACGTCGTAGGACTTCTCGGTGGTCTATGAGGGTTATATAGATGAGTTCGCCGGACTGGTGAAATACCTGAGGGAAGGCGGGGTCAGATCTCATTTTACCGCCGGTGGTTACTTCGCCAGCCTCAACCCTGCAGAGCTAATCCGCCTGATGCCGAACTGACTCAGATGGTCAGGTACCAAGGCAAGATGCACTTACAAAGCTTGTGGAACGGAATTTACTTCGGCATCGGCTGGAGAGATATCAAAGAGCGTCGCGTTCAGGCAGGATCGACGGTATCTTGGTGATCACTCCCTGCGTCTGCTCAAAACGGATATCGATACATTCCCATTCCCCTCAAGAAGGCCCCTGGCTGATTATATCCCCGGTGTGAAATTTGCAACGCTGGTTGCAGGAAGGGGATGCAGATACAACTGTTCCTTCTGTAATACACAAGAATCCTACCAGACACCCGGCGGTCCCCTGAAAAGAATCAGGAGGCCGGAAGCAGTCCTTGACGAGATGGAGCAGCTTTATCATGACAAACGATGCCGCGTATTCCTGTTTCAGGATGATGATTTCCCGGTGAAAAACGAAGGGAATAATGACTGGATAAAGTCATTCTGCCTATGACCTTGAAAAAAGAGTACTCGCGTGAGAAAATATTGTGGAAGATAAACTGCAGGCCTGACGAGATTGATGCAGAATCCTTTGCCATGATGAAGCAGCATGGTCTGTTCCTTGCATTCATCGGCCTTGAAGACGGCACAGACGACGGACTGGTAAAGCTCAGATAAAGGAATGTTCTGTCTCAAAAAACGTTGAAGCAGTCGAAATACCTAAAAACCTGGATATCGGGTTTGATTATGGGTTCATGTTGTTTCAGCCGGAGTCAACGTTTAAATCACTGAAGGAAAACATAGAGTTTCTGGACACCGTTTGCGGAGACGGTTATACTCCCGTTACAGTATTCAAACTGTTACCCTGTTTTCAAACCCGTGTTGAGAGAGAGCTGCGGGAACAGGGCAGGATTAAAGGCAGACCGGGACATCTTGATTATGATTTTATGAATTCATCTCTCGACTCCTGTTATACAACTGTCATTGAATGCTTTGCAACATGGTTGTGGAGCGCCGGAGGAATGGCCAACCTTGCAAAACTTGCAAGAAACCATTTTGCCGTCAAGGACCATTTCAGGAAATCGGATGCATCTTTTAAAAGACAAAAGGAAGAATTCAGGGAGATCCTTACTGAACAGTAACTCTCTGGATGCTTGACACCCTGAAACTTCTTTTCGATCTACTATGAATCCGGAAGTTACACCTGACATGGAAGAGGAACGCGTACCAGTGATTCCATCGTTTCAGAGGCGAAGGCGAAGCATCACATGTACTGCCAGGGGGTCAGAGAGTGCTTTATGCCTGGAAGCTGAGGAGGGAAGAGATGCAAAAGTAAAGCGGTATTTGCTAAATTGCATCCCTATCAGTACCTGAAGCCGAAGCCGGAGGGAATGAAGAAGAGATGGAAAATCATAGTGACAGTCATCTAGCGGTCAGTTTTATCTCATTCCGCTCTTTTTAATGTGCGCTTCAGTCTGGGGCTGGAGTGTTCGGGCATCTCCCGGGTAAGAAGCCAGCTGCTGAACTACAAAAATGCTACTGCTTCGTAGTACTGTCGGCTGAGGGTGACCTGGTAGGGAAGTTTTTTTCTGAGAGACAGGGACTGAGATTTCCTTATGATCAGATTTCCCGTCACCTGACCTCGGGGCGCTGGTAGCTACTGAGGATATACGCTTCTATGAGCATTCCGGGATTGATTCAAAGAGCCTGTTGAGGGTCTTCTTCAAAACCATCCTGTTCAATGACCCCAGCTCCGGCGGAGGAAGCACCATCACCCAGCAGCTGGCCAAGAACATGTACGGCAGGAAGGATTATCGCATCCTTTCACTGTTTCTGGAACAAGACGAGGAGAGCGCTGCTGGCCCGGCGCATTGAGAAAGTCTTCACCAAGGAAGAGATACTGACCCTCTACTTCAACACTGTCTCCTTCGGGGAGAACCTGTACGGCATAGAAGCCGCCTCTCTGAGGTACTTCAATAAAAAGACAACCGGTCTTAATGTGGAGGAAGCCGCCGTTCTGACGGGGATGCTTAAGGCCAACACCTCAT
Organism: Bacteroidales bacterium; assembly: GCA_034522515.1. Classification (GTDB taxonomy): domain Bacteria; phylum Bacteroidota; class Bacteroidia; order Bacteroidales; family VadinHA17; genus SR-FBR-E99. Next base: position 6,365 of record JAXHLF010000017.1, on the reverse strand, counting down.
TCAATCCGCGTCTCTATCCGGAAAATGCACTGAAGCGCAGGAACGTGGTGTTGCGCCAGATGGAGAGATACGGTTATCTTCAGAAGGAGGAAGCCGATTCCCTGAGTACCCTGCCGCTGAAGCTTCAACCTACAATAATACAGATCTGCCGGTCAGGCAAAGTGATCTATGGGTTAGGGTGGGAGTGAGGCAGAGCGTCGTAAGGTCAGGGATATACCGGCATCGCGTGGAAAAGACTGGGCTATTGAGAAGGATGGCCTTGTAATCACCACCACGCTGAGTCTGTCGCTTCAGGAGGCGGCAGGCCAGGCTTTTGATGCACACCTGACGGAGATGCAGAAGAGGCTTGACAGGCAATACAGAACATCATCGGGGCAGAGAGCCCTGAAAGAGATACCCGACAGCCTGAGGAAGATGATGACCACCCTCCATGCCGGGTTGCTGGCCCTTGATCCGGCCACCGGTGCCGTCAGGGCCTGGGCGGGAGGGATCGATTTCAGGACTCAGCCGTATGATCAGATACTGGCGCGGCGGCAGCTCGCATCGGTCTTCAAGCCATTTATCTTTGCGGCAGCCCTGGAAGAGGGGCTGGAGCCGTGCCGCTACCTCGACAACGACTCCGTCACACTGTCAGGGTTCAATAACTGGAGCCCGGAGAACTACAACCACTCCTACGGAGGCAAGTATTCGCTTGCCGGGGCACTGGCACAATCGATGAACATACCTACATTCAGCCTCTACCTCCTTATCGGTTTTGACAAGGTTGAAAAACTATGGAAAAAGATGGGATTTTCATTCCCTCTTGTCAACGCCCCGTCTCTTGCCATGGGAACAGCTGAGGCAAGCATCCTGGAAGTGGCAATAGCATACTCCTCATTCGCCAACGGCGGGCTGATGGTCACTCCTTACTTTCTGGAGTGGGTTAAGACACCTGACGGAATGATTTTGTGGCAGCGCGAAACTCCTGCCACGGGCGGTAGAATATTATCGGAAAGTTCAAGCCTCCTCATGGGTGCCATGCTGCAGAAAGCCATCAGGGAAGGGACCGGCGCATCGGTACACAGTGTCTTTGGCGTCAGGATCCCCCTGGCCGGAAAAACAGGCACCTCACAGAATTATGCTGACGCCTGGTTTGCTGCCTTTAATCCGGCCCTGGTGATCGTCAGCAGGGTAGGAGCCTCCACACCGGCCATTCACTTCAACAGCGGCAGCAACGGATCGGGGAGCGCGCTGGCCCTTCCACTGGTGGCACTCACACTGAAAAAGGGCAAAGACCAACCCTGAACTGATGCAGGCAAGATCAACAAACCGTTGCGGAGCTGCCTCACAAGAGCTGTCAGGTATTGCTTGACTGCCCCGATTTCAGGGAGAAGAGCTTCTTTGACAGGATCATAGACATATTCAGGGATGATGAAATTGACTATGAAAAAGCAACTAAACGCAGACGCCCATTTTGCCGGGTGGGGGTCATCAGGAGGTGAAATTCATCATAACTTCATCTGGCTTTTATTACTTGCATCGCTATAATGCAAAAAAAAGCAGCTGACAAAGAAGTAACCAGCTGATCTGCCTTAGGATATGAAACAAACAGAGGCCGCTCCTTAATCCGGTGGCGGCTTGCTTTTGACCGAAATATTTGCTAAATTTGAATGTCTACCCCTGGAAGAATCTGCCGGCAATGTTAACCCGGTAAGGGGTGACTTAAATATCAATTGCAGGCAAATGAACACCAAAAAGAATCCTGTTAAATACCGTAGCGATTTCGGCAGCCATCCTGATGATTGTTTCCTGCGCAGTCAATCCTGTTACCGGAAAGAAACAGATCATGTTTATGAGCGAAGCCACAGGAGGTGGCTCTCGGTCTCTCCTATGACCCTCAGGTACTGGCTACCTTCGGGGTGTATGATGACCCTGAGCTCCAGGCCTTTGTTCAGGCCAGGGGCAATGAGATGGGTAAGCTCTCGCATCGTCCGAACCTTGAATACCATGTTAAGGTAGTTGACTCCCCGGTGGTGAACGCCTTTGCAGTTCCCGGCGGATTCATTTACCTTACCCGCGGTATTCTTGCCCAGTTTAATAATGAAGCAGAGTTGATAGGCGTCATAGGTCATGAGATCGGGACGCATTCCGGCTCGTCACTCTGTCAGCCAGATGACAAAACAGCAGCTCGGGACATTACTTCTGATTGGCGGTATGATAGCATCTGAAGAGTTCGCCAACTATGCCCAGTATGCCATGCAGGGTATGGAGCTGCTCTTCCTGAGCTTCAGCCGTGATAACGAGCGGGAGGCTGATGCCCTCGGTTCTGAGTATTCCACAAAGCTGGGGTATGACGGCAACAAGATGGCCGACTTCTTTGAAGTACTGAATAAAATGAATATGTCCAGCTCACAAGGGGGTGTGCCAACCTTTCTTTCAACGCACCCCGATCCGGGTGACCGTCAGGAGGCGGTGATCAGAAACACCAGAAGCCTGGCAGGACAAGACTGAACCTGCCATCATATAAGGTTAACGGCGACTCATACCTGCAGCTTATTGACGGCATTATTTACGGTGAGGATCCAAAGCAGGGCTATACCGATGACAACACCTTCTACCATCCGGAGATGAAGTTCAAGTTCTCCTATCCTGTCGGGTGGAAACTCACCAATGCACCTACCCAGGTCACTATACAGCCATCAGACGGCAAGGCGCTGATACTCCTTACCCTCTCAAACCAGAAGTCGCTTCAGGCGGCAGCAGACTCAACACTGGCACAATATGGCCTGCAACCGCAGCGTGCAGAGCGAAGGACAGTCAACGGCATGCCTGCAATAGTCGCCCTCTCTAAGCAGGAGAACAAAAACCAGTCAACGGGTGCGGTCAGCGTAACTACCGTATTGTCATACTTCATTGAGTACGGAACCACCTATTATGTTCTCCACAGCGTCTCCTCCGAAGCCGATTTCCCGAATTACGCAAACATCATGGAATCTTCCATGAAGACATTTGCCAAACTGACAGACTCTTACAGGATCAATGTCAAGCCCCAGAGAGTATACGTAAAGAAAGTCCAGCGCACCGGAACACTTGAAAGTGCGTTAAGCTATTACGGTATGAAGCAGGTGAAGATGCAGGAACTCGCGCTGCTGAATAACCTGGATCTCAATGACAGGTGCAGGCAGGAAAACTTATTTAAGATAGTAGCGGGACAATACTCCCCAAGAAATTGGCAGACTCAGACCTACAGACAATCAGGCTCCCGTAGTCATGCTCGATCAGATACAGACTAATGTTAAGGTACCTCCTGGCAGCACTGGCAGCTGCTCTGTGCTCATCGTAACCTCACTCTTCCAGATGGACCTGAGGAGGTTGGTGTCATAACCCGCTTTGGCAAATACGTGCGAAAGGTGAGAGCCGGGCTGAACCTAAAATTCCCGATAATCGAGCGCCTCTATAAGGTTGCCGTAGAAAGGCAGCAGAAAGAGGAGTTCGGCTTCCGCACCACACAGTCCTGGCATAAAGTCCGAATACACCAAGGTTCGGAACCGCTGATGAATCACTGATGCTCACCGGCAACCTGAACGCTTGCTGACGTGGAGTGGATTGTCCAGTACCGCATTGTCGATCCCTACAGTTACCTGTTCAGGGTCAGGGAACCGGTTACTACGCTGAGAGACATATCTGAAGCATGCATGCGTGAGATCAGTAGGTGACCGCACGGTTAACGAGTGTACTTACAGTAGGCAGGGCTCGTAATCTCCATGAGCGTGCATCAGAAGAGTTGCCAGGCACTATGCACGGAGTACTCACTTGGCATCAGGATAGAACAGGTGGTGCTCCAGGATGTCAACCCGCCTGATCAGGTCAAGGATGCTTTTAACGACGTCAACCAGGCACAGCAGGAGAGAGAGACACTGATAAACCAGGCCCGGTCTGAATACAACAAGGTCATACCCAAAGCCAAAGGACAGGCGGAAGAGACGATACAGCGCGCCGAGGGTTATGCAACCGAGAGGGTGAACAATGCACTCGGTGAGTCTGCACGCTTCAATGCCCTCTATTTTGAATATGTCAAGGCACCCGAAGTGACAAAGAGAAGGATATATCTCGAGACCATGGATGAGGTCATTCCCCAGGACTCGAACATAAGATCATCACCGGTGAGAGCCGGTTAGAATGTGTTACCCCTTCTTCAGATGCAATTAACCTCAAAATAAGTAAAGACATGTAACCGAGAAAACACCAAAACAATAGTAATGGTCTCCCTGCTGGCAGTAGCCCTCCTGCTCATCCTTGAGTGCATTTACAGGGTCAGAGAGACGGAACAGGTTGTGATAACCCAGTTTGGCAAACCAGTAGGTCAGGCCAAAATAACTCCCGGACTGAAGCTGAAAATGCCCTTCATCCAGAAAACCAATTATTTTGAGAAGCGTTATATGGAGTGGGACGGTGATCCCAACCAGGTGCCAACCAAGGATAAGAAATTCATCTTCGTTGATGCCTATGCACGGTGGCAGATAACCGATCCGCTGCAGTTCTTCAAGAGACTGACCGATGAGAGAGGTGCCCAGTCGAGGCTTGCTGACATCCTTGACGGCGAGACGCGTGATTACATTGCCGGACATAACCTCGAAGAGATCGTGCGTTCCGTAAACCGAACCGCCCACCTCATTCAGGACCTGATGAACGAAGAGGCTGGTGATACCCTTTCTGATATCTGAGACCAGGAGACTGGCCATAGAAAAGATGATCCTCGTATCCTCGAATGAAAAGGTGAAGGACCTGGGTATTGTGATTCTGGATGCCCGTATCAAACGGCTGAACTATGTTGAGGAGGTGCGGACTCAGATATATGAGAGGATGAAGAGCGAGCGCTACCGCATTGCCGAACGGTTCAGGTCGGAAGGCCAGGGCGAAGCGTCGAAGATAAACGGCGAAAAGGAACGTGACCTTAAGACAATACAGTCGGAGGCCTTTCGCAGAGCGGAAGAGATACGCGGCCGCGCTGATGCCAGGGCGGCAGCCATCTACGCCGGCGCCTATGACCAGTCGGCCTCAGCAAGAAGCCTGTACGGCTTTATGAAGTCGATGGAGACATTTCGCAAGACCTTTGATTCAACCACGACAATAATTCTGTCAACCGACAGTGAGCTTTACAAATACCTGACTGGCTTTAACAGACCATAGCGCACTACCGGCTAACTGAACGGCGATTCCGCTGACCGCAGGATTACACTTATCCGGCCTTCAATGGACCGTGGACCACACTATCCTGCCTCCGCTGACCGCGGGATTACACTTATCCGGCCTCCGCTGACCGCAGGATTACACTTATCCGGCCTCCGCTGACCGCGGGATTACGATTCTGCCGCCTCTGCCGACAGGCGAATATCGCCCTGCGAAAAACAGGTGCTAACCCGGGAGCCATATCTATGCATTGCCTTTGTTGGTGGACACCCTTAGGAGCTACCGTACATCAAAAGAGGCTTGGCAAACGAAGTACCTACCGGACTTAAATTTAGTTCCTGAAGCGAGCCGGCAATGGACTGTAATACCATAGCGGGGAAAAGGCAGAGATGAAAACATCTTATCAGATAACAGCGAAAGAGATGGAATTGTACTACTCGGAAAAGAAAGAAATTGCAAAGCACTTCGCAGGTGGTTGCGTGAAAAAGGTTTGACCTACGAGTACAACTTTTACATCCAATAATCTTTCAGGTACAGGTTCTGTTTAAGATTTTCCGGAGTGAATAGAGGGTGTCGCACAAGCACCCTCTTTTATTTGATGAAGCCGGCCCGGGAACCGGTCTTTATGCTTGACATAAAGTCAAAAGGCCGCCAGTCACATGACTGCAGCCTCTTTTCTTTGATATTCTTTTGCGGCAACCGGCGTTAACCCCTGTTACCGGAAGAGCCTGCGCCACCAGTAATATTTCTTAATCCTTGCCATAACCTGATTGAGTGCAAAATTGCATACAATTTAAATTACAACGAAAGGATTGCCCGTTTATTTTTTCAGCAGATCGCGTGATTTCCTTAAGGAGGACAGCCTCATCACTCGGAGGAGGAGGGGGGGGAGGAGCCGGAGCAGCTTCTTCTTCTTCTTGAGAACTGTTCATGGCTTTAATAACCAGGAAAATACAGAAGGCTACAATCAGAAAGTCGATGATGTTCTGAATGAACATCCCGTAATTGATTGAGACCTCACTGATGGCGGGCTGAACTACTGTGGTCCCATCCATTACGGCGTCCTTGCCCTTCTGCAGGCACGGCCTTAAGGTTCGTGAAATGGACCTTCCGAGCAGCATACCCAGCGGAGGCATCAACACGTCATTCACAAGTGATGAGATGATCTTACCAAAGGCGACGCCAATTATGATACC
>JAXHLF010000016.1:0-83023 GCA_034522515.1 Bacteroidales bacterium | reverse complement strand
CGTATTGCTATTTGGCCGCACAGACCGTACAACCGGTGCATTTCTCCACATCGATGCTGAAGGTCCTCAGCCCCCGGCACACGTTGGCGCGGCAGCGCCTGTCGAAGATATGCTCTTCGAACTCCTCACGGTAGCTTGTCATGGCGCTGATGAACGGATTAGGTGCTGTCTGTCCCAGTCCGCACAGCGAAGTGTCTTTCATTACCGAGGCTATCGTCTCAAGCTGCATCACCCCCTTGAATCTCTCGAGGGTGGCGTTGGAGTCCTCTGTATTTGGCTTGCGTATGATATTCTCGAGTATCTCGAGCATATGGCCGTAACCCTCACGGCAGGGGATGCACTTGCCACAGCTCTCCCTGTGGATGAAGTCCATGTAGTACCTCACGAAATCGACCATACATGTGGTATCGTCGATAATTATTAGCCCGCCTGATCCCATTGCTATGCCGTTCTCCCTAAGCACCTCATAGTCGACCTGCAGTTCAAGGTTCTGCTCTGTGATAAATGTTCCGGATGGACCTCCGATCTGCAGCGCCTTGAATTTTTTCCCATCCCTGATGCCGTCGGCGATACCCTCCACTATTGTCCGGAACGGAGTGCCCATCTCCACTTCTATCAGTCCTGTAAACCTGCCTCTGCCTCCCAGGGAGAAGAGCTTGGTGCCCTTGCTGCCTGGGGTGCCCATTGTGCGGAACCACTCAGGACCGTGAGACATGATTAGAGGAACGTTCATCAGTGTTTCGACGTTGTTTATTACCGTCGGCTTCCCGTAAAGGCCGCTGGTGGTGGGATATGGAGGTTTGAGCTCCGGCATGCCGCGCTTGCCCTCGAGACTGCCAATCAGGGCTGTCTCCTCGCCGCAGACAAACGCTCCGGCTTCCTCCCTGACCACAATGTCGAGGTTGAACCCGCTTGAGAGGATGTTATGTCCGATGATCCCGTAAGGTGACGTGCCGCCCCTCGAGGCGCCTTTCCTCAGCCTGTGCAAGGGATGGGGCTAGCCGGTCTTCAGCAAGATCCACTGCGCTTGAAGCACCTATGGCATAGGATGCAATGCATATCCCCTCTATCAGCCGGTGGGGGTCTCCTTCCATCACAGACCGGTCGGCATAGGAACCCGGATCACTCTCCTTGGCGTTACAGATAAGATACCTGTTATCAGAAGCAGAGTTAAGTGCATACTTCCATTTCAGGCCTGTTATGAACCCGCCTCCGCTGCGTCCGCGCAGGCCGCTCCGTTCAACGATGTCACAGACCTCCTCATGGGTGTAGTTGCGTATTGTCTTCAGAAAAGCGCGATAGCCACCCCGTGCGATATACTCTTCAATGCTTTCCGGGTCATAGCAGCCGCAGTTGCCCAGCACCACCCTCTTCTTGCAAGTCTGAAGAAAGGAATTTTCATCCATAAACGGGTATCTCATGCCAGGCTTCAAAACCGGTTGTTCCTTTCTGAGCGACGAGGTCTTCTTCAGGCATGTCATTATGAAATACGCCATTGAGGAGAGACTCAATCTTATCTTCGGTTATATTCCTGAATATCAAATTGTTCTTCCCTGGCAGATGCACACAGACCATTGGATTTTCAGGATGAGTCGGTTCGTGGCAGCCCGTCTTCACCACCATGTCCGCGAGATACTCATTTCGCTCAGGTAGTGTTCCGCTGCCTCGGCGCTCCTGGGCGCTTCCTGCAATGAGGGCTGCTGAGCCCGAGGCCACGTAGATGACGGGCACCGAAAGGCTTGTCGCGGCGTATCTCTGCAAGCCTCTTCCCGGTAGCCGGGGGCAGGGTGTCAGAACCATGCATCAGGACCTCCCTGACAAGGAATTCCCTGGTGTCGTTTTCTCCGTACTCTTTCATTTCAGTTCAGCCAGTGCTTTGAGTTTTGATATCATTGCGGGGATATCCTCCGGATCGTATATGGGTGTGAGCATCGATCGGCGTGCAATATCACCGGGCTCATCATTGCATCCTCCCATGCAAGCCGTGAGCTCGTCAGCCTAAGCCTGCCCGTCACGTGTGGTCTGTCCGGGCTCAATGCCCAGGGTTCCTCGCGAACGGCATCTATCAGGGATGTTGCGCCGTTGATGAAGCAGGTTGTTCCGTTACAAATCCTCAGATGGACCTTCCCGCAGGGGAAAAACCTGAACCGGTCATAAAATGTTGCCAGTCCGTAGATCTTTGTGGTGGACATACGAAGGAAGCCTCCAATCTGAACTATCGCATTTTCAGAGAGATAACCCTCAACCTCCTGTACATCCTGGAGTATGGGTATGAGGCTCTCATGGCTTCCCTCCCTGTAATGACTCAGTATATCATCTATCTTGCTCATTATAAAGCGATTGAACTTTTCAGAGGCCAGCGTTATCCACCAATTCATACCGCGTAGCGGTTAAAGTATTGCAGGCCAGCGTTACCAATACAAAACTACTTATTTTTATTGTTATTTCAAAAACATTGTTATTTTATTAACAATTAACCACTGAAATTGAGTGTTAGTTTGTCGCTGGCGAATGAAATTTATTGTACTTTTGAGTGAATATGAAATAATAAGAGCTGTTGGGACAATCGTACGAAATCGAGATATGCCTTGGAAGTTCTTGTTTTTCAAGAGGTAACAGGGAGGTGGTACAGGTTATCAGAGATTATCTGAGGAAGAATCACCTCGATGACAAGGTGGTTCTCCGCGGGGCGCGTTGCATGAACCGTTGCAGCGAGGGGCCCTCCATTATCATCAACGGAAAGACCTTTGCAGGAATAGGTGTGACGGATATTGAAAAGATTCTGGAGAAGGAACTGGTACAATCCGGCAGCATAAAATAATGCAATGATTATGAACATTCCCGATCAGGTAATTTACATAAATGAGGATAAGTGCCGCAACTCTTATTCCTGTGTCAGGGCATGCCCGGTGAATGCCATCGAGGTCAGGCCTGAGCGAAGGCACCCTGTGATCATCGCTGACAGGTGCATCGGTTGCGGGCTCTGTTTTCTCTCCTGCTCACCCAAGGCGATCGAGATTGAAGGATTCGAGGACCGACGGTGAGGGAGCTGCTTGGGCTCGGGCCGAAGAACGGCTGCGCTCATTGCTCCCAGCATTGCCTCGGAGTTTGACGACATCACTGACTACCGCAAGTTTGTCGGCATGATACGTAAGCTTGGCTTCACTTATGTACATGAGGTCTCCTTCGGGGTCGACCTTGTCGCCTACGCATACAAGAAGCTCTTCGAGGAGTCGAGCGGCAAGTATTACATCACATCCAACTGTCCCTCCATTGTTGAGATGATTGAAAAGTACCATCCCAACCTCGTCCCTAACCTGGCACCCCTGGTATCGCCAATGGTTGCCTCTGCCATGGTCACCCGTGACCTCTACGGCGAGGAGGTCGCCAACGTCTTCATTGGTCCGTGCATTGACATCAAGGCAGAGGCTGAGCTCTACAAGCGATAAAAATCTCGTTGAGGCGGTACTGACCTTCATCGAGATCCGCCAGTTGTTCGTGGAGAATGAGATACGCGAGAGGGCTGTTAAGATGGCTGAGTTTGATCCTCCCTTTGGCAACTGGGGAGCCCTGTACCCCTACCCTGCCGGCATACTGCAGGCTGCCGGTATCAAGCGCGACCTGGTATCGAGCCATGTCATCACCGCCTCCGGTGCCGAAGACGTCAGGGAGGCCATCAATGACTTCGACCATCATATTGACACCATAAGGCACCACTTCAACCTCTTCTTCTGCCCCGGATGCATGCTGGGTCCGGGAATGATAAGGCACGACGAGCGTTTCAGGCGACGGTCGCTGGTCAAACAGTACGCCGAGAAACGTGTCGAGGCCCTTGACAAGAAGCAGTGGCAGAAGAATATGGAGCGCTGGTCGTCACTCGATCTCACCCGCACCTTCAGGCCCAATGACCAGCGCATACCGGAGCCCTCCGCCGAAGCGGTCAATGAGGTAATGAAGATAATCGGCAAGGAGAGGAGCACAGAGGAGATAAACTGCAACGCCTGCGGTTACGGCTCATGCCGCGAGTTCGCCTCCACGGTGGCAAAGGGACTGGCGGTGCCGGAGATGTGCCACACCTACAACCTTCGTAACAAGCAGGAGTATATTGAGACCCTTCGCCAGACCAACAAGAAACTCTCTGAGACAAAGAAGGCCCTGAAGGAGTCGGAAGAGCAGGCAATGAGGGAAAAGGATGCGGCGCAGGATGCCTCTGATACGATGAACAGCATGCTCAACAAGCTGCCCAACGGGGTGGTCATAGTTGACAACGAGCTGAAAATCCTGCACTCAAACGAGAGCTTCCTGGATATCATAGGCGAAGATGCAAAAGCCATTGCAGAGATAATTCCCGGGCTGAAGGGTGCCGATCTGAAGACTCTTCTGCCTTTTAATGTTTACAACATCTTCTCCTTCGTGCTTCGTGAGAACGAATCGGTCATCAGTCGCGATGTGCAGCTCGAGGACCGCATGTTCAACGTCTCAATCTTCCCGATCAGGCAGAACAGGATCGCCGGCGCCGTCATTCGCGACCTCTTTTCGCCGGAGGTGCAGCGTGAGGAGGTTATCACCAGGGTCTCTGATGTCATCGACAAGAACCTGGACATGGTGCAGAAGATAGGTTTCCTCCTTGGTGAGGGCGCATCCGATACTGAGAAGATGCTTAATTCCATTGTTGAATCGTTCCGCCAGAAAAAGAATGAGCCCGGAAAATAGCCAGGTGACAGGCATGGAGAGGGAGTTCTTCATCGAGGTCAACAGCCAGCAGCGCAACCATCACGGCGAGCGTATTTGCGGCGATGTCTTCCTCTCGGAGAACGTGCGTGAGGAGAACCGCATCATCACCGTCCTCTCCGATGGCATGGGTCATGGTGTCAAGGCCAATATACTGGCAACCCTCACCTCAACCATGTCGTTAAACTTCACGCGTGAGCACAAGGAGCCTGACCGCATTGCAGAGATCATCATGAACACTCTCCCCATCTGCAGCGAGAGGAAGATCAGCTATGCCACCTTCTCGATAGTGGACATAGAGAGCGACGGCCGCGCCAACATACTCGAGTATGACAATCCCCGATGCATCATCCTGCGGGGCAGCCAGCCCTTCGAGCCCGACTGGAGGGATGTGATCCTCGACAAGGGACGAAATGCCGGCAAACGGTTGCGCAAATGCACCTTCTATCCCGCCAAGGAAGACCGAATCATCCTCCTCTCTGACGGCGTGGCTCAGAGCGGTATGGGAAGCAGCCCCTGGCCCCTGGGCTGGGAACGCGACAACGTGCAGCAGTACGCAGCATCACTGGTAGCGAGCGAACCCTCCATCTCTGCCACCACCCTGGCGGGCAAGATAGTGACAATGGCCTATAAGTATGATAACTTCGAAGCCAAGGATGACATCTCGTGCGCAATACTCTATTTCAGGGAGCCGCGTAAACTGCTGATCTGTACCGGTCCGCCCTATGACGAGGATAAGGATAAGGAACTGGCCGCCAGGGTCACCGCCTATAACGGGAAGGTGATAATCTGCGGAGGCACAACAGCTGACATTGTTGCGCGTGAGCTCAAACGCAAGATAGTTGACGAACTGATCTTCGAAGACCCTGACCTTCCTCCCGAGAGTTTCATGGAGGGAGTTGACCTTGTGACCGAAGGTATCCTCACCCTGCAGAAGGTCAATGAGCTGCTGAAGGGTTACAGGAACAGCGTTAAGCTTGGCAAGGGGCCGGCAGACAAGATCGTAAAGCTGATCATGGAGAGTGACGAGATCAACTTCCTGGTAGGGACCCGCATCAATGTGGCTCACCAGGATCCCACCCTGCCGGTAGACCTCGAGATACGCCGGACAGTAGTCAAACGCATAACCCGTATACTGGAAGACAAGTGGCTGAAGCTGGTCAGCATCGACTATATTTAGATTGTTTTGCTTAAGGGAGGTTGAAGTCTTCAGTTTGAGGCTCCGACACAGGAGGAGACTCAATCCCGTACACGCAGTGTCGGGACTTCAGTTCTCAGTCTTCAGAGCCTGCCGGCGGTATATCGCTTCGCCACCCTGAAAAGGAAAGTCATCACCTCTGGCAGGGAGAGATTACGGGGCAAGCGTCGATAGACCTTCACCCCTTCTATTTCAGCAGTGTCGCTGATTTCACCCAGGGTCTTAACCTCAGCATAGAATAGCCTTCCATACTGTTTCCCTGCGCCGCTGTCTACTGAATAGTACGCTACCGGCTCCATTAGAAAACCTATGGCACCTGTCTCCTCCCTCAGCTCTCTGACAGCCGCCTCAACGGTATCCTCTCCAGCATCGGGATGGCCCGCAGGCAGCTCGTAGCCCCCCCTCCTGCGGTGTCTCACAAAGAGCCAGCCGCCGTTATACCTCGCTGCAACAACAACATATGAAACCTTTATCGGATCTTCTTCCGGGGGATACTGTCCCGAACTGACTTGCTCGACATGTCACCATACGAGTAAAAATAACTCAATCGATAACGATTGCGAACAGTCTGTTGTTTAATAGTAAATTTGTCCAAAACCTTATTGACGGTGCTTTTCTTTATCCCTCTACTATGCGACATATGGCTCTGGTACGCCCTTCATAACCGACCTTAAGACAGCGCAACCTGGCGCTCAGGGTCGATTGTGCTGGCGTTCAAGGCCGCTCTTTCGGTGGCAACTGCTTTATATACCATGCCATCACGAGTAGCTGGCATATGGGGTGGAGAATTTTCGCGACCCTGCCAATGCCTACAGACAAATTGTCTTCGGGGGCAGCGCTTCATATTACAGCCCTCCATGAGACGGCACATTTAGTTTACCTGGTAATGGTACTTTTTACCTGGCTTCCAGCGCAGGTTGATGAAGGGTAAGCCTAAAAGGCAGCCGGAACAGTAAACATAAGTCATCTTCCTGCTGGTTGTGATCCTGTTTGCCGACGGCTATTACCGGCAGAGGTTCGATTTAAGGGTCACCGGGAAGAGGTAGCCGTTAAAAGACCTGGACCCCTGCACTTGAACGGCACTGAAGATAGTCCTGATAGGCTGACCTTCAGTATCTCATCATGGCACCGGCACTATGACAAGCTTGGTGAGGCCATTGACGGCCATTAGCCATGAGGAACCTGACCTGCTGATAAATACGGGCGATTTTGTTGGCCATACGGATGGCCAGGAGTACGGCAGAGTGTGACACCGTATTCTCAGCGAGAACCGTGCGCGAAGACTGGTGCCTTCGCTGGTACAGGTAACCACGACGACGGGACATATCTACCCTGGTCTATGATGAAAGTCTACAGCCGTGGAAAACCAGTAAAGATGCTTCGGAGTAAAATAGCGGCGTCAGGGTTATCAGTATTCTTGCAGACACGGTGGAGATAACAAGTCGACAACGGTGCATGGATATAGCCGTCAAAGCTGTTGTCACTCACGCATGTACACCGGCTTGATATGCGGTACGGCGACTTTGAGAAGGTCCTCAGGCAGATCCCCGACAGCATCTTCACCGTTATGCTGCTCCATGATCCTGCCGGATGGCTGCTGACTGCGGTGACCGGACGTATGCCGCAGCTCACCCTCTCGGTCATACTCACGGCATGCCAGGTCGGGCATCCCTGACGGGAATCAGTTCTGCCTGCAAAACGCCATCCATGAGCGATGCAAAGGTCATCTACTGTCTTACCGGCAACAGCCACCTCTACGTAACCACCGGCCTTGGATCCTATGGGCATGGCTGTCAGAATCTCCATGCCTCCTGAAATAGTCGTTATTACGAGTGGCTATACACGGAATGAACTATTTTTATACCTTTGTCTTTTACCTTCGTTTGGTGAGATGAAGTTTAAACATCTGGATTCGTAGCAGCTGCTCTGATTTGCGGCCATCCCGGCATATTCACAGGAGAAAGCCCTCATGTGTCATTCCACCACGTGAGGAACTCAGAAAAACATCATGAGATACCTCTCCTCCGACAGTCCTGAAGGGAGGCAGAACCGGCGAGTGAAGGGAACAATGCCGCAGCTGCATACATCAGTTCCCGCAGCCCTGAAAATAGGAGTTGGACCCCTTCCGGATCACGAATGATCTGCTTCCAGCCCCTTGAATACCTGGCGGATCACTCCCTGTACCGGAGGAAGGCTCAGATCATGACCATGAAAGATACAACCGGCACCATCGTGTACTCTGCCGGGGTGACACCCCTCATGCCGCCCAATGACAATATCAGCCTGAGCGGTGAGATAGTCTTCGGCGGTTACGGCTACATGAACAGCGAGGAGAAGTACAACGATTTTGCAGGGATAAGCGTTAATGACCGGATAGTAATCAGGTGATGACCCGAAGTCCTCGAACTCCGCGGGTCAGGCATTCCGGCGTCTGGAACAAACATCAGCGAGATGATGGAGGCTCGCAAGCTGCCGATGATAATGCTTCAGGAAAAAGCCAGGGCCAGTATTCTTTGTTCCAAGCACCCCGCCATGGGAGCTGATATATCCGCTGATCCTTCTTTCGATCGGGCAGCTCATACCAGCTCGTTCCCCTCTTCAGGACGCAGCTGTTCAATTTCACCCTGAATGCCTTATGCCATCTCCACTGGAGACCGCTGACGGTATCGATCAGCAGTAAGCTCAGGTCTGACCCTGAAACAGATGCAGGACAGTAATGTCACCATCAAGAAAACCGGCATGATTACATGAGTTCCCGGTGTGAGAGCTGATATTCAAATTGCTGTGACTAAAGATACTATAACAAGCTCAAATATAATAGGTTATATTGAAGGCTTGGATCCGGTCCTGAAGAATGAGGCAGTTATGCTACACCGCTCACTATGACCATGTGGGCAGGGATGTTGCCGTAAACATCTATAACGGGGCCAACAGATAATGCTTCCGGAAGCGTGGGTCTGCTCAACATTGCATCCGCCTTTGCCGCCCTGGAGAAAAAGCCGGCAAGAAGCATGACTGTATTTCTCGGGCCACAGGCGAGGAGGAGGGACTGCACGGATGAGCCTCATATGTATGCCGATAACCCTGTTGTTTCCTCTTGAAAAGACCGTTGGCGCCATGCAATTCTCGACATGATCGGCATATCGGGTCAAGAACACCGATAAAGGAGCATCGCTGAACGGCCAGTATGATATCACCGGTCGTGACACAATAAAAGTCATCTCCGGGGCTGATTGCCGTGAGCTCGTCTCACTTGCCAGTGATGCATGCAGTGAATCAGGAATATATATGATAGATGAAGGAAAGGGAACACATTTTAGCGGATCGGATCACTACCCCTTCTTCCGCAAAGGCATCCCGGTGCTTTTCTTCTTCACAGGACTTCACAGGGATTACCACAAGCCTTCGGACGACTTCGAATTCATTGATTTCGACAAGCTGCTGAAGGTATCACAGGCAGGTTTCCTTACCGGTTATGATGTTGCTGTCAGGCCTCTCAGGCTGGAGAAAGACAAGAAGGAGCAGCAATAGCCTGAATCTAACTCATGAAGAAAAGAACTGTCACCATCCCTTACGGGAGGCTGATCTTGAAATTATCAGGTCGTCACGGCGGACGGTGGCACTCTATGTGAAGCCAGGAGGCACACTGCTTGTCAGGGCTCCCTGGTATGTGCCGGTCCCGGTACTGATGCAGTTTGTACGTCAGAAGACGAAATGGATTGAGCGTCAGATGAAGAGGCTGAAGGATGTGAAGCCGGTCGGGGAGACAACACAGATAGATGATGGAAGTGTGATTCCCTTCATGGGCAGGCAGATAACCGTCAGGGTCACCGCGGGCAGCAGGACCACAGCCGGCATTGATGAAAACATCCTGCTCTTAACGGTTGCCGGAGAAATCTCCTCTGAGAAATTAACCGCCCTGACCGGGGCCTGGTATCACCTTGAAGCAAAGGAGCACTTCACCACCCGTACAGCTGAGCTGGCTGCCCTGCACTCAAACCTGCTTCCGGCACCCGGACCGGTAAATGTGCGCAGGATGAAGCGTCGGTGGGGCACCTGTCATTCGAGCGGAGCCATATGGCTAAACAGCGAATTGATAAAGAAGGATCCGGAGCTGATTGATTACGTTATCATCCATGAACTCTGCCACCTGGTTCATCATAACCATGGCAGGGAGTATTATGACCTGCTCGGGAGTATTGTTCCTAACTTCCGCGAGCTGAGGAAGAGGCTGCAGCAGTGATATCAGTCCTCAGTCAATCAATATGTTATGACTGCCGGCTGCGGGCTGCAGACTGCCGACTGGTTTTGACTGACGACTGCCTGACTGGCTTTGACTGACGACTGCCTGATTTGCCTTTCGACTTTACGATATATTGGTATACACCGCCTGTATGTCATCGTCATCCTCGAGGCGGTCGATCATTTTCTCCACATCGGCCATCTGCTCTTCAGTGAGGGTGACAGGATTGAGTGCGATGCGCTGCAGGGAGCCTTTGGTAATTTCTATCCCCTTCTCCTCCAATGCCTTTGAGAGAGTTCCGAAATTGGTATAGTCGCCGTACAGGTACCAGGTCTCTTCATACTCTTCAATTGATTCCAGTCCTGCCTCAATAAGGTCGAGCTCCAGGTCATCACGGGTGATATTCTCAGGGGCCTCCAACTCAAAGACAGCCTTGCGTGAAAACATGAATTCAAGTGACCCGGTTGGCACCAGCGAGCCTCCGTTCTTGTTGAAATATGCCTTGACATTGGCAACGGTACGGGTGTTGTTGTCAGTGGCAGCCTCGGCCATTGATGGCAGCACCCCGTGAGGTCCCTTGCCCTCGTAGATAACCTCGGTGTAGTTTGCAGTATCCTTTCCGGAGGCGCGTTCAATGGCAGCCTTGATGTTATCCTTGGGCATATTCTGCGCCTTGGCGTTCATGATGGCCGTACGGAGACGGGCGTTCATCTCGGGATCGATTCCTCCCTCCTTTGCTGCCATAGTGATTGCCTTGGCCAGCTTGGGGAAAAGCTTCGACATCTTGTCCCATCTTGCCTCCTTGGAGGCCCTGCGATATTCAAATGCGCGTCCCATTGTGAAAAGGTTAAAGGTTAAAGGTTAAAGGTTAAAGGTTAAAGGTTAAAGGTTAAAGGTTAAAGGTTAAAGTAAGGTGCGGCAAAAATACAATATGGCCGTGAAATTTTAATTGGGGCCCGAAAGAATTTTTCAGTCTCAGGCGAAGAAGAGGTAAGCTATGAAGATAGCCGTAATAGTACCGACTATGTCGGCTGTCAGTCCGCATATAACAGCATACCTCGTATTCTTGATCCCTACCGATCCGAAGTAGACGGCGAGGACATAAAAGACGGTGTCAGTGGAGCCCTGCAGGCAGCATGCCAGGCGGCCGACAAAAGAATCGGCGCCGTGGATGGTCATGGCATCGATCATCATTCCCCTGGAGCCGCTGCCGCTCAGTGGCTTCATCAAAGCGGTGGGCAGAGCCTCCGTAAAGGAGGTGTCGAGCCCCATCCATGCAACAGCTGCAGTTATGCCGTCAACAAGAAGGTCCATCGCTCCCGATGCCCTGAAAACCCCTATGGCAACAAGTATGGCAACAAGATACGGTATAATGGTTATGGCGGTCTTGAAGCCGTCCTTGGCTCCCTCAATGAATGCCTCGTATACATTGACCTTCTTCACCAGTGCCATCACAATGAATGAGATGATTATGCCAAAGAGGATGAAATTGGCAGCAAACGTGGAGACAGTGTTGATCGTCTCCTGAGGCAGCGTGCTGAAGTACCACACAATGCCGGCAATTATGGCGCGTAAGTCCACCCAGGTAAGCCAGCACCACCCTGTTGAGAAGGTTGATCTTCTGGGCGATTGCAACGCTTATCAGGCCTGCCAGTGTGGCTACAAAAGTGGAAATAAGTATAGGAATGAATACATCGGCCGGATTGGCGGCTCCCAACTGCGCCCTGTACACCATGATTGTCACGGGAATGAGACAGAGCCCTGATGCATTCAGAACGAGGAACATTATCATGGGATCAGAGGCCACCTCCTTGTCGGGGTTGTGTTCCTGCATCTCCTTCATTGCCTTCAGGCCCATTGGTGTGGCAGCATTATCGAGGCCAAGCATGTTGGCTGCCACATTGAGCATCATGGAGCCGTTGGCCGGGCTCTCGGCGGGGAGCTTTGGGAAAGAGCTTCCTGAAGAACGGACCGATAGCCCGTGACAGCAGCCTCACCGCACCCCCTTTCTCACCCACCCGCATGAGTCCCATCCACAGGGTAAGAACACCGGTGAGTCCGAGAGATATCTCAAAACCTGTCTTTGCGCTCGAGAAGGTGGAATCGACCATCCGGTTGAATATCGCCGTGTCCCCGTTAAAAATGAGCTGTGCGAGGGCAAAGACAAACCCAATCAGAAAAAAGGCGATCCAGATATAATTCAAAGCCATCGCGGAGTAATCTCAGAATCTAAAAATAGAGAAAATTTCTTACAGTGGTGTCAAAAGTAAAAAATCAGAGTTCCTCCACTTTGATAATTTCAAAAGGCACCTGCAGCATGGCCTTGAAGTCCTTCCCGGCATCATGCATGTTCTCATCGCCGTTTTCGCAGAACCACCGGATAAGCACATCACTGTTACCCAGATAGATCTTCTCAAACCGCTTGAAAAGGGAGTGAATCCTGTTGGTTGAGCTGGTATTGAAAAATTCGAATTTGACATTCAGCACAGTCAGTTGTGCCGGATTGGTGCTGTAGCTTTCGAGGAACTCAAAAAGAGGGCCGTAGAAGCCGGTGGAGTTTTCAGGTATCGATTTACCCTTTATTTCAAAAAGGCCATGCTCGGGATCAAAACTTACCGAGGGTGTTTTCGAGGTCTCTTTGATAATAAATTTCTCCATAGTCAAGAAATTGCAGCAGAGTATAAATGTAAAATTTTCCGCTTAAAAAGACAAATCAAACAGGGGTGTGGAAAAAGAATTAATAAATTAAAAGAGCTTTTTGCTACATTTGGGCTTAATCATACAGAGCAATATTAAAGATTTTCGCGGAATGATCAGAAGGAACAGGATTTGGGCCGGATTGCAACAGTCATTATCCTCTCTCTGTCAATGCTTCAGGCAGCCTCAGCAGATGATTTCACCGTTACCGGCACCGTGTCTGACGAGGGTGGTGCCCTGATCATGAATGCGAATGTCTCGTTCTATCTCAACACCAGGGAATACAGGATTCTGACAGGCACTGACGGACGCTATTCGCTGAATATAACAGGGTTGTACAGCGATGTTGCCGGTCAGTTCCAGACGGGCATCCCCTATCCCAATCCCTTTAATAACAGCGTCAATATTCCATTTGTTATCAACATTGCGGGAGACGTGATGCTCAATATCTATAACCTCGCTGGCGAGAAGGTGAGGGTCATGGTCTTTCCGGAGGTCGTTCCGGGAAGCTATAACGTTGTCTGGGACGGCTGCGGACGAGACAATGCGCCGATGAGCGCAGGATTGTACATATATGCTCTCACCTTCAAGGGAAGAACCTACAGCGGCAGGCTGGTAAAGGCTACCGGCGGTTCTTCAATCTCAACCGGCAGCGGGCTGGAGCCGGTGATGATGCCCCCCGCCACAATCGCGCCGGAACAATCTTACCGTTACCCTGTAACAGCCGAAGTATCCGGCTCAGGATATTATCCTGTCAGGCTTACCGACATAACCCTTGCCCGTGATACCATAATTGATTTTATCCTCACGCCCAGGAGTTCGATGCCTTTTAAAGTCTTGGGAAACCATATTGCCAGGAAAATATCCGATGATTACAAATCAATGATACTCAAAGGTATAAATCTCGGGTCATCGCCTCCCGGCTATTTTCCGGGCGAGATAGCTTACGCCATCGGGCCGGAGATGTACGAGAAATGGATCAGCCGCATGGCTGAGGCCGGGTTCAACTCCCTGAGGGTATATACTCTTCATCCTCCGGTCTTTTACGAGAAGCTTGCCGAATACAATCAGAGACACCCCGACAATCCCCTGCTGCTCTTTCAGGGCATATGGCTTGAGGAGATTGAAGACGGTTCGGACCCTGCCTCCTATGATCTCATTAACCGTCGCACTGCCTTCAGCGCTGAGATTGCCGAGGTTATCGACTGCATCAACGGCAATGGTGACATTGCCTTCCGCTACGGCAAGGCGTACGGCATCTACAAGACCGATGTTTCGCGCTGGACAGCAGGTTACATCATAGGCAGGGAGGTAGCGCCCCAGGAGGTAGATACCACCAATAAGTTCCATCCGGGTATCAGCTCCTATTCAGGTACCCATTTCAGCCTCTCCGGAGGCACTGCCACGGAGACCTTTGTGGCCGAGATGCTTGACCGGGTGGTAGTGGTTGAGGAATCGGGATACTCTGTCAGCAGGCCGGTAAGTTTCTCAAGCTGGCCCACTCTTGACCCGCTCAATCATCCCACTGAGATATACACCGATGAGGATGTGGCCTCATTCGATATAACAAAGATCAGCGGGGCAGGCAACCCGCCAGGGTTATTCGCCAGCTACCACGCATACCCCTACTACCCGAACTTCATCAGCCAGCAACCTTCCTATCTTGGCTACAGTGACAGCGAGGGGCCCAACAGTTACCTTGGTTACCTCAATGACATGAAGGATCACTATGGCAGCATGCCCCTGGTGATAGCCGAGTACGGCGTACCCTCCAGCTGGGGCAGCGCCCACCAGTCTTACAGCGAGATGCACCACGGAGGATACTCCGAGACACAGCAGGGCGAGAAAAACATGCGCATGATGAACAACATGATCGATGCAGGCTGTGCCGGAGGATTCATGTTTGCATGGATGGACGAGTGGTTCAAGCGCACATGGATAGTGCTTTACCTTGAGGCATACGGGCTGGATGGGGGCTCGGAGACCATCCCCACACGGCAGCTGTGGCATAACGAGACCTCCCCCGAGCAGTGCTTCGGACTGCTTGCCTTTGACCAGGATGATGTTGCGGAATTCGTATCCTATACCACTGATTCACCATCGGGTACTGTCAGCTCTGTTAGGGCTACCCATGATGAGGGCTTCCTTTACCTGGAGATAAACACTGCGTCTGACCTGAACCTCACCGATGAGTTCATGGTAGCTTTTGACACCTATCTCGGCACTACAGGTGAATCGACTCTTCCAGGGGGTGCGACGGTAGCCAACAGGGCTGAGTTTCTTCTCACTTTCGGACTTGATGATGATACGGCACTCCATCATGTGACACAGGCATATGACATGAACGGGCTGACAGTGCGTTTCAACCTCACCGACCCGGCGCTGCAGAAGTACCGCAGCACAACCACAGACGGGGCTCCGTGGAATGTGATGAGATGGACCAATGACGGCTTTGAGCTCACCTACCATGACATAGGCAAAGTACCACTCGAGCATGCCGCATCATTCACTGAGGGCCACAGGGCTGCGGTGGCATGGAACGGCAGGAAGATCAACATAAGGCTGCCATGGACCATGCTCCATTTCTTTGACCCCACACAGATGAAGGTCAATGACGGTGCCGTATCGTATGACGGCGGCTATAACTTCGAGATCATACCATCGACATCCGACGGTATAGCCGTCTCAGTCTGGCACAACGGCACAGTCACAAACACCATGAACAGATACAGCTGGCCGAAGTGGCTCGTGGTGCCGGCGACGGCAGAAAGAGAAAAAGCCTCGCTTCATGTGATTGAAGAAGGCTTAAGATCTATTCCCGATTATATTAATTAGTCGCGGTCTGGGCGCTCTTCTTTTTCTTGCTCTGGAACCCGCTTCTCTCCGCCTTGCCCCATCCTTTCTTGCCACGCAAGGCCTCCAGGTTGCCCCTGACGGCAAAATAGGTATGCACCGGGTAGAAGAAAGGCTCAAGCATGGCGGTACCGATAAGTCTCAGTACATCCCGCTTTCTTCGGTACTTGTGAAAGGTTATCTCCTCAAAGAGAATCGCCCATGTGGTCAGGCTCACGGCAAAGCTGTAAACGAAGAGGAACAGTAACAGGAAGAAGGGAAGGTTCAGCGAGCCGGTGATTGTCAGGTAAACGGTATAGATCATACCCATGAAGGCAATCAGTGGTGCAGCCCACTCGAACATAAGCCAGTAGGGATAACCGAGCAGCCCGAGGCGGCCGTAATGGCTGTTGAGCATCATCTTGCGGTGCGACCAGAGTGATTCGATCAGACCCCTGGTCCAGCGGGTCCGCTGCTTGCGCATCGACCTGAGGTCTGACGGCACCTCGGTCCAGCATAGCGGATCCGGGATATATGTTACTTCGTAGTTCTCCTTGTGTTCTGCCATGTAACGCCTCATCCTCAGCACCAGTTCCATGTCCTCTCCCACCGTCTTTACACTGTAGCCGCCGGCCCTGATGACCGTCTCACGGTCGAACATTCCCATGGCGCCCGAGATCAGCATCAGTCCGTCGAGATGACTCCATGCCATGCGGCCGAGAAGGAACGCACGCGTATAATCGAGTACCTGTAGCCGCGGCAGGAACTTCTGCGGCAGGTTGATCTGCTGAATATGACCACGCTCAATATCGCACGAGTTGACAATGCGGATAACACCGCCGGTACCGATGACCTTCTTCTCCTTCTCTTCGAGGAATGGCTTGACAAGCTTCAGGATGGAGTCTGATTCAATTATCGAGTCCGCATCAATGGTGACGATGAGGTTACTGCGGCTGATGTTGATCCCTGCATTAAGTGAGTCAGCCTTGCCTCCGTTGTTCTTGTCGATGACGGTGAGGCGGTTGTAGGCCGGGTCCTTTGACTTGTAAACGCCCCTGATCCTCTCACAGGGTATCCGATAGTCAAAATAATAATTGACCCTGACAAGCTCGTAAGCCTCCCTTATCTTTTCAAAGGTGTTGTCGGTTGAACCGTCATTGACTATGATAACCTCAAAGTTATTGTAGTACAGTGAGAGCAGCGTCCGGATATTGTCAATAATGGTCTTGCTCTCGTTGAAGGCGGGAGCAATGATGGTGATACGCGGACTAAGCGGAGAGAGCACCAGCGAGTTGTAGTTGACATAACTGTTCTTGCGCAGGTACTTCCTGAGCGCAAGCGCGGAGTGAATGCCGAGCAGCAGGTAAGACCCGAAGAGAACAAGGGTCAGCCAGAATATCAGATGTGCAAAGATAAATCCCATGGTATTCAGTATATCCTGCGGTCAAGCACGTGCCTGACTATAATATTATAGTTCTTATACTCCGATTTCATCACCTTGACAAGAGCCTGTACACCTACCTCACCCATATTCTCAATGGCTTTTACGGCCTCAATCTGCAGCTGCACGTCGTCTTCCTTGTCAAGCACCAGTTTGAGGAAACCCAGCATTGACTGTTCCGGCATCTTGCCCATCGACTTCACTATCTCGAGACAGTTGTTGTATTCCTGAAACTTATACATGCGCTTCATGGTATCAAGAGTGGTTCTAAGGTCAAGGTCACCGGCCACCTCCACGGCCAGCTGGCTGACCCTTGGATCACGGTGAAGAAGGGCTTTCCTTATCTCCGGTTCAGCCTCTCTCTGTTTGAACTCGTCTTATCATCCTGAGGGCGAACATCACCACCGTCGGGTTTGATGAGCTGAGCCATTTCTGAAAATCAGGAACAGGGATCTCATGCTGAATGATAAGGTCATGAAGGGTTATCTGTTCCCACAGTGAGAAGGGTTTCTTCATCTGTGAAAGGAAATCGAAGTGGTTCTCGTCGCTCAGCCTTACAAGGGCTATCTGCGCCTCCATCCTGAGGATCTCATTCCTGGAGTTAAGAGCATTGTACATCTCGTCGTTTCCGTTCCTGATGCCCATGAAGGCCAGCTCCCTGAAGCCCTTGATCTTCTTGTGCCACTTGCGGCTCCGGGCCCTTGCAAGAGAGTCGTTATCGAGGTTCAGTTCCATGTAGAGCTTCATCAGCTTCTTCTCAGAATCGCCCTTCAGGTTTACGCTGACGTCTATCATCTGGTCAATGAGCACCTGTCTGCGATAGTCGTCAGACGCTATTTTTCTGAATGCCTCCGATCCGGTATTTCCGAAGAGGTAATCGATGATAAGCGACTGGTATTGTTCCAGAAGATACTGCCTGAGCCTTGCCTCCTTCTCCATCCTGTTCCTGTTGAGAAGGATGACCAGCAGGAGGATCATCATTGTGATAAAAGATCCTATTATGGTAAATATCAGCGCATTAACCAGCGCCACTGATTTCCCGAAGTAGTTGTACCGTGACAGCCAGGGGCTGTCTCCCCTCAGGAAGAACAGATTCCGGAAACCGCGTTTGACCGGCTGTGCCTCAACTGTTGCCGTAGCGGATTCCGGTTCCTCAGTTACCGCGGTCTCAACGGGGGCAGTTTCAGCTGCGGGTGTTGCTGCAACGAGTGTCCTGCGCCGCCTCAGCCGGTTACCTCTGTAACCGCGCCTTCCAGGTTCTCATCTGCATCGGATGATGGGTGTCAACTTCCCTGGCCGCTGCAGGGAACGAAACCGGGACAAAGAGACAGGGGGCGTTACCTCTGAGGGAGCTGTTGATAAATACCTTGAACATATTTCCCTCCTCAATCACGTCAACGGCTATGCCCAGCATCTGCTCCAGTATTTTCCGGAGTGCTTCCGCGTTGCCGCGGCGGTTGAAGGCTCCCATCTGGATCACAAAGTTTCCGTGGGAAAGCGAGACCAGTCCATCAACTGTAAGCTCCGTTGGGAATGAAGAGATTAGCGGCACCGACAGCTCAGCCTCGGGGGTTCGTTCAGGAATAGCACCGGAGGTGTCCGTCGGGGCTGTTCCCAGCAGGGGACTACCATATAAGGAAACGGCCAGCAATATGGTCAGAAACATCTTCATCTCACTTTCCCTATACCCCTGATAATTCCTATATTGCCCTCAAACCTGTTGCGGTAATCCGTCTCATTGTACTTCTCGTAAGAATATCCGGCCCCTACCCTGATTGACCAGTATGAGCTGAGCTGATTGAAATATGTCAGCCTGACGCTTGTGGCTTTCTGGCGCTCGAGGTCAGTGATAATGTCGTAAGGTTCATCGGGGGCAGTGCCTGTTCCCAGTGTCAGCTGCAGATAATCGGTAGTCCCGAAATATCTCCTTGCATTGAAGATAGACCGATGTTGTTACACCCCTATATCCTTGAAGTAGAAATACCCCCTGCCTGAGAACCACCAGTTTCCCATGTATTTCTCCAGGGAGAGAGTACCAATATAAATGCTTTGGTCAAAATAGTAATAATTGATGCCTGCAGACACGGCCCATCCCCTGGGTATTGTCTGCCACAGCTCCAGGGCAGCCCGGTGACGCGGGAACCATGTACCGGGGCTGTAGGCATAGGCCACATAAGCATAGTTTGATTTTGTCAGTTCGGGCCATGCTTCCGCGGCGAACTGCAGGTCGTTGTCATTTACGTTTTCCGGTGGCCCGATGTTGATATGGCCAAGGTTCACCGAAGCCGCGGCTGTACCCCACGAAAAGCGATGCCCGGCTCCCAGGGTGAATACCTGCCATAGCCGTTCGTAGGGCTCACTGTAGGTATCGAACTGATAACCTGCCCTGATGTCTGGTGGCGGTGTGTTCTGCTGTGACCTGTCGCGTGACCATCGTCTGATGTCGTGCAGGGCTTCAATGGCATCAGGATTGTCCGGGTCTGAGGTGAGGAGAGTATCTATTACGGCGGCTCCCTCATCATAATGCCCCTGCCAGGCAAGTATCCTGCCCAGAAGCACACGTGCATCACCGTAATCCGGGAATTGTTTAACGAGGTCGCGGGCAGCAGGTTCAGCCTCCTGATATTTTCCCGTCAGGGCAAGTGACCTTACCCTCGCGTACTCCTCCTCAGGATCGGTCACTGTCTGAGAAAGAAGGGCGCCCGCGGTCATGACCGTGAGGACAAGTGAAATCAATAATGCTCTGTTCCTGTAGTGATGCATAATTTATATTAGAGTAACCGCAGCCCTGATCTTACTGATCAGATCAACCGGATCAAATGGTTTTGTAATATAACCGCTGACCTTCATCTCACCTGCCTGGCGTTGCACCTGCGGGTCACTGAATGCAGAGACGATAAGCACCGGAGTCTGCTTCTTAAGGTCTGTGCGCAGAAACCTGATGACCTCCAGGCCGCTGTGGTACGGAAGGTGAA
The DNA here is from genome assembly GCA_034522515.1 of Bacteroidales bacterium. GTDB lineage: Bacteria > Bacteroidota > Bacteroidia > Bacteroidales > VadinHA17 > SR-FBR-E99. Next base: position 62,906 of record JAXHLF010000016.1, on the reverse strand, counting down.
TATCAACTATCACAATATCGAAATCTGTCTTACGGAGCATCTCTATGGCCTTGTGCCCGTCACTTACTGTCACCGGATCATAACCCTCTCTTTCAAGTACCACTGACATAGCTTTCATTGCCAGCTGATTATCTTCACAGATAAGTATCTTCATTATTTTTGTCGTTCCGACTATCCGGTTATGTTATTAACGTGAAAAGTATGACTCGTATATATTATATGACCGCCAAAAATGGCTCTTTTTCTCCTTCCCTCAAAGAAAAGACACTCCCCATTTTGACCTGTGTTGATAAATCGTTGATAACCCGCCAGTAAACCACGGATTAAAAAAATCACAGTTCCCTGATGCGCAGGTTCCGGAACCTGACCACCGAGCCATGGCCCAGGAACCCGATGTGTCCCTTGCTGTTCTTCAGCCCGGGGTGATCCTCACCGTCCATTGTTCCTTTATCTCTTGCTGCGGCGATGTCACCGTCGACAATAGTTGCTCCGTTAAGCACCACCCTGATCTTCGTTCCCTGAACCGTCACCTCCTGGTAATTCCATTCGCCCACAGGTCTGAGGAACCCTCTCCTGGCCGGCAATGACCCGTATACTGAACCGTGGTACTGGTAAGGCTTAAGGTCAGCATAGATGGCTGCGGTGTTGTCAAGTATCTGCAGTTCCATGCCTGCGTAGGCGGCATCGCCCTCCATTGGTGTGCGGATGCCCAGTCCGTTATTGGCCCCCGGGGTAAGCTGGAACTCAAACCGGAATACAAAATCGGTATACTCCTTCTCAGTGTACAGGTTTCCGCCGCTGTCATCACCGGGTTTAATGACTATCATGCCCTCCTCAACTGTGTATGAGACCTTGTTGCCGACCCAGCCGTCAAGAGTACGTCCGTTGAACAGTGAGACAAAACCGGCCTCTCTCTCCTTCGGGGTCAGATTATATCCGGCAGACCTGATCTCGCGTATAAATATGTTCCTGAAGTTCAGGTCTGTGCCATGAGCCTGAAGCTCCACTGAGCCTCTTTCAAATATTGGTATGCTCCTGTCCCAGTAATTCTCCATAATGACATTGTCTGTCACCAGCTCTCCGTTGAGCCAGACGGAGACCCTGTCGCCTGTCATCATTATCCTGAACGTATTCCATTCTCCGACCGGGTTATCAGCCACCTTCAGGGGTGCCGAAGGGTATTTCTGGTTGTTGTAGAGTCCCCCGGATCCCACCTGGGCCCCTGCGTCTGCTCGTGATGTATCCCAGATCTGCACCTGCGGCGAACCGCGGAGATATATTCCGCTGTCTCCCGCCTTCGTTATGCGCCAGTCGACATACATCTCGAAATCGCCATAGTCCTTCATGCTGCACAGGTTGTCACCCGAGCCGCTGAACCATATCATCCCGTCCCTGACACTCCAGTTATCAACCATTTTCAGGTCAGCCTCCTTCTGCCTTGCGGCCAGCTCCTTCGGCTTCATGGAAGCTCTTGTAACAGGGTTGCCTGCGAGGCCCTTCCATCCGGTAAGATCCCTGCCATTGAACATCGACACAAACTCCTCATCTGCAGGTATTTTCAGTGATGCTTTGGCCTCTTCAGCTGCTCTTCTCACCTCTTCTGACGGGTCAGAGAGAAAATCAGAGATAAAGAAATCTGCCTGGCGTATGTTCAGTGAGGAGGCGAGTGCGATCATCTCAGTCTTTGCATCTGGGGCCATGGCAAACGGGGCAATATCTCTTATCAGGAGGAGCTTGCGTTCCGGGGTGAGGGGGGCGAGCGATACCATCCTCAGGTAGGCGTCAAAAGCAGGCCTGCCAAATGTCTTGTTGCCTGATGCGGTGATGTCATAAAGGGCTGAGACAGCAGAATGATCTGACCAGTGCGAGAGTGCATCAAAGCATACATCGCGGGTCACGGCATCGCCGTTCTCAAACTCATAAGCGACTCTCTTCAATGCTTCTGCTCCTCCCGTGCGGGCCAGCAGAGGTATCAGCCTGAGCTTGTCGCTGCTCTTGCCGAGGGCGCTGAGGATCATGTCCGATCTTTTTGCCGGGTCTTCACTGTGCATGGCAGCGCTCACCAGTGCTCTCTGAAGCACGGCTATTTCAGCCTTCTCACGGGTCTGTTCCAGGAGTGAAATTATCTGTGGCTGGTCTTCCCATGAAGCCAGCGGGGCAAGTGAGACAAGGGCGGCGGCACGGACAGCCATGTCTTCAGATCCGGTATAGGGATAGACTGTCTTGAAATAATCACTGTCACCTGACCATGAAAGGAGCCATAACAGGGTCACGGTGGCGTGACCCTTGGAGGCGGGCAGGTTTTCCGCCACCCTGACCATGCTGGTACTGTCCAGTATAGTGGTCAGTGCGTTGGCTGCGGCGCGGTGGCCCTCTTCATTGTCATTCGCAAGTATCCATGAAAGCAGCGGATCGACAGCCTTCTCACCCTCGAGGGTGGCCAGTGCCCTGACAGCCTCACCGGCAATATCCTGGTCGGGGTCGTTCATCTCCTTCATCATCAGGGGCACGGCAAGGTCATCACCTCGCTCGCCAAGCATGAAAAGGATCTCAGGTTTTGCTTCCGGACTGACCTTGGCATACCTGTTAATCCACTTTTTTGTCACGTCACTGCCAGGCATTGGGGCAGCAAGCCGCAGAGCCCCGCCACGTATTGCTACGTCAGGGTCATCAGCAGCATCAAGCAGCATTTTCAGGGCGCCAATTCCCTTCACCTCGGTTATAACACTCATTGCGGCAAGCCGCTGCGCTGCTTTATCAGGAGTGGTGCTGCGCGAGATGATCTGGTCCGTGATCTTTTCCATCTCCCTGACATTGCCGGCAAGACCTGTGTATCTGGCATAAACCAGCAGCGACTGCACTGCACCAACAGGATCCCACTGCCACGATGCCTCCGCTGCAGCCTGCATCAGAATCTGCCCGGCGATGGGATCGCCGGTGGATGCCATTGCATAAAGTGCTGCCGAACGCTCTGCAACAGTGCCTTTTTGGTTCCATGCGATATAGCTCTCCAGGGCACGCGTATAACGGTTCTCAGCAAGGGCAACCATGATCTGGGCGGCACATGGAGTGGTGCCGGCCTCAAGGACTGAGGCAAGGAGTACGAGGGCTGCATTGCTTCCTATCGACTGCAATGCCATGACAGCATCATCGCATGTCGCCGGATCGGCTGCATAATCTCTCAGCGCCTCAACGGCAGCATCAGAACCAATCAGGTTCAGCTGCCTCATGAAGAAAACCGTCACCTCCCTGTCAGTGGCAGCCTTCATGAACCTTATGCACTGTTTCTCCCAGACATTTTTCCTGCTGTCATCCTTATCACCGGAGAGGTGTGCCGTAAGTGATGCGACCGCATAGCGTGCCCTGGTGTCATCACCTGTGCCGGCAGGCATCACCTGTCCGCAGATGATGGCTGTTCCATCATCTCCCAGCAGGTACATATCCTCCATCAGGCGGAGGGTGAGCTCCCTGCTGTCTGCCGGCAGCCTGGCAAGCAGATCGGCCACCCTGGTCTCAATGGTTCTGACATCCTGTGCGTTGAGTGCTGCATGGAGAAGCAGCACTGCCGTGACAGTCAAAAGTGTTCTGAGTCTGTTCATGATTATTTCTTTCTAATAGTTTTACATATGCCAGGCGCCTCTCATCGGCTGATCTATCAGGGCATTTGCCGCATCGTCGCCGATAAACAACTGATTTACGGGATCGAACCTGAGGTCCCTGCCCAGACGCAAAGCCACCACACCCATATTAACGATGGTGCATGACCTGTGCCCGTTCACCTCATTCAGGGCAAATGGTCTCCTTGTCCTCACCGATTCGGTGAACTGCGTTATCTGGGGTTCGGGGTCAGGAAGGTCATTGACCAGTCCGGTCAGATTGGGTATGTCAGAGACAAACCCCTTGAATATCTTTCCGGAGGGACCCTCAATATAAGCCGCATCCTTGTCCCTGTTCTCACCGTCGAGTATTATCTGGCAGCCATCGTCATAGGTGTAGGTAATCCTTCTCCATGACCCTACGGCATCATAATGCTGCTGGGGGGCATCAATCTCAACAGACACGGGGCTGGTGTCATCCTTGCCCAGTAGATACTGAACAGGGTCTATATAGTGTTGTCCCATGTCGCCAAGGCCTCCTCCGTCATAGTCCCAGTATCCCCGGAAGTTTTCATGCACCCTCATCTTATTGTAGGGTTTATAGGGAGCCGGTCCGAGCCAGAGGTCATAATCGAGACCCGCAGGAACGGGTTCAGGGCTTAGGTCGGTCAACCCGCTCCAGTAGAACTTCCAGTCGTAGCCCGTGATGCCGCTGATGGTCACCTTCAGCGGCCATCCCAGTACTCCGCTGCTGACAATTTTCTTCAGTGGCCTGACGGTTGTTCCCAGGCCGTAGAACTGCCCGCTGAACCTGAACCAGGTATTGAGTCTGAACATCCTTCCGTTTGCCTTCACGGCTTCCACCAGCCTCTTCCCCTCACCTATCGTGCGCGTCATGGGTTTCTCGCACCATATGTCCTTTCCCGCCTCCGCGGCCATCTTTGCAATGATGCCGTGCCAGTGCGGGGGTGTGGCTATATGCACTATATCGATGTCATCCCTGGCTATCAGTTCCCGGAAGTCGTGATAACCTGTTACACCCGTGCCGGCCCTGTCAAGCGCCCGTTTGAGGTGCGAGGCATCAACATCGCAGACTGCCAGAAGGCGGGTATTCTCGTAACCGAAATGGCCCAGGCCCATCCCTCCGACGCCAATTATTCCCTTGGTCAGCTGGTCGCTGGGAGGCAGGTAGCCTGTACCGCCGAGCACATGCCTGGGAATGATTGTGCAAGCAGCAGCTCCGGACAATAGCCCCTCTGCGAAGCGGTGATTACTTCTTCTTTTTCAGATGGAATTTTACGTGGTCATCGCATGGAAGTATGTTAATCTTCGGTTGGTACATTGTATAGTTTTCTCAGGCCGTCGAGCCGTTTTCTGAGATCTGCCTCAACCCTGTCATAGGCAGGATCATCAATGAGGTTCTTCATCTCGTGCGGGTCAGTGCTCAGGTCATAGAGCTCCCACCGGTCGATGTCATTATAGAAATGAATGAGCTTATATCTGTCTGTCCTTATTCCGTAGTGTCTCTTCACCGCATGTTCGGCAGGATATTCGTAATAATGATAATAGAGTGCATCGCGCCATTTCTTAGGATTGGATCCTTTCAGCAGCGGCACCAGGGAGACTCCCTGCATGTCTTCCGGCGGTTCTATGCCGGCCAGTTCCAGGAAGGTGGGTGCAAAGTCAATATTCTGAACCATCTGTTCTATGTCGCCTCGCGCCGTGAACGAATCCGGCAATCGCATCATAAGGGGTGTCCTGAACGATTCCTCGTACATGAAGCGCTTGTCGAACCAGCCATGCTCGCCAAGGTAAAAGCCCTGGTCAGAGGTATATATCACCAGGGTGTTTTTCATCAGGCCCGGACGACTGCAGGTAATCAAGCAGCCTTCCCGTGTTGCGGTCAACAGACTGTACGGTCCTGAGATAATCGGTAAGATACCTGTTCAGTTTATAGAGGGCCAGCGAGTCGCCTGTGGGAGGATTTTCATTATAGGCTCTGCTTATGCTGTCATACTCTCTCAGCCATGCATTTCGCTGCTCAGGGGTAAGACGGCGGTTAAGGTACCACAGGTAGTCTTTCTCCGACTGCGACAGGGAGTCTCCGTCGGCACCGGTGATCTTCAGGTCAGAAGCCATGCGCATGTCTTTCATGACGCTCATCTCCTGCTCCGCGGCGGCCTGTCTCCCTTCATAGTCGTCGAAGAAGGTCTCCGGCACGGGGAATTCCATCCCGTCGAACAGGTCAAAGTCAAGCGTGTCGGGCATCCAGTTGCGGTGGGGTGCCTTATGGTGCACCAGCAGGCAGAAGGGCTTGTCGGGGTCTCTCTTCTGCAGCCAGTCAATAGCCATGTCAGTTATAATGGTTGTGGCATAGCCCGTCTCCCTGTAGGTACGACCCATTTCAATGAAGTCAGGGTTGTAGTAGCTCCCCTGTCCGGGAAGGATATTCCAGTAGTCAAAACCGGTGGGCTCGCTCTTCAGGTGCCACTTGCCAATGAGGGCGGTCTGGTATCCTGCCTCCTGAAGCAGTTTCGGGAAGGTAACCTGCGAGCTGTCAAACCTGTGCCTGTTGTCAGTGTGGCCGTTGGCATGGCTGTGTTTTCCCGTCAGCAGTGCTGCCCTGCTCGGAGCACAGATGGAGTTGCACACGAAACTGTTGCGAAAGATGATACCCTCGTCGCCAATGCGGTCGAGGTTAGGTGTGGCGTTGATCTTGCTGCCATAGGCTCCTACCGCCTGGTACGCATGGTCATCAGTCATGATGAAGATGATATTAGGCCTGACGGGCTCCTGCCTGGTGCACGACCAGAGCGTGAGGAGCAATCCCAGAATAGCAGTTTTCCTTATTACCATATATTACATGTTACTCATTACATAATAACTCACATGGGAGTAATCCGGCAGGCATCCGGCAGGCTTCCGGCAGGCATCCGGCAGGCGTCCGGCAGGCATCCGGCAGACTTCCGGCAGGCATCCGGCAGACTTCCGGCAGGCGTCCGGCAGACTTCCGGCAGCATATGGCAGCCATCAGGCAGCCATCCGGCAAGCAACTGGCAGCCATCTGGCAGGCACTTCCCGGGTGACCTGTCAGATAGAGACAATCTTTTTCCTTATAATGATCCAGGCAACAATCAGCAGGTAACCTGCACAGAGCAGCAGCACTCCCATTCCGGGCACCACTCCGAGTGAGTCGCTCACCAGTCCCATCACCGGCGGTATCAGTGCACCGCCTGAGATTGCCATCATCATGAGTCCCGAGATCTCATTGCTTCTTTCGGGATATCTCTGAACCGTCAGTGAGAATACCAGGGGAAGATGTTGGAAACACCAAGGCCCGATGATGAACACCAGCGCCCATGCGGCAGCCTTTGACGGTATGACCAGGATGAGAAAGATCGAAATTATTGAGAGGATGGCGCTGTAGAGAAGTCCCTTTGTAGAAGCGAGCCTGGTCAGCAGCAGAGCGCCCATGAAGGTGCCCAGCATACGTCCGAAGAAGTAAACGCTGCGTCCTGACTGGGCAGCCACCTCCTCAATGCCGAACCTTGTTGTGAGGTACTTCCCGGAGAAGTAGTTGAACCCTACGTCAATGCCCACCACAAGAAAGATAGATACCACCATCATCAGGACATAGGAGTTGCCGAGGAGCCTGAAGGCTGATGCCATAGATGCCTTCTCACCTGTCACAGCCGTCTCCTCTACCTTTACCGTGCTGAGCCACAGTACGCTAAGGAAGGAGATGATGCCATAAACGAGGAACAGCAGCTTCCAGTCGCCGAAACGGCTGGCGAACAACGCTGCAAGCGGCGCGGCGATCATCGAGCCTATAGCCTTGATGAACTGCGAGAAACTGAGGAAGCTGGAGGCTCTTCTCCCTGGCACTACGTCCACCAGCAGCGGGTTGGCAGAGACCTGTACGATGGTGTTGCCTATTCCCAGCAGTGCAAAACCGGCGATTACCGTGGCGAAGTTGTAAAAGAAATATGGTATAAAGAGCCCGATGCCGGTGATGGCCATACCTGTGTTGAGCATAAACTTCTTCCCCACCCGGGCCTGAATGATCCCGACAGGCACAGAGAGGAGGAAGAACCAGATGAAAGCGGCAAAAGGTATAAGCCCGAGAATAAAGTCACTCAGGCCAAGATCGCCTGCCACACGGTCCTTGCCAATCCCGACGAGGTCGACAAAACTCATAACGAAGAAGGAGAGAAGTACCGGCACCACCAGTCTCATCTCGATTTTTTTCTCATTCATATCTGTTTGGTTGGTCAGTATTACATTAAGGGAAGAGCCGGCTGCACCGCCTTCCAGAATCCTTCATCGAGAAGGTAGGCGCTGCCGAGCAGTGCAGCATCTTCCTTCAGTTCCGAGATGGCAACCGCCGTATGGCAGCCCGACTGTCTCAGCTGATCTTCAAATGAGGGTCCGAAGAGATCCCAGGCATGGGAGATATTTCCGCTATTGACGCAGTATCTCAGCCTCAAAGCTTATGAAGCCATCGGGGAGGGAAGCGCCCAGGCTGGTTCCGAACTCAGTGAAGAGTCCGCGTACCTCAGGCAGGTGTTCTGCCTCCCTGGCTACCTCCTTCACCCCTGTTGCTTCCCTGCCTGTCACCTCAGTGAACCGGGTGGTGAACCACCGTGTTGAGAAGTAATCGTCAGCTATACCTGTTACCGAAGGGAAGGTGATAGACGCATCCCATCCTGGGCACTCCGGGGCCGTCAACCACTGGTATGCGGTCATCCACGAATGCTGATCCGAAGCCTGTGCCCAGGGTTATCGCCATCATCTTCCTGTAACCGGCTGCCTTGCCGGCCCAGGCTTCACCAACGGCGAAGGAGCTGGCATCATTCATGAACCTCACCCTGCAGTCGCACGGCAGCCCGAGCCTGGAGCCAACAGCCTTCCCCACATTGACGCCGTATAGTTTTTCGTACTTGGGGACGCCCCTGATGAGACAGATCCCCTTTACATAGTCGAACGGACCCGGCATGGCAAACCCTATCCCCCGGAGGTTGAAGATCTGTATTCCTTGCAGCACCCTCTTCAGTGTAGAGTCCCATAGGTACAGTATTCTCGTCGGCTTCCGCCTTGTTATCCACAGCGCTCTCGGCACGGGTACCGCTGATGATCCTATGCCCGGTCATATCGACGGCAACGGCAGTTATATGACTGCCACCAATGTCAACGCCAATTGCGATATTCTGAAATGAAGAATCCATGTTTTGTTTCCTGTAGGTCCTTGTTTTAAGGCAATGAAAATATCCATTTTCGCACGAGTGCAAAATGAATCAGTTTATTATTATCAAATTAATAGGAGCAGTCTGAGAAATGTTTTAAATTCGTCTTGTTAATCTCTTTCCCGGTCAAGAAACCCAAAATAAAACAATATTTCGTTATGTCAAAAGCCACAAAGGAGGATGCACTGCATTATCACAGCAGCGGACGCAAAGGCAAGGTTGAAGTAATTCCAACCAAACCATATTGTACACAGTCAGATCTCAGTCTGGCCTACACCCCGGGAGTAGCATATCCTACCTGGAGATAGAAAAGAACCCGGCGGATGCATATGAGTGTACGGCAAAGGATAATCTTGTGGCAGTCATCTCCAACGGCACAGCCGTACTCGGTCTGGGTGACATCGGTGCTCTTGCCGGCAAGCCGGTGATGGAAGGTAAGGGACTACTCTTCAAGGTCTTTGCCGACGTTGATGTCTTTGACATTGAAGTAGACGAAAAGGACCCTGAGAAGCTGATAGAGATATGTGCAAAGATAGCGCCCACCTTCGGAGGGATCAACCTGGAAGACATAAAGGCTCCCGAGTGTTTTGAGGTTGAGACCCGGCTCAAGGCGATGCTTGACATCCCGGTCTTTCATGATGATCAGCATGGTACAGCCATAATATCGGCAGCAGGACTGCTGAATGCCATCGAAATCACCGGCAAGAAGCTATCCGAAATGAAGGTCGTTGTATGCGGCGCCGGTGCTGCAGCCAATTCCTGTACCCGCCTCTATGTGGCACTGGGTGTCAGGAAGGAGAATATTGTGATGGTTGACAGCAAGGGGGTGATCAACTCCGGGAGAACCGATCTCAACAAATACAAGAAAGAGTGGATCACCGACCGTGACATAAACACCCTGGCCGAGGCTGTGAACGGGTCCGACCTGTTCCTTGGCCTCTATGTTGCCGATATGCTGACAAAGGAGATGCTGAGCACGATGGCACCCCATCCGATAGTCTTTGCCATGGCCAATCCCAATCCTGAGATAAGCTATGAAGATGCCATGGAAACACGTGATGATCTGATCTTTGCCACGGGCAGGTCCGATTATCCAAATCAGATAAATAATGTCCTCGGCTTCCCTTTCATCTTCAGGGGTGCGCTTGACGTAAGGGCTACGAACGATGGATGAGGAGATGAAGCTCGCCGCCACCAAAGCCCTGGCAGCACTGGCAAAGGAACCGATACCGGAAGCTGTACTTGAGGCATACGGTTTGAAAAAAATGGAGTTCGGAAGGGAATGTGTAATACCAAACCGCTTGATCCGCGACTGATATCACGGGTTCCCCTCGGCAGTCGCCAGGGCGGCAATTGAAACCGGAGTGGCGAGATTGAAAATTGACGACTGGGATGCCTATATGGAGTCTCTCGATAAACGGACAGCAGATCACATCAACAGGATCTCCGATATCTGCTGTCTCAGACACAAATGATAAACAGGGCCGGTAGCAGTTGCTTACCGGCCCTGTCATTACCCTGCTCTCCAATCACTATCCCTGATTGCGGTTTGCCGTCAGTTGTCTCCGTGTTCGGTGCGCCTGATTATCTCGTTCTGCAGGTCCTCGCCAAGGTCGTTGAAGTAGTCGCTGTACCCCGCAACACGGACTATCAGGTCACGGTATTGCTCGGGGTGCTTCTGGGCTTCGCGGAGCGTTTCGGCGCTTACCACATTGAACTGTATATGATGACCGTAGAGGCTGAAATAGCTTCTTATGAGCGCTGTCAGTTTCGCATAGCTCCCTTCATCTTCAAAGAACTCCGGTGAGAACTTCTGGTTCAGGAGTGTGCCGCCGGTCCTGAGATGATCAATCTTTGACGCTGATTTTATGACAGCCGTGGGACCCTGGCGGTCGACTCCCTGGAAGGGTGAGATTCCCTCTGAAAGGGGAACATAGGCCTCGCGTCCGTCGGGAGTGGCTCCGGTGACATTGCCGAAATATACGTGTGAGGTGGTGGGGAGCATGTTTATACGGTGAATGCCTCCCCTCGGGGTAGGCCGACCGGTGACGGCATCATGGAACATCTCAAAGACTTCCACTGCCTGTGCGTCAGCATAATCATCATCATTGCCGTACTTCGGGGTGTGGTAAATCATCTCATACTGCATCTCCTCAGCACCCTTGAAGTTGTTCCTGAGTGCGGCAAGGACCTCCTCCCAGGTGATACCTGCCTGTCATAAATATTGTATCTTATTGAAGTAAGGATATCTGTTATGCTGCCAAGCCCTACTCCTTGTATGTAAGTCGTATTGTACCTTGCACCGCCTGCATTGTAATCCTTGCCGTTGACAATGCAGTCGTCGAGCAGCAGTGACAGGAACGGTACCGGCAGATGAATGGCAAAAGTCTTTTCGATGACGTTGTTGCCCCTGACCTTGATGTCAGCAAAATGGTTGATCTGTTGCCTGTAGGCCAGCATGAACTCATCAAAGGTATGCGAACGGGGCAGGCTCACCGTTTTGGTCCCACCTGTGCACCTGTGCGCGGATCAAAGCCGTTGTTCGGGGTCACCTCCAGTATTTTGACAAGATTGAAGTATCCTGTGAGCCAGTAGCATTCGGTCCCGAATGCACCTGTCTCAACGCACCCTGATGCACCTCCGTTGCGTGCATCAGTGATGCTCTTTCCCTGCCTGAGCAGCTCCTCTATTATCAGCTTCGGTATTGAAGACGCAAGGGCTGTCCGAAACCGGTCTTCACAATGTCGAGAGCTTTGTGGATGAATGCATCGGGGTTCTGGCGGCTCACCTGTATCATGGAGCTGGGCTGCACGATGCGCGTCTCCCTGATGACATCCGAGGAGGATATATGACATCCGTTTACGGCGTCAGTGCCGTCAGGCTTGACACCGCCGCAGATTTAATCAGGCAGAAGTCTGTGTAGGTATTGCTCTCCTGTGCCGTGACGCCCATTTTGGGAGGTGAAGGGTGGTTGTTGAACTTCACCCAGAAGCAACCGAGCAGCTCGTACGCCTCATCAGGAGTGATTGTGCCGGCATCAGTCCCGCTTTTATATACGGGCCACAGATGCTGGTCAAGGCGCCCGGGGTTGAATGAGTCCCATGGGTTGAGCTCGGTCACCACCCCGAGGTGGATGAACCAGTAATGCTGCAACATCTCGTGGAACGTGCTTGGCGCATGGGCCGGCACCCGGCGGCAGACAGCCGCCATCGCTTCAAGCTCATGGCGGCGTTTTTGATCGTGCTCCCCTGCGGCGAGGGCTTCCAGAGCCTCAGCATGCCTTCCGGCATACATGATGATGGCATCACAGGCTATATCCATTGCCCTGAGTTCCTCACTGCGCTCATAGGCATCAGGGTCATTGCTGAAGTCGAGCCTGCCGGTTGCCTCAGCTATCTCCTTCTTAAGGTCGATAAATCCGGTGCGGAACATCTTATAACCCAGTACAGTGTGTCCCGGAGCCCTCTGTTCCTGGAACTCGGTGAAGATGCCGGCCCGGTAGGCGGCAAGCCACTCAGGTGTCATGCGTTCCATGATCCGGTCACGGTTGCTTCGCCCTGCCAGAAAGGAATGATCTCCTCACTGTAAATCCTCCTGACTTCGTCACTCACCCTGAAGAAGACCTTCTCCCTGCTGTTGAGGATATCAAGGTCCTTGACGGAGTGAAGGCTGATCTCGGGATAGGTTGGGGTTGCCTTGGGGGCAGGACCTCTTTCGCCGACGATAAGTTCGCCGTCATTGATACAGATGGCCTTGTTTCTGAGCAGGTACTCAAAGGCGCGCGCCCTGAGCACCGGCGCTGACAGGCCCTGGGCCTCGCGACTTGCATAGAACCTTGTGATCAGTTGCGCCCTCTCGGCAGTAATGGTCTCCGTTGCGTTCAGGCTCTGTTCCCTGAGCTTTTTCACTCTGTCTGTCATTTCCATATTGCTGTTGCCTGTTGATTGCTGGCTTATTAATTAATGTGTTTCATCCGCCTTTTTTGATCTTTATTCCCAGCGGTTTAAGTATTTTCAATATAATCGTCAAGATGACCGTTTGACACCTGGCTGACGCGATGCCATCCGGTCAGCCATCTCGAAGCGGCGGTATTTTTGAGCTGCCTGTCTTGTGATATGGCAGCAGGTTTATCTCTTTTATGTGACCGTTGTTGCGGCTTTCCAGGAAACCGAGGAGATCCTCCATGTAGGCTGCGTCAGCCGACACCCCGGGGATTACCGGTATGCGGATAATCACGTCCTTTCCCTCTGCAAGAAGCATATCGAGGTTTGAGATGATAAGATCGTTGCTCACTCCGGTGAATTTTCTGTGCACCTTCCGGGTCGGTATGCTTTATGTCATAAAGGAAGATGTCTGTGAACTGCATGACCGACTTCAGTATCTCCTGCCTGGCATATCCCGAGGTGTCAACCGTCGTATGGAACCCTGCCTTCTTCAACTGCGTAAGTGCTTCAACCAGGAAAACGGGCTGCATCAGCGGCTCTCCGCCGGAGAATGTGACGCCACCGCCGGAATGCTCCATGAAGACCCTGTCGCGCTCAGCCCTCTCTACAACCTCCTCCGGTGAATACTCAATGCCTACCTGCTCTTCCGACCTGAACTCCCTCTCACCTATCCGGTCGATCCTCCCGACGGTGACCCGGCATGACGACTTTCCCTCCGGGTTATGACACCACCAGCAGTCGAGGGGGCAACCCTTCATGAAAAAGGTCACCCTGATGCCGGGGCCGTCATGAATTGCATACCTTTTTATACTGAATATCAAGCCTTTCATAATGATAAGAGCAAACTTAAACGGGGAGTGAGATGGAAAACAGGGTGAGCGGGGCTTAAGCAAGCCCGGCCGGGAAAGGCTATGCTGTTATAGAACATGAGGCAGTGATACAGCCTCCTTCCGAGGCGGTTCATCATAAACCTGTGTTCAAATCGTTGCATAGTGCTACAATAACGTACAAAATTACATAAAAATTTCTGAAAAAAGCAACCATTCACCACAAACCTGGTGCAGAACAGGCGGTCTTTATGAATAATTCACTGATTATATGCTACTTGCAAAGGACGGGAGAGATTAACAAAAGATTAACGAAAATAATGTGCAACATTAGCAGGGGTTCCCGGTCTTTATTATGAAAAGAAGATGGAAAAGGACAGTTCCGCTTTTTTCTCAGGACAGTTTAGGTGTTTAACAAAAAACGGGTTAGTCATGAAAAGAATTTTTATTTCTCTGTTAGTCTTTGCCAGTATGGCAGCGTTGTCGTACGGCAGAGTGGTAGTAAAGGGGGAATCAAACACCTCCTTCGGAAGATACACCATCGAAGTCTGTGATCAGCCAATGATGCTTGCCGGTAAAGAGTTGAAATGCTATCTTATCAGCTATGAGAGCTCTCCGGTGACATTAAAGGTCTTTGTTGACAAGGACAAGAATTGTAAAAACTACGTGGTGGTCTCAGATGATCTGTCAGTGATGTACTCCTGCAACGGCAAGTACTTCGGCGTCAACAAGATTGACAAAAAGTATCGCAGTGCCGGGTTAGCAACGGATGATGGCATGCTTGACAGGAGCGACTATTTCCATCAGAAGGTCCTTTCCCAGGGCACGCCAGGAGATATTGATGCCACGGAGCTCATCGCTTCCTATTTTCCCGAGCTCATCAAATAGAGCCGGAAGAAAGACTTTTTCCTTCCTTAATCAGGCCGTCCGGCCTGTCTACGATCAGGTTTAGGTTGAGTAGAGGCTGCCTCAAGGGGGCGGCCTCTCTTTTTGGTATGAGACGGGTTCTGCTATAATATTGACAATTGTCACGTGCAGGAATGGTATCTGAGTTATCTTTGAACTGAAAAAGCCAGCGGACTATTTTCATTAAATCCCGGAACTTTCGCAAGCTATGAAACAGAAGATAAAATTCAGTCTCCTTTACCGTGATATGTGGCAATCGTCGGGAAAGTACCAGCCAAGGGCTGACCAGTTGACAGCAGTAGCGCCACACATTGTGAACATGGGTTGTTTTGACCGTATTGAGACCAATGGCGGTGCCTTTGAGCAGGTCCAGCTTCTCTACGGGGAAAATCCGAATACGGCAGTCAGGGAGTGGCTGAGGCCGTTCAACAAAGCGGGCATACAGACCCACATGCTTGAGCGTGCCCTCAATGGTATCAGGATGTACCCTGTGCCGGCAGATGTAAGACGTCTGATGTTCAAGGTCAAGAAAGCGCAGGGAGTGGATATAGCCAGGTCATTTTGCGGACTGAATGACCATCAGTAACCTCGAACTTTCAGTGAAGTATGCGCGTGAGGCTGGAATGATTTCGCAGGCCGCTCTTTCCATCACCTCCTCTCCGGTACATACTGTTGATTACTACATGGATGTGGTGGACAAGGTGGTTGATTACGGTGCTGACGAGATATGTCTTAAAGACATGGCCGGTGTTGGCAGACCTGCCTCCCTTGGCGAACTGGTTAAAAGGATAAAAAAGAAATATCCAGGCATACTGGTGCAGTATCACGGCCACAGCGGTCCGGGAATGTCGGTTGCTTCAATGCTTGAGGTGGCAAGGGCTGGCGCAGACTATCTCGACGTGGCCATCGAGCCGCTCAGCTGGGGAATGGTACACCCGGATATCCTTGCCATTCATGCAATCATGGAGGATGCTGGATTTGATGTTCCGGAGATAAACATGGATGAGTATATGAAGGTCAGGTCTCTCACGCAGGAGTTCATCGACGATTTCCTTGGGTATTTCATAGACCAGCGTAACAGGCAGATGACCTCGCTCCTGATCGGATCAGGGCTTCCGGGAGGCATGATGGGCAGCATGATGGCTGACCTGAAGGGGGTTCACCAGGGCATCAATGCGGCGCTGAAAGCAAAGAGCAAGCCGGAACTATCAGAAGACGAGCTCGTTGTATGGCTCTTCAGGGAGGTGGAACATATCTGGCCCATGATGGGATATCCGCCGCTGGTGACACCCTTCAGCCAGTACGTGAAGAACGTGGCGCTCATGAACATCGTCTCCCTTGTAAATGGCAAGGAGCGCTTTGCCATGATAGACCCCAACACCTGGGACATGCTTCTCGGACGCGCAGGCAAGCTGCCCGGCCCGCTGGCACCGGAGCTGACAGAGCTGGCAAAGCGAGAGGGAAGAGAGTTCTACGAAGGCAATCCTCAGGATAACTATCCTGATGCCCTCGAAGCCTACCGTAAGGAGATGGAGGAGAACAAATGGCCCCTTGGCGATGATGAGGAGGAGCTGTTCGAACTGGCGATGCACGACAGACAGTACCGTGATTATAAATCAGGTGCGGCCAGAACCCGCTTCCTCAAGGAGGTGGAAGACAAAAAGGCTGAGATGAATCAGGGTGGCCCGGTAAAGATCTCAAAGAAAC
Source organism: Bacteroidales bacterium (assembly GCA_034522515.1). Classification (GTDB taxonomy): domain Bacteria; phylum Bacteroidota; class Bacteroidia; order Bacteroidales; family VadinHA17; genus SR-FBR-E99. Next base: position 46,683 of record JAXHLF010000016.1, on the reverse strand, counting down.
AGTTTCTCCCGGCTCCGGAGGACGGCACCGTATTGATATATTCCGGCGCCACCTATACCTACTGGCCGGATGAAGAGATTATCAATACCGGCGAAGAGGTGAAGAAGGGAGAGATAATGATGTATCTCACTATCGGTAAAAGCATCAGGGAGGTGCGCTCCGACCGTGACGGAGTGGTGGGCAGGATACTGGTGAAGAGCGGAGACAAGGTAAAAAAGGGCGACCCGCTGATCGAATACCGTTAGCCATCCGGTCCGCTTTTCCGGCAGCCTGAAGGATCATTTGACAACAGTTTTTGATTTGTTGCCATTTATACATATTTTTAACCGCCTAAACCCAAATGCTACCATTATGAAAAAACTGCTCATTATGATTTTGATTGTTTCTCTCGGAGCAGTCTCCTGCAACAAGGAGAGCTGCGAGAATCCTTTTTACTGTGACTGGGATACACCATTTGAGGTGCCCCCCTTTGACCTGATCAAATTTGAACATTTCAAACCGGCCTTCCTGAAAGGAATGGAGGAGGAGATGGCAGAAGTCAATGCCATCATCAACAATACGGAAGAGCCCACCTTCGGCAATACAATCAGGGCAATGCAATTTACCGGGGAGCTGATGACAAAGGTCCAGCGCGCCTGGGGTCCCCTCTCCGGAGCAAATACGAATGACTCCATCCAGGCCCTGCAAAGAGAGATGTCACCTCTCTTTTCAAAGCACAGGGATGATATCTCATTGAATGAGAAACTGTTTGAGAGGGTAAAATCGGTTTACGAGAACCGTGACAGGTTCAGCCTCACACCTGAGGAGAGCAAGCTGCTTGAAGACCAGTACCTGGGCTTTATCCGCAACGGTATCGGTCTCTCTCCTGATGACAAGGATAAACTGCGCAAGCTAAACAGTGAACTATCCCTGCTGGGTGTAAAGTTCGGTGAGAACCTTCTTGCTGAAACAAATTCATTCACCCTCGTTATTGATAATGAGGCAGATCTGTCCGGTCTGCCAGAAGGTGTCAGGGCTCAGGCTGCCGATGCCGCAAAGGCAAAGGGGATGGAAGGCAAATGGCTCTTCACGCTCCAGGCTCCCAGCTATTTTCCCTTCATGACTTACGCTGACGACAGGGTTTTGAGAGAAAAGATGTTCAGGGGCTACATGATGCGCGGCAACAACGGCAATGAACGTGACAACAACCAGATTCTTGCCGATATCATAAGGCTTCGCGTGGAAAAAGCAAGGCTGCTCGGCTACGAGAGTCATGCCGACTATGTGCTTGAGCGCAACATGGCCAGGGAGCCCGAGACAGTGCTCACTTTTCTTGCTCAGATATGGGAGGCCGCACTGCCCGTGGCAAAGGCAGAGGCTGCTGCACAGCAGGAGCTGATTGCCAGGGAAGGCGGCACGTTCAAGCTTGAGCCGTGGGACTGGTTCTATTACACCGAGAAGATACGCAAGGAGAAGTATGATCTCAGCGACGAAGAGACAAAACCCTATTTCTCAGCCAAAAACGTCACTGACGGCATGTTTTATGTCGCCAATAAACTTTACGGTCTCGAATTTGCGGAGCGTAATGACATCCCACTCTACCACCCGGATGTAAAGGCCTTTGAGGTTAAGAGAGACAACAAGCATGTCGGAATCCTTATGATTGACTACCACCCCAGGGCCTCCAAGCGCGGCGGCGCATGGTGCAGCGGCATGAGACCCCAGAGGCTCGATGAGAAGGGAAGGTTCGTCACCCCGCTCGTGAGTATGGTAACCAACTTCACACCTCCTTCGGGTGACACCCCCTCGCTCCTCACACCGGACGAGGCGAGCACCCTGTTTCATGAGTTCGGTCATGCGCTCCACAACCTCCTCTCAAACACTGAATATACCAGCGGCACTTCTCGCGACTTCGTAGAGCTGCCCTCGCAGATCATGGAGCACTGGGTCTTCGAACCTGAAGTGCTGAAAGTTTATGCAAAACACTACCAGACAGGCGAGGTCATTCCTGATGCACTGATTGAAAAGATTGAGAAGTCAGGCAAGTTCAACCAGGGCTTCATCACCGTTGAGTACCTGGCGGCCTCCTCCCTTGACATGGAGTATCACTCGCTGACCGAACCGGTTGAGATAAACGTCGGAGAGTTTGAGACGAAGGCGATGGAAAAGTACGGGCTGATCAGTGAGATTATCCCCCGTTACAGGTCGACCTACTTCAACCACATCATTGGCGGCTATTCCGCAGGGTACGAGAGCTACATCTGGTGTGAGCAGCTTCGAGCGCCGATCGGATTCAAGGCATTCAAGGAGACAGGTGACATCTTCAACCGCGAGGTCGCAGCCCGGTTCGAGGCAGGGAGATCCTGGCCCGTAAGGGATTCCAGGATTATGAGCTTGAGATGTGGATAGCCTTCAGGGGGCGCGAACCGAACATTGATGCCCTTCTGGAAAACCGCGGCTTCTTAGTCGATAAATAATGAGTATCCAGGTGAGCGCGCTGAAAAGTATCACCATTGCGCTGCTCTGCCTTGTTCTCATGTCATGCCACCGCCAACCCGCACCTGGACCGAGGTCGGCGGTAGGCGCGTGCTTGACCTGGAGGCAATATTCCAGCAGGGTGACGCATTCACCGTCAGGATGAACGGCGAGCTGGGCGTATCTATTTCAGCACATTCATCTACGGCACTCCGGGAGAAATTTCAGAAAGCCTGCACCCTGACTGCTACGGCAGGGTGCCGGGCTACTGGAATGAATATACCGTTGACGGCAGGGAACTGCCCCGGTTTGGCTTTGGAACATACAGGGCTGTTATCCTGCTGCCCTCAGGATACCGTGACCGCATGGGTTTTGATATGCCTGTCTTTGATACGTCATATGAGATAGCCGTCAGACGGCGTAACCATGGCAAGAAACGGCACCCCTGCGCGCAGCCGGGCCGAATCGATACCGGCATACGAGCCTCTCTTCTTCAGCTATGTCCCTCAAAAAGACACCCTTGAGCTCCTGATAAGGGTATCAAACTACGAGCACCGGGAGAGGTGTCGATTCTGGATGCCACTTTCAAGGCAGGCACATTCTATAACATACAGACCAGACTTCAGCAAACCAGTGGTTCATATCAATAGCAGCATCGGGAATGCTGTTCGCCTCCTTCCTTTTCTTCTTTATATTCTACATGCTCGACAGGCGCGACAAGAAACTGCTGATGTTCTCCATACTGGTGCTCTGCCTTGCACTCAGACCGTTTCTGTCAGCTCCGTACCTGATATCAATTGCGGACATCAGGAACTGGGACATGATAATCAGAGGTGAGAACCTGATCCTCTCTTATGATGATAACCTCAGGTGCATGGCTCGCCTGGTTGCTATACCCCACCAGGTGGTTCAGACGCTTTGCCCTTGGCGTGGATGCAATTTTTTTGGCAGGTGTTGCTATTGCACTTTTTCTTCCGGTTTACCTGTTCTCCTATTCGGTATGGGTTATTCAGGCAACAGCCCTGTTTGTCCTGCTCTACGCAATAATGTTGAGCCTCAGGGGTGCCATGAGGAGAAGGTGGAGTGACCTGTTCTATCTGATTGGGTTCCTTGCCGTGGGTATAGGAATCATAGCCGACATTTTGCTTTCCTACGCCCTCGAGGAGAATCAGCAGCTTTATATACTCTCTTTCCTGATGCTGGTCTTTGTTATTATCCAGGCTACCCTCCTGATACGCGAGTGGATCAGCCGGGGCAGGGAGAGGGAACAGCTATCGTCGGAGCTCGAGGAGCTGAACCGTAATCTCGAGACCAGGGTCGGAGAGAGAACCAGGGAGCTGAGTGAAAAGAGTGACGAGCTGAACGCACGCAATGAACAGATAGCGGAGCAGAACAGGAAGCTCTCTGAGACCATCAGCCTCAAGAACAAGATCTTCTCAGTCATCTCCCATGACCTGCGCAGCCCCGTGGTGAATATCCTCTATTCCTTATATATGCTCAAGGAGGAGGAATATCGGGACAAAACCGAGTCCCTGGCCGACTCGTGCATCCAGTATTCTCAGATGTTGATCACACTCCTTGAAAATATGCTTGTCTGGGGAAGAGGTCAGGAAGATATGATACGCAATGCTCCCGCGGAAAACGACCTGGCAGATATCATCCTGACCAACATCAGCATACTGAAAGACAGTGCCGACAGAAAGAATATCTCCCTCAATTTTACACAGGTAGGCAGGTCTAAGGGATGGTTTGACAGGGATCTCGCTGACATTATCATAAGAAACCTGCTCTCCAATGCCATCAAATACACCAACCGCGGTGGCAGGGTGACAATAAACGTAAAAGGGCGGGAAGAGGCTGCAGACTGGGTAACAATAAAGATTTGCGACAACGGTGTTGGCATCAGTGAAGAGAGGCAGAGAAAACTCTTTACCGGACATGAGATCGACACTACTCATGGTACTGATTATGAGAAAGGTACAGGGATAGGTCTCAAGCTGGTCTATGAGCTGGTCACCATCAGCAAAGGTACCATAACAGTCGATAGCACACCGGGCAGCGGCACCTGCTTCACGGTTATTCTCCCCGGCCCGTCACAGGGAAAAAAGGGCCGCGATCTGCTCATCTGACTTTGCCGCCGGCACAATTCCGGGAGCCCGGGTCGGCCATTTATTTGAGAATGCGGAAGCCTGTGGAAATCTTAATGTCACGATTCCGAAAGCCTTGAGATACCTTTCGGATCGAGCAACCGTACCTCCCGCCTTTCAACCGAAATGAGACCCTCCCTCTCCATCTCGCCAATAGCCCGGGCAAGCGACGGGCGTGTCACCCCGAAGAACTCCGAGAGCTCCTGCTGGGTACGGTCAATAAACACCCTGCCAGAGGCTGCTCCGGGAAGCGACGACAGGTAATGCGCGAACTTCCCCTTGATGGTATGGAACGAGAAGAATCTGAGCTTGCCTGAAAGAAAAAGAGCCTTTGTGCATACAGCCGTGAGATAATTTGAGAGGATACGCCTGTCATTGGCCATGAGGGGTAAGATAATCAGCCTTGCCAATGATCAAAATCTCCGAATCACTGTTTGCAATGACATTAACCGGGTAATGCGCGCCAGCCCCGAAGATAAATGCTGAGGCCAGAGCCTGCGGAGGGTTGACATCCTCGATCTTAACGGTACGGCCAGCCAGGTCAGTCATCTCACCCTTCATGCTCCCCGATATCACTATCATCACAGAGGAGATCTCCTCCCCTGCCAGAGCGGCAACGGCACCGGCAGGATAGAACCTGACCCTGTAGTTTACACTGTTAATAAGGCTCTCGATCTCGGAATCAGCGAGACCCTTAAAAAGAGGCGATATGCTCAGAACCGGGAACTTCATTTTTTTTTGTTAAAATTAAAAAAAATCAATTTGTAACATATGTTACAAACCATTCTTATTTCATGGGGTACATTTGCATTGAAACAATAGTCAAAGGCAATGCTGAGAGATATAATCAAGATTGATGATGAGAAGTGCAACGGATGCGGTCAGTGCGTGCCGAACTGCCATGAGGGTGCCCTGCAGGTTATTGACGGAAAGGTGAGGCTGGTGTCGGAGTTGATGTGCGACGGTCTTGGTGCATGCATAGGGCACTGTCCCGAGGGAGCGATAACCATCGAGAAGCGTGAGGCTGCCCCATATGATGAGATAGCCGTTATCAGCGAGATGGTATTGAAGGGAGCAAATACTGTGATTGCCCATCTAAGGCATCTGAAGGATCATCACGAGTACGGATACCTGGAAGAGGGCTCCACCTGGCTGGAGGTGCACGGCAATGAACTGGAAATCAGCGTTGAGGAGGTTCTTGATGCTGTCAACGGTACGAGCAGCTCCGTCCAGGAGGGAAATGCCGGCGGTGAGCATCAGCATCAGCATCGGCATCAACAAAATCACCAGCAATCGCAGCCGCAGCATCAGCATAATCAAGATCAGCAAAGTTACCAGCAGTCGCAGCAGCAGCACCAGCACCAGCAGCACCACCACGGCGGAAGCTGCCCCGGCAGCAGGGAGAGAGTCATTGCTCCCGCACCGACCATCGCCTCCGCAGCCACCATCGCCCCTTCGCAACTCACCCACTGGCCGGTACAGATGCACCTGGTCAACCCCAACTCACCCTCATACAGGGGGGCCGACCTGCTGCTGGCAGCAGACTGCGTGGCCTTTTCACTGGGGTCGTTCCACAACACCTTCCTGAAGGGCAGGGCGCTGGCGATAGCATGCCCGAAACTTGATCACGGCACTGAGACATATGTCGAGAAGCTTACAGCCATGATTGATACTGCAAAAGTGAATACCATCACCGTCATGATGATGGAAGTACCCTGCTGCGGGGGTCTTATGCAGATGGTCCGCACAGCCATGACCCGTGCCTCGGGGAAGGTGCCGGTAAAGGCCATAACGGTGAGCATCGACGGTAAGATCCTCAGTGACGAATGGATATAAAATATTTGTTTTAATAAAAACCAAAAAACTTAAGAAATGAGCATGTTTTGTTTTCAGTGCCAGGAAACGGCAAAAGGAACCGGATGCGTCGTTAAAGGCGTATGCGGAAAGACGGATGATGTAGCCCAGGCACAGGATCTGCTGGTCTGGGTAGCAAAGGGTATCTCGATACTCGGTACCATAGCCCGTGAGAACCGCTATTCAAATGCAAAGGTTGACAGGTTCGTGCAGGAAGCACTCTTCACAACTATCACCAACGCCAACTTTGACAAGGCGAGGATCTATGAAAGGATTAATGAGGGCATCGCCCTGAGGGAGAAATTCATTGTTGAGATGAAGGGGCACGGTATAACCATCCCCTGGGAAACCTGCACGCAAGCGCAACATGGAAACCGGCAAGTGAGCAGGATCTTGTCAAAATGGCTGAAAAGATTGGATGTCCTCACCACTGCGTCAACGAGGATGTACGTTCACTGCGTGAACTGATCATTTACGGCGTCAAGGGTACCGGCAGCGTACGCTGAACATGCGGGCAACCTGGGTTTCAGCAGTGACACCGTTGACGCATTCATACAGCGTGCCCTTGCTGCAACCACCAACGACACCCTGACGGCTGATGAGCTCGTGGCCCTGGTACTTGAGACCGGTAAACACGGGGTTGAAGTGATGGCGCTTCTTGACAAGGCCAACACCACCGCGTACGGCAACCCCGAGATCACCGAGGTCAACCTGGGTGTCAGGAAAAACCCGGCCATCCTTATCAGCGGACATGACATGAAGGACATGGAAGAGCTGCTGCGCCAGACTGACGGCACCGGAGTTGACGTCTACACCCACAGCGAGATGCTCCCGGCGAACTACTACCCGGCATTCAAGAAGTACAAACACTTCGTTGGCAACTACGGCAACTCATGGTGGAAACAGACAACCGAATTTGAGACCTTCAACGGACCCGTCCTCTTCACCACCAACTGTATTGTTCCGCTTCGCGAAAGCTATAGCGACAGGATATACACCACCGGCTCGTCGGGCTATCCCGGTTGCCCTCACATCCCCGACAGGGAGCCGGGCAGGGAGAAGGACTTCTCGGCAATCATTGCTCACGCAAAGAGATGCGCTCCTCCCATTGAGATAGAGACAGGCACCCTCATCGGAGGCTTTGCCCATAATCAGGTGGCACTGCTGGCCGACAAGGTTGTTGAAGCAGTGAAGAGCGGCGCCATAAGGAAATTTGTTGTCATGGGCGGCTGCGACGGTCGCATGAAGAGCCGTAACTACTACACCGAGTTTGCACAGAATCTGCCGAAAGACACTGTCATACTGACGGCTGGCTGCGCCAAGTACAGGTACAACAAGCTCAATCTGGGCGACATTAACGGGATACCGCGTGTACTCGACGCCGGACAGTGCAATGACTCATACTCACTGGCAGTGACCGCGCTGCTGCTCAAAGACGCCTTCAAGCTGAATGACATCAATGAGCTGCCCATAGCCTTCAACATCGCGTGGTATGAGCAGAAGGCAGTCATCGTGCTCCTTGCGCTGCTCTATCTGGGCGTGAAGAACATTTATCTGGGGCCGACAATCCCGGGCTTCCTGTCACCCAACGTGGTGAATGTGCTGGTCGAAAAATTCGGCATATCAGGTATTACGACGGTTGATGAGGATATGAAAATCCTTATGAACTAAGGGGCACAAGCAGAGCACCGCTGCGGAGCTGCAAACAGGGCAGCGCCGCGGAGCTGCATACAGAGCACCGCTGCGGAGCTGCAAAGAGCCGCTGGGGTTACAGACAGACCGCCTTTACAGGGCGGTTTGTCTTTTTGGTATAAATCCATCAATATCACATTTATGCACATTCACTTTGATTATGAGCATAAATATTTATATTCGCAATCTGAACCCCTCGGGGATCAGCCGGCTAAATCCTGATTACTATGAAAAAAGGACCTTTCACCAAAGCAGGTGATGGACGATTATATCTCGGTCTTGACATCGGATCAGTCTCCCTGAACACCGTCCTCCTTGATGATGATTATAATATTGTTGAAGACTATTACGACTATGTTCACGGCAAGCCGTTCAATGTGCTGCATGAGCGTCTCACATCAATCCTGCATGAACATCCTGCTGACACAATAAAAGCCATTGCCCTGACAGGCACCGGGGGCAAGCTGGCTGTCGGGCTAATTGGCGGGGTCTTTGTCAATGAGATTATAGCCCAGGCCACCTCAGCCGGAAGACTTTTTCCTGACGCCCGCACGGTAATTGAGATAGGAGGTGAAGACTCCAAGCTGATAGTTCTTGAAAGACAGCCTTCCGACGAATACGCCAAACTGGTTGATTTTGAGATGAACAGTATCTGTGCAGCAGGGACAGGGTCGTTCCTCGACCAGCAGGCAAAGAGAATTGGTGTGCCCATCGAGAGGGAGTTCGGTGAGATGGCTATGCGCTCCGTCAATCCGCCGCGAATCGCCGGACGCTGCAGTGTCTTCGCCAAGAGCGACATGATACACCACCAGCAGTTAGCCACCCCCCTGCATGATATTGTTGCAGGCCTCTGTTTTGCTCTCGCGAGGAACTTCCGGAGCACCGTTGCACGGAGCAAGGAGATAGTAAAACCCGTCCTCTTCTCAGGGCGGCGTAGCCGCAAATATTGGAATGATAAGGGCATTCAGGGAGGTGCTTGAGCTCACCGGCGAAGAACTGATCATACCTGAGCATCACGCCTCAATGGGCGCAATCGGCGCCGTGATGTATGCCCATTCAAACGGATTGAAGATGGGTGAGTTTGCCGGACTGGCAAGCCTGGAGAAATACCTTGAAAACAACAGTTCGGTTCTCAGCAACCTTCCGCAGCTGAAGGAATCCGACGCCACCTACAACAAAGTGGTGAAGTTCAAAAAGAACGGCACCGGGAAGACACCAGTATACCTGGGCATCGATGTCGGCTCTCTCAGCACTAACGTCGTACTGATAGACCCTGAACATAATGTGGTTTCACGGCGTTACCTGCCAACTGCAGGCAAGCCCCTGGAAGCCATACAGAGGGGTATGACGGAGATTTTCGCCGAGGTGGGAGAACATGTGGAGGTTATCGGGGCAGGAACCACCGGATCAGGACGCTATCTTACCGGAGACTTTATCGGTGCCGATACAATCAGAAACGAGATAACAGCTCAGGCAACAGCCGCTATAGACTATGACCCTACCGTTGACACCATCTTCGAGATCGGCGGACAGGATTCCAAATATATCAGTATCGAGAACGGGGTGGTAGTCGACTTTGAGATGAACAAGGTATGTGCTGCCGGTACGGGATCATTCCTTGAGGAGCAGGCCGAGAAACTGAATATAAAGATAGTTGATGAGTTCGGGTGCATGGCTCTGAAGTCAGAGTCGCCCGTCAAGCTCGGCGACCGCTGCACCGTCTTCATGGAGTCTGACCTTAACTCCTTCATGCAGAAGGGTGCCAGAAACGATAATCTTGTTGGCGGACTGGCTTACTCCATTGTCTATAACTACCTCCAGAAGGTGGTGGCTGACCGCAAGGTGGGTGAGAAGGTCTTTTTCCAGGGAGGAGTGACCAACAACAAGGCCGTGGTGGCTGCCTTCGAGCAGGTGCTTGGCAAGAAGATCACCATCCCTCCCCACTTTGACGTCACCGGGGCCATCGGAGCAGCCATCCTGGCTCAGAAGTCCATGACCGGGGGACAGAAGACAACGTTCAAGGGCTTCGGCATAGCCAACGCCACATATGATATAAGCAGGTTCGTCTGCAACGCCTGCGTAAACCACTGCGAGATAAGCAGGGTTAAGATCGAAGGAGAGAACAAGCCTCTGTTCTACGGCGGTCGCTGTGAAAAATACGAGACCGACGGAAGGAAAAAGAACACGGGTCACATCCCCAACCTCTTCAAAAAGAGGATTGAGATGCTCATGGGAGACTACAGGGAGACAGAGCCGGTCGGCAAGCCGACCATAGGTATTCCAAGGGCGCTGATGGCTTATTACCAGCAGTTCCCCTTCTGGAGGACCTTCTTTGAAGAGCTGGGATTCAACGTGGTTCTATCGAGAGAGTCTGACAAGAAACTGATGACACAGTCAATTGAAACCATGACCTCCGAGACCTGTCTTCCCGTTGAGCTTATGCACGGACATGTCATTGACCTCATTGACAGGGGTGTCGATTATGTGTTTCTACCCTTCATCGTCAGCGGCAAATACAAGGAGGGCGATAAGACCACAAACTCCAACTGCCCCTGGATACAGTCATACCCCTTCATGGTGAAGGCTGCCCTCCGCGGCAAGGTTGATGATTCAAAGTTCCTCACTCCCACCCTCCACTTCAGGTATTTTGAGCGTGCACTGGTGAAGGAGCTGATCGCATTCTTCGGTGACAGGTTCGACCTTAAGGGCGAAAGGATCAGGCAGGCCATCTACAAGGCCGACGGTGTTCAGGTCTCGTTTGAGAAGTCTCTTGTGGAATACGGTCGTGAGGTACTGGCAAACATCCCCTCCGGATGCCGGCCTGTGATCATCATCGGCAGACCCTATAACAGCGCTGACCCGCATCTCAACCTTAATCTCACCGAGAAGCTGCTGGCGCAGGATGTCATGCCCATTCCCCTAGACATGCTTGATCTCTCGCTGTCACAGATCTACGGGAACTACCGCAACATGTACTGGCCCAATGGGCAGAAGATGATTGCCGCGGCGCAGTATGTAGCCAAAACCGATGGTCTCTATGCAGTCTATATCAGCAACTTCAGGTGCGGGCCCGACTCATTTATCTGGCACTATGTCACCGAAGAGCTGAAGGGCAAACCGTTCCTCCACCTGGAGGTTGACGAGCACTCTGCCGACGCCGGCATGGTGACCCGTATCGAGGCTTTTCTTGACAGCCTCAAGGGCGCTGAGCAGAATGAGAAGAAGGAGTTTGACATCATACGGCCACGACCCAGTCCGTCAAAGCCGCCTGTTGACAGGACCCTCTATTTCCCATACATGCATGACGGCGCCTATTTTGTGGCAGCGGCAGCGCGAAGCATAGGCATTCCGTCTGAGGTTCTGCCCAAACAGACTGATGAGGATATTGAACTGGGAAGGAAGTACACCTCCTCAAAGGAGTGCTTCCCGATGATATGCACCACTGGCAGCTTCCTCAAGAAGCTTATGGAGCCGGGTGGAGACCCCTCGAAGATGAGTTTCTTCATGCCTGACCACAACGGCCCATGCCGTTTCGGTCAGTACAACCAGTTCCAGAGGATTCTCTTTGACAGGCTGGGCTACAGGGATGCAGAGCTTGTGACTCCTTCAAACGACACCTCATATGCTGACCTGGCAGGCGATAAAAGCCAGAAGTTCAGAATCAACGCATGGAAAGGCTTTGTATCATTTGACTACATCAGGAAACTGTACCGTGAGATACGACCCTATGAGCTGAACCAGGGTGAGACTGAAGCAGTCTACCAGGCGGCAATCAGGAAAGTTGAGAAGTGCATTGAAAATAACAGCAGGGGGCTGCGCGGTGCGCTCGTTGGCATTGCCAGTGAGTTCATGGCGATTAAGGCTGACAGGAGCCGCCGCAGACCTGTGGTTGCAGTACTGGGAGAGATCTATATGCGTGACAATGCCGGTTGCAACGGCAACATTGCCAATAGGCTCGAAGCCCTTGGTGCAGAAGTAGTTATTGGTCCATTTTCAGAATGGATCACCTATTCCACGCACCGCTACGGCCGCGACAGCAAGTGGAAAAATGACAAAAAGGGGCTGCTTAAATCGAAGATTCAGGGTATAGGGCAGGAGGTGATAGTGGATTATCTCCTCCGGGGCATCCACAAATACACCGATACAACCAAGGATGTATCGCTCCATGAGATACTGAAACTGAGCAACAGGTATGTCAGCGAATTCTATGACGGTGACCCGCCGATAGCCATGGGCACATCGGCTGCCCTTGCCGGGAGAGGAGTATCGGGCATTGCCGCAATACTCCCGTTCACCTGCATGCCCGGAACCCTCGTCGCCTCGGTAAGCGATTCGTTCCGCAAGGACCATGATAATATTCCCTTTCTCAATATACCCTATGACGGGCAGGATACGGTGTCACTTGAGACCCGTTTACAGGCCTTCATGTTCCAGGTCAAAGAGTATTCTGAGGCCCGCCAACCAGTGTCATCTCCTCGATGAGATAGCCTGCGCCGGCAAACTTGTCAATGATAAAGAGCACATAGCGGATGTCAAGACTGATGTTCCGGCTCTGCTTCGGGTTGTACATGATATCTGATGCAACACCCTCCCATGCTCGGTCAATGTTAACCCCTATCAGGTGACCCTCCGCGTTAAGGACAGGGCTTCCAGAGTTGCCTGCCTGTGGTGTGGTTGTTGGCGATAAAGCATACAGGAACGTCACCGTTGACGGCATACCTGCCGAAGTCCTTCTTCATATAAAGCTCCTTCAGCCTGTCGGGAACATCATAATCATAGATCTCAGGGTTGTCCTTCTCCATGACCCCGGTGAGCGTCGTCTGATGCTTGTGGTAGACAGCATCGCGCGAATCATATCCCATCACCTTGCCATAAGCGAGCCTCAGTGTTGAATTGGCATCAGGATAAAAGACTTTGTCTTTGCCCTGTTCCATCTGTGCCGCCATGTAAAGCTTGTTAAGCTCACTGAGCCGGGCGTCATATGAAACCAGCTCAGGCCTGACCTTCGATTCTGTCAGCTCCCACGCGGAAATGGCAAGGATGTAAAACGGATCCTTCTGTACCTTCCTTATATCAAATCTGTTCAGCAGGGCATTAACCCTGGCCTCATCAGTGAACAACGATTTGGCAAAGAGCTTGTCAACCACTGCCCCGAAGTCGCCCCTGCAGGATGCGTAAAGCTCCCTGTAGGCCTGTGTCTGCCATGCACGATCAACATTCTTTCCGTATAGGTCCATTACCGCAACAAAGAGCTTTTTGGAGACATCCTGGTCATAGTTCCTGAAAAAGCTACCCGAATAATCCCGCAGCCTCTGAATCTCCTTGCCCAGGTCGGGGCTCTGTTGTGCTGCCATCTCCACGGCTCTCCTGAAGCCTCCTGCCAGGCTTACCGGCTCTGCCCCTGTGGAGCCGAATACCTCATTGGTGTATATGCTGACAAGGTAATATTCTACATACCTGTCATAAATATCAGCGTACTGGCCCGGAATTTTGCCGTATTTCTGCGTGCGGGCCGGATCAGCTTCAACCCATGCCATAAACTCCTTCTCAAATGCCTCCTTTTGTTCAACACCCTTCATGTTATCAAGGCTCTGTATCTCCCCAATCCATTTCTTCCAGCCGTTGGCCAGGCCAAAGGACTTGCCCGAATATTTCAGTCTTTTCAGGGGATCATTTGCCATCTCCTGCTCCATTATGGAAATCTTTTTGCCTCGTATCTCCACCTGCTTAGGATAAATGACATCCTTAAGCATTTTTATATGTTGTGAGGGTGCATACTGCTGCGTCCTTCCCGGATACCCGAAGACCATTGGTAAAGTCTCCCTCATTGACCCCTGCCAGCGAAACGGGGAAGTGATATGCCGGCTTGTAAGGAACGTTTTCGGCCGAGTAGGCTGCAGGTTTGTTTTCCCTGTCAGCATAGACCCTGAAGAGGGAGAAGTCGCCTGTATGGCGCGGCCATACCCAGTTATCAGTGTCACCGCCGAATTTACCGATGGCTGAAGGTGGAGCTCCCACCAGTCTGACGTCACGGAAGACCTCATTGACGATCAGGAAATACTGGTTGCCGAGGAAGAACGGTCTCACCGCAGAAAGATAATGGGTGCCCCTGGTTGCTTCGGTATTGATGGCGGTGATATTGGCATTGATTGCTGCCTCGCGTTTCTCCTTCTCCATGTCGTCAGTGACCCCTGCGAGCACCCTTTCGGTGACATCCTCCATATACTTGAGAATGGTTACCGTCAGACCGGGATTCGACAGCTCCTCTTCCTGTCGAGGCAGCCCAGAAGCCGTTGGCAAGATAGTCATGCTCGAGAGTTGAGTGGTTCTGGATCTGACCGTAACCGCAGTGATGGTTGGTGATTATGAGTCCCCTGTCGGAGATGAACTCGCCGGTGCATCCGCCACCGAACAGGACGACGGCATCCTTCATCGAAGCCTTGTTGATGCTGTAGATATCTTCGGCAGTGAGTTTGAACCCGTTTTCCTGCATCAGGCTGATATTGTATTTCTCGATAAGGACAGGTATCCACATACCTTCGTCAGCAAGGGCTGCCGGTGAGAATAGCGCCACAAACAGGGCGATAATGATAAGTTTTTTGTTCATATCTGTTTTGTTTTGTTTCCTGGGTAAAATATAGCAATTCAGCGTAAAGGTCGCTTACAGGCATACCCACCACATTGTAATATGATCCTTCAATGCGTGTTATGCCTCTCAGCCCTATCCATTCCTGGATGCCGTAGGCGCCGGCCTTGTCAAAAGGGCTGTAATTCATTACATAAAATGATATCTCCTCCTCATGCAGGATCCTGAATGTGACGCCGGTGGTGACTGAGAAGGTATGACGCCTCTCACTGTCTCTCAGGCATATCCCTGTGATCACCTCGTGCCTGCAGCCTGACAGCAGCTTCAGGAATTTTATGGCCTCTCTGTCATCCTGCGGTTTCCCCAGCAGGGTATCATGACACCACACAACCGTATCAGCTGTGATGATGATCTGACCGGGAGCAACCGTTGCGCCCCAGGCTTCAGACTTGCCGGAAGCCAGGAACTCGGCTATCTCCCTGCCCCGCAGATGACCGGGCCAGTGCTCCTCATAGTCAATGGTTGCCGTGCGGAACCTGAACCCGGCCTCCTCCAGCAGTTGTTTTCGCCTGGGCGATGCTGAGGCCAGTATGAGAGAGTAATCATGTAACCCGTCAGATATCATCCTACAAGATTTTCCCCGATGAGATGATCGCCCCGGCAACAAGAGAATAGAGGATGCCTGCCAGCATAATCAGCTTCATCAGCCTGCTGGCGAGATGGAAACTGATGCTTCTCCTTCCCGGTAAACACTTTATATATGACCAGGGCAAACGGTAGCTGCCAGAAAGAGTGACACATAAATCAGGGTTATCCTGTCATTAAGGAACGTGAACCATGTGATGTAAAGGAGAGCGACTGTCAGACAGAGAAAGGAATATGACAACTGACTTGCATGTCATCAGTCCTGAAATGACCGGCAGGGTCTTTCTTCCCGTTTCCCTGTCGCCTTCACAATCCTCCATGTCTTTTATTATCTCACGTATGAGGGTGGTCAGAAATGCAAAGAGTGCAAAGCCGCCCACCCAGTAAAAGAGAATGGCCACCCCCGGGAAATCCACTGAGAGGTTTGTGAATAGTAAGCGTAGATGGGGGCAGCATCGTAGATGACCACAAGCATGGGGACCATTGCCACCAGCATGGCGACGATGATGTTTCCTATAAGGAATTGTCTCTTGTAGGTTGCAGAGTAAAAGTAAAGCAGGCCGGAGGTAAGGACAAAGATGATACCAAGCCAGAAGAACCCTATGCGGGCGGAGACGTATGTGCCGCCTATCACTCCCAGAATATTCAGGACGTTATGGTACAACATGGCCATGCGCCTTGTAACGGTGTTGCCTACGATAATGGTTCCGCGGTTGATGAGATCAGCCCGGATATCGAAATAATCATTGATGACATAACCTGCAGCTGTAATAAGGCAGGTCGATATGACCAGTATCACAAAATCGAACCATCCCAGCTGGAATGACATAATGGTTTCAATAAACGGATCCTCAGCGAGTGCGACAGGCATGGCACCCAGAAGGGGCCTGATGACAGCGTACCTCATGAGCATCATTGTCACCGCCACCACAAGCAGGTTGGGGAGCCTGACAAGTGCCAGCAGGTCTTTTATCCTCTCACCACGAGAAAGCTTCATGATCCATCCAGTTATTATGCAGTCTCAGTGCCTGTTCAATCACATCACGCACGCATCCTTCGCCTCCGCGCTTATCTGAGATATACTTGGCAATCTGCTTAATCTCGCTGTCAGCATCGGCAGGGCATACGGGTAAGCCAACCATCTTCATCACATTGAAGTCAGGGATGTCATCACCCATGTACAGGACGTTCCCGAGATCCAGATTCCATTTGGCGACAAGCTCCTTCATGCTCTCGCTCTTTGTTCTGGAGTTAAGGTATATTTCATTGACGCCCAGTGTTCTGAGGCGTTTAATATATTCCTTTGAGTTTGCCCCCGAGATCACTCCCACATGATATCCCTTTTTCACTGCCAGCTGAAGGGCGTAGCCATCTCTGAGGTTAACGGTTCGGAGCGGCACACCCCACAGAGAAAGGGCTATTGTCTGGGTTGACAAAACACCGTCAATATCAAACACGAATGCCTTCACACCACGCAGCTCTTCCTTGAAGTTGGTCATCTTCTCTTATTCTTATAATAGCCGGCAATCATTTTACTTACCAGCCGGTACAGTTTCTGGTATTCAGGTGAGAAAGATAATAATTCAAGATGACTTTTTATTGTGTCGCCGTCATGTCTCACAGCAGGTCCGGTCTGAGCAGCGGCGGGTCCGGTACGCAGCGACTTACGAAGGGTCTCTTCCATCAGGGGGTGCAGCAGACCAGGGTCAAAACCGGCTTCAGCAGCTATGGTTTCGCCCGCTGTCATCATGAAATTCGAAAAGTTATTGGTGAAGACTGCTGCCACATGAAGGTGCCTTCTCTGTACGGAGTCACAGTCCCATGCGCCTGCTCCCATGCTGTTACCCAGATCTCTCAGTATCTCCAGCGAATGGGTGTCGGTGGCCTCGATAAAGAAAGGTACCTTTCTGAGGTCAGGAGGAAAGCCTTTTGTAAATGTCTGCAGCGGATACAGTACCCCTGCGCCCTTTTCTCTGCCCAGGGCGGACAGGGAAACGCTGCCTGCAGTGTGTGCAACCAGTGTATGGCCGGGTATCTCTGCTTCCGATGCCACTTCCGCCACTGCCGTGTCAGAGACGGCAAGTAAAAGGATGTCACAGTTCCGGGGTACCGACAGATCACGCCGCCATTCAGCTCCTGTTGCACCAGCCAGGGCCCTGGCGCTGTCACCGCGCCTTGAAGCAACGGATAATATCGTGTGTCCGGCAGCCGTCAGTCCTGCAGACAGTGACTCCGCCACATTGCCTGCGCCGATGAAGGATATGTTATATTTCGCCACTTGGTCAGGGGCTTGAGCGTTTCAGCCGGAAGCATCATTTACCGTATTCGTAAGCTCCCACATACGTTACGTCGATCTGATATACCTTCATGTAACTGTACTGGTACGAATTACTGGCGTTCATCAGGTAGTTGCACTCATAAAAATAGGGTCCGGATATCAGTATCTCCTCACCCTGGCTGAACTTGGTAAGCTCACTCATCCACTCTGAAGGGTTGCAGAAGTAGTAAATGGAGTATGAATCATAAATAGGTGAGAAGCGTGCGGTTTTCGTCTCGGCATCATACGAAATATAAACATGCATCACATTCATAGTGTCAAGTGCATCGCCGTCGCATCCGCATTTCGGCTGTTTCTTGCAGCCACCCGACAAAACAACCCCCGCAATAATCATCAGGGCTATTGAAATGTTTGCCAGTATCCTTTTTCCTTTCATCTGTTCACCTTTTATCAACGCACAAAATAACGCTTATTTTCCGTCTCTGCAATAAAGAAAGCCGGTTGAATGATCAACCGGCTCATATTTAAGATGTTAATTTCTCATGCCTGGGCCGTTGGGCCGCCAAAAGTAACCGGCATTATCGGTCCGGAGCCCTTCACCTCGCGTATCGGACCGTGCACGGCCTCATACTTTGAGATATTGTCACTGAGAGCTGCCACTAAACGCTTGGCGTGCTCAGGTGTCAGGATGATCCTCGACTTTACCTTCGACTTGGGTACGCCGGGCATTATCCGGATGAAATCAATGACAAATTCAGCCGGTGAGAGTGGGTTATTACTGCAAGATTTGAATATACACCCTCGGCAACCTCCTCGCTAAGCTCAATATTAAACTGGCCCGGATTCTTGTTTTCTGCCATGATTATGATGTTTAATCCTGTTCAACCTCGCTGGGGCTCTGTCCGGCATGAACCAGTGAGTCATAGTCGTCAAGAGATCCAACGATGATGTTATTGTACTCCCTGAGGCCGGTTCCGGCCGGGATAAGATGTCCGACGATAACATTCTCCTTCAGACCTTCAAGGAAGTCGATCTTCCCTAAGATGGCTGCTTCATTCAGTACCTTGGTGGTCTCCTGGAATGAAGCTGCGGAGAAGAAGCTGTTTGTCTGGAGAGCGGCGCGGGGTTATGCCCTGCAGCACCTGCTGCGATGTAGCCCGGTACAGCATCCCTTGCCTCTATCAACCTTCAGGTCACGGCGCTTCAAGCAACGAGTTTTCGTCTCTCAGCTTACGGGCCGTGATAACCATGCCTGCCCTGAGGTTCTGGCTGTCGCCGGCATCAAGCACGATCTTCTTGCCATAAACCCAGTCGTTCTCATCCATGAACTCCAGCTTGTCAACAACCTGACGTTCAAGGAATTTAGTGTCACCCGGGTCAATGATCTCCACCTTGCGCATCATCTGTCTGACTATGATCTCAAAGTGCTTGTCGTTGATCTTCACACCCTGGAGGCGGTATACCTCCTGTATCTCGTTGACAATATACTCCTGAACTTTTGTCGGGCCCTTGATGGCAAGGATATCCGAAGGTGTGATGGCGCCGTCGGACAGAGCTATTCCTGCCCTGACGTAGTCATTCTCCTGAACAAGGATCTGTTTTGACAGGGGCACGAGGTACTTCTTCGGTCTCTCCCGTTTTGGAGGTGATGGTTATCTCCCTGTTGCCTCTCTTGATCTTGCCGTAGGTCACCTCGCCGTCAATCTCGGTCACGATGGCCGGGTTGGACGGGTTACGGGCCTCGAAGAGTTCTGTCACGCGCGGCAGACCGCCGGTGATGTCACCCGACTTGCCTACTGCCCTTGGTATCTTCACGATGGTGTCTCCGGCCTCGACAAGCTTGTTGAGGTCAGTGACGAGATGTGCTCCCACGGGCAGGTTGTATGACTTGATCTCCACCCCTTCCGGAGACATGATCTTGATAGCCGGGTTCTTGGTCTTGTCCCTGCTCTCGATGATCACCTTCTCCTTGAAGCCTGTCTGTTCATCGGACTCTTCACGGAAGGTCACGCCTTCAATGAGGTAGTCAAATGCCACTTTACCGGCCACTTCTGAGATGATGACGGCATTGAACGGATCCCATTCGCAGATGAGTTCCCCCTTCTGCACCTCCTGGTTGGGCTTGATGTAAAGCCTGCTGCCGTATGGTATGGTATGTGTCGTCAGGGCAATGCCTGTCTTCTTGTCAATGATCCTGAGTTCACCCAGGCGACCGATGACAATATCCACCTTGCCCTTCTCGGGGTCTTTCTTCAGGACGGTCCTCACCTCCTCAATGACGGCTATACCGCCATATCGGGCAACGAGGTTTGATTCGGTGGTGATGTTCGAAGCTGTACCACCCACGTGGAAGGTACGGAGGGTAAGCTGTGTACCTGGTTCACCGATACTCTGTGCTGCAATCACACCGGTTGCCTCACCCTTCTGCACCATGCGGCCTGTGGCAAGGTTACGTCCGTAACACTTGGCGCAGACACCCTTCTTCGATTCACATGTGAGAACTGAACGGATCTCAACCTGTTCAATGGGCGACTGATCAATGCGGTTGGCCACCTCCTCGGTGATCTCCTCGCCGGCAGCGCTGATCAGCTCACCGGTAAGCGGATTATAGATGTTATGTACTGTTGTGCGTCCAAGGATCCGGTCATAGAGTGACTCCACGATCTCCTCGTTGTTCTTGATAGCTGTTGCCACCAGTCCGCGCAGCGTACCGCAGTCCTCCTCGGTTATGATCACATCCTGCGACACGTCCACCAGACGGCGGGTAAGATAACCTGCGTCGGCAGTCTTGAGGGCGGTGTCGGCAAGACCCTTACGGGCACCGTGGGTTGAGATGAAGTACTCGAGAACGGAGAGGCCCTCCTTGAAGTTCGAGAGGATGGGGTTCTCGATGATCTCTGATCCTGATGAGCCGGACTTCTGCGGCTTGGCCATAAGACCCCTCATGCCCGAGAGCTGACGGATCTGTTCCTTGGAGCCCCTCGCGCCTGAGTCGAGCATCATGTACACCGAGTTGAAGCCCTGCTTGTCAGTTGACAGCTGCTTCATGAGACTCTGTGTCAGACGGGCGTTGACATGGGTCCATATGTCAATGATCTGGTTGTACCTCTCATTGTTGGTGATGAAGCCCATGCTGTAGTTCGACAGCACCTCGTCGACCTGCTCATAACCCTCCTGAACGAACATCTCCTTCTCCTGGGGAATGATGACGTCATCAAGGTTGAATGACAGGCCGCCGGTGAATGCCATGCGGAAGCCAAGGTCCTTGATGTCATCAAGGAAGTCAGCCGTCTTGGCAGTACCTGCCTTTTTCAGCACATTGCCGATGATATCCCTGAGTGATTTCTTGGTCAGGAGTTCATTGATGAAACCAACCTCCTCCGGCACGAACTCATTGAAGAGCACACGGCCTACGGTTGTCTCAATAATATGATTAACCCTCTTCCCGTCAACCACGTCATCAACCTTCACATTGATTATGGCGTGGAGGTCTATCTTGTTCTCGTTATATGCTATATGCACCTCCTCATGCGAGTAGAACGTGGTTCCTTCGCCCTTGACTTTGATTGACTCAGTGCTCTTGCGAGCCTTGGTGATATAATAAAGTCCGAGGACCATGTCTTGCGAGGGCACTGTTATTGGCGCCCCGTTGGCAGGGTTGAGGATGTTATGCGATGCAAGCATCAGCATCTGGGCCTCGAGTACGGCGGCATTGCCAAGGGGAAGGTGGACAGCCATCTGGTCACCGTCGAAGTCGGCGTTGAATGCCGTACAGACAAGCGGATGGAGCTGTATGGCCTTGCCTTCTATGAGCTTGGGCTGGAAGGCCTGTATACCGAGCCTGTGAAGGGTCGGTGCACGGTTGAGCATAACCGGATGACCCTTGAGAATATTCTCGAGAATATCCCATACCACCGGGTCCTTGCGGTCAACAATCTTCTTCGCGCTCTTTACGGTCTTGACGATACCCCGCTCAATGAGCTTACGTATCACAAATGGCTTGTAGAGCTCGGCTGCCATGTCTTTCGGAATACCTGTCTCATGGAGCTTGAGCTCCGGACCGACGACGATCACCGAACGGGCCGAATAGTCAACCCTCTTGCCAAGCAGGTTCTGACGGAAGCGCCCCTGTTTGCCCTTGAGGCTGTCGGAGAGCGACTTGAGAGGCCTGTTGGCATCAGTCTTGACGGCATTGGCCTTGCGTGAGTTGTCAAAGAGTGAGTCGACAGCTTCCTGGAGCATCCTCTTTTCATTACGGAGGATCACCTCGGGAGCCTTGATCTCGATAAGTCTCTTGAGACGGTTATTGCGTATTATCACCCTGCGGTAGAGGTCATTGAGGTCGCTGGTGGCAAAACGGCCGCCGTCAAGCGGCACGAGAGGCCTCAGCTCAGGCGGTATGACCGGAACGATCTTCACGATCATCCACTCGGGCCTGTTGATGTTCTTTGACTCTCTGAAGGCTTCAACAACCTGCAGTCTCTTGAGAGCCTCACTCTTGCGCTGCTGTGATGTCTCCGAGTTGGCGCGGTGACGCAGTGAGTATGAAAGCTCATCAAGGTCAAGCTTGTTCAGCAGCTTATAGAGAGCCTCGGCCCCCATCTCTGCAACAAACTTGTCAGGATGGTCATCATCAAGATACTGGTTCTCCTTGGGCAGGGTCTCAACTATCTCCATATACTCCTCCTCTGAGAGGAAATCGAGGTATTTGACACCGTCAACAGCCTTTATGCCCGGGTTGATGACCACATATCTCTCATAATAGATGATACTGTCAAGCTTCTTCGTCGGCAGGCCCAGCAGGTAGCCGATCTTGTTCGGCAGCGACCTGAAGTACCATATATGGGCAACGGGAACCACCAGCGAGATGTGTCCCATGCGCTCGCGCCTGACCTTCTTCTCCGTAACCTCCACGCCGCAGCGGTCGCAGACGATACCCTTGTAGCGTATCCTCTTGTACTTTCCGCAATGGCATTCATAGTCCTTGACCGGGCCGAAGATCCTCTCACAGAAGAGGCCGTCGCGCTCAGGCTTGTAGGTACGGTAGTTTATCGTCTCAGGCTTCAGGACCTCGCCGCTTGACTTGTCAAGTATCTCTTCGGGCGATGCCAGCCCTATCGAAATCTTCGTGTAACTGGTCTTCTGTTTGTTATCCCTTCTGAATGACATATATTTTTTCTTTTTATACTATTTGTGTACCAGGCTAAATTACTCAAGGTTGATGCTCAGTCCCAGCCCGCGCAGTTCATGCAGGAGCACGTTGAGCGACTCGGGGATGCCCGGCATGGGCATCGGTTCACCCTTGACAATAGCCTCGTATGCCTTGGCCCTTCCAATCACGTCATCAGACTTGATGGTGAGTATCTCCTGGAGGATATGTGCCGCGCCGAATGCTTCCAGCGCCCATACCTCCATCTCTCCGAACCTCTGGCCTCCGAACTGTGCCTTACCTCCGAGAGGCTGCTGGGTGATGAGCGAGTAAGGCCCTATTGAACGGGCATGCATCTTGTCATCAACCATATGGCCCAGCTTGAGCATATATATCATCCCTACTGTGGCCGGCTGGTCAAACCGTTCACCGGTACCGCCGTCATAGAGATAGGTGGTGCCGTTACGCGGTAAGCCTGCCTTTTCCGTCAGGTCATTGATCTGGTCAACTGCTTCGCACCGTCAAAGATCGGTGTTGGAGAACTGCGTCCCCATCTCTTTGCCTGCCCATCCCAGGACAGTCTCATAGATCTGTCCAAGGTTCATCCTTGAAGGCACACCCAGCGGGTTCAGAACGATATCGACAGGCGTACCGTCAGCAAGGAAAGGCATGTCCTCGGCACGGACTATCTTGGCAACGATGCCCTTGTTACCGTGGCGTCCGGCCATCTTGTCACCCACCCGTATCTTACGCTTCTTGGCAATATAGACCTTGGCCAGCCTTACGATACCTGCGGGCAGCTCATCACCGATGGTGATGTTGTACCTCTTCCTCTTGTAGACACCGTCAATCTCCTTGTACTTGATGATATAGTTGTGAAGGAGCTGCTTGATGCTGTCGTTCTTCTTCTTGTCAGTGGTCCACTTGTTGGGATTGATGTTCAGGAAGTCAATCTCCTGAAGCTGCTTCAGGGTGAACTTTGCTCCCTTGGGGATGACGTCGACGTTGAGGTAATCCTTCACGCCCTGTGACGTCTTGCCGTTCACAAGTATAAAGAGCTTGTCAACCAGTCTTGCCTTAAGATCGTCTGCCGTTCTGTTGAAGTCGGCGTCAATCTTGTCAAGCAGAGGCTTCTCGGCAGTCTTGGCCTTGCGGTCCTTGATAGCCCTGGTAAACAGTTTCTTGTCTATGACCACGCCTTCGAGCGAAGGTCCGGCCTTGAGTGAGGCATCCTTCACATCCCCGGCCTTGTCACCGAAAATGGCCCTGAGGAAGCTTCTCTTCAGGTGACGAATCTGATCCGCCCTTGGGGGTGATCTTTCCTATCGAGTATATCTCCCGGCCTGATCTGTGCACCAATGCGTATAAGTCCGTTCTCGTCGAGGTTCTTTGTTGCCTCTTCGCTGACGTTCGGGATATCGGATGTAAGCTCCTCCATCCCGCGCTTGGTGTCGCGCACCTCCAGGAGGTACTCGTCGATGTGCACCGAGGTGAAGACATCCTCCTGGACGACTCTTTCGCTCAGTACGATGGCATCCTCAAAATTATAGCCCTTCCATGGCATGAATGCCACCTTGAGGTTACGTCCGAGAGCCAGTTCGCCTGCCTTGGTGCCGTACCCTTCGGTAAGCACCTGTCCCTTGACAACCTTCTCCCCCTTCTTTACTATCGGAATGAGGTTGATGGTGGTGTTCTGGTTGGTCTTATGGTATTTGGGCAGTGTGTAGCGCCTGATGTCGTCGTCAAAGCTCACGAACTTCTCTTCGTCCGTCCTGCTGTATCTTAATGTACGATCTCGGTGGAGTCAACAAACTCCACCACGCCGTCTCCTTCGGCGACGATCAGGATCCTTGAGTCTTTTATCACCTGTGCTTCGAGGCCGGTTCCCACTATTGGAGCCTCGGGCCTTACCAGCGGGACTGCCTGACGCATCATGTTCGATCCCATGAGCGCGCGGTTGGCATCGTCATGCTCAAGGAAGGGGATCAGTGATGCGGCTATGGAGGCGATCTGGTTGGGAGCTACGTCCATCATCTGGACCTTTGTGACCTCCTCGTATGGATAGTCTGCACCCAGCCTCGATTTGGCCCTGGGGTTGGTAAAGGTGCCGTCATCATTCAGCGGGGCGTTGGCCTGCGCCACGGTGAGGTATTCCTCGTCCTCGGCGGTGAGCCACCTGACGGTTTCGTTATTCAGGTCTACCTTTCCCTCAACCACATCACGGTAGGGTGTCTCAATGAACCCCAGCGGGTTTATCTTGGCATAGACGCAGAGCGATGAGATAAGACCGATGTTCGGACCTTCAGGCGTCTCAATGGGGCAGAGACGTCCGTAGTGCGTATAGTGCACGTCGCGTACCTCAAATCCGGCACGTTCGCGTGAAAGACCGCCAGGGCCAAGGGCTGAGAGACGGCGCTTGTGCGTCATCTCTGCCAGCGGGTTGGTCTGGTCCATGAACTGTGACAGCTGGTTGGTGCCGAAGAATGAGTTGATGACAGATGAGAGCGTCTTTGAGTTGATGAGATCAACGGGGGTGAATACCTCGTTGTCTCTTACGTTCATGCGTTCACGTATGGTACGGGCCATGCGGGCCAGACCGACACTGAACTGTGCCGAGAGCTGTTCACCCACGGTGCGTACCCTCCTGTTGCTCAGGTGGTCAATGTCATCGACATCGGTCTTCGAGTTGATCAGCTCGATCAGATAAGCGATGATGGCGATGATATCCTCGCGGGTGAGGATCTTGGTGTCCATGCCGATGTCGAGTTTCAGCTTCCGGTTTATCCGGAAGCGTCCTACCTCGCCAAGATCATAGCGCTTATCTGAGAAGAAGAGCTTGTCAATAACATCGCGGGCGGTGGCCTCATCAGGCGGCTCGGCGTTGCGCAGCTGCCTGTAGATGTATAGTACAGCCTCCTTCTCGGAGTTGCAGGGGTCTTTCTGCAGTGTGTTGTATATGATGGCGAAATCAGAGAGGCTCATATCCTCGCGGTGAAGCAGGATGGATTTTGTACCTGAGTCAACTATCAGGTCAACATGTTCATTCTCAATGACAGTCTCCCTGTCGAGCACCACCTCGTTACGCTCTATGGAGACAACCTCACCGGTATCCTCATCAACGAAATCCTCAACCCAGGTGCGCAGCACCCTGGCTGCCAGCTTGCGGCCGACAAGTTTCTTGACGCTTACCTTCGAGACCTTGTGTTCCTCGGCCAGGTTGAAGATCTCAAGTATATCCTTGTCGCCCTCAAAGCCGATGGCCCTGAGAAGGGTGGTTACAGGAAGCTTCTTCTTCCTGTCGATGTAGGCGTACATCACGTTGTTGATGTCGGTGGCAAACTCGATCCATGATCCCTTGAACGGGATGATTCGTGCGGAATAGAGTTTGGTGCCGTTGGCGTGTATGCTCTGCCCGAAGAAAACCCCCGGTGACCTGTGGAGCTGGGAGACGACAACCCTCTCTGCTCCGTTGATGACGAAGGTGCCACGCTCGGTCATATAGGGGATGACACCCAGGTAGACATCCTGAATGACAGTGTCAAAATCCTCATGTTCGGGGTCAGTGCAGTAAAGCTTTAGTTTTGCCTTCAGAGGAACGCTGAAGGTCAGGCCTCTCTCGATACACTCATCGATGGTGTAACGGGGAGGGTCAATGGAATAATCCAGGAACTCGAGCACGAAGTTGTTCCTGGTGTCGGTGATCGGGAAGTTCTCCATGAAGACCTGGTAAAGGCCCTCTTTCCTCCTGTTCTCGGGTGTTGTGCCAAGCTGGAAAAACTCGGCAAAAGATTTTAACTGAATCTCAAGAAAGTCAGGGTATTCAAGCTGTTCCTTCTTGGAAGCGAAACTTATTCGTTCGATATTTTTTGAGGACATTATGGTAGGATTAAGTGAACTTTTAAAAAATGATAAAAAGGCTTAGCTCCGCCTAGTGGCGGAACTAAACCTGTAAACCCGGTAATCAGGTATAACTTATTTAAGTTCAACTTCAGCTCCTGATTCTTCCAATGTTTTCTTAATGTTCTCTGCCTCTTCCTTCGACACGCCTTCCTTGACGGCTCCGGGAGCGGCATCTACTACAGCTTTTGCTTCTTTCAGACCAAGGCCGGTAAGATCTTTAACCAGCTTTACTATCTGAAGCTTCTGGCCGCCTGCACTCTTGAGGATAACATCAAATGAAGTCTTCTCGGCTACTGCAGGAGCGTCTGCTGCTGCAGGAGCTGCTACTGCAACTGCCGCTGCTGCGGGTTCGATGCCATACTCATCTTTCAATATTTTTGCAAGCTCATTAACCTCTTTGACGGTTAAGTTTACCAACTCTTCTGCAAATTTCTTAAGATCTGCCATTTTTATAGGAATTTTTAATTTGATTAACTAATGATTATTACCTCTGTGACAGTGTTTCCAGAACACCGTGAATTGTTGAACCACCTGACTGCAGCGCGGAGATGACGTTCTTCGCGGGCGACTGCAGAAGCATGATGATATCGCCGATAAGTTCCTCTTTTGACTTGAGGGCCACGAGGGTCTCAAGGAGGTTTTCACCGACATATACCGATTCTTCTATATATGCGCCTTTTATCAGGGGTTTAGGATGCGATTTACGG
This sequence comes from Bacteroidales bacterium, assembly GCA_034522515.1. Classification (GTDB taxonomy): domain Bacteria; phylum Bacteroidota; class Bacteroidia; order Bacteroidales; family VadinHA17; genus SR-FBR-E99. The sequence goes on along the minus strand of JAXHLF010000016.1, from coordinate 19,271 downwards.
AAATCCCTGATCATTTTTGCGGGAGTGTTTCCGTTATTCGAGAACATAACAGCAGTGGAGCCCTTAAGCACGGGGAACAATTCTCCGCAATCAGTTCCGCCTGCTCCAGCGCTCTCTTGAGGAGGGTGTTTTTAACGACAACCAGTCTGATCTGGTTTTCGAAACACTTCCTTCTGAGATCACTGGTGTCAGCAGCGTTGAGCTGTGCAGTGTCAGTCAGGTAAAAGTGACTGTACTCCTTAAGAGTATCAGCCAGACTGTTTATGATATCGGTTTTTTCGTCTCTTCTCATAATCTCTCTGAATTATTGCTTTCAGTTAAACATCAAGGCTCTTTGGATCAACTTTCAATCCCGGGCTCATGGTGCTTGAGAGGAAGATACTTCTTACGTATGTTCCTTTCGCCGAGGCGGGTTTGAGTTTGTTGACCATGAAGAGAAATTCCCTTGCGTTTTCCATGATCTTATGAGGTTCAAAGGATACTTTTCCGATGGAAGCATGGACTATACCGGCTTTATCTACTTTAAAGTCGATTTTGCCCTGCTTAACCTCCTTGACAGCCTTACTAATCTCCATGGTTACCGTTCCGCTTTTGGGGTTCGGCATGAGACCACGGGGACCGAGTATACGTCCCAACTGACCTATCTTACCCATCACTGAGGGCATGGTAATGATAACATCGATATCCGTCCAGCCGCCTTTGATCTTTTCAACCCACTCATCGAGCCCCACATGATCAGCTCCGGCCTCTTTTGCTTCGGCCTCCTTGTCAGGGGTGACCAGGGCCAGAACCCTGACCTCCTTGCCTGTGCCATGAGGAAGGGAGACGACACCGCGAACCATCTGGTTCGATTTGCGCGGATCAATTCCCAGCCTTACGTCAATATCAACCGAGGCGTCGAACTTCACTTTTGTGATATCTTTTACCAATGCTGCCGCTTCTGACAAAGTATAGAGCTTGCCTTGCTCGATCTTATCGAGGGCAAACTTCTGATTCTTGGTAAGCTTAGCCATTTCTATTCACTTAATTAGTTTATTTACCGGGGAATGCACCTGTGACGGTGATACCCATACTTCTGGCCGTACCAGCCACCATCTTCATCGCGGATTCGAGGGTAAAGCAGTTTAAGTCCTGCATCTTATCCTCTGCAATAGTCTTTACCTGGTTCCATGATATTGATGCCACCTTGTTGCGGTTGGGCTCTGGTGAGCCTTTCTTCAGCTTGGTAGCCTCAATGATCTGAACTGCAACAGGAGGGGTCTTTGATGACAAAATCAAATGATTTGTCATTGTATACGGTGATGATTACCGGTATGACCTTACCTGCCTTGTCCTGTGTCCTGGCATTGAATTGTTTGCAAAACTCCATGATATTCACACCTTTGGAACCCAGTGCGGGACCAACGGGTGGAGATGGATTGGCTGCTCCGCCTTTAATCTGTAATTTGATTAATCCAGCAACTTCTTTTGCCATAATTAAAAATTTGCATTGTTTATAGCGAGAGCATGACGGCCGCTTAAGGAAGCATTATAATTCACGGCTGTCAATTTCACTTAATTCCTAATTTTCTTTTCTCTCTACCTGCATGAAGCTCAGCTCGAGCGGGGTCTTGCGTCCGAAGATCTTGACCATCACTTTCAGCTTCCGCTTCTTTTCATTGACCTCTTCAATCACTCCTGAGAAGCTGTTGAAGGGGCCGTCTATTACTTTTACCGTCTCGCCGACGACGAACGGAACGTTCAGTTCCTCTTCGCTGGCTGCCAGTTCATCTACTTTACCGAGGATACGGTTGATCTCTGCCTTCCGTATCGGTGTCGGCGGTTCGCCCGACTGTGTCCCGAGGAAACCGAGGACGTTTGGTATGTTGCGCAATACATGGGGAACCTCACCCACCAGAGCGGCCTCAACGATGACATAACCCGGAAAGAATGTGCGCTCTTTGCTCACCTTCTTGCCTGCCCGGATCTGGTAGACCTTCTCCGTAGGTATCAGCACCTGGGTGATGTAATCCTGCAGTTTAAGGCGCACGATCTCACTCTCAAGATATTCCTTGACCTTCTTCTCCTTGCCGCCTATAGCCCTGAGCACATACCACTTTTTAACGTTTTCACTCATCTGTGACCGTTATGATTTTAATATAACAAACCATAAAGCAGACCCATGGCACTGTCAAATATGAAATCCATGGCCCATATTACCAGGGCGAGGATGACCGAAGTGACAAGTACAAGTGTGGCGCTTCCCTGGAGCTCGCTCCATGTAGGCCATGTCACCTTGTGCATGAGTTCGTTATATGATTCTTTAAAATAAGTAGCTATCTTCATAATAATACTCCGATTTTAGCACGGGAGGAGAGACTCGAACTCCCGACACCTGGTTTTGGAGACCAGTGCTCTACCAACTGAGCTACACCCGTGTACATTTTAGAAGGTATCCGTGCGCCCTCCGGCGAACGACTATACCTATTATATATCTAATAAGGTCTTATTCGACAATATCGATTACCTGTCCGGCACCGACAGTACGGCCACCTTCGCGGATAGCGAACCGGAGACCTTTATTGATAGCCACCGGAGTAGATGAGTTCAACGGTTATGGTTACGTTGTCACCCGGCATCACCATCTCTGTTCCCTCGGGGAGAATGATCTCGCCTGTGATGTCAAGGGTACGGAGATAGAACTGCGGACGGTAATGATTGTGGAACGGGGTATGACGACCACCTTCCTGTGTTTTGAGGACGTAGACCTCTGCCTTGAACTTCTTGTGTGGGGTGATTGAACCCGGTTTGGCAAATACCATGACCTCTCTTGATCTCTTTCTTGTCAACACCGCGAAGGAGCAGACCAACGTTATCACCTGCTTCACCCTGATCGAGAATCTTGCGGAACATCTCAACGCCGGTACATATAGATTTTGCGTTTTTCTGCACCCAGACCCACTATCTCAAGCTCATCGCCCGTGTGAACCATGCCTGTTTCAATACGTCCTGTTGCAACGGTACCACGACCGGTGATTGAGAAGACGTCTTCAACCGGCATGAGGAACGGTTTTTCGTTCTCACGCGGAGGAATGGGTATAAATGAGTCAACAGCATCCATCAGTTCCATGACCTTATCTTCCCACTTGGCTTCGCCGTTCATAGCACCAAGGGCTGAACCGCGAATGACCGGAGCAATGTCACCATCAAACTTGTAGAAGTTCAGAAGGTCGCGGATCTCCATTTCAACGAGGTCAATGAGTTCCTCATCGTCAACCAGATCAACCTTGTTAAGGAAGACTACGATCTTAGGCACGTTTACCTGACGTGCGAGCAGGATATGTTCGCGTGTCTGGGGCATCGGGCCGTCAGTAGCGGCAACAACGATGATGGCGCCGTCCATCTGGGCAGCACCCGTAACCATGTTTTTGACATAGTCAGCGTGACCCGGGCAGTCAACGTGTGCATAGTGACGGTTCGCCGTAGAATACTCAACGTGAGCCGTGTTGATCGTAATACCCCTTTCCTTCTCTTCAGGAGCATTGTCGATTGAATCAAAGTCCCTGATTACCGAGAGACCCTTCTTAGCGAGAACCATCGTAATAGCAGCTGTCAAGGTGGTCTTGCCGTGGTCGACGTGACCGATCGTACCGATATTTACGTGTGGCTTCGACCTGTCAAATTTTTCTTTTGCCATAACTAAAAGCTTATTAAATTAAATTTACATCCAAAATCGTTTGAGCCGATGATGAGAATTGAACTCATGACCCCTTCCTTACCAAGGAAGTGCTCTACCCCTGAGCTACATCGGCATAATGAGCGGGAGACGAAATTCGAATTCGCGACCCTTAGCTTGGAAGGCTAATGCTCTACCAACTGAGCTACTCCCGCTTATATCATAAAACCGGCACCCGGGCTACCCACGCAGATAAAGAGTATTGAATGCTGGCCTGTAAAGTGGGGAGAGCAGGATTCGAACCTACGAAGTCTTCAGACAACAGATTTACAGTCTGCCCCAGTTGGCCACTTTGGTATCTCCCCGTGTTTACAGTACATGCCTGGTTAGACATACATACTCATCACATAATGAGCCGATGAAGGGATTCGAACCCCCGACCTGCAGATTACAAATCAGCTGCTCTGGCCAACTGAGCTACATCGGCATTTTGAAAGAACGACCGATTTATGAGGATTTACCCTCAAAAATCGGTTTGCAAATGTAGGAATTAAAAATTCAAATCTCAAAAATTATCTTAAGTTTTTTTGAGACGGGGAGATTACTCGCCGCGCATCTTAGCCTTCTGTTTGACTATCTGCCGCTTAAGGGCTGCATCAACCATGTCGGTTGCTTCTTCAAACGTTTTACTCTGCTTGCGCGCAAAAAGCGGTCCGCCCGGATACTCTACCTTGATCTCCGTGATCTTGTTCTCCCTCTCCTCATCATGGTCCAACTTCAGGAACACCTCTGCATTGACTATATCGTCACTTAACAGAGCCAGTTTGTTCATCTTAAGTGAAACAAAATCAAGTAACTTCTTGTCAGCATCAAACCTGATTGAATGGATCTGAATGTTCATGGCAGTACCTCCTGTTATTGGTTTTTTACGCTCTTGGATGAGCCTGTTTATATACTTTCTTTAACTGTTCAAAGGTATTGTGGGTGTATACCTGTGTGGCCGACAGGCTGGCGTGGCCCAGCAGCTCCTTGATGGAGTTGAGGTCAGCCCCGTGGTTCAGCATGTGGGTGGCAAACGTATGCCTGAGTACATGCGGGCTCTTCTTCTCAACCGTGGTCACCATCGAGAGATATCTCGTTACTATGTTGTAAACACTCTTGTCGTACATTTTGTTCCCCCTTGCGGTGACAAAAAACCAGTCGCCGCGGGAGACCTTCTTCTTCCGCGCTGCCAGGTATGAATGAAGTGATTTCATGAAGCCTGATGAGAGGGGAATCACCCTCTGCTTCCCTCTCTTTACCCGTCACCCTTACCTGCCCGGAGGAGAGATCCACATCCTCATCACGCAGGTTGATCAGTTCCGACCTCCTCATGCCTGTAAGATACAAAAATTCCACTATTGTTCTGTCACGGAGACCGGAAAAATTATCTCCGAACTTGAAATCGTCGAGCAGCCTGTCGAGCGCCTCCTCTGCGACGAAAACAGGCAGCTTCCGCGACTTCTTCGGAAGCCTTACGCCTGACATCGGATCGGCATTGCTCATGCCGTGCCTCCGCAGATAACGGAAGAAAGCCCTGAGAGCCGACATCTTCCTGTGAACGGTGCCTGTGGCAGCGCCTCCCTCTATCAGTGACACCATCCAGCCCCTCACATCAGATGATGTCACTGAATCAGCAGTTGCTCCGGGATTATTATCCCCGAGCCAGCTGATAAACTGATCCAAGTCGTTCTTGTAGGAGGTGACTGTGTGCCGTGAATAGCGCTTCTCGGTACGGATGTATTGCAGGAACGATTCCTTTCTGTCCATAAAAGGAACCTTTTGGTTATTATTATTTATGAAAGGCAGAGAGCAGCGGGATTATTCCTCTTCCTGCTGCATGTTCTGAACATATACGGCCTTCTTTATCTCTTCCCTGCGGCGGACCGAGGGTTTGACAAAAGCCTGACGTGACCTGAGTTCACGGATGACACCCGTCTTCTCGAATTTCCTCTTGAATTTCTTGAGTGCCCTGTCGATGTTCTCGCCTTCTTTTACCGGTACAATGATCATATTATTACTTTATGTTAAAACGAGCCGCAAAATTAATACCTCTGAAATTCATTTCAAAACTTTTGATGAAATAAATTCATAATCGTTGCCCGCAGCGTCCGGAGTGGGCCTTACATAGGGAGCCAAACGCTCAGCCTGCCTGCGCGGTGATGAACATTGCTCGCCTGACCATCGATCCGAGGGTCAGCGGAGCTTCAGCGAGTGTCCTGAACCTGGTTATCTGCCTTGCGGTTTCATAACCCACATATGGATGGCGGGCCAGAACCCCGAAGGAGACGCTGTCGAGGAGCAACGGAGTGACGGAATCAAAGGTCAGTGTCACCATGGGGGAGTATAAGTCTCACTACAGAGCTGTCGATACCGTACACCTCCGCTGAGCTGACGGCTGTTTCGACGAAGCCGCCGAGAAGATTGCGGTACTTTATGATCCTCTCCGCGAGCACAGGTCCGATGCCCGGCAGTACTCTCCAGCCCGTCTGCACTGCTTCGGTTCAGGTCGATAATCACCACGGTGCGCTCACCTGGTGCTCCCCTGCCTGAGCCCGGAGCCCGAACTGACGTGGAGTACACCGACTGAGCCCTGCGTCCGGATGACATAGCGACCAACCGGGCCTGTGCGATTACCAGTCCGCATGGGCCTCCTCTCCCTCTGCTGTAGCGGTCACGGATACTGATGATCTCTTTACGGCAGGATCATCTGCAATAATAATATAATGAACAGCCGGGCTGCGGTTGATGGGTCTCAGCCCGTAAACCCTTGCAACTGCGGGGCGTTCTGAACCGTTCCGGCACCGCGTGTTCCGGTAGTTATGACGCCTGCATGCCTTAGGTGAGACCCAGTCAAAGCAGGTCGTTGTACGGTACCGTGTTGGGGTCAAAGGTGAACGTCGCCGGGACTGGAGTTCCGCCTACAGCGTTGCCCGCCGAACTGTCGGCAGGTATCGCGAGAGCCGTGAGATCGTCAGGCACCCTGCCGGGCCTGAAAGCGGTGAATCTCACCATTAGAAGCACGATAAGCATCGCCGACAGCAGGTATGTACCCCGCCTCTCCCGGCGGTCAAAACCGAATAACCCGGCAGCAATCTTCCTGAAGGGCTTCACATCATATACAGCAAGAGACAGCACAAGTTATGCAAAAAGTAAATACATGTCAAGGGCAATTTTCAGTCGGCAGTCCAGTCAGCAGTCCACAGTGGCAGGCAGTAGAATCCAAATCAGCATAAGGTGGGATTAGTTATCAGAATGTTATGCTGATCGACTGAAGACTGAAGGACTGAAGATCTGCAAGCACCTGCAAGTGTACTGAAGATTGATTCTCCTCCTGAGTACGGAGACTGAAGACTGTGAAGATCCAGAAGACTGCAAGACTGAGAGCCCCTAGAAAGGATATCCAATCCCGATGACCATCGTCAGGTCAGATTTGCTGTACAAGGTGCCGTTAAGGGGGATCGACTTCCGTATCCTTCTGTTGCCCTGGGATCGCGGAGCTTCATTCCGAAATCGGCCCTCAGGAGCACGAATTTGATAGTCAAACCCTCAGCCAAGCCCAGCCCCGACGGCGATCTCATTGAGGAACGTGTTGAACCTGAACTGGCTGCCAGGCCTGTCCTCATCAGGCCTGACGGTCCATATATTGCCCATATCAACAAACGTTGCTCCCTCCAGTATCCAGAAGAGCTTGAACCGGTATTCGACGTTGGCCTCCAGTTTCATGTCGGAAGTCAGGTTTATGAAGGAACTCTCGGGCATGATATAGGAGCCGGGACCGAGGGTCCGGACCACCCATGCCCTTATATCATTGGATCCTCCTCCGAATTTACTGCTCTTCGAAGGGCATGACCCTCGAGTTCCCGTAGGCCCATCCTACCCCGGCATACCCCCTGTAGACGATACTGCTTACATCATTGATCCTGTAATTATATGCAGCATCCACCTCCGCCTTGATGAACTGTGCAAAGGGCTGCCCGAAGAGTTGGTAAGCACCGTCTGAAGCCTTCTCCGCGTTACCAAGGGTGTAAAACATGGAGAGCAGGTTACCGGCAAGGTCCAGGCCAACGCGTATGTTCCAGTAGTCCTTGGACTTCTGCATCATCTGGTTGTTAAAGACGTAATCGTACCGACCTCCCACAATCCTTACGTCGCGGTAGAGAAAAGGAACAGGATGAGGTTGTGTCGATCATGGCCTGGAACTCCGGTTCAATGAAATGGAGCTTGACCACATTGAACGACAGTGGACTGATATTGAATTTCGTGTATTTGTTGCCACTCCATGAGTAGCCAAGGGCGACATTGGCTACCGAGCGGGCATAGACCGGCACCATCTGGTAGTTATAACCTGCCTGGAATACCGTTCTGGGGTCATGATCACGGATAAACTTCTCCTTTTCAGGTATTGGCAGAAGGAACTTTGGCAGCCTGAGATTGGCCTCAAAGCCATACTGCTGGAGATATTTCTGAATCCTGAGGCAGACATCAGTAAGGGTTTCATAGGCTCCCTTCAGCTTCATGCTGAAGACCTCGGCGCCTCCGAAAAGACTCTTGTTCTGGTATATCAGGTTCAGTGCTCCGCCAAGGTTGCCTCCCGAGTTTGTGCCTTCGAGCTCTATGGTGAACGACTGCCTCATCATGGGTGTGAGCTGGATGATGCAGTAGAGCAAGCCCGCGTCCCTCCTTTCTCCCGTCAGGCTTTCTGCATCTACATATGACACATTCACGAGCCTGTGGTTCTTTAGATCAACCAGGTGAGTCTCCGTCTGCCTGGCATTCGTTTCGCTGAATAACGCCCCGGGTGAGACATAAAGGGCCTGGGCCAGCACCTCCGGCTTGATCGTCATCCTACCGGGCAGTGCAACGAAGTGGATACCCTTGTAAACAGTTGTGTCAAAAGTCATTGTATATGCCTCTCCCAACGTGAGTGACAGCCTGGGATCAAAATCAGGGAAGACATACACATCCCTCACACGGTACATCCGGTGGTTGCTGTCACACCGTGCAGGCCCTGGCTGTCTGGGGTTGTCCTGCGTGTAACAACATACTGAACAATGACCTGGTGGTTCATCAGGCGCACTGTCAATCCGGAAATAGATATTCTCTGTTGAGAAGGCATAATAACCTATATCCCTGATGAAGCGTTCCAACCTCTCTGGCGCTCACGCTGGAGAAGGTCTACCATGATATATCATCCCTCTCTCACGGTGCAGTTAGAGGTGTCCATCATCACAAGGGTGTAAAGGAGCGTGTCCTGGATCGTCATAACGTACCGTAGCGATGGTATAGGTCTTGCCAGAGTAACGTCATATTGGACCATGGCCTCTTTCTTTGCTGTCATCACCGAGTCATCGACCCTGGCATTGAAAAACCCCTTCGACCAGAGGTAGCTCTCTATCTGTCCGGCTGATCTCTTTGCCGCTGCGGGATCAAATACCACCGGCTCCTCTCCGATCCTTCTCAGCCATCCGTGGGGCCACTTGCTCTTTTCAATATCGAAGGTTATAGAGCCCGAGGTGAAACCTGGTGCCAAAGATCTTCTTGTTTGGCTGTTGCCGGAGATAAGGTTTTATCGCACTCTTGCTGACAGTGGGGGGAAGAGGACGTGCTCTCTTAAGCACAAGCTGTTCTGTTTAGGAGCAGTTCACCATGAGGGGACATATTTTGTGCGGATTGCAGGAGGCTACCGTAAAAATAATGATTACCAGCAGAAACAGTTTGGGATCAGTAATCTTTATATTTGTTCTCTGATGGATCAATTTACCGGTAACAAAGGTGCAAGCAAATATACCATTATAACTTACTGTCAATTCCTGAACCATGCACAAATACGATACCCGAAAAGCAGGCAAAATAATCCTCTCACTCCAGAAGAGAAAGGTAAGGGGAGGAGAATACCTTTTTTGTTATAAAGAGCGAATTAGCTTATACATAAGTATTTCATGGCCGGAAACGGGTTAAGCTTTTGCCGGCAAGCCGGAATCGTAGACGGCAGTGGCAGTGAGGCCGGGAAAAAAGGGGCTGACGGAAAAAGTTGTCACAGTAAGCTTATGACGAGCTCAGGCGCATAGTTCACTAGAACGCCTCACAACTCTAGGATGCGTGGCTGGTCGCACCAATGGCTAAAAGGCGAGTATTTTCTGAGAAACATCCTTGCGGGAGGCTGCGGCACCCTGTCCTGAGTATGTTTCAGGACCCGGCAACCTGGGAGCCGTAGTTCGCATAGCCGCCTGGTTCCGGGATTGGGAGCGTGGTTGTTCACCCCGACTGTGTCGACTTTTTCAACCCTGAGGTTATCCAGGCAACCATGGGCGCTCATGCATGTGAGCAGTAGTGGTACAGGCCACTGGAGGCATTTCTGGGGAAAGCTGTTCATTGACGGCATCCCTGTCTACCGCGCCACCATGGATGGCCGGTCAATTATTTACGACAAATATCGGTGGTGAAGGGATTATTCTTTTTGGAAACGAATCAGAGAGGCATCTCCGACGGGCTGCTGGGCTATGTCACCAGGCGGATACCTCCCCGGTCGGGGAAGCCTCTGGCGAGAATTGAGTCACTGAATGGGTCAGCGTAGGCCGCTGCCATCATCTGTTTGAATTTGCCAGGCGGAAACGAGGATGAGTCCTCAGTCTTTCATCTTCAGTCTTCAGTTCTTCACGTAATCAACCACTTACACGACTGTTGACTGCCGACTGCTGACTGATTTTGACTGCTGACTGTGGACTGCCGACTGCTGACTGATTTTGACTGCTGACTGTGGACCTGCTCGACTGCCCTCCCCTGCAAGCTGGGCTGCTCGCGGTAATGAGTTCGCGGGTCATTACTTCGCTCGCCCCTCTATTCCCTATTGCCTGCGCCACAAGCGTTGCCGTCTACTGCTGAGGGGGAGACGATGCCGCCTGCATATCCGGAGCCCCTTCGCCGGCGGGGTATAATCCATTTAATATTAAATCGCGTTAAGATTAATGGGGTCACGGGTGATACGCACCATCCGATGAGGTACGCGACTCCACAGCTGCCACCAGCGCTTCGGCCAGTCAGGAATTCCCCTCATCTTCTTTTCCGAAATCCTTGAACCCGTAGCCCAGCCTTTTTGAGAGCTTGTGATGGCGGCCCACAGTTCAGCGATGAGGCTGTCAGCCCGGGGGAATATTGACCCCTGCGGCAGCGACGCCGAGGCTCTTCCGTCAACAAAATCGGTCAGTCTCTGGGCAGGAGCCCGTTGTGTCAAGCCTCCCTCGTTCCATGCCAAGCCGTTCTAGAGACTGGCTGGTATCTCCGATTCCTGCGAGCGGCCCGGCTGCCATCCGCAGGTGGGTCCTCCTCTCTTATTCTCTGTGACAATGCCGCTGTTGCCCACCGCGAGTTGCGTCTCGACGGTGACATGGAGTTCTCCCACAAACCTCACCCGGACTCGTTGCCGAGGGCACCATGAAACCTCCCCGGGCACATGCAGAATGGGTGAGACGCGACAACGACCGGACTGTGTTTCAAGGCTATATGCTGCGGCAGGGGGTTTTTCCTATAGCCTTACATGATACTGTATGCGGTCTAGTCAGTTCCTGCGGATGCTCTACCCTGGACCCCCATGGCAAACGGCTTGTATTCAAGCATCACCCCGGCGGCAAGAGAGCATCCGGTAGACATCCCTTGCCGAGTGTCCTGTGGCAAGAATGAGTAGGATTCAGCCCTGTAAAGGCTTCCTTTCCGTTTACCGTCACCCCCCGGAAGGTGCATTTCTTCAAGCAGAAATGCCCGTTATCCGCCTGCCTAAACAGTACCTCACCTCCTGCTAGATGATCCTTTCGCCGAATGGCCCTTCTTAGCCCCAGGGCAGCCTGTCGGTGCCGAGATGGGGATGGGCCTCGTACAGTATGGCCGGGTCAGCCCCGTGCGGCGCCCAGCAGTTCAAGTACCCTTCGGTTATCACCTTCTCTTCTTTTGATCTTGTGTATAGCTTGCCGTCAGAGAAGGTGCCGGCACGGCCCTCTCGCGAAACAGTAATTTGAGTCGGAATCCACTATATATTTTTGTGCTGATGGCTTGCCACATCACGCTTGCGCTCTTTTCACCTCCCTGCCACGCTCCAGTATCACGGGCTTCAGGTCCCGCCCCAATCAGGCTCAGGGCCGCAAAAGGCCTGCGGGCCCGCTTCCGGCAACAAGCACCTCCCTGGCGCGTGAAACATTCCTGAGCTCCAGCGGTGGATCGCCTCCGGGAATTCGTCGGAGCACCTATGATCTGAACGGTAAGGTCGATTTTTATTTCCGGCCTGCGGGCATCAACGGAGCGCCGGATAATACGCATTGTGAAATCATTACGGCCTTCTCTTCCTGGCAAGGTAATGCCTGGAGCGCATCCTCATCAAAGGCTGTATCCGGAGGCAGCACCAGGCTCAGCTCCTCGGCCATGACTATTCAAAATGGAACGAGAGGACCCATATCTGGGATCTCATTGACTTGATTGAATTGACGTCTTCAGGATAACGTTCATCAGGCTCATGCACCAGTACGTCACCGCAGGCCGTTGGACATCTTTGCTTCAATGGTAAGCTTGAAATAGGGGAAGGTAAAAGTTCGATTCCGGGCGCCCTACCCTCATAGTAGAAGTCGGCTCGGTTCAAGCCTCATATAAACGTTCTTTCTCGAGTCGTCATACTCCTTCTTTGCCTGCAAGTCTATCTCTGAAGTTCAGCCCCCCGATCACATAAGGCCTCGAGTTGTTGAGCCTCATCCCCTTCGCTTTCAAGAAGAAGGGAAACTTGGAGGAATGATGACTCAGAACCTGCGTCTTCGCCCAGGGAACCCCGTCCTTTGATAAAAATTTTATGTTCCGCTGTCCGACGATTTTTCCGGAAGGGGAACCTTATGTCGAGGTAGGTCGATGGACGGAAGTGAGTTTCAATCTGTATGTTTAAGCCGGGTTTGAGCGGTGCCGCCTCGGCAATTGAGGCCCGATTCACTGGCCATCTTAATATTGAAGTCCATATCGTGTTGGTGCCCATGCTGAAACTCAAAATGCAAGCAGCCTCTCATCGTAATTCGAGTCATTTTTGGGTTTCGCTTTTGAGCTATCCAGCGCGAGCAGGTAGCTAAAAGAAGAGAGAAATATGGCAATCCTTTTGTTCAGATTTACGAATAATCCTAATTGTTTAGAACGTTTTTAAACGGTATTTGTTTGTATCCGCCGGAACATAATGGGCTGAACCCATAATAAATACTGGCTATACCACCCGTCAGTCTTCTCTGTTTCACCTCCCCTAAATCCCGTTAGCGATAAGCAGTTCTTTCCAGGAAACGCTTCATTGTCGGGGAATGCCATCACCCGAATCAGGCAGGTATGTTTATCAAGCGACGGGGTCTCCTGACACTCTCCTCCCTTATTCGGGGAAGCGCTGGTCTGTTGAGCTGAGTCCGTAAATCTGTACCCGGGAACCCATGATGGTCTCGAGAAGCTAAGAACCATGACCATCCCTCCGGGTCTGATGACCCTGAACATTCTCGCGGAGGCCGGTGAGGGTATCTTCAAAATTCCTTACCCGAAGGCCGCACATCGCCACGTCAAATGTACCGTCGCTGAATTCAATGGCCTGAGAATCCCCCTTCAATAAGCGTGATCTTCTCTCCGTGACCCATCCGGGTAATCTTGGGTTTCCGCCGGCCCTACTTCGAGCATCTTTCCGCTGATATCTTATCCCGGTGATCGTGCGGTCCGAGCCTCTCGGCCTCAATGGGCGCCATCTGTCCCGGTTGCCACATCAAGTATTGTTTCCGGCCTGATATGCAGGCCTATCAGGTTAACCGCCCTTCCCGGCGCCAGCGTCTGTCGGTGCCGGAGCGGAAAAGTAGTACGGTTCAGCCTGGTCATAGATGCCCGAATATTGAATCGAACATCGCCTCGACCCTGTTGACGGGGGGCTCCCCTATGTTCACTTTTTTTCAGGCATCATTTTTTCAATTGCGGGGCCAAGAGATACCCTTAATAATGTTTAAATTTACGCCTCTGAAACAGATAACCCATGACAAAAACGGTACTAATCACAGGTGCAACCTCAGCCATAGGTGAAGCAACTGCAAGAAGAAATTCGCAGAAGCATCTGCACCGGCTGATCATTACAGGAAGAGGAGACAGGAGACTTGATGAACTCTCGGCGCAACTAGGCAGCCGGATATGGACACAGAAGTCCTTCTCTCTCTGTTTTGATGTAAGGGTCAAAGAGTGAGGTCGACAATCATCTCGGAAGCCCTGCCGGATGAATGGAAAACGATAGATATCCTGGTCAGCAACGGAGGGCTGGCCGCCGGACTCGGTCACATTGACGAAGGTGACACTGATGACTGGGACCGTATGATCGACACCAATGTAAGAGGATTGCTCTATGTCACCCGTGCAGTTCCTCGGGAATGGTGAAGCGGGGCTCCGGACACATAGATGATATCTCTCCTAGATAGCCAGGCAAGGATGTCTACGAGAACGGTTCCGTCCTACTGTGCAACAAAACATGCCGTCGACGCCCTCTCGGAAGCTATGGGCATTGATCTCCTGAAGCACGGCATCAAGGCTTACCAACATTGCCCGGGATGGTGGAGACGGAGTTCTCTCTTCGTCCGCTTCAGGGGTGACTCCGGGAAGGCAGCGGCGGTTTATGACCGGCATTGAGCCTCTCAATAGGGAAAGACATTGCGGAGGCGATCTGGCACTGTGCCAGCGTCGCGAACGATGTATGCATCAAGCTCACCTGTCATCACCCCGAAGGCACAGGCAAACGCACATTCGACAGTCACAGAAGAACCAAATCAAGCCACGAAAAGAAACCCATCTCCACATCTGATATCTGTGCCGCTGTTCATCGCCTCGACAGAATCTTACCGGTATCAACACATCCGATACCAGGATGATGTCACAGCCGGCTGTCGAGCCTGATCGCATATCGCATTCATCTATGCCGATGTTCTCTGGGTAATGAATGCTGACGGCTCCTGCTCCCAGTGCGCGACGGTGGATGAGGGCATTGAGTCTTACCCCTGCTTCTCTCCTGGACGGGAAACTGATCTGCCTTCAGTGCCCAGTACGACGGCAACATTGACGTGTTCATTGTTCCCGTTGAAGGTGGCCTGCCTGTGAGGCTGACATGGCACCCGACAGTGACATCGCAAGGGGCTTCACCCCTGACGGTACACGCGTATCTCTTCTCATCACAAAGATCTTCATCACAACACGATATTCACAGCTGTTTACTGCAGGCATACGAGGTGGTTATCCTGAGAAACTCGAGATACCCAACGCTCATGATGCGGCCTGGTCTCCCGACGGAAGCATGATGGCCTATAACCCTATAGCCCCCAGGCACGGACAGTGGAAGAAATGCAGCAGTGGCGGCAGTGGCCACAATCTGGATATACAGGCTTCTCCAGACCGTTCCGGTCATTAAGGTACCTCAGCCTTCAGGGTGGCTTCAATGACACCCCCCCACCCCCCCCTGACCGTGGACCTTCGGAAGAAATTTCTTTTGAAGTGACAGAAATGGAGAGAGAAAAACCTCTTTTCACGATCCACCTTGGCAGCGGCGAGGTAACCCAGCTAACCCGCCATGAGGATTTCCCCGTGCTTGAATGCCTCGGCTTTACACAATAACAGAACAGAGCAGGACGAACAGGCAGGCTACCTTCATTCATTCTACAACCGGATACAGGTACCTCAGGCGAAACTGACAGTGGCCTATCGCGGCCTGCGACCTTCTTTCAACTGAGGACACGCTAGCGTGCAGGCTCCCGGCAATATGATCCGCGAAGCGCTGACCCTCTCTCCCACAGGCTCCCCGCGCAGTATTCGGCTACAGGGCGAGATATCATCACCCTCCCGGCAGAAGAAGGGAGACCGCAAGGAACATTACCATGACCGCGGAGCACATGAAAAATATCCTTCTTGGTCTTTCCTGACGGGAAACAATCGCACAGCCTCTCCGATGCCACAGGCGAGCGACCCTCTCCACCTCAGACTCCCAGGACGGGGAAAGGTGAACCGAAGGTATTCACCCTTCCCGGAACAGGGACTCGACGCCTACCCGGGGACGGTCGCCTGAAAACAAACAAATCGCCTCCACGGACAACGGAAAGAAACCTGTACCCGCCTGGATATCCAATCAGGAAAATCAATAAAGAAGAAAGATTCTGACCAGTTGTACTCCCCCGGGTCCATTCAGAGCCACGTTTGGACTGAGTGCGCCATCCTATTCCAAATGGATTGTTTATACAAAAGATGATGCCGTACTGATGATAAGGTTTGTATGGCTCTATTTGGTTGACCCAGCAAAAATCATTCCGCAATGACTGACGAGTCTGAACGCTCCTCTCAGGAGCCCGGTCTTTGATCCTAATGGAGAGCACCTCTCTACTTCTTCGCCTCTACGGATGCAGGACCTGTAGTCGAACTGGTTCGACCTCTCTTCTGCTGATGATGAGGCAGAGATCACTTATCTACCTCGTCTACCCTGAGAAAGCAGAA
This sequence comes from Bacteroidales bacterium, assembly GCA_034522515.1. Lineage (GTDB taxonomy): Bacteria > Bacteroidota > Bacteroidia > Bacteroidales > VadinHA17 > SR-FBR-E99. The sequence continues at coordinate 3,070 of JAXHLF010000016.1, read as the reverse complement.
ATCGAAATCGCCCTTCATGAAAGAGAGCGATGAAGAGAAAGGGAACAGAGGAGAAGGATGAGGCCGCGAGAAGCCTGCCGCCAACAATCGCTGTTATAGGCCAGGGAAACAAGGATTCAAAAAAGGATCCTGCACCCGAGGTGATGACGAGAAAAGCTTAAGATCCAAACTGTACGGGGAATTGACAGGCGTAGCATTTTTAGTGTTCCGGTACCCGGCAGGCACCAACTCCGGGCCTCGGCAGACGCCGGCTACGGGTGAGACTACTTTATTGAGAGCCTGAGAGCAGAGCCAGGGCTCCCTCAACCCTCTGCGCAGATACACTGTCAAGGAGAGGAAGGATGAAGGAGGCTCATGGAGCTTAACAACGACATCGTTCTCCGCTGCAGAGACAGGAAGAAAAGACGCTCTACAGCAAAGGGCACGACATTATTTATCACTGCTGCCGGAAGAAGCCGCAGCCCGTAAAAGGTATCCTCAATACTTCCTCTCGTGACGGTTAAAGATTGATCCTGCTGCCGAGTGGCCGGCAGATCTTCTATGAAGCGTGGAGGATCAACCCGGCCGCTTCGATGACCCGGGAATGCACGGTGCCGACGGGACCGCGATGAAGGTGAAATACTCCCGGTTCTTCCTTCCTGACCTTGCTCTGCAAGAAGACGACTCTAGACCGCGTGATACAGTGGATGTGAGCGAATGGGGTAGGCCACCACAGGTAGGCGGGGAGACAGGCTCACGCCACCCCCGAGAGTCGGGGGAGGATTGTGGGTGCCTAGCTTCAGCATCGGGAACAACCGGCTATTGGCTGAAGAAAGATCTATGGCGCGCTCTCACTGGAAACCCGATCTCAGGTCGCCACTGACAGAGCCCTGGACTGAACGTAAAGGAGGGCGAGTATATTCTTGCTATCGACGGGCAGGTACGTGACAGCTGGCAGGACACTCCACAAGCCTTCGGAAAATACTGACGGAAAGATAGTCGAGTATGAATCTTTGGCCCAACCCCGGTTTATGAAGGGTCAAGAGTGATCAGGGTTGTCCCCGGTGGGGAGTGGCTTAAAGCAGCCTCCGCAACCGCGACTGGGTGAGAGGGAACCTCTTGCGCAGGGTGACTGAAGCTCACCGATGGCAGGCGTGGCATATGTATATGTCCCCAACACATCCGGAGGGAGGGGACACGTAGTACTTTCAAGAGGTATTTCTTCCCCAGGGAGAAGGCAGGCAATAATCATTGATGAGACGCTTTAACGCGGGAGGGTATAGCGACTATTACATTGATCTGCTTGCAGCGGCCGCCCGCAGCCCAGATCTTGAAGATCGCGCTCACGGAATGGACCCTCAAGACCCCCAAGTGCCTCGATACAGGGGGCTGGAGGTCATGATCATCAACGGAGACAGCCGAGTTCCTGGAGGAGACAATGCTCCCGTGGATGGTTTTCAGAAAATTCAGGGTTGGGACGCTCGTGGGCAAGCGCACCTGGGGCGGCCTTGTGGGGACAGCCCGGCTTCCCCGAAAGATGGATGGGATGCGGTCCGGCGACCGCACCTGACCCTGGCTATTGGGATGAGGATGGTTTCATCGTTGAAATGTTGCGTGGCGCCTGACATTGAGGTTGAACAGTGGCCGGCTGATGTCATTGAGGGTAGAGACCGCAGCTGGAGAAGCACTTGAGGTGGTGCTTAGGCAGCTGCAACAAGAACCCACCCGCCGGTACGCTCGCCATACCCGGTGAGGGTTAGGAAATAGGCAGAGTTCAGCTCTTCATCTCAGGCTTCAGTGAATCAGATATTTATTGACTGCCAACTGCCGACTGATTTTGACTGCCGACTGCCGACTGCCAACTGTGGACTGCCGACTGTGGACTTTAAACATACAGACAGCTGATATTCAGGCAGATGTACGATCATAATTACCTTCTATAATTTACTTATGAATCTTCATGCGCATCGGATGCAGCCGTGAAGATGCTGGTGCTGAAGCCTTGGTTCCTTATAGCAGCCTATGCGGACACCATCACATGATGATTAGGATCAGGGCACTCACGACGATGGAAGAGCGGGCGTGGGAAAAATGTTAATCCTGAGGTGAAGGTGGTTCACCAGACTCCTCTACCGCCGTGATCGATGGGTGACAGGTGCTTCGGGATGATTGCGGGTGTGAGATCGATGAAGCTGGCCACAAGAAAGCTGCTGACACTGGCACCGGCTGGGTGGAGCATGCTGAAACCACTTCGGGATTGCCGGTTACTATGCCATGAATGGCTCTGGAACACGACATGACCGGACGCGCCACCAACGCCAATCCCCTTGTGGTGCCGACATGGTCAGTGAGCCGTTACCTTGGCACCAATCCGCTTGCCGTGGCGGTGCCGGCTATGACGTAGCCTCCCTTCGTTGCCGATTTCGCCATGAACTCAATTGCCGGGGCAAGCTGGCCGTCGGAGAAGAAGGGTGAAGGTGCTGCTTGGCAAGTCCGTTCAGGATGCCGAGGCAATTCATCAGATGATCCCGGTATTCTCCGCCGGGGAGGCGGGACGTCATCCCTGGAGGAGACCGTCTGGCACGGCAGCCAAGGGTCATCATGGCCGTATATCAGATATCTTCAGCTCGGATATCCAGCGGTGCCAACTTCGGTCCCTTTGTGCCGCCCAGCGTGGCCTACCTGCCCGTGCCTGAGAACCAGGTGGGTGAAGGAACGGGACATTCGCGCAATGCGTATCGATGCTTTTAGCCTGCAGATGAGTTTAAAGCCTCCATGGATGAATGGATCAGGACTTTCCGCAATGGCTAAACCAGAAAAGGTGAGACGAGGCGTCGATACTGGCTAACCCTGAACGGGAGGCAGAGGCATGACAAGAGTCAGGAATCAAGCCTGGACCAGCAGTTGTTGATGACCTCCGCGTCATCGCCGCCGGGCTGGGGTTGAATTCCACGAACAAATGCGAGGACTTCAGTCTTCAGCTCCCCAGCCTTCGTCTGCAGTCTTCAACTCTATCAGGCAAAGGGCAATAGTGGGAGATAATCACCGCTCTTCAGTCCCCAGTATGGCAACCAAGACAACACGATAAAGG
>JAXHLF010000015.1:0-82433 GCA_034522515.1 Bacteroidales bacterium | reverse complement strand
TGTATAGTATGCAATGATTTTATACTTTTGCCCCGCTGCTGAAAATTATGAGGGACCAATGCCTCACATAAAGTCAGCAAATTGAAGACGTTTTTTGGAGCGATGGGTGAGAGGCTTAAACCAGCAGTTTGCTAAACTGCCGTACGGGTAACCGTACCGGGGGTTCGAATCCCCCTCTCTCCGCTCCGAGTATGAATGCCAGGCCGTTAAAGACGGCCTGGTTTCTATTTTATGGGAAGCGAAGAGAGAGCTTGCTCTTGATGGGCTGAACATAAAATAGAAATAAGTGCGCCTTCAGGCGCATCCATTTATACCCGGACAGGTTCCCTCAAAAGGGATCATGAAATAATCCCCATTGTCCTCAAAGTGTGTTCAATCATGCATTCATGTACTTTGCAGGTATCCTACTGGGGATCTGCGAAGCTAATCCCCCTCTCTCCGCAACACATGACTGACCCCGCCGTCGACGGGGTTATTCATTTTTCCGTAGGACTGAAGAAAATTCATATTACCGACATCCGCAGATCTCATCGTTATTACCGACATAGACGATTGCATGACCGTATATCCCGAAATATATTTTCCTCAGCATTAGAATTTTATTAAAACAATTCGTAATTTTAATCCATAACAATCTAAACTTAAGGAGGAAAAGTCATGTCAAACGAAGAAACAACCGTCGAACAGAGTCAAACACAGACTCCATTGTCAACCAACCTGCCCAACCTGACAAAGTATATGAGCTTTATTGGGCTGCTCGCAATGATAGGGGGAGTAATATACTGCCTGACAATAATTGGGGCAATCATAGGGGTGCCTTATTTTATTATGGGCAGGAGACTCCGGGAATCAGCTGATGCCTTTACAGGATATAATTCCTCCAGCTCAGGCAAAGACCTTGAAACGGCAATCGAGAGACAAACAAAGGCATTTTTCATAATGTATGTGCTGGCAATTATTTCTCTCGTGCTGCTTGCAATCTACATAATTGTAATAATAGGCCTACTGGCTTCAGGGGGCTTAAGATAAGGTTTGCAGGAGAGTTACGGGGGAGTTTACAGATTAAAATCGTTTCCCGCCGTCAGGTGAACACCGGTAAGAGACAATCCTAAACCTATGAGTCTTGAGATGGTCAATACTTATCATAGCAATAGCATTTGACTAAACCTGATTTTTTCAACCATCTTCTGAAAATTGTTGAAAAATATCTTGTGAAAGAATTTTTGCAACGAAAAAAATCTTACCTTTGCAGCGATTTTACGACCACACATCGTAAACGTTTTTAACAGAATAACAGAAACAAATTTTTAACAGAAATGAAAAACAAATTATTTTTAGCTATCGCTACAATCGCTGTTGCTGCTCTCATGACCAGCTGCGCTAAAGTTCCTCAGGAAGCTCTCGACGCTGCTTCAGCAGCCCTCGAGTCAGCCAAGACAGTTCAGACTGACGTTTATTTCCCCGCAGAATTCGCTGCCCTGAACGATTCTCTCACAGTCATGCTGCAGAACATCGAGACGCAGAAGTCAAAGTCAGCAAAGGATTTCAAAGCTATCAAACTCAACGCTGAAGCTATCACCCTCAAAGCAGGTGAACTGGCCGGTACCGTTGAAGCAAAGAAAGCTGAAGTGAAAGCTGAAGCCGAAACAATGATGGCAGGTGCCAAAACCCTTCTCGATGAGGCAAATGCTCTCATCCTGAAAGCACCCAAGGGCAAGGAAGGCAAAGCAGTTGTTGAAGAGATCAAGAATGAACTGACAGTCATCGAAACTTCACTGATGGATGCTCAGACACTCTTTGACGGCGGCACCAACTACGTACAGGTTGTTGACAAGGTAAAAGCTGCTACCGAAGGTCTTAACGGCATCATCGCCGAGCTGAAGGAAGCAATGGCTAAAGCCGGTATTAAAGTCTAATTAGTACCACCAGGAATTAATTTGGATCCCCGGGCCTGGTCCCGGGGATTTTTTTAAACCAGTCACATGAAGAGGGGCTCCCTTGTCAGCTTAATCATCTACACCGCCATCGCCGGCATCATAATCTTCCTCATTGTGCTGCTTTTCAGGGCCCTGGTACCCGAGCCGCCGCAGCAGGAGGTGGAGATGGCAAGAGCGGCGATTGCTAAGGCAAGGGATCATCAGTCGGAGGTCTATTCTCCAAAAATCTTCAGGGAAGCACAGAACAACTACGACTCGGCCATGACCGCCTGGCGGGCTGAGAATGAACGGTATATCCTCTTCCGCGATTATGAAAGGGTTACGGTGTTTGCTGCCACCGCTCAGAAAAAGGCCAACGAAGCCATCAGGAACACTATCATACGTTCAACCAGCCTCAAGGCGAACCTCGAAAGCGAGATAAGACGAATCAAGGAGGATATGTCTTCTTTTGAAAAGATATTTCTCTCAATGCCACTTCCCCAGGATGTGAAAAGGAAACATGCAAGGGGCAAACAGCTGCTCCGGGAGGCTGAGGTGGACCTGGAGAAGGAGAACTATGTCAACGGAAACCTCAAGCTCACCGAGGCAAACGAATATATTTCAGGGACCTATACCCTTGCCCGAAAGAACCTCGAAGAGTATTTCAGACACTATTCCGACTGGCAGGAGTGGGCAACAAGCACAATAAACGAAACCCGGAAGTCGGGGTCATATGCAATAGTGGTTGAAAAGATACCGGCGAAATGTCACCTGTATCATAATGGCAAAAAGAAATATACCTTTGAGGTGGAGTTCGGAAGCAACTGGCTGGGAGACAAGATGAGCAGGGGCGATATGGCCACTCCGGAAGGGAAATACGAAGTGACCAAAAAGCTCTCCGGCGGCTCCACGAAATATTATAAGGCACTGATGATCAATTATCCCAACAAGATTGACATACAGGAGTTCAATGAGAGGATCAGGAACGGAAAGCTCCCTGCCGATGCGCGCATTGGTGATATGATAGAGATCCACGGCGACGGTGGCAAGGGCGCCAACTGGACACAGGGGTGCGTAGCATTGAAGAATGAAGATATGGACCTGCTTTTCAAATATGCCTCCAAGGGAACACCGGTGACTATTATCGGCTCGACCCTAACACTTAACGAGTTTTTCACTTCAAGATCGAATTGACCGTGTCAGATCTGCCTGAAAATATTGTCCCCGGTAGCGATTCACCAGAAAACAGTGCATCGCAGAGTACCGTACCTGAATCCGTACCAGGTTCCTTACAGAGTTTTTCGCAAAGAGCCTTGCTTTTCATCAGGACAAACCGCCGGGTCAGGATCACCCTGATAAGCATTGCCATAATCGTTACATTACTTTTCCTGGCCTCCGTTCCCATTTACATTGCCCCTGCCCTGCAGCACTCATGGGGCACAAGCAGAGCGGAGTGCAAAGTCGATTCCACACTGCTGAAAAACAGAGCCATCCAGAGACAGATCCGGGCAACGGAGAACGAGATAATCAGGCTTGAGCGCAGGCTCGCATCATTCATCCCCACACAGACCTATATTGTATTCAATACCGTTGACAACCGGTTCTCTCTCTATCGCAACCGCAAACTTGTCCGCGAAGGATTCTGTTCATCAGGAAGCTACACTCTTCTCAAGACCGAAGACGGGGAGAAGGAGTGGATCTTCAAGACCCCGCGCGGCAGACTCACCATACAGGGAAAGATCACTAATCCCGTCTGGCGCAAGCCCGACTGGGCCTTTGTGGAAGAGGGCCTTCCCATTCCCGGTCCGACAGACGCCTCACGTTATGAGTACGGTGTCCTCGGCGATTATGCCATGAGCCTCGGCGACGGTTACCTGATACACGGAACTCTTTACAAGCGACTGCTCGGGATGCCTGTGACGCACGGATGCATAAGGCTCAATGACGATGACCTCGAAGCAGTGTTCTACGCACTCAGCGTTGGCTCAAGAGTCTATATTTACTGACAACGCCATCAGACATGAACTGGGAAAAACATAAATGGTACATTATCGGAGGTGCTGCACTGGGCATCTTTATTATCTTCTACATGGCTAAGTCGGTCTCGGCCGTAAACCACTCCGTCAGGGCTTTTGACGATGCTTTTTTCGCCTCGCTGGAGCAGAAGGAGGGAGACACCATCAACCTCTGTTCCATCCCGGGTTACATTGAGATGATAAGGGGAAAGGCGTTCCTGAGCTCCCAGGTAAAGATGGCAGATTCAGATTCAATCGGACTGATGATCAACATCCGCGACAGCGTTTTACAACTCCTGATAAAAGGGGTGCCGGTCAGGTCGGTCAGGATTGATGAGTATGATGTCTCGCCCTTCTTCCAGAGAGCGAACCAGGAGGCTGTCTACAGTATGCTCTCCTCGCCTATGGCCATTACGCGCATGCAGGCTACCTTCATGAAGGATCCCATCCAGGTTAAGATTGCACCCAAGGATACCTCGGAGGCAAAGATCGATGCGAAGCCTGATACCACTGATTTCGAGGCCGTATTTTTTACGCTTGACACTGACCGTAACATACGCTTTTATTTTGAGCAACAGGAGGATACGGTTGGGGCCGACAGGAGGTCTAGGTTTTTCTTCGATCTTCGAGACAGGTCAAGGAATGCAAAGGCAACCATGAAGGAGATCGTCAGGTTCCGGACTCCTCCGTACACTCCGTATATCAAGATTTGGATACCCAAGGCAGAGGCGAAGATTGTCTACAGGGCTGTCCCGCGTGAAGGGCTGATAGTTCTGACGCAGTGATGCCTCCGGCGCTTTGGATTTCTCCGGGGCGGCATTAAGTCTCCGGTTATACGCGAGAAAAGAGTATTTTCGCGAAATATTTTCCGGTCTGTAGCTCAGTTGGTAGAGCAGCTGACTCTTAATCAGCGGGTCCAGGGTTCGAGTCCCTGCAGACCGACCAGGATCAATCCGAGGGGAGCCGCGATGCTCCCTTCTTTTTTTTATGCAGATGGCAGAGCATCCCGACTTTTAGTCGGGAGGGTCCAGGGTTCGAGTCCCTGCAGACCGACCAGTTTGCCCCCCCCCGCGCCGGGGGCCCGCCCCCCCCGCCGCCCACCAGGAAAGAAGTAGGCCACATGCCTCCTTTATTTTTGAATAGATGGCCGACCATCCCGCTCAGTCTTCCGGCTTTACAGCAAGGCCCAAAGGCCTGATTCTCATTTTTTACCCAGGTCAGGACACGTCCCCCGTATCCCGGCTTCCGAATTCACCGTTTTACTCCGTTCGGATAAATAATAAATAATCAGTGTATTGCAAGCCCCGGGCAAGCATTAACAATTGATTAACAATAAATCTATGCAACACGGATGGGGCATACCGGTCTTTAGTTATGATTACGGCAATGGACAGTGCCGTATTTCGGATGACAGTAAATCATGCTGTCGGGTTTGATTTTTTTAGCCATGAATTTGTCGAGATGGAAATAGCTCCCAAATTCTGCAAATGACTGTTTTTTTAGAATTAGTGTTAATCAAAGTGCCATGAAAAGATTACTGCTTCTGTTTACTATTATTTGCGGTTTGCTGCTAACAGCTTCGGCTTAGCATTTATAATCATTTTAAACACTAACCTAATTTAAAAGCTTATGAAAAAAATGCTTTTCTTTTTTGTCTTTTTTGTGGCGGGTGCTTCAGCACTACTGGCACAAACTAGAGTAATCACGGGAACCGTCACCTCTTCGGTTGAGGGGGAGGGAACACTTCCCGCAGTTACTGTTATTGTAAAAGGTACCGCAATCGGCACATCAACAGATGCTGCTGGAAAGTATTCACTGCAAGTGCCTGAGAATGCAACAACACTGGTCTTCTCCTTCATCGGCATGAAGCCGCAGGAGGTTCCGATTGAGGGACGTACCGTCATCAATGTCATTATGGAATCCGAATTGGTGGGGCTCGATGAAGTAGTTGTTACAGCACTCGGCATCTCGCGTGAGAAAAAGTCGCTTGGTTATGCCACTCAGGAGGTCAAGGGGGATGTCATTTCCAATGTCAAGACAGCCAACTTCATGAACAACCTTTCCGGCAAGGTCTCGGGTGTACAGATCCAAAGGAACCAGAACATGGGGGGCTCAACCAACGTAATCGTACGTGGCAGCAAATCGCTGATAAACAGTAACCAGGTCCTTTATGTTGTTGACGGGGTGCCTATTAATAATAACATCGGGAAATATACTGATGTGGGTGTAACCTCAAGCCAGGCTGCAACCGGTGCCGGGTATGATTATGGCAATGCTGCCTCTGATATTGACCCTGAAAGTATTGAATCAATCAATGTCCTGAAAGGTTCTGCAGCAACAGCACTGTACGGCTCCCGTGCATCGGCCGGCGTTATCATGATCACCACCAAGAGAGGGGAAGATCCTGGCTGATGGAGAGAAGGCTCCCATAGGAGTATCGCTGAGTTCCGGCTTCACAGTCAGCACCATTGACAAATCAACATTCCCGACCTATCAGGATCAATACGGTGCCGGGTACGGTTATGGTGACCCTCCAGCCTTCGCCTGGAGAACAACTTCCGGAAGCCTAACGACAAGTGATCCGGTCAATGATCCGCTGGTCAGATGGCTTCAGACAACAGAAGACGCATCGTTCGGCCCTGCATTCGACGGTCTGCCAATCTGGGGCTGGTACTCAGTTGACCCCGAATCACCCTGGTACAAGCAATCGAAACCCTATGAGTTTACTAAGAACGGTCCGATAACGTTCTTCGAAACACCAATGACCTATACAAATACTGTAGCAATTGATAAGGCTACTGATTTTAGTTCCGTGAGGTTATCCTATACCAATTACAACACACAGGGCTTGCTTCCCAACAGTTCGCTGAAAAGAAACAATGTGATGCTCAGCGGGCAGTGGAATATCAATAAAAGGCTTACTGTCACCGGAATAGCCAATTACATCTTACAGAAAGGCAAAGGCCGGAATGCAACCGGATACAATGGAAACATAACCTCAAATTTTCGTCAGTGGCAGCAGACAAACCTTGATTTTATGGACCTGAAGACAGCATATGAACTTACAGGCCGAAACCTGACATGGAATTATAATTCGTCATTGGACTATCCGATTTTCACCAATAATCCATATTGGGATGCTTACGAAAACTATGAGACTGACAGGCGTAACCGCTTTATCGGCAATGCCTCGGCTAATTACAAAGTAACCGACTGGCTGGATGTGCTTGGCCGCATTTCAGTCGATTCCTATTATGAGCTTCAGGAAGAAAGACGAGCAGTGGGGAGTGTGTCGATGCGCTTCGGTCTTGCTAACGTTCCGGACAGGGTTGAGTCAGGTTATATCCGCAGGGACAACACTTTCAGCGAGTACAATTTTGACCTTATGATGAGATTCAAGAAAAACCTGGGGTCATCATTCAGCTTAAACGGGGTATTGGGGTACAATGAGAGGAGAACCAACAATTCGTATTTCTCCAACGCTACAAACGGCGGACTGCTTGTTCCCGGAGTCTATTCACTTCAGAATACCAGAAGTCCATTGCCATTGCCCCTGGAAGTAAACCAGATAGTGGGTGTCAGGAGCTATTACGGCAGCGTGTCACTGGGATACAGGGATTTCCTTTTCCTGGATGGGACATTCCGTCAGGATTATGCATCAACCCTGCCTCCGGATAATAACAAGTACCGTTATCCATCAGTAACCGGAGCCTTCCTTTTTTCCAATGTTGTAAATGCCGATTGGCTGTCGCTGGGCAAACTTCGCATGAATTATGCCCAGGTGGGAAACCTTGCAGGGTTTGATCAGCTTTATGATGTTTACCTGGCTAACAGCCCGATGAACGGTGCCAATAATCAGCTTGCTCCTTCAAAAAAGAATCCGGATCTTAAAAATGAACGTACAAACAGTATTGAAGCCGGTCTGGAAATGGCATTCTTTAGAGGCCGTCTCGGATTTGACCTGGCCCTGTACCAGACCAGTTCACTTGATCAGATCATCCCGCTAACTGTCAGTCAGACAACTGGATTTCAGAATATTATGATCAATGCCGGTGAGATTCAAAACAAAGGTATAGAGGTCACATTGACAGCTACTCCGGTTGCAGTCGGCTCATTCAGGTGGGATGTGGCAGCAAACTGGTCCAGAAATAAGAACGAGGTGATTTCCCTCTATCCCGGGATCACCAATCTTCGCCTTAATTCTGTAAACCTGCAGGGTGGCGTTACAGTTAATGCAGAAGTCGGAAGGCCGTACGGCGAAATCAAAGGCAAGGATTATACCTATGATGCTGACGGGAACATTATTATCAATGCCACCTCAGGCAGACCGGTTCTGACCACTTCGGCTGCCATTCCCATCGGGAACTTTACCCCTGACTGGACAGGTGGAATAATAACTCGTTCAGTTATAAAAACCTGTCGCTCAGCTTCCTCGTTGACATGCAGAAAGGTGGGGATATATGGTCACTCGATATGTATTATGGCATGTACAGCGGATTATATCCCGAGACTGCATTTGTCAATGACCTGGGTAACCCTGTCAGGGATCCGTTGGTCTTTGTTGATCCGGATGACCCCAGCCGGGGTTATGCAGCAACAAGTGGCGGTTACATCATTGAAGGCGTGAATATTGTCAACGGTGTCAGTGTTCCCAACAAGACGCGTGTTGATGCAACCAATTCCGATGCCTTTGGAGCAGGCCTACTGCCTCAGAAAGCATTCATTTATGATGCAGGTTTTGTCAAGCTGAGGGAATTGGTCTTCACATACAATGTCCCGTCCTCCTTATTGAAAAAAACCTTTATCAAGGGCGCATCAATAAGTGCAATTGCCTCAAACCTCTGGATCATTCAGAAAAGCCTGCCATATGCTGATCCCGAATCGGGTATGACGGCCGGTAACATCCAGGGATACTCAACAGGATCACTTCCCACGACCCGAGATTTCAGCTTTAATTTAAAACTTAACTTCTAATCGAAAGACCATGAAAAAGATATTAGCAATTCTTTCGGTTCTCCTTGTATTTTCTGCCTGCAGTAAACTGGAGGACCTGAATAAAAACGTAAAGGATTTTGCTGAGGTATCGGGTGAATCACTCTATAACGGAGCGACCCGGCAGTTAATCAATCAGCTGTCCAATGAAAATGTAAACGCAAATGTGACGGTGATGTGGATGCAGCATCTGGCCGCAACCACCTATTTTGATGAGACCAGGTATGACATGACTTCCCGTGGAATTCCTCTTTTTGCATCTAATACCCTGTACAGGCTTGTCCTCATGAACTACAAGGAAGCTGCCAGGGTACTGCAAATTCAACCACTGGCCGGGATCTCCCAGGCTCAACGCGATAATCAACTGTCTATAATAGAAATAATGACAGTATATGCGTGGAGTTATGTGGTTGAAAATTTCGGCGATATGCCATACTCGGAGGCTCTCGATTATAATTTTCCATCCCCGGTCTATGATGACGGTCTGACTATATATAAGGACCTCATAGACCGTTTGGGCGCCGCAATGGAGAAGCTGACCCTTTCAGAAGCCGGTATGCCAACGGGGTATGATAATATTTTCGGCGGTACGGGCATTGAGGCTGAGATGTGGTACAAATTTGCCAACACCTTAAAACTAAGGATGGGGCTGATGTTGTATGATGTGGATGCCGGTTATTCAAAAACCGTTGTTGAGTCTGCCGCACCTCATGTTTTCGGAGAGGGCGATGTTATGCAGATGAACTATCTGGCAGCAAGTCCCAACCAGAACCAGCAGTACGTCGATTTTGTGGCCTCAGGTCGCGACGACTATGTAGTAACATCGAATCTCATTGATGCAATGCAGCCAACTACTCCTGCTCCTGAGCATCCTATTTTAAGTGTCACGGTCACTGATCCCCGGCTCAGAGTCTATGCCATCCCCGTTGTCGGAAGCACTCCTCCTGTATACCTGGGCGGAGCCCAGGGAGAGGCAAACGGATACCCGACATTTTCACACGTGAATCCGATTCACCTGACACCTGACAGGCCGTGGGTAATCATGGATTATACTGAAGCTGAGTTCCTTCTGGCCGAAGCTGTTGAAAGAGGCTTCTCAGTAGGTGGAACTGCCGAAGGGCATTATAATAACGCAGTCAGATCATCGATCCTCTTCTGGGGCGGAACCACTGCGGAAGCCGATGCATATATGGCACAGCCGTCGGTTGCTTATGCAACGGCCTTCAGCGACTGGAAGCAGAAGATCGGCACACAGGCATGGCTCGCCTATTGGTTACGCGGACAGACTCTATGGAACTCATACAGGAGACTGGATTATCCGAGGTTGTTTGCTCCGCCCGACTATCTGCAGGAAATTGACAAAGTGCCTGTCCGTCTGTTCTATCCTGTCTCGGAGCAGACATTAAACGCAGAGAATTACGAGGCTGCTTCAACAAAGATCGGCGGTGATTCAGCATTGACCCCGCTTTTCTTCGACAAAGTGATATACTAAGTCCCGGTCAAATAAGATCGGAAGGCCTGAAAACAAGAGAGGCTGTCCGTCGAGGGCAGCCTCTCATTTCATCTCCCGGAACCTCTTATGGCTCAAAAACCAGGTTCCATTCCCAGCAGAGCGATCCGCGTCAAATGGAGGAATATTTTTACATAGTCCCGCGGAAGGATTAATTTAGGAGATCCTTAAACCGTAAAACGATGAAAAGAAAAATCGCCTTTTCTGGCCTGATACTTCTCACGATAGCACTCACCGGACAGCCGGAATCAGCAGCTGGGATCCCATGCCAGATGGAGGAGCTGACCGTCCCCCAGTTTGTTAAGGCGGTTGAATTGTCAGCAGGAGTCTGCGTCATCCCGATAGGCATCATTGAGAAGCATGGCACTCATCTGCCCCTGGGCACTGACCTCTATGAGGCCAGGGCTTCAGTTGTCGCTGCGGCGGAGAAGGAATACGCCGTGGTCTTTCCCCCGTACTACGCGGGACAGATCTTCGAGGCAAAACATCAGCCGGGAACAATCGCCTACAGCAACGACCTGATGTGGCAGATGCTTGAGGAGACCTGCACCGAGCTCTCACGTAACGGACTTAAGAAGATCATCCTTTTCAACGGGCATGGCGGCAGCACCTATTTCCTCCAGTACTTCTGCCAGTCGCAGCTTGCCGCCAGAAAAGATTACATAGTCGTGCTGTTCCAGGGGGGACCTGATCGTGAAATGGACAGGGAGATCAGGTCACTCAAGAAGGCCTCTCTCGACGGTCATGCAGGGGAGGAGGAGACATCCATGATGTATTTCCTCCGGCCTGATCTTGTCGACCTTGACGCTCTGGGCCTCGAATCCGGTGCCAACCAGGGGAGGCTCGACATGCTTCCATACGGGTTTGCCGGCATCCACTGGTACGCCAGGTACCCGAATCACTTTGCCGGAGACAAGGCTGACCCTGACAGAAGGCTGGGTGAACTCCTGATAGCAAAGGATGCCGCCCAGCTAGCGGAGCTGATCAAATATCTCAAGGCCAGTAATGAGATTGAAAGGTTACAAAATGAGTTCTTCGACAGAGCTGAGGATCCGCTGAAAACAAAATGAGATGAATCCCATATGTGTGACCTGGCTAACATCTATTGACAATATTTGCAACCATGTGGGTCCTGCCAGACCATGAACAAATAAATGATAATATGATGAAAAGAAGAGAGTTTATTGTATCAGCCGCCGCCGCGGTGCCTGCCCTCACGCTTTTCCCTCCCGACCTCTCAGGTATGACAAGGAGAAGAGGCCGGGGAAAGCTCGAGAAGAGATCCCTCGGCAGGACAGGAGAGATGCTTTCCGTGATCGGATTTGGCGGAATAGTCGTCATGAATGCAACACCTGATGAAGCATCTGAATCTGTCAAGATGGCTATTGATGCGGGTGTGAATTACTTCGATGTCGCCCCTTCATACGGCGATGCCGAAGTTAAACTTGGTCCCGCCCTCGAACCCTATAGGAAGAATATCTTTCTTGCATGCAAGACCACCAAGAGGACAAAAGAGGGAGCCCGCGGGGAGCTGGAACAATCACTGAAGAACATGCGCACTGACCACTTCGACCTGTATCAGCACCATGCCGTCATTACGCTGGAAGATGTCGATACCCTGCTTGGCCCTGGCGGAGCGATGGAGACGTTCCTTGAGGCAAGGCAGGAGGGGAAGATCAGATTCATTGGCTTCTCGGCTCATAGCGTCGAGGCTGCGATGGCGCTGATGGACAGGTTCGATTTTGACACCATTCTGTTCCCGTTTAATTATGCCACATGGCATGCGGGAAATTTCGGGCCCCAGGTTATGGAGAGGGCGAAGGAGAAGAATATGGGTATACTGGCCCTGAAGGCAATGGCAAAAGGACCGTGGCAGGAGGGATCTGACCGTACCAAGTATCCCAAGTGCTGGTACGAGCCGCTTGTGACCCCGGAAGAGATCACGATGGGATTGCGTTTTACGCTGTCGCATCCCGTTACCGCTGCAATACCTCCGGGAGATGAGAATCTCTTCACGCAGGCGCTCAGCCTCTCTGTCAATTTGAAGCCACTGGAGCAGGCAGAGGTAATGAGTATCAAGGAAAAAGCGCTGAAGGGAGTTCCTCTGTTCAAGGCTTAAGTCTCTATGGTTGTAGCTTACTTGTATTCGGCTGATCTATCTGAAAATCAAACCTATCGAGCCTATTAGCCATCAGGGGTAGTCTGCGGCATTTCCATGATATACTCCGGTCTTCAGTGCATTGTGCCCCACAATAATTATACGGAATTTTCTGAAGGTCCTCCGGGCTGCCGTTCATAGTGACAACCTGATGCTTAGACGGAATGTTCAGATGTTACACCAGCCTGCCGCGCACTGTAAATCTCAGGTCACTAATCGGCATCTCCCTGAGAACAAATTGTTTCAGGCTTTGTTCTTCAGTAACAACAATAATCAAATGAACAACCTGAAGATTGCATTCTTTGACGCCAAGCCGTATGATAGACGAAGTCGTTCAATTCGCTTAACACCAGGTACGGATATACCATCAAGTATTTTAAGTTCCACCTTACCCCGGATAATATCGTTCTGGCGCAGGGATATGATGTGGTGGTGATCTTTGTCAATGACACTGTGAACGCGGAGATGATCCATAAGCTGAAGGAATACGGCGTAAAACTTATCGCACTCCGTTCAGCCGGTTTCAATAACGTTGATCTGAAGGCAGCGTTGAATAACATCAAAGTGGTGCGTGTACCCTCATACTCACCGCACGCCATAGCCGAGCACACTGTGGCCCTGATGCTCACCCTCAATCGCAAAGTACACAGGGCTTACTTCAGGACCCGCGATACCAATTTCGCCCTGAACGGACTGATGGGTTTTGACATGTACGGCAAGACAGCCGGAGTGATAGGAACCGGCAGGATTGGCAAGGTGCTGACGAAGATCCTCAGGGGCTTTGGCATGGAGGTGCTGCTTAATGACACATTCCCTGATGAGAGGTTTGCAACGGAGACAGGCAGCAGGTATGCCGGCCTTGGTGAGATCTACAGGGAATCAGACATAATCTCACTCAACTGCCCTCTGACCAAAGAGACGGAATACATGATCAACTCTTCCTCAATCGGCTTAATGAAGAAAGGCGTGATGCTGATCAACACGGGAAGAGGCAAGCTCATCAAGACCTCTGACCTGGTTGAGGGACTGAAGAGCGGTCATATTGGCTCTGCCGGCCTTGACGTGTACGAGGAGGAGAGCCAGTTCTTCTTCGAGGATCTCTCTGACAGGGTACTGGCTGATGATGTGCTGGCACGGCTTCTGACATTCAACAATGTGATCATCACTTCTCACCAGGGCTTCTTCACCCGGGAGGCAATACAGAACATTGCCGAGACAACGCTGCAGAACATCGATGACTTCTTCGCAGGGCGAAAGCTTGACAATGAGGTTTGCTACGACTGTAAAAACTGATTATCAGAATAATCCGGTTTCGAAAAAAACTTGACAAGATCACTGCCAGGGCAAAAAATCAGAAGGAATAGCATCGGCTGTGCAAAATTGTCCGGCCACAGTGTTGCCGAATAGAAAAGGGAGGTTCTTAATGAAAGGGGGGGAGAGTGGGGGTGTGGTTGGGGGTATGGGGGGGGGGTTAGGGATTTGGGTGTGTATGTATTAGGGGGGGGGGGGTAGGAGGGGGATGAATACGTACGGGGGGGGAAGCCTCCCTTTCAGGATATCTGAGGAGGGGTGGGAGATATTGGTTTAGAGGATATGAGATTGGGGGTATAATCGGGACTAATAAACTATTTCTTCAGTGCTTTGCCGTAGAGTTCTGACACCTTATTCCAGTTGACCACGTTCCAGTAGCTAGATACATATTCAGGTCTGCGGTTCTGATATTTCAGGTAATATGCATGCTCCCAGACGTCCAGTGCGAGGATCGGGGTGCCGCGCTTTGCAGCAACGTCCATCAGCGGGTTATCCTGGTTCGGGGTCTGCGAGACGAACAGCTTGCCGTCGGCATCAACCGCCAGCCATGCCCATCCGCTCCCGAACTGCGTTTTTGCTGCTGTTTCAAATTCGGTCTTAAACAGGTCAAATGATCCGAAGGTATTGTTGATTGCCTCAAGCAAGGCTCCCTCAGGCTTACCTCCAGCGTTCGGTCCCATCACCTTCCAGAACAGATTGTGGTTATAAAAACCTCCCCCGTTGTTACGAATCACTGCGGGCAATGTGCTCATTTTGGCGAAGATGTCTGAAAGAGAAAGATCATCGATCTTGTTCTCTGCTGCTGCCTTCATGAAGTTATCGAAATAGGCCCTGTGGTGTTTGGAGTAATGTATCTCCATCGTCTGGGCGTCTATATAGGGCTCCAGCGCATTGTAAGCGTAAGGAAGCTCCGGAAATGTATATCCCTGTGCCATAGTTTTGTTGTTAATTGTTAATAGACTGAAAATAATTGCTGCTAATAGATATGCCTTTGTTCTCATGTTTAATTTCTTTTAAACAATAAACAAGCTGTAGATGTTAGCAATCTGTTCATTAGGCTAAACATTTATTCATAACATACTGTCCTTGATTTTAGTATCTTTCGTTTTCTTAATTTTGAGTAACGTAAAAATTATAATTATATGAAATGGCAGGGACGTCGCGGCAGCAGCAATGTTGAGGACCGCAGGGGCATGAGCACCGGTGGCAAGGTTGTGGGTGGGGGAATTGGAACACTTGTGATAGTGTTGCTGGTTTATCTTTTAGGCGGTGATCCGTCGAGCATTATTGAACAGGGGGGAGCCGGCAATGCATCGTCTGGTCCAATTGAAGCCACTGAGGCAGAAAACCAGATGGCACAGTTCGTCTCCGTGGTTCTTGCTGACACCGAGGAGGTGTGGGGCAAGATCTTCGCAGAGTCGGGTGCCACCTACCGCAAGCCGACACTGGTGCTGTTCAGGGATCAGGTGCAGTCGGCCTGCGGCTATGCCACTGCCGCCAGCGGTCCGTTCTATTGTCCCGGCGATGAGAAGGTATACATCGACCTCAGCTTCTGTGATGATCTTCAGACTAAATACGGAGCTCAGGGAGATTTTGCCGTGGCGTATGTGATTGCCCACGAGATAGGCCACCATGTGCAGAACCTGATGGGGATCCTTGATGAGGTGCAATCAGAGCGCCAGCGCCTGAGCGAGGTGAGAGCCAACCAGTTAACTGTCAGGCTCGAGTTGCAGGCCGACTTCCTTGCAGGTGTTTGGGCACATCATGCCAGTAAGATGTTCAATTCAATCGAGGCAGGCGATATTGAAGAGGCCCTGAATGCAGCCTCATCCATCGGTGATGATGTCTTGCAGAAGAAATACCGGGGTCGGGTCATTCCCGATTCATTTACTCACGGGACTGCCGCACAGCGTTCAAGCTGGCTTCGCAAGGGCTGGCAGACTGGTGACCTGAACCAGGGCGACACATTCAACGCAGCTATCTAACAAAGGCAGTGAGACTGCCATCGTGATGAAGAAAATATTACTCCTCCTTGTCCTGGTTTCGGCCTCCCTGGTTTTATCAGCGGAGGATCCGGTTGTAAATGATCAGACCACCCAGAAATACCCCACAGGGATGAAACCAAACCAAAGGCCAAAGTCGCCTTCAGTCACCTTCCCGAGGTGGTCTGTCCATTCAAACCTCCTGGGGTTTTTGCAGTTCGGGCCGGTATTGAGCGCTGAGTACGGTTTTACGAGGAACCTGGCTCTGAATGCCCATGTAAGGTTCTCTAGATGGGCTCTGACTCCGATTCTTTATCAAGCTGATGTTGATGATGGAGGGAGGCCTGACCAGTTTTCAGGAATTGCGTTTGGCGGCGGCCCTATGTGGTTTATTCAAACGAAGAAGGATAAAGCTTACGTTGGATTCATTTTGAATATGAGATTGCAGATGCGTTGTATATGGAGGACTATGTCAACGAATGGAGCCGCGATAACCAAAAGATGATTCTGATGATCAACAGCGGGTACAGGTTCAGGTTTGGACAGAAAATCATTCCCGGTTCGCAACGCAAGTTTGAACAGTTTATCCGGGAGGGGCTCTTCCTCAACACCGGAGTCTATATCGGCGCTGAAAGGAATCAATATAACTGGGAATATACCGAGCCGGTAGCCGGTGAGGATGATCTCACTCCCCGCAAAGGCACTGAGATTAAACCCTTTGGGATGCTGAGGTATCTGTCGGGATAGAGTTCTAATCTTTTTTTTCAAGGTTATTGCTGGCATAGGTGTTAATCCTCCATTCTGAGGAGAAACCGGCATGGAGTTTCAGTTCTCCGGAGTTTTGTTGTTACCCACTTATCAGCTGTTCTTCATGCTGATTGGCTGGCCGGTGGCCTCAAGGACGTTCCACCACAGCTCGCCTTCAACGTCAATCTTCTTGCGTTTGGCTACCACTGCGGCAATGGGCATCAGGGTGAACTGATTACTTCCAGAATCCAATACGCCGAAGTCGGTCTTCCCGGCCAGGGCAGCGTGGACCGCATTCTGGGCAAGCAGGTTGCAGGAACTTGCTGTCGTTGGCGTTGGCCGGTGCCATTTGCATCTGCTGTAGCTCCAGATAGATATATTACCGCAAAATGGAAATGCAGGGCTTTGAACTCTGCCTTTATCTTGTCCTTGAGGAATATCCCAATGTCCTGATACTTGATATTCCTCGACGTATTTATTGCATGCAGTGATTCGAACAGATCCTGACCTGCCCCCTCTGCAACCACGATAACCGCATGATGTCTTGTTGGGCGCTTTCTCGCTGCGGCCAGGAGATGCCGCCCGGACCGTAGAGGTCAAATGAGACTTCCGGTATCAGGACAAAATTAACCTCCTGTATGGCCAGCACGGCGTTGGCAGCGATGAACCCGGAGTCGCGCCCCATGAGCTTAATCAGTGCAATCCCGTTATATGCTCCGGAGGCCTCGTTGTGAGCATTCCTGATAATGTCATTTGCTATTAAATGCTATCAAAACCAAAACGACTTTCTGTCAGGTTGGATATCATTATCTATAGTTTCCAATACAGGCGACCAAGATTTTTAAGATTCCTCCTTGTATCTCTTCGGTCAATTACATCAGCTTGCCGAAGTGTTCCGTCGCCTCCGATGCAGAAGAAACCGGATCTGGAGTTCAGTATCTCCAGTGTATCCACCATTTTTTCAACATCCTGCTCCCCCCTGGATGTTCCAAAGTGCCGCCTGAAAGGTGTTAGCCTTGCCGTGGGCGCAGTCATCTCGATGACCTCGTGGCTGTATTGGAAATAGTCCTTCATAGCCGTATCTTATGCCAAGGATTCTCTTTATTGCCGTACCGGTATCGCAGAAGCTGGTTTACCGAGGCTGCGGATGAACTAATTGCTAAGGTGCGGGGCAGAGTTCCCCCGCATGTGACAATTCCAACCTTGGTTTTTGCCGGTTCGAAGAAGATATTCTCCTTTGGTCCGGCTTTCTCAAATGAGACGGGTGTTTCGCCTGTTGCCTTGCAATGGTCGTAGTTTTCAGCGGTGACATCATAGATTACCCTTTCATCATCATTGACGAACTTGTATACGGGGCTTGTGGTCCGCTGTTCCTGCTCAAGTGGTGAGTACCACATTGCAGTGGCCCGAGGTGAGGTTAAGAGGAAGTGTCCGTATTTCATAGTTGTCATTTTGATCTGTTAGCTATGCACCTTAAAACAACATGCTGTCCGGTTCAATCAAAATTAGTCAATTTTTTTGAAGGAAGTGAGGGTTGGAGCCAGGTGGAGGATGTTGATAAAGGAGTGCGGTGTTATGTATTGCCTTGCCTGCAGCATATGCGTTCCCGTCTCCCGTTATGGACTCCCGCTGTTGTCACAGCCTGCGCCGATTTATTGGTGGGTTTTATTAACTTTGAGATACCAATAGCTCTTCACCTATTGATTCAAAGAACACTGGGAGCCATGGAAAAGGATTATCTGGGATTATTTTACCGTGGCCAGTCTGGCAATCTTAATAATGTGCGCTTTTGCCGTAAGTATGTTATCCATAAAGCATGGGTGCTAAGGAACGTATCAGCATAGCCCAGGAGAAATATTGCGGGCAATGCGGAGGATGCCTCGCCACATCTTTCTTGGCAGATACACTTAGCTACTCCTTGACGGAAGGAAGTAAATCACGCTGCAGATCTGGACGTTAGGCCAGATACAGTCACAGAAGGCATTGCCAATGCTTAAAGAGCTGTATAATTCTGATCAGGAGGGCAAAACCTGTCGTGGCAAACATGATTCAGTTCTTTGTCAATATGGAATATATAAAGCAATCCGTGCCATAAGCAGTACCTGGTGGCCTACGGCATTCGGAGCTTTGCAATAGTTACTGAGAAATACGGCCTGCCAGGTTCTGTAAGACTCGGCGGGTTGCGTTTTTAATATATTGTATCGAACTTGAATTGATAAAATATAATGTTCACTTAATAATAACCTTTAAAGAATCATCTGAAGGTCTGTTCTTACTAAGAAAATCAACAGTTATGAAAACCAACGCTGGCATTGCTCTACTCTGTTACCCTTGATTATTCGCGGCATTTGCCCAAACGAAATGGGTAAAATCCAGCACCCCCGCTCTCCGAAGCTTCTCCACAGAGCACTGGAATGTCTTCTGAAGAAAGATTGGCCCGGGACTAGACAGTTTGTTAATTGGTTTCATCGAAAGAAATCAGATTCCCGGTGCGGATAGCTCATTGTTGCGAGGAATGGGAAGATTTGTTTACGACAAGGCTTTTGGGATGGCTGAGAATGAAAATCAAAGAAGTCTGGAAACGTGATGACATATCTCTTAGAATTGCCTTCAGCAAACCAAGGCAATTACATCTACTGCTGTCATGATGCTTTGGGAAGAGGGCAAATTCAGCCTCGATGACCCAATATCAAAATATATTCCCGCGTTTGCGAATGCCCGGATTCTTGAATCATTAAATGCCGCGGATCACAACGTAAGGTCACAAAACCCGAAAGGATCAGATCGCAATCGTCACCTACTTAACTCACACCTCAGGAATCGGTTACGGGTTTATCGATAATGATGAGTTTAGAAAAATCTACCATAAAGCAGGCATTGTTGATGCATTTACGACTCAACCAATAACAATTGAAGGGAATATTGAAAGACTGGCGAAACTGCCGCTCCATTTTAATCCCGGTGAGAAATATAAGTACAGTGAGGGGCTCGATGTTCTGGGTTATTTCATTGAAATTATATCCGGTAAACCCTTGGATGAATTTTTCCGCGAAAGGATTTTTAAACCTCTCGGCATGAACGATACATATTTCTACTTACCCGACTCAAAAGCTGACCGACTGGTAGCAGTTCAGACAAAAAAGGATAATAAATGGATCAGGTACCCCAAATTCGACACACTTCTGATCCGGATTATCCAATAAATGGTGCTAAAACTTTCTTCTCCGGGGGTAGCCGGTCTTTCCAGCACGGCAAAGGATTATGCCACTTTCTTACAAATGTATCTGAACAATGGCGAGTTGAACGGAGTGCGCCTTCTTAGCAGGACAACCGTTCAATTCATTATGGCGAATCAAATCGGAGATCTCTGGGGAGATTCCGGGGCATATTATGGTCTGGCCTTTGGTGTAATTGATCAGAAAGGACAGGATATGGGTGGAAGAGGCAGTATTGGTACTTTTGATTGGGGCGGTTATTTCAATACTCAATATTTCGCTGACCCTAAAGAAAACGTCATCGGTATTCTGATGAAACAAACCCTTGATATCGGTAATGATGATACTGGATGGAAATTCCGGTCTGCTGGTTGGCCAGTCAATTGATGATTAAAAACAGAGCGACAAATAGCATAAAGAGAACCGATTTTGTTAACTTTGGAGATACCCAGTAGCCGTTAACCCTCTGTTTTAAGTTGTTATTTAAATCGTAAACGAAATGAAAAAAAAGGCTCAGCAGCTCCTTAATCGCTCTAATGTTTATCGTTAACATTTGCGCTCAGACGATTGGCCCGGACAATCAGAAACTGATTGAATCATTCGTTAAAAGCAATATCGATATTCAATTGGCAGAGGTTGACCAGATTACAGTCAGCAAGGTCTTTGCAGGTACATTTCATAAAATCAACATAGGTTTTAACGAACCCGGTTCAGGAGTCAATTCTTGCGGAAGCGATAACTACATCAATGTCAATGGCTCCGAAGTTAATATGATCGAACCCGTCCACATGGATATTGAATGCCCGGTCCTCATGTCGTTGATCAGGAAGGACTTTTATCTTAAAGAAGAAAACGCCGCAAAACTATTTGAGGCCTCTCTAAATGTCCTCTATCCCCTTGAGGAAGCCGAGATCCAGGATGTTAAACACCTTCGCAGAGATTCGCAATGGATCTTTCTGAGAGGTAAGTTTTTTGACGATTTCACGGCTTTTATTGTTACAACCGGCCCTGACGGTGCTGTGACAAAAATTGAGCTTGAACTGGCATTTGCTGTCAATTAGGAACGCTGTATGTCATTGATATGGGAAGCTCTCACATGACAGCGTCATACAGATATCAGGATATTGCCCCTTCGCGAATTGCAACCTTCGACATTTTCTCGGTAGGCTTAAGTAAACATCACATAAATGCCATGCTGGAATTCGATGTTACCGAAAGCCGTTCGAGGCTTCGCGATCTCAGGAAGAAAGGAGTTAACATTTCGTTGACCGCATGGCTAATAAAGGTCATCGGCTCAGTGCTGGAAATGCATCCGGAAGCAGCTGCATATCTTTACAGTAAAAAGAAACTGATAATCAATCATTATTAATATTTAATCACCTTAACATAATTGACAATCCTTAGAATTATTATCTGTTCTGTCTGAGCCACGATTTCAGACAGACCCTGCCATCACTTTCTCCTATTTTGGAACACACAGAACAAGTTTTGGGACGCTGGGCAACAGCGGTTACAGAACGCTGTCCGATCTTTGTTCCGGTATCAGGTTTAGAACCTGCAATGGGAAACTTATAGCTTACATTCTAATTACTAATCAAAACCACAATTATGAAAAGACTAGTCGTTTTATTCTTAGTTCTTGCCATGGGATCACTGTCCTACTCCCAGCTGGCAAAGAAAGACATGATGCCCTTGACAACAAGCTCCAAGACTGCCCTGGCAACCTATAGTGAGGCAGTCAGGTATTTTGAAGATGTGGATATGACAAAGGGTGTTGAACTGCTTCAAGAAGCTCTGACTGAGGACCCTGATTTCTTTATGGCCAACTATTACCTGGCATTAATGCACATGGGGAATGATGAAAAATTCAAAAGCTACGGCAGCGCTGCCGCAAACTGTAAAGCCAAACTGAGTGAGGCGGAGGAAACTGATAAAAAGTACCATGTTGAAGTTTATGGAAAAGAAAGATGCTGATGCTACAGGTGTTGGTAAAAAGCTGGTTGAAATGTATCCAAAGGATATCAAAGCCTATTACTTGCTTCTTAACTATCAGGATAAAGCAGGAGACGTAAACGGATATCACGAAACATTACTGAAGGCCCTGGAAATCAGTCCGAACCCGGCCCCTATTTACAATATGCTGGGATATTCCTACATGAAGCTTAACCAGAATGATAGGGCTTGAGGAGTCTTTTAATAAGTACATTGAAACTGGCACCAAATAATCCGAATGTATACGAATTCCAAGGGTGACTTTTTCATGAATATCAAAGAATACAAAAAGGCTTACGAAGCGTACATGAAGTCCAACTCTATGAATCCTTCATGGGGTTTAAGCAAAGCTCAGCGGGCAAAGCACATTTTTGAAGTCGAGGAGCCTGCACGGGTAGCTGTTACTGCCTTGATGGATATGTACAATTCGGCTTTTAAGGCAAAGGACGCGGGCACTCTGATCTCTTTGCTGGCGGATGGTGGTATGTTCTGCGGAACAGATCCATCTGAGATCTGGGATAAGAAGCAAATTTCAGTTGGATGGACAGAGTACTTTGCTGATCCCACCCTTGAGATGGACTATACAGTTGATAAACGTGAAATTATGATTGCTGAAGACGGTAATTCTGCAATTGCACTGGAACAATTTTATTTTAGGCTTTTTAGTAACATCCAATGGCGGATTATTTTTCATGCAATTAAGTCCGATGATGCCTGGAAATTCGATTTCTTAAGCTGGGGTTTCATCCCCCTGAATGAAGATCTAGGTAAAATAAATATGGTTTTGGAGTAAGGTCATGTTCTGAAAAAAGTTGACCAGAAACCAGTCAACCTTCCAGGACTTCATAAACAGTTTAATTGTTAACTTAGTCATAAAAAATCTATTGGATTTTATGAAAAAATATCTAATCATTGGCGCTTCTTCCGGAATAGGTAAAGCACTTGCTTTTAAGTTGGCTGGTAACGGGCATCAGGTATTTGGAACTTACAATAAGAACGAAATGCACCCGGAAAATCCCCTGATCACATACTGTCAGTTGGATGTTCTGGAAGAGACCTTTTCTCTTGATTTTTTACCTGATACATTATCGGGTGTAGTTTACTGTCCGGGCAGCATCAACCTTCGGCCGTTTGAAAGAATTAAACCGGCCGATTTTACAAATGACTTTAACCTGCAGGTTGTGGGAGCAGTAAAAACAATACAAGCTGTTGCTTCAAAATTAAAAAACAACGAAAATGCCTCCATTGTTTTGTTTTCTACTGTTGCCGTTCAAGCCGGGTTACCCTTTCATTCGCAGGTTTCGGCATCCAAAGGTGCTATTGAAGGGTTAACAAAAGCGTTGGCTGCCGAATATGCACCGAAAATAAGGGTGAATTGTATTGCACCTTCGCTAACCGATACTCCTCTGGCAGCTTTCCTGTTAAACAGCGAAGAGAAAAAGGAAGCCAACGCTCAGCGTCACCCGCTAAAAAGAGTTGGAACAACAGATGACATCGTTAATATGGTTGAGTTTTTACTTTCCGACAAAGCAAGTTGGATAACAGGACAGATTATGCATGTCGACGGAGGCTTTTCTACTTTAAGAAAATAATAGTAATGGCATTTTATCAATTAATCAAAACACAAGAATTACCTGCCTCGATAAGCGAAATATGGGACTTTATTTCAGCACCGGTTAATCTGAAAGAAATAACACCTGAGCATATGGGCTTTCTTGTAACCAGCAATAATGGTCATGAAAAAATGTATCCGGGCATGATTATTTCGTACAAGGTTAGTCCCGCGTTTGGCATAAAACTAAATTGGATGACAGAAATAACGCATGTTAAAGACTTTGAGTATTTTGTTGATGAGCAAAGGATAGGTCCTTACTTCATGTGCAAAAAACTGTCTCGTCCTGGAAAAACCTTACACATTTGGTTAGTAATCCTGGTTTCACTTTACAATTCCAGTTGGTTAATCCTAAATGAACTTTACAGCACATAACAATGATAGTTTAATATTATCAAGCAAGACACCTGAGCCTCCGCTGGATTCATTGCGGTGCGCATTCACCTTATCTGTTCCCTGTATGGTATCATAAATGTCGTTATATACATTGGTAGCGCACATGCAAACCTATACCTATAACCAGTACAATCAGAAAATTGAGCACCTCAGGTGTGCCGTTCAGATGGATAGCCAGCAGGGTTCCCAGTATTATGGGAGCGATAATGGAGCTCAGAAAATATGCTCTAATCATTTTAGCAATTCCCGGGTTCTCTTTCATAATATGGTTCATTCGTTCATTAAGTATTTCCTCATAAATTTAACATAAAAAGTAAAATATTGAAAATATACCTGCCTTTGTCCGGGAACTGCTTACAGATAATTACTTTTTAGATGGAATGAGCTATTAAAACAAAAAAAGCCTTCTGTTTGATACAGAAAGCTTTGATTTAAATGACTTTATTCTGGTGATGACTACTTGGGAAGAACCACTGCATAAATGACATGAATAACTCCATTAGAACCCTTCAGGTCTGCGACGATTACATAGGCTGAGTTGCCGGATTCATCAGTTAACTTAACCTTGCCCATGTCGAGTGAAGCAGTTAGCATGCCACCGCTGACAGTTGTTAAGACTACTTTGCCATTACCTTTTTTAATTGCATCCAGCACTGCAGTTGCATCAAGATTTCCGCTAACGACATGATAAGTAAGTATTTTTGCCAACTGAGCCTTATTTTCGGGCTTGAGGAGGTTGGCAACAGTTCCTTCAGGAAGCTTGTTGAAAGCCTCGTTTGTTGGAGCAAATACTGTGAACGGACCTGCACTCTTCAGAGTTGTTACCAGATCGGCTGCTTTGACGGCTAGCTTCAAGTGTTGTATGATCGGCAGATCCGATAGCAATATCAACTACATCTTTCCCCTGGCTGAAAGCGCTTATTGAGGAAACAGAGCAAGTACGATTAAACCTGTTTTTTTCATTTTCTTAGTTTTTGATTGTTATAGATATACAACACCCCATTAAATAATTATGTTCAATAATAGTAGAATAAAAATGGACAATATGAATAAAGCGTTAAGAAATAACCTGTTCAGCACACCGCTTTTTAATTTGTAATAACAATATGATTGATAGTTCTGAATACCGATAATGTTCATGCAAAGGACTGGCTTGAAACTGTAATCAATATTAATAGGAAACGTCAACAATAGATTGAATCTTTCAGGATCATTCATGAAAGGAGGAAAATCTGTCCGGTAATGCAAAAGAGGTTAAAGCTGATCAAAACCTGAGCGGAGATGAAATTCTATGTGCTTTCATCAATGATAATTTCGTCCGATACTACTCTGTAATAGTTAAAGGTTTCTCTATGGGTAATGTAAAATAAAAAGAGGAACCTTCACCTTCAATACTTTCTACCCATATTTCACCACCATTTTTCTCCAAAAATCCTTTTACCAGTAATAATCCAATTCCAGCCCCTTTATTTTTTTCTCTTGTTTCTGAAAGAGTTTTCATTTGTGGAGTAAAAAGATTTTCCATTATTTCTTTGGACATTCCAACTCCGGTGTCCTTAACCTGAACAATAATTTTGTCATCTTTGCTTTTTGCTGAAACCGTTATTGTACCTCCTTTTTCTGTATGTTTTATCGCATTTGAAACGATGTTTTGAATGATGGAAATTAGCATTTTGCCATCCGCAAATACAGAAGTATCCGCTTCAATTTCGTGATGAAGATTTATCGTGTTTATCGAAGCAGTTTCGTTTAAAGTTTCAAAGACTTTATTAATGTATTCGGTTAGTTTTATTTTTGTTGGAGAAAACAGGTCCGATGCGTATTTTATTCTTGCCCATTCTACTAAATAGTCTAACATATCTAATTCATCCGTTGATGATTTATAAAGCATGTCAAGCATTTCCTTGAGATCATCGGGCTTCATTTTATGAAAATCTTCTTTCAAATAATTCGCGCATTCCAATAATAGCTGACCAGGGGACTTCTTAAATCGTGTGAAAGTATTGCCAGAACACTCTCTTTATGAGTATTAAGATCTTCCAATTCTCTGACATATTTTTTTATAGCATCCTCCGATTGTTTCCTCTCTGTCAGGTCCCGTAAAATTTTAACATAACCCAACATCTCTCCGTCTGAACCGATGAGTGGAAAAATCAACCCATAAGCATAAAACAGGCTCCTGTCTTTAGCGATGTGCCACCTGTTATCTGTTGCTCTGCCTTCTTTTAAAGCTGTTTCAATCTCTTTTTTCGGAATACCAATTTTTAAATCTTCCTCAGTAAATATTATATCGAAAGGTTCTCCAATAACTTCGTCCGTTTCGTAACCAAATATTTTTGTTGAGCCAGAACTCCAACTGTTTATGTTGAATTCATTATCTAATGTAAAAATTGAATAATCTTGTAAGCTGTCAATTATTTGGCTATAAAACTCAGTAGTTGGTATATATTTTATTAAGAATCTTCGGCTTGTCCTTGTTGTTTTCCATTGTGATATTTTTTAATCGTTATGTTGAGTTGCTGCGTTATAGTGTCAGTTGACATTGCGTATGACCCGGCTAAGATTTGTGTTTTAGTCTTTTCAATGTGCTTCATAAAAACGAAGCCTGTTTTTTAGTTTAATAATCTCATTCTGCAGGTTTTCTATTCGCTGCAATAAATAGGTTATCGTCTCAATCCCTTCCAGATTAATATCCAGATCATAATAGAAACGGACAAATTTTTCAAGCTGAGGGAGCTGCTTCTTTTCTACAAAATGCTCTGACTCTATGGTACTGATTTCAATTAATCCGTTTTGTTGCAACAGATTTATAAATGTAATCTCAACATTGTGGTGGACACAGAATTCATTTACCGCTATTAAATCATCTATTCTGCTTTGCTTTCATAATAAAAGATTAAGATTTTGATAATTCAGTAAATAAGCTTTTTTGCCTTTCGGTTAAATTGGTTGGGATTTTAACCGTATAAGTTATGTATAAGTCTCCGAACTGCCCATCGGTTTTATAAACAGGAAATCCTTTCCCTTTAAGTTTTACCTTACTTCCATTTTGCGTTTCGGGCTTTACTTTAAGCTTCACTTTTCCGCTCAGGGTATCGATGGTAATTTCACCGCCCAATACTGCTGTGTATAACTCTATGTCAACATGTATATATAAATCATTACCCAGTCTTTTGATTCCGGTATCATTGTCTATTGAAAATGTAATGTACAAATCACCGTTCGGTCCGCCATTTATTCCCGGACCCCCATGTCCTGCTATTTTTATTGTTTGTCCGTTTTCAATTCCGGCAGGGATTGTTATTCTTATGTTCCTTCCATTTACAGTAAGAGTTTGTTTGTGGGTTTTATAAGCATCTGAAAGTTTGAGCTGTAATTGTGCGGTGTAATCCTCACCTCTGAATTTCGCCTGCCTGTTTCTGCCGGTATTTGTTGAACCACCAAACATGGATTCGAAGAAATCCGAAAAATCCCCGCCGGATTGTGCCCTGGAATACTTACTGCCACGAAAATCTGATGATTGTTCCTGATATTGTTTTGCATTTTCAAACTGTTCAGCATGCTGCCAGTCTTTCCCGTATTTATCGTATTTCTTTCGTTTTTCAGGGTCACTTAGTACTTCATTCGCTTCATTGATTTGCTGAAAGTTCTTTTTCGCATCTGCATCTTTAGGATTCAAATCGGGGTGATACTTTCTGGCCAGTTTTCGGTAGGCACTTTTAATGGCGCTTGGGGTAGCCTTTTTTTCTATTCCTGAGGATCTTATAATAATCGACGAAAGTCATTGGTCTTATATATTTAAAACCTAACGAATGCTCACTCTAAATAAATACCCATTCATGGCTGAAATTACCATGGTAAACGAATATGAATGAATCTCGTAAATATAATTTCATTAAAAAAAATGAAGTTACACAATTACTGAAATGATTTACATAATTCAAATTTCAGACCCTGATGCCCACGGTACTGGAAGTACCCGGCGGAGCCGTGGGCGGACAGTGGTGCCAGGCATAAGGCGGTGGCCTTTAGCCTGAAAATTGTGGCGCCACGGCGGCGCGGCAACTGGATTTTCTGAGTATTCTAATTAGCTGCATTGCCCAAGCATAAGCCAGATAATTATAAAAACCACAATAGTGCCCACACAGCCGCCACCTAATTTCCATGCTCCGACGCCGGCTAATAATCCTCTGAAAAGATTGTTCATTGTGTTCTGAGTTATGATACTTCTTGTGCTGCTTGTATATTATCTGAAAATTCAGGATGTTGCCTGATTAAAATCTGCTGCCGCATTTTTTACATCTCTTTTTGCTTCATCGTATTTTGCTTTTCCTCTGTTAACAAATCCTTCAGCGTCTTTTTTTGTACTTTCATATTTGTCTGTAAGTGTATCACGGACATCATTAAACTTTGATTTTATTCCGTCTACATAATCATCGCCTTTATCAATGATTTTTCTACGGGTTGTTGAACCTTTTTCGGGTGCGAATAAGATTCCTGCTATTGCACCAATGGCAAGTCCTGCCAATGCACCTAATACTACTTTACCTGTACTCATAATTGTTTTTTTAAGTCTCACAAACTCCCCCAAAGGGAGGCTTATGAAGCGGATTAGTAATTCTATTTAATTCCCGAAGCTTTTGCTCACAAGGAACGACATAAATGTATCGTTGTTAATCAAGTATAGCGTTATACAGTTATTGGGAATAGTTATAAGATTGCACACATTTCCTTTTAATGAAAATAGTCAAATATGCTTAAGGCAATGCTGGCTTTCTGGTTTAAACTGCTAAAGCCGAACCGAAGAGTTTGGGACACTAGTGATTCCGGATAGAAATACGTGGTCCCATTCCCCCATCTTTTCGTTTTGATAATAAAACTTGACATTATCTATCCAAACGCCGGCAAATTCTCTCTGAAGTAATGATTCAACCGGGATAAATGTCGTTTGTTCACCGCGCATTGATCCTAGAAAAAGAAATCATACCGGTCATTTGCCTTCCTTGTCTGCAAGATTACTACCCAGTTGCACGGGGTCATGATCTTGAGTGGGAGAATGATTAAAGCAAAAGCCCATCGCTCACTTTGTTCTCTCCATGCTTTTTTTCCCCTTCTGCTTTTGACAGCAAGCTGTCAGCGCGTCATTTAAAAATAAAGCCTGCCGCATTCTGCGGACAGGCTTTTGCTTTGTCGGGGTAGCAAGATTCGAACTTGCGGCCCTCTGGTCCCAAACCAGATGCGCTAACCGGACTGCGCTATACCCCGAAACCCCAATGGCGGCCGGGCTGCTGTGTTATTACGGGTTATGGTGTTTATTGTTTTTGGCGATGCAAAAATAGAAAGATTTTCGTATATTCGACCCTCGGAAGGTTTTTATTAATGACAAAGAAACTAATTGGCACCACATTTGTTAAAAGGGTAATTAAATAACTACAGAAATGAAAAAGAGACTTATAACATTTACCGCAATGATGGCCCTGATAATAGCACCTGCACTGTCACAGAAGTCGTTCTACGACTTTACCGTTGAGACTATCGACGGACAACAGTTCAGCTTCGCCGACCTGAGGGGCAAGAAAGTGATGATCGTCAATACGGCATCCAAATGCGGTCACACCCCGCAATACAAGGACCTTGAACTCCTAAACAAGGCATACAAGCAGAAACTTGTGATCATCGGCTTCCCGGCCAACAACTTCATGAACCAGGAGCCCGGAACAAATGCAGAAATAATGGAGTTCTGCGACAGCAAATATGGAGTGACCTTTCCTATTATGTCGAAGATATCCGTCAAGGGTGACGACATGCACCCGCTTTATAAATGGCTCACCAGCAAATCAGCCAACGGCGTGCTCGACTCAGATGTGGCATGGAACTTTCAGAAGTATCTTATCGATGAGGATGGCAACCTGGTAGGTTTCCTGAAACCTGCAGTAAACCCCTCTCTGACGAGGCGGTGATGTGGGTGACAAAAGGTCAGTTCACACAGGCGAAATAGATCTATCTCAATAATCAAGTTACGGCCGGCATCCCCGGCCGTATCTATTTATGGGTTGGAGCAAATTGGACCGAGCATCTCCGGAAGTAACTTATTATGGTTCGGAGCAGGTGGGAGCAAGCATCTCCGGCCGTAACTATTTATGGGTCGGAGCAAATAGAAGCAAGCATCTCCGGCCGTAACTTATTATAGTTCGGAGCAGGCAGGGGTCGGTGTTACCCGGCCGGTTTTCCCAGGCAGGGAAGAGACGGATTCGCTAACAGGTTATTTTACACAATTCAGAACATTTTGTTTAACGGATTGTTATACATAAAAAATAAATGTCATGGCAGATCTGAGAACACATTACATGGGTATTGAACTGAAAAGCCCGATCATTGCCGGTGCCAGTAACCTGGTGACCGATATTCACAAGCTTCGCGAACTGGAGGAAGCCGGTGTAGCAGCCATCGTATACAAATCACTTTTCGAAGAACAGGTCTCCCTGGAGAACCTCGAGTTAGGCGAACTCAAAACAGAGTACGAGGAGAGGCATGCAGAACAGATAACTCTTTTCCCCAACTCACATTCGGTACCTGAATCACCGGATGATTATCTACTCAACCTTAAGAAGGCCAGGGAGGCAGTATCGATCCCGGTATTTGCCAGCCTCAACGCCCTCAGTGATAAGGTATGGGTTGAATATGCCGTTAAGGCAGCTGCCACAGGCGTCAGCGGGCTGGAACTGAACTTCTATTCTCTTCCTGATGAATTCGGAAATGACCAGGCTATGCAATAGAAAAGGGACATGTCGAGACCCTCCGCAAGGTGAAGGCCGCGGTTAAGATTCCCGTCTCAGTGAAGCTTAGTCCCTACTATACCAACCCCCTGAGGTTCATTGCCGACCTTGACAAGGCAGGTGCAGATGCAGTTGTTATTTTCAACAGGCTGCTGCAGCCTGACATTGACATCTTTTCTGAAGAAGCCACCATGCCATACAATCTTAGCAGCAGCGACGACAACAGGCTTCCTCTCAGGTTCGCAGGGATGCTTCATGAAAATATCAGGGCTTCAGTATGTACCTCCACAGGGATATACTCTGGCAACGATGTGATAAAGATGATCCTTGCAGGAGCAGACGCCATTCAGGCAGTCAGTACAATCTACCGCAACGGCACTGGCGTGATAAAATCAATGACCGGGGAGGTGGAGAAGTGGATGGACGGTCACGGCTATAAGACAATAGGCGCCTTCCGGGGGAAGCTATCGATGAAGAAGGCTGATAACAAAACGCCTTATCAACGCGCCCAGTATATTGATTTCATGCTGAACTCAGGTGACATTATGAAAAAATACAAGACCCTGAGCTGATAATTGCGGCATTGGTAAGTATCTGACAGGACCTCAGGCTTGATTATCCCGACGACTGACAATTCCCCTGAGGAACAGGTCGCTTGAGATTGCTGAGAAACGGATGGCTTCATTTAAGCCATTCGTTTTTGTAAGCAGCCTGTCACTCCCCCTGAGCATATTGAGAAAGATCACTGCATATTCTTCGGGCGAAGGCTGACCGGGCAGATTTTCCTGCACAATGTTCATGCGGCAAACAGGCGTTAAAATCTGAAGCTCTTCCCTGTTGAGCCTCTCCCTTAGCTTCTCAACCCTGCTGTGCCCCTGTGAGAAGTCTTTATGGAGAAGTGGGTTCCTCATTAGCAGCAGATTAAGTCTGCTGCTCCGCTCCTCACCGTAACGGTGAAGAATAGCATCAAACCCTTTGACTGACGAGACAATATCACGGAGTGGTCCGGTAATCAGTTTTATCTCCCTGTCAACTACAGCATCATAAATCTCTGCCTTATTGCTGAAGTACATGTAGATTGTGCGCCTCCCGCGCCCAGCCGCCGCCGCTATTATCTCCATGGTCGTTCGGCGCAGCCCCACCGTGGCAAACAGTCCGGCTGCAACGCCAATGATCATATCGCGGGTACTTTTTCGTGCCATTGCACAAAATAAGAAATATGTGCAAATGTAGTAAACGGAGGAAATTAAGGTTTAATTTTATCGGGTTATTGAAAAACGGACGCTGATGAAAAGATATCTGTTTGCGGTTTGCATCTGCATTACAATAGTGAGCGCCGGTCAGGTGGTAGTTGATACTCCACTGAGCGCGAGGCTGACAGGCTACGACATAGAGGCGGTGCTTGACCCGTCAACCCATATTGTAACCGGAGATATGACCGCATGGTGGGTCAACAACTCATCGAAACCGGTAGGAGATGCCATGATGCACATGTACCTCAATGCCTTTTGCAGCAATAAAAGCACCTTTGCCGTTTCCGGTCGATGGAGCCCTGAAGGCGACGATGGATGGGGATGGGTCAGGATAGAGTCAATTCATGACGGCAGCGGGAACGACCTGTCAGAATCAATGACCTTCCAGTCGCCGGACGATGGTAATATTCATGACAAAACGGTCCTGCAGATTGTTCTGCCTGAGCCTGTTCAACCCGGAGACACGCTGCGGCTCAGGATTCAGTTCGGGTCCAAGCTGCCTTCTCCCATCGTCAGGACAGGCTATAAGGATGATTTTCATTTTGTTGCCCAGTGGTTTCCCAAGTTCGGGGTCTATGAGACTGCCGGAATGAGGCAGCGTGAGGAGGATGGATGGAACTGCCACCAGTTTCATCCCAACTCGGAGTTCTATTCAAACCACTCCGTGTACAATGTATCCGCGACGATGCCGAAGGAATTTATTGCCGGGTCGGGTGGCATGTTTATCGAGGAGATTGACCTCGGCGACAGCCTGAAGAAGGTTGTCTGGAGGGCTGAGGATATCGTTGATTTTGCATGGACAGCCTGGCCGGGCTACAAGGTGTTGACTCAGCAGTGGAGGGGCGTTGACATAACCCTCCTCACAACTGAGAAAGGACTGAAAAAGGCTGATAACCAGTTTGCCGCTGTGATTTATGCACTTGAATACCTCGATGAAAGGGTAGGGCCCTATCCATGGCCTCACCTCACCTTCGTTGACCCGCCAATATCGGGCCAGGGGGCCGGCGGCATGGAGTACACAACTTTGTTCACCTCCTCCGGCGGTGGCGTGGTGCCTTCATTTTTAAAGATGGCCGAGATGGTCACCATTCATGAGTTCGGGCATGCATATTTCATGGGAATCCTTGCCAGTAACGAGTTTGAGGAGCCATGGCTCGATGAAGGTATCAACTCATACTGGGAACAGCGGATTGTGGATCATTTTTACGGGGACGGATACGGACTCATCAGGCTGCCGTTTTTAAAGATGTCGGATGCTGATCAGGGAAGACTTGGATACATATCCTCACCCAGTCGCGCCATTTCTACCAATGATCTTCCTTCATGGCTTTACCCGCATGGCACCTATGGCATGATGTCATATAACAAGGCGGCGGCGTGGCTTCATACCCTCGAGGGGCTCATTGGAACGGAGACAATGGATGACGTCTTTCGTGAGTTTTACAGACAGTGGGGGTTCCGGCATCCGTCGGGACGCGACTTCATTGCCGTTGTGAACGACGTTGTCAGCAGGGAATACGGTGACAGGTTCGGAGAGAACATGGATTGGTTCTTCGACCAGGTTTTGTATGGGAATGAGTTGTGTGATTACAGGATTTCAGGTGTTACCACTCATAAGATAAGGAGCTACGCTGGGGTTAGTCGACGGCGATTCGGTGACATATACCCGCAGCGACCGTGCAAGCGACACTCTATACATTTCCAGGGTCAGCATCGAGAGGCTTGGAGGGGTTACCCTTCCGGTTGAGGTACTTATATGTTTCGATAATGGAGATGAGTTGCTGGAGTCATGGGACGGCAAAGAGAGTTACAAGGATTTTGAATACACTGGCAACAGCAAGGTTATATGGGCAAAGATTGATCCTTACGACAAGATTGACATCGATATTGACAGGATCAACAATTCATGGAGCAGCGTCCAGAAGTTCACGGCCACCCGCCGTATGGCGAACAAGTTCGTTTTCCTGATGCAGATGATGATATCGATATTCACTGTTTAATTATACTAAGATGGCTGTTTTAAAAATACTGAGAAAAGGAGCCGCCAGGGCGGCATCATCATATAAACTAATCCTGCTGATGTGGGTCATTACTCTGGTAATGATTCTTTTCGTAGCCCTTCCGCTGAAGAGCTTCCTGAAATCATTTATTTGGCAACAGCATGGCTGTTGAAAGGCTCTGCGGTGGTTTTGATCTCGGCCTGGCGGGCGATCTTGGCAAACCATTTGTTAACCTGCTGTCGGCGGTATCGTCTGGAGGACTGCTCCTTCTGCTGGCCGGGGTTTTTCTATATACGTTTTTTGCCGGCGGCCTTTTTGCCTCATATGCCACTGCCTGGGGAAGCCTTAAGATAAACGCATTCATCAGGGAATCGGCCCGTAATTTTCTTCCATTTCTGATGATCACGCTTCTTATCATGGTTATTATCGGTGCTTATACATTCGTAATCGTTGGTCTCCCCATGATAGTAATTATTTCGATATCAGAAGGATCTACGCCGGGATCAAGCATCATGTACCTGTTTTATGCCGTCTGGGCACTGGGTATGCCTGTCTGGCTTTTTGTTGCTGACGCCTCAAGGAGATGGGTTGCTGCCACCGGCTCGGGGAAGGTTTTCATGGCTCTGGGTGCAGGGTTCAGGGCGTTGAAGGAACGGTTCTGGGTTTCCTACGTAATTGTTCTGGTGATCCTGATCTTGAACGTCATCTTCATATTCCTCTCTTTGTGGTTTACCATATGGTCGGTCCCGGATAGGGGAGGGATTGTATTTCTCTTCTTCCTTGCCACGCAGACTCTTTTCATCCTCAGGCTCTTCATGAAGGCCTGGAGATACGCTTCCGTCTGTGAGAAAACGGCTATACCGGAGAAATATAGTAATACGAAGTGACACCGTAGTCAATTACAGTCTTCACCCAGTGCCAGAGCTCGATATCTGCCCTTATTGATTCCTTGAATGGGATTGCATCGAGGATACGGTACCTCATGTTTATGCTCATCCCTGGATGGAAGTTGCCGGAGCCTGCAGGTTGTGCAATAAGTGGATGGGCGAAGGGCTCCGGCCTGCACCATGCATATCCGAAATAGTCTTCAGTGCCTGTCCCGAATGAGGAAGGGAATTTCTCTCCGTCGACATATATCTTCTCATCACCCTCACCCCACCAGGCATCGGCCGTGTTTAATACCACCACGGCATCACCAGTGTAGAGCCCTCTGCCTTTCAGCATGGCGATGTTCAGGTCGGTGTGCAGCCCGGTTCCTCCGGTATTCTCAGAACCGGCGGTTTCCACGGCAGTGTACTCATGCCATGATGCCCCGAAATGCATTGATGAGCTGTCCCATCTATAAGGAACCATTGTAACGGATGCAGTGATAATGACAGAGTCAGCCGAGCCGTTGAAGACGCTTATCTCACAGCTGTCGCGGAAAGGCATGAGCCAGAAAGCACTCATTTTGCCGTCTGCATCAACTGCGCTGAAGCGGGTCCGGTAACTGTTATAGGAGTATCCGGTGCCAAAAAAGCATCCGGCCGGCACTGCAACCGTTTCCTTGCCGTCAAAACGCATGCGGATCATGGTGTTCTTCAGTACCGCTGCGGTGTCGGATGCTGCCAGCGTAAGGGAGAAGCTGCTGAGGGCGAGGCCGGATTCATTGACCCTGACCGTGCACGCTGTGCCCGGTGAATATTTGCCTGCTGTGAAGCTTTTTAGCGCCTCTTTAAGCTCTGCTTCGCCCGCTTCAGCAATAGCGGATGCGCATTCAGAAACAGCCAGGGAATCTGCGGATAGCATCTCACTCTTCAACGAGACTACCCTCGTCCCCTCTTCATATAAACGGGCGCACATATTGTAGTATATTGAAGGCGAGCGTCTTTCTGGCGTTATGACAATAGAGTCATTTTCCAGGGTGACTTTACAGCTTCGCGAAAATGGTATTGGCAGGTAGAGGTTATATCCCTGGCGTTGCGGCTCGGTAAGTGGCGAAACAGCCGCGCTGAGCGGCTCAGGTGCAAGAAGACCCCTCCCGACAAGTTGGGGAGCCATGCCTTCAATAACGGGAGAAGACTGGTTGTCGATATAAACCCTGACGTATGAGTTCAGAGCGTTAACGTTCCCGAAAGTCATCCACCACCTGACGATGGCCCCCGGTCCGTCAGTCTCCATCATGACATACTCGCGTCGGCCGTCATTCATCTCCTCACGGATGAAATGAGTGTAATCGTTGTTTGCGAACCACCCGGAACTGTCAGGGTGAATGCTGCGCCTGTCATAGGAGCTATACTGTACCAGCCGGTATGACGGGTCTGGAAACCTTGTCACGGCCTCCACCGCTGCCATTTCCCTGAGAAGAGAGCGGAAAGTTATGATCTGCTCATTTCTGCATGAGGAGGCGATGATTATGGCTGACAACGCTATCACGAGGGGGATAATTGATACCGGTTTTTTCATGTTTTAAGCTTTGGGAATAAAGTTATCAATTCAAATAAAATTTCTACATTGAATTCCGGATTTAAAACCTCTTGAATGAGAAAGATTTCAATGTTTGTTCTTGCAGCCTGTTTGCTGGCATCATGCAGGCCTGCACCACGCGAGGCGGCGTCAACTGGATTTCTCAGGACTGATGGACGGCATATCGTAAACGGGCAGGGTGAGTTTGTTCTTTTAAAGGGCATCGGACTGGGAGGCTGGATGCTGCAGGAGCCTTACATGCTCAAGCTGTCGGGGGTGGCTCCGGCACAGTATGACATCAGGAACCGGATCACCGTTTTGACAGGGAAGGAGAGGTGTGAGGAATTTTACGATGCCTGGCTTGCCAATATGGTCACCCGAAGGGATATTGATTCGCTGAAGGAATGGGGTTTCAACTCAGTAAGGCTGGCGATGCATTATAATCTGTTTACACCACCGGTTGAGGCCGAACCTGTAACCGGGGAGATCACCTGGCTGGAGAGGGGATTTGCAATGACAGACTCGCTGCTGGACTGGTGCGCTGCAAATGAAATTTACCTTATACTTGACCTGCATGCCGCTCCAGGCGGTCAGGGCAATGACATCCCCATTGCCGATGTTGACATAACAAAGCCGAAGCTGTGGGAGAGTGAGCTTAACAGGGCAAAGACCGTGGAGCTGTGGAAGAGACTTGCAGAGAGGTACAGGGACGAATCGTGGGTAGGAGGGTATGACCTGATCAACGAGACCAACTATCCCCTTCCAGGCAATAAGGCTTTGTATGATCTTCTTCGTGAAATCACCGGGGTCATTCGCGCAGTTGACCCCAACCATATTATCTTCATTGAAGGCAATCATTTTGCCACAGATTTTGAGGGTCTGACACCACCATGGGATGACAACATGGTCTACAGTTTTCATAAGTACTGGAACCCGACCACCGTCGAGACCATTCAAAAGTATTTGGATATCAGGTCTGGGCACAATGTTCCGCTCTGGATGGGTGAGTCGGGGGAGAACAACAATGAATGGTACCGGTCGGCTGTTGCGCTTTTTGAGGCTGACAGCATAGGGTGGGCATGGTGGACACTCAAGAAGCTTGACTCTGAGAGCGGCATCATGAGTGTGACAATTCCTGCAGGTTACCAGGAGATAATTGACTACTGGAAGGGTACCGCCCCGGCCCCTTCTCCTGACGCTGCACATCAGGCCTTGATGGAACTTGCTGAGAACGTAAGGATTGAGAATTGCAGGGTCAATTACAGGGTGCTGGGGGCGCTGTTCGGCAGGTAATCCACTCTTCAGTCTTCAGTCCTCAGTTTGAGGCTCCGACACAGGAGGAGACTCAAACTGCCGACTGATTTTGACTGCCGACTGCCGAATGCTTTTGACTGCCGAACGCTTTTGACTGCCGACTGATTTTAACTGCTGACTGCCGACTGCTGACTCCCTGCCCCATAAGTATAAATACCCCCGGAAAATAGGCTTTAATAGCGTTCCCTGTGTTAGGCAGCCTGACTACTTTTGAGCTTCCCATAAAAGGCGAAGACTCATATTATGGAAGACCTCTATTCAAGGCTAATGCAGGATGTCCGTTTTGAGGAAGGACTGAAGGCATGCATGAACTGCGGGATATGCACAGGCATATGCCCTGCGGCCGAATATTATCACTACGACCCGAGGATGGTTGTTGACCTTGTGCAGACGAGGAACAATGAAATCATCAGGGAGCTCCTTAAGAGCGAAACAATCTGGTACTGTGGTCAGTGCATGAGCTGCAAGACCCGCTGCCCCAGGGGCAACACCCCGGGCATGGTGATCATGGCGCTGCGCAAACTGTCGCAGGAGCTTGGATACTTCACCGCCTCGGAAAAGGGCAGGCAGCAGTTCGCCATTAAGAGAACCGTAGGAGACAATGTTCTGAAACATGGTTACTGCGTAGTCTCATATGACGTTGATCCAGCAACCCATCCCGAACAGGGCCCGGCATGGGAACACTATTTCAAATACATGGATGATTCGCTTGCCCGCCTCGGCGGTGAGCTGAACGGCAAGGAGGGCCCGACGCGCAAAATCAGCGATGATGTGCTTGACGAGCTGAAAAGCATCTTCAGGGTTACAGGCGGGCAGGAGCTTTATGACACCATCGAGGAGGCGTCGGAGCAGAAAGCAGCCGAGATGGGCCTTGAGTTCAAAAAAGAGGGCAGGGACTTTGAGTACTTCAGGCACGTGGTAACCGCTGACAACGGAACTCATCAGTGCGAGGCAGAGGACGTAAGAAAGGATATCTATGAAACCGGAAGGTAAGAAGCGTATCTGGGCAGAGTACCAGAAGGAGATACCTGACGATCATTTCTTCTATGTCAGGTCGTGCATCAGGCAGACCTTCTTTGCCGGCTCCGAGCAGGTCTTCCTTAAGATTATGCGCGATGACCTCGGCAAGGATATCTTCGAGGATCCGAGGCACACGACATGTACGGGTATCGGGTATCATGGCGACATTGTACCGTTTGAAACGATACAGGCTGTGGTGGCACGTCATTTTGCACTGGCCACGGAAGCCGGCTACAGGAATATCGCAATTTCATGCGTCACCTCATTCGGTATCTATACTGAGATACTTGAGACCTGGAAGCATTTCCCTGAGACCCTCGAGAGATCCCGCGAGGATCTTTACAAGGCCACAGGCCGAACCTTTGAGATACCAGAATCAATCTCCCATGCCAGCGACATAATATACAAATTCAGGGATGAG
Source organism: Bacteroidales bacterium (assembly GCA_034522515.1). Classification (GTDB taxonomy): domain Bacteria; phylum Bacteroidota; class Bacteroidia; order Bacteroidales; family VadinHA17; genus SR-FBR-E99. Next base: position 43,358 of record JAXHLF010000015.1, on the reverse strand, counting down.
ATTGCACGCAAGGCAAAATTTAACCTTGCTGACATCACCACGGGCAAGCCTCTGAAGGCGGTTGAGCACATAGGTTGCCACTACTCTAAGATGTTCCCCAAATACGGTGTCGGCGGAGCAGAGTTTCCTCATGTGCTTGTAGGGATGGTGGAGTCATGGGGCGGTGATATAATTGACTACCCCGAGCGCCGCCATTGCTGCGGCTTCGGCTTCAGACAGTATCTTATACAGGCCAACAGGGGCTATTCGCTTTCCGCCTCGCGCAAGAAGTTTGAGTCTATGGAGCCTTACAGGCCTGATTTTATCATTGCAAACTGCCCGGGCTGCGCCATGTTCATGGACCGCTGGCAGTATACAATTAAGGAACTTGATGATATATCTTATGGATCTGAGGGTCAGAGCATTCCTGTACTCACATATGAGGAGGTTGCCGGGCTGGTTCTTGGATACGATCCATGGGTTCTGGGCCTTCAGTATCATAATGTCCAGTCGTTGAAGCTCATGCATAGGATGGGCATCAAGGCTGACCCCGCGGAGAGGTTCCTGGCAAAGGACGGCACGAGACTGCCTGAACCTGCCAATCTTATCAACGGATGAAAGGTAAAGGGAAACATGTCATAGTAGCCGGCGGTGGCGTGGCAGGTATGGAGGCTGCAGGCTCGCTGGCGGAGATGGGCCTGAGGGTGACCCTTATTGAAAAGGGTCAAGATCCCGGAGGTCACCTTCTGAAGTGGCATGCACTCTTCCCCGACCGCAGGCCGGCGGATGAGGTCAGGGGATACCTCAGGAAGAGGATTGAACACGAGAATATAAGTGTCATCACCAGTACCGTAGTTGAAAAGATCAGGCATCACGGCCATGATGTGGTAGTGAACCTTTCAGGAGGGACGGAAGAGAGGGCTGATGCGGTAATCGTTGCAACCGGCTTTGACCTCTTTGATGCGCATCGTAAGGAAGAATACGGTTATGGCATATATGACAACGTCATCACTGCAGCCGATCTGGAGAGATGTTCAACAGAGGAAAGGTTTCCAGGGCTGACGGATCGGTGCCATCGCGGATCGGATTCATTCATTGCGTGGGCTCGCGTGATGAGAAGGTCAATAACAACCACTGCTCGAAGGTATGCTGTGTCTCGGCGGTCAAACAGGCCATCAGAAGTCAGAAAGATGCTTCCCGCATGTGAGATCTTCTGTTTTTACATGGACATGCGAATGTACGGACCCTATTATGAGGAGCTCTACCGTGAGTCACAGGAGGTGCATAATGTCAATTTCATCAGGGGAAAAGTTTCGGAAGCATCTGTAAACATAAATAACAGGCTGGTTATCAAGGTTGAGGATACCCTTGCCGGCAGACCGCTGAAGATGGAGCTTGACCTGATGGTGCTGATGGTGGGGATGGAGATGTCGAAGACGGGAGCCAGGCTCGCAGAGGCCTCCGGACTCGGAACCGGCATTAACCGGTTCCTTGAGACGGGTGATCATCACTACGGCAACAACCTCAGTCATTTGAAAGGGGTCTTTTATGCCGGCACCTGTACAGCCCCGATGAATATAACCGATACGATATCGCATGCCCGTGCAGCGGTGGCGGAGACGGTGAGATACCTGAACGGAAGATGAGCGTGAAACAGGCAAACAGGTTCGGGTTCTCTATCAACCAGAGCAGGCTTATCAATTATGATACCACTGACCGCAAGGTGAGGGAGTATGTCACTCTCATGGAACCGAGCTTCAGACTCTGTTTTGCCTGTGGCGGCTGTACTGCCACCTGCACCGCGGGCCAGCATATATCATTCAATCTCCGGCGGATGAACACCCTTATCCGTCGAGGTGAGATTGACCTGTTACGCGAGGAGGTGACACAGTGCATGTTATGCGGCAAGTGCCTCCTGGTATGTCCCAGGGGAGTAAACACCCGTAACGTCGTGGCAGTGACTGCTGAAGCTATCAGAAAACTTGACAGCAATGAGCTCTGATTTCTTCGTATGGCCATTCAACCTGGGTCTCTATTTCATACTGATCTACAGTGTGGTACGCAGTACCGTATGGTTTCGCAACCTTTCGCGCCCTGACAAGCTGCGCCTGCAGAGGGGCTTCTTTGGCATACCCTTCATGCAGAGCATCAAAGAGATATTCATGGAGAGCCTCCTTCACCGGAAGATATTCAAAAAGAATCCTGTTCTGGGGTACATGCATATGAGCCTGGCCTTCGGCTGGTTCATGCTTATAGTCTTTGGCACCATCGAAGCCGACTTCTTCGGGGAGAAACACCTCAATCCGCCCTCGCATGCCATCTTTTTCAGAGCGTTCAATCCCGACCACGGTGCTGAAGGGCTGGCAAGGGTTTACACGCACTGGATGGATCTCCTTCTTGCTTTCATCCTCTCGGGACTTCTGCTTGCAGTGATCAAGCGGTTCATTCCCGGCATGATGGGCATGAAGAAGACCACGAAGCACACCTGGACTGACCGTATCGCCCTGCTGAGCCTCTGGCTGATCTTCCCCTCGCGGCTTATGGCCGAGAGTTTTACATGCGGTGCATACGGGAGCGGCGGGTTCCTTACCGGCAATTTCGGAGCAGCGCTGGCGTCATTCCTTCCGGCAGCTGATATTGCTCCATGGTTCTGGTGGCTCTATTCACTTGCCCTGGGAACATTCTTCATTCTGCTTCCCGTCTCAAGATACTTTCATATACCCATCGAACTGTTGCTTATTTTCATGCGCAACTCCGGCATCACCACGGGCCACAGGTCATCATCATACACAGAGGTACAGACGCATGCCTGTTCATCGTGCGGGGTATGCATCAGCGTCTGCCAGATGAGTTCTGCCGCCGGGATACATGACATTCAGTCGGCCTACTTCATCAAAGGGCTGAGGAACGACAGGGATATAGCCGCCATTACCTCCAACTGCCTTATGTGCGGCAGGTGCGATGAGGTGTGTCCTGTGGGAATAGAGCTCGGCCCGATGCGCCTGATTGAAAGGCGCCAGGGGGAGAGGCCTGACACCGTCCGGAAATTCCTCGACGGTTACGCTCTGTCGGGAAATAGGAGTACAATTGAAAGAGTACCCACACAGTCGTACCATTATCTCGTAAGGGAGGAGCCTGAGAGAGCTGACGTTCTCTTCTTTGCAGGCTGCATGACACACCTGACGCCATCGGTAATTGCCTCCATGAAAAAAATCATGGAGAGTGCCGGAGTGAAATACCGGTTTATGGACGAGCAGGGAGGCGTATGTTGCGGAAGGCCCCTTACGCTGGCAGGGAGAGACAAGGAGGCACGTGAGCTGATAAATCATAATTCTGATATCATATGGAAGTCGGGGGCGAAGATACTGGTCACCTCATGCCCCATCTGCTATAAGGTCTTCAGGGAGAGCTATTACCTTGAAGCACAGGTAATGCATCATTCCGAATTCATCAATCTCCTGATAGAGGAGGGCTCACTCAGGCTGAGCTACCTGCACAGGAAGGTTGTATATCATGATCCCTGTGAGCTGGGTCGCGGATCGGGTGTTTATGAGGAACCAAGAGCTGTGATAAACTATGTAGCTGAGCTTCAGCCTGCCCCGCAGGAGGGGAATATGTCACTCTGCTGTGGCGGGAGCCTCGGCAACCTGACGCTCTCCTCAGGCAAAAGGGCCCTTATAGCTGCTGACGCTGCCAGGTGCCTTACACAGTCCTCTCCCGACGAGCTCATCACTGCCTGCCCGCTGTGCAAAAGAACCTTCTCACAGGCCACTGAGACGAAGGTGAGCGATATTGCCGAGCTGGTGGCGGCCGCCCTACCCAAACCGGCAAAAAATTCCAGAAAAAAGAAAACAAGAGTTTTCGTCAGGACTCTGAATAACGGTTGAAAACTTTTCTCCGGGACTAAATACTTGACTTATAGATTTTTCTAAAGTAAAATATTTGACTTTACTTTGCCCTGTATTTTCCCGAACACTATGGAACGGTTTTTGAGGGTACTTTCCATATTCATCAGGAACCTTTTACGGACAAAAATGAGAACCTTTTAGTGTCTGAGATGTTACGTAAATAAACAGGATATATTAGTTGTTTGTTTAAAGCAATAATGGAGTAATAAAATGAAAATAAATTCTAAATACCATAATCGATTAAAATCTGTGATGGTTGATAATATTTCGACGAAGGCCGGGATTTTGGGATTGGTATTGATAATTGCCATGACGGCCTGCAATGAAAACGGAGAGTTAAAAAAGGAAAGCAGGAATGCCAAAGCTGAAAAGACAGTCGGACAAACCGGCGGCGTGACCCTGCTGATCAAGGATGCAGCCCTGATTCAGGTAGATTCAAATCCTCAGTATAATACTGCAGAGTGGGATTTCAAAGTGGACAAAGCCGGGCGGTATGAAGTCTGGCTGTCAAGCCTTACATGTGATACCCTGCATCTTCAGTTCAACGAAAATGTTATCATCACCGCGGCTGACAGTCGCCTCGACAAGAGGCCTGTAGGGGATGAGATTGTTACAGGTGACAACAGCGTAAAGGCACCATGGTACAGGGCAGACTCACATATGGGGTCAATCTTCTTCAGCAAGCCCGGTGAATACCAGGTTCAGGTTATCAGCGCCAGGGTAGAGCGGCATGCGGCTGACCTGTCAGATATCAGCGTTGACAAGCATACCTTGATCAACTCACTGATCCTGAAGCCGATGGTGAATTAGAGTTAAAAGTTTTTTTTTTCTTTCTCAACCCATTTTCTGGCATTGACAAAGGCCTCTATCCACGGAGTGACTTCGTCATGGCGTCTCTCAACCGGATAGTATGCGCATTGCCATGGGAAATATGCCCTCTCGAGGTGTGGCATCATAGCAAGGTGCCTGCCGTCATCAGAGCATATTCCTGCCACATCGTACATTGATCCGTTTGGGTTTGCGGGATAGAGGTCACGGCTGAATTTCAACGCTACGTTATACTTCTCCTCCTCATAGGGAAAAACAAACCGTCCCTCACCATGTGCGACCCATATTCCAAGCTCCATACCCTCAAGACCGGAGAGCATCACGGAGTTATTGGGAAGGATTTTCACGCTGAGGAAATCAGATTCAAACTTATGTGAAGCGTTACGCTCGAGGCGAGGCATTTCCTTATGATCAGGCACTATTAGTCCCAGTTCAGCCATTAGCTGGCAGCCGTTGCACACTCCCAGCGACAGGGTATCATCCCTTTTATAAAAATCTTCCAGTGACTGTCGGGCTTTCCCATTATACCTGAATGCTCCTGCCCAGCCTTTGGCCGAGCCCAGCACGTCAGAATTGGAGAATCCCCCTACGAAGACGATCATGTTGATATCCTTCAGTGTCTCACGGCCTGATATCAGGTCAGTCATATGCACATCCTTCACGTCAAAGCCTGCCAGCCAGAGAGCGTAAGCCATCTCCCTGTCGCCGTTGACACCTTTCTCCCTGATAATGGCGGCCCTCACTCCTGTGCTGGCCTTCCGGTCAGGCGTTATACCGAGGGAGGCAAAGCTCCCTTTGAAATCCTTGAGTTCAAATTCCAGCGCCTTGGTGCCGTGATTTTCAAACCTCTCTTTTGCAAGTGCCGGGCCCGACTGCTTTCGGTCAAGGAGGTATGAGCTGCGGTACCACAGAGTACGGTATTGATCGATATCAAATGTGTAATTCTGAGTGCCGTTGGTCACAAAGACCTTCCTATCCTCAACCGGGTGGCCTATGCTGACGAAGCTGATGCCCCGTTCCAGAAGGAACTCTTCTGCTTCGGCTTCATCTTCCACCTGTATAATCACACCGGGGTTCTGGCTGTAAAGCAGTCTCACACTGTCATCCTCATCAATCTCTGTAAGGTTCAATGCCATGCCCCCTTCACGGTTTGCAAAGCACATCTCCAGAAGGGCGGTTATCATTCCTCCGGCAGAGATGTCATGTCCGGCTATGATCATCTTCTCCCTTATCATCTCCTGTAATGTCACAAAGACCTCCGCAAAGTATGAAGGATCGCTTACCGTTGGTGGTTCAGTACCAAGACTTCCCAGGGTCTGCCCGAGTGCGCTTCCTCCCGTGGCGTGTTTCATGCCGCTCATGTCAATATAGAAGAGAGGCATGGAAGGGTCATTTCTCAGCACCGGTTCAACTATCCCCCGCACATCTTCAATCTCGGCAGCCGAGGTGATTATCACCGTTCCCGGACTGTAAACCACTCCGTCAGGATATTTCTGTGTCATTGAGAGGCTGTCCTTGCCGGTGGGTATGTTTATGCCCAGCGCCATTGCGAAGTCGCTGGCTGCCTTTACTGCTTCATAGAGTCTTGCATCTTCGCCCGGGTTACGGCATGGCCACATCCAGTTGGCGGAGAGAGATACGCTCCGCAGTCCGTCAGTCAGAGGAGCCCAGACGATGTTGGTCAGTGCCTCGGCGATCGAGAGCACTGATCCTGCGGCAGCGCTTATCAGTCCGGCCGCAGGTGCATGTCCCAGCGCCGTGGCCATTCCTTTTTGTCCGCGGTAATCGAGGGTGATGGCACCAAGGTTGTTCAGCGGGAGCTGGAGTTCACCGGCACACTGCTGCATTGCTATCCTTCCTGTGACGGACCGGTCGACCTTGTTCGTCAGCCAGTCCTTGCACCCAACCTCTTCAAGCTGCAGCACGGCCGCCAGGTATCTCTCCGGGTCGGATGGGTCGTATACAATCTCCCGGAAATTCACCTTCATGGTGCTGTCAGTCATGACCGTACGCGGAGGCTTTCCGAAGAAATCGCTCAGCTGCAGGTCTATCGGTTTTTCACCGCTGGTGTTGTTATAGAATGTGAACTGATGGTCACCTGTCACCTCTCCGACGACATAAATCGGGGCCCGTTCACGGCTGGCAACGGCAGAGAGTGTCTCCACGTCATCAGGGTGCATCACCAGTCCCATCCGTTCCTGCGACTCATTCCCGATTATCTCTCTTGCCGAGAGGGTGGGATCGCCCACGGGCAGCCTGCTGATGTCTATCTTCCCGCCTGTTGCCTCAACGAGTTCGGAGAGACAGTTGAGATGCCCGCCGGCGCCATGGTCATGAAGTGATATGACGGGATTATGATCACCCTCCGCCATCGCACGGAGAGCATTGTATACTCTCTTCTGCATCTCGGGGTTGGCTCTCTGGACGGCATTCAGCTCAATGGCGCTGTCGTATGCCCCGGTATCGACCGATGAGACGGCTCCTCCGCCCATTCCTATCCTGTAGTTGTCGCCACCGAGGACTACGATGACATCCCCTTTCTCAGGTGTTTCCTTGACGCTGTCTTCCCTCTTACCGAGTCCTATGCCTCCGGCGAGCATTATCACCTTGTCAAAGCCGTAGCGCCTCATCTCCTCAAAATGCTCGAATGTCATCACTGAACCGCAGATCAAAGGCTGGCCGAACTTGTTCCCGAAGTCGCTGGCGCCGTTGGAGGCCTTTATGAGTATCTCTTCAGGGGTCTGGTAGAGCCACCGGCGCGGTTTCAAGGCATTCTCCCACTCGCGAGGGCCGTCAGGCCTTGGGTAGGAGGTCATGTATACCGCTGTTCCCGCTATGGGCAGAGAGCCTTTGCCCCCTGCAATGCGGTCACGTATCTCCCCTCCGGTGCCGGTGGAGGCTCCGTTGAAAGGTTCAACCGTGGTGGGGAAGTTATGTGTCTCAGCCTTCAGCGTGAGAACGGAATTGATCTTTTTTACGGCAAAGAAGTCAGGTTTGTCCTGTCTTACGGGCGCAAACTGCTCCACCTCCGGCCCGGCAAGGAAAGCGCAGTTGTCCTTGTATGCCGAGACTACGTGGTTTGGATTGGCGGCGGTAGTTAGTTTGATAAGCCTGAAAAGGGATGAGTCGTGTTCGATGCCGTCAATGACGAAGGTGCCGTTGAAGATCTTGTGCCGGCAGTGTTCCGAATTTACCTGGGAGAAGCCGAACACCTCGCCGTCGGTAAGTTTTCTGCCGAGGTTATGGCTCAGGTTTTCAAGATAATCAACCTCTGCGGAGCTTAGTGCCAGGCCCTCCAGTACATTGTATGCTGCGATATCATCTATCTCCCTGACCGGCTCCGGCTCGTGATGCACGGTGAATATCTCCTGGTCAAGCCCGTGATATACCCGTTGCAGCATCGGGTCATGCGCCGGATCGTCACCGGTAGCGGGTGAATACTCCTCTATTCTCGAGATGCCCGTAACGGCCATGTTCTGGGTTATCTCCACGGCGTTGGTGCTCCATGGGGTTACCATCTCGCGCCGTGGCCCGATAAAGGTGCCCTCGACCTTTTCAGTGCCGAGGAACATGGCATTGCCAAAGAGCCACGAGAGTCTTTTCAGCTCATCCGTTGATAGCTCATTGCCAGCGCTGAGGGCTATTATGTTTCCGGCAGGTGGTTTAAAGAAGAGAATCATGGCGACAGGTATAATTAGTTGATAAAGAGATGTATAATACAAAAGGTGCACTCTTGTCTCTTACCGGCCAAATATAGTAAATATGGATGATGCTCTGAAATGCCTGTCAGATTATAAGCAAATTTCCCGGAGCAGCTTTAGTAATAATATCCTCCGCCTCCTCCGTTGCCGAACCTTGGATTAACAACATTGTTGTATATTGATCCAAAGGTATATGTCAGGCTTATCCCGCCCTGAATATTGTAACTTGTAGCCTGTTCCTTAAGCCTCAGGAGCCTTTCCGCTTCGGTAAGTCCTTCGTTCCTGAGTGCCAGCTGATCATTTATGTACCCTCCGCCTCCGTTGACAGAGACAGAGAGACCTTTGACGATCCTTACCCTTACTGACGCATAAAGCTCTACCGAAGTCTTTGACAGGTCATGCAGGTATCCTGAGTAGAGTATTGAGAGATTTACTGATCCCCATTTCTCCTGGATCTGGTATGCAACACGCATTTGCTGCAAAAACAGATGCTCATATGTCTTATTGTAAATGGTAGTATCAATGTAATTGCTGTACTGGTATCCTGCACTGTACAGGAACCTGAGTTGACGGTGCGTCGATTCCGAATATGGGAACAGGTTGTATTCAACAGAAGGAAGGAACAAGTTATTGAAGTCATAGTTTCTCGATGAAGATGAACCCATTTCCCATCTCAGTCCGTATGACCAGTGGTCGTCAAGACTTTTTACCACCAGATTGTCCATGCTTCTGGAGCTTCTGATGTAAGTAGTGTCTTCATCCCCGTCAATGAACCTCTGCCGGTTGTAACTATAGTCGACCTCAACCTCAACTTTTATCTCCGGAGTAACCTTGGAAATATTAACCGAGTTGTTGAACTGAAGTCTCTTGTAAGATTCCTCTGCATTGAACCGTGGATTTGTCTCGAGTTCGAATACCCAGTTCTTCCATTTATCTTCTACCTCCTCCTCGTCAAAGTTGCCGTTGTGCGAGATGTCAAGCTCCTCCAGTATCGGCGTTCTGGCAGCATACCTTATCAATCCGGCCTTCAGCAGGTTCGTCCGTTGTGTTCTGATTACCGAACTTGTTTCGTCGGGGCTGCTTGAATAGGTGAGGGTATCATTCATTCCCTTGAAACGGCCAAGTCCCTGGAACTTGTAGGTGAACATGTTTCCGCCGCTTCCGGTATTCTCGCTGGTCACCAGGACATAGACATCGGCCTCCCTGACATCCCTCACATAGTTAATCCATGGTATTTCCTGTCTTGTGAAATTCATGTCGCATCCCCTGCAGTCAATGAATATATTCGGGGCATTTTTTCTGAGGGTATCAATATTCTCTGTCTTGTCCTGGGCGGACAGTACTGTTGAAAAAAGCCCGGCAATCAGCAAGATAACAAGCCTGGGCATTCTGGTAAAGGTCAGAGGATACATGGGTGCAAATAAACAATCCGGACACTGCATCACCAAAGGATGGTAGTTAAAAGATGTTATAGGAAGAAGGGATTTTGAATTGAGGCTCAGCGTGGGATCAGTGTCTCAGTGGGCCCTGATATCTCGATGCAGGCATTTCTGCCCTCGCCGCTGAAGAGTATCTTGCCAGAGCTCCTTTCAGACAATGTCAGACTGATGGATGATGTCATGCTCTCCTCAATACGGCCTTCCATGAAACCCCTGACCGGCGAGGCCAGTGAAGTGGCTCTGTCAACCGGGGCAGAGATGCTGATGGTATTTTTTCTGTTTCTTAATTCAAGCTCCACAACGGAGCCGGTGACAGCGAGGTGGCTCAGACGTGTTCTGTTGTACTCTGTAAACCGGTATAAACGGTCCTCAAGCCACAATCCCGCAATGAATCCGTTAAAGTTCCCTGTTATCCAAGGGATTCGCGCTACAGAGGCTTTGAAGGAGATGCCGGGCGTGCTGAAATGGTTCGACTGCATCCAGATATATGCGGAAGGGAAGGAGTGACCCCAGTCTTTTTCAATATATCCTCTTCCTCCGGTGAAGTCGGTCTCTTCGCCGTTAATGGTGAGTGACCCTGTGATGCGGTGATCCATGCTTACTATGCCGTGGTTGCACTCCATGAAGGGGGCGAATGAATAGGGGCCCATGATGCCGGGTGAGTACCACCGGTTTGGCCAGGGTACCATATCCTTAAACGAAGGGGTTCCGGAGATATCCGGAAGGTCAAGCTTCATGCTGCCGGATGAGAAGTCGGTTGTTACCGACTGAAACTTCAAACTTTTCATCAGAGGGGATGAATGATCCGGCATCAAATGAAAAATAATCCGATCTCTTTTCTTTGCCGTCAAGGAGCTGTATGAATGCGTGACTGTTGCCGGACTCATCCATGGCAATGCCCGGGATAAAGGCGAAAGCCCTTGATTCGGAAGCATTTACTATCTTGAAATACCATCCTTCGAAATACCGCCTGGTGTTTCCCCAGCCCTGGTACATGGTTGGGTCAAAGATGGATTTTATTTTGGTGAGGATGGGCATCAGTGGTTGTGCGTTGCTTAAGGCTCAAAGATAAATAAATTGGAACTGGAAGCTTATATACTTCCAGCGGCGCTGCCCGCGATCTTGCCAAAATGTATTCTGAGCCCGGTCACTTCCAGCGGCGCTGCCAGCGATCTTGCCAAAATGTATTCTGAGCCCGGTCACCTCTGCCCGGTTATGGCTGAATTAAGACTTAATGCGTCCTCAAACCTTCAGAATATATTTTCATGGCTCTCTCCCGTGCAAACGGATGATCAACAATCATCCGGGGATATGAGGGTGTGTCAAGCTCCGGCACCCACTTCTTAATATATGTCAGGTCAGGGTCGAACTTACGGGTCTGTTCAGCAGGATTAAAGACCCTGAAATATGGTGCGGCATCACATCCCGATCCGGCTGCCCACTGCCAGTTGCCATTGTTTGATGAGAGTTCGTAATCGAGCAGCCTGGCACCAAAGTAAGCCTCTCCCCAGCGCCAGTCGATCAGCAGGTGCTTTGTCAGGAAGCCGGCGGTAATCATCCTTACCCTGTTGTGCATATAGCCCGTGGCATTGATCTCACGCATGCCGGCGTCAACGATGGGGTATCCGGTCATGCCGTTGCACCATCTCTCAAACTCCTCCTCGTTGTTGCGCCAGGTGATGTTGTCATATTTTTTCCTGAAGGAGTTGTCTACCACATGGGGGTAGTGCCAGAGGATACTCATGAAGAATTCTCTCCAGATCAGCTCGTTGAGCCACACTTCGTTGAGAGACAGGGCAGTTCTGACCAGCTCCCGGATACTCACCGTGCCAAAGCGGATATGAACGCCAAGTCTTGTTGTTCCGCGCAGAGAAGGAATGTTGCGCGTCTTATGGTAGTCTCCGATGATGGCGGTGTCAATCTCAGGAGTCCTGAAGAGACCTGCGTCCGTCTCGTCAGCCCCGAGAGGCCCTGCGTCCGTTCCGTGAGCCCCGAAAGGCCCTGCTACCTCGTCAGCCCCGAAGGTGCCGTCCACGTGCAGGAAGCTGATATCAGCCAGTGAAGGCAGTCGCAGAGGCAATAGCTTCAGGAAATTACCGGTAAGGGTTTCTGAAGGATAGGGCCTTATATGTTCTTCCTTCAGGTTTTTCTTCCATACTCTCGAGTAGGGTGTAAACACGGTATATGGGGTTCCGTCGGACTTCAGAACCTCATCCTTTTCATAAATGACCTGGTCTTTAAAAGTATGAAAAGGTATGCTTGATTCTTTGAGAATCCCTGTTATCCGGCGGTCACGGTCAGTGGCATAGGGCTCGTAGTCATGGTTGGCAAAAAAAGCCTGTACGTTGTAGTCAGAAAGTATTTTGCGTACAGCGTTTTCAGGTGAGTCATGCAGAACCAGCAGTGCTGATCCGGCCTCAGTCATTTGTTTCTGAAGATGTTCAAGAGCACCGTGAATAAATGATACCCGGCGGTCGTAACTGCTTTCAAGCTTATCAAGAATATTTCTGTCGAAGATGAAAACGGGCAGAACCCGGTACCCGGAATTAAGCGCATGATAAAGTCCGGCATTGTCTTCCAGACGCAGGTCGCGCCGGAACCAGAATACCGCTACATGATCTCCTTTGTACATTAAGTGATAGTCATTGTGTCTTATTTAACTGGTCTCTCCGGAGTTTCCGGCGGACCCTTGAGAAAATGAAGATGACGAGCAACAGGAAGATGGCGACTGTGAAGAACGGTATCACGAGTGAGAGGATGGAGGTACCCGTTGCCGCAACGTTTTCAACAGTTGCCACTACGGGGTTCCCCACGCCTGCCGTCAGCTTCGTCGAGGTAAGCCTTGTCAGGGCGCTGCCTGCCTGCACCACGGCAGCACTGCCACCGCCGACGGCAGCCCCGGTGATCCATTTCATCAGCTCGCTGTCGATGGGCAGCACCGAGGTGAGCAACAGCGTGCCGGCAACAACTGCCAGCGGGGTGGCAATCGTGTCAAGCAGGTTGTCAACCACAGGTATGTAGTAGGCCATTATCTCAACCACCGTTGCTGTGCCGAGGATGGCAATGGAGGTCCATGATGCCAGCCACTGAAAGCTCTCATTAAGCGGCATGACGCCGGCTTTGGCCGCGATGGCGGCCACAAGCATCGGCACGAAGACCCTGAAGCCCGTGCTTGCAGCCAGACCGATTCCTATTGCGACGGCGGTTAATAATTCCAGGCTCATTTTCCAGTGATCTGGGTTTTTCTTTTGTGGATATCTCTCAGTAGAATTATTTACACGGCATTGCCGAGTGTTCAATGAGTGACTTCAGGAGAGCCTCCTCGAAATTGTAGAAGATTGCGGAGGGGGGTTTTTTCGGTCCATCGAAGCTGCCGTTCATCATGGATACAAAACCGTATTTGCCTTTGGGATCAAAGTAGAATGCAGAGTTCAGTCCGTATGCAGAGCCTGTGTGCCCCATCATTTTTGCCTTTGCCGGCAGCGGATCCCCGGGTGCAAATTCCGGGAGTATGTGTGTGCTCAATCCGCGCCCGCCCGGTCTGCCGCCCTCCGAATCACCGTTGGTTCTGTTATATGTCCATTGTTGTTTATGCATCAGTCTGATGCTTTTCTTTGAGACGATCCTTTTTCCATCATATTCTCCCAGGTTGAGGTGGAGTACCATAACCCTTGCAAGTTCTGCTGCGGAGATACGCAGCCCCCCCTGGGGCGAAAAAACCGCAGCGTTTGTGCCGGTAACATACCCGGAGAAGTCGCGCGGAGAGGCCATGACGCCCTTGAAGTTGTCTGTCTGGGGAACCCACTCTCCATTTTCACCTCTGTAAAGCACCGCAAGGTTGTTGATGTCAGTCACCCCTTCGGGGATGTATGACCCGGTTATTCCCAGCGGGACAAACAGCGTCTGCTGCATGAAATCCTCGAACCGCTGTCCTGTGATCTTCTCAATGACAGTCCCTGCAAGGCCGAAGTTGGCGTTGCAATAGGTGTAATATTCGCCCGGAGCCTCTTTCCTCCACATGTCTTCAGTGTAATACTCTCCTCCCGGAACCAGCAGCTCGGCAAAGGTGGGAGGTTTGCTGACGTTGTTGTATGTCGCCATGAGGAACCCGTCATAACCGGTGCCCTCGTTGATGGAACCGGTGTGCAGGAGGAGCATCCTGACGGTTATGGGTTTGTCCGGATGTGCCGGGTTTCTCAGCCTGAAACCAAGGTAGGAGCTGACATCCTTGTCGAGGTCGAGGAGCTTCCTGTCGCAGAGGGTCATCATGGCTGTAGTCATGACGAACTTGGAGATGGATGCGATCCGGTATTTGGTGTTCACATCAACCGGCAGATTGCGTTCAAAATCGCGCAGTCCGGCCTGGTATGTTCCGGTGACCTTACCGTCACAGACCGTTGCAACGGAGAGCCCCATGAGATTGTAATCACTTCTTATTTTTTCGACCGCTTCCTGCATCTGTCCGTGGAGAGTCTGTATCATGCCTGCAACAACCATGACTAAAAGTACTTTTTTCATTATTGATCTCATTATTTGTTTTTAATTACCGCAAACTTTATTGCTGATCTTCCTGACCGGGTTTGCAGTATGCAAATATATACTCCCGGAGCGAAGGAGCCGGAGTCTATTGTTTCAGTGTAAGAGCCCGGGTCTGTAACCCTGTCGGCGAGTGTTGCAGTCAGCCTGCCACCGGTGTCATAGATCCTGAGGGTTACACGTGATCTTCTGGAAATGGTGTAGCTTATGACTGACCTTTCAGTGACGGGATTGGGGAGGATCTGCATGGTACTTTCAGGGTCATCCGCTATCTCTCTGCCTGTTGAGGTGTAGTTTTCGAGGAATGCCAGTTTCAGACCCTGCCACAACTCCGGCCTTCCGGCATCGTAGCTCAGGGCCCAGATTCCTATCCCGGCCAGGTTCATATCCTTTGCGATGTTGCTTTTCATCTGCAGGCTGGTGCTGTCATCATACCACATCTGCCTCCACCCTGCGTTCTCATAGCTTATCCATGGCACTCCTGTAACATCGTCGAATACCCTGGTGTGGCTGGCGGCGAGAGCCAGGGCGGCGCTATATATACGTGATGTGCCGGTGCCTGTGGTCGCAGCTTTCCTTGTGCTGCCGGTAACAGGCCAGTCATAGCCGTACCACGGTACCCCGAGGAGCAGCTTCCCGGGCGGCACACCGTCAGCAAGATAATCCTCATTTATGCTTTTGACAATATGGTATGTCTCGCCTGACACCGGGGCCACCGGCCCTGCGGTTGATGATCCGCTCCAGTAATAGTTGTAGCCCATCATGATGACATAATCACAGATGCCGGCCAGTGTTCCGAGATCCCATCCGTCGGACCAGTTCACTGCCGGGGTGGCAAGCGATATCTCGGCCGCAGGCAGCACTGCCTTTATGCCTCTGACAGCCCTGCGGCAGAAGCTGACCATATTTGCCTTCTGCGTGGCCGGAACAGACTCAAAGTCGAAGTTCACACCGTCGCCGTTACGCGATTGGAGCTGACTGATCACAGAATTGATGAGAGTCCATTGTTTCACGGTATCCGTGAGGAGTTCCGTGTTGCGGGCCGACCCGAAGTTGGTGACGGTCAGCATCACCTTCACACCCCTCTGGTGCGCATAGCTGATGATGGGGGTGGTGTCCCATCCCCTTAAAGTAGTATAGCCTCCGGTTGCGGTGTCAACCTCATAGCTGAAATATGCTATGTGGGAAAGGGCATTATAGTCATAGGATAGATGTGCAGTGGATGAAGCCCAGTAGGGATGCCACCCAAAGACCTTGTGCGTGAGCGTGCCTGCCTTCCCGCTCTTGAGTATGGCGGGGGTTTCGGTCGAGGTCGCAAAGTGCTGTATTGAAGTGTCAGCGATACCTGAATAGTACTCGCTCTCAGCCTGGTGGATACCGACAAGGGATGTGTCATATTCCTGTGCGGCAGACTCAGTCACGAGAGCTGCCAGCAGTATGGCGGCAAGGGCAATCTTAATGTGCATGCATCCAGGATGGAAAGAGTTTCTCAGTTCGCCTTGAAATACTTCTTGTAAATTTCCATGTTACGTTCCAGCAAGGCGACGGATACGGTATAGGCCTTCTCGCTGTCACTTTCCCTGAGAGCTTCAAGGAGCTCAGTCTGGTATTTCATGGTGTACTCTTTTTCGCCTTCGATATTTCCCGTAGATAAGGTTTCTCATACGCGGAAGAAGCGAATAGACGGGTTCGAGGCTGATAATTACGATCGGGTTGGCTGTCGCCTTGGAAAGGTTCATATGAAAGCGGTTGATGAGGTCGACCTCCAGCTGGGTGTTGTCGGGATTGCATTTCTCGAGCTCGTGCTGGTTCCTTGTAAGCGTTCGTATGTCCTCATCACTCCTGTTTCTCGCTGCCAGCCTTGCAACCTCAGGTTCAAAGAGCCGGCGTACCTCAATTATCTGAAGTATGAGATCCGAATTGAACCTCAGGTCGTAGAACAGGTGGAGGGAGTTTATGGCATCTTCGATTTTCAGTTCGGTGATGTACATACCGCTTCCTTTGCGGATATCTATCAGTCCGCGGGCGCTGAGACGCCGCAGTGCCTCCCTCAGAGCCGTCCGGCTGACGGCAAACTGTCGTGCACAGCTCCTTCTCCGTGGGCAGTTTGGAGCCAGGCAGAAGCTTCTTCTGTCTTATTGCTTCCTCAATTCTCCTCTCTATCTTCTGGCTGAGAGTAAGTCCGGAACCGATTTTGCTGAAGACATCGTTTGTCATTTTATGAGTTGTATATCAGACCGGGCTTAATTACCCGGTCAAAGTTGTCATCTATAATTCTCCCTGTAAAACTCCAGGGCTTTTTTTACCGACCCCTGCTCCATGAGCAGAATACGGGCTGCCTCTCTCTGTATGCTGAGCTCATCTACAATCATCCTGGTGCCCCGTTCAATCAGCTTTTTGTTGGTAAGCAGCATGTTTACCATCTTGTTTCCCTTGACTCTGCCGAGCTTGATCATCAGTGTGGTGGTGATCATATTGAGCACCATCTTCTGTGCCGTTCCTGCCTTGAGTCTTGTGCTTCCGGTGACAAATTCGGGACCCACAACCACAACCACCGGAAATTCAGCAGCTTCAACGATCGGGCCTTCCGGATTGCAGGTTATGCATCCGGTAAGGATGCCATTTTCCCTTGCTTTCCTGATCCCGCCTTCAACATACGGAGTAGTACCTGAGGCAGCAATCCCTATGACTGAATCCTTTGTGTTGATATTGAATATTTCAAGTTCGCTCCATGCTTTTGCCGGGTCATCTTCAGCTGACTCCACAGCCTTCCGGAGTGCTATTTGGCCGCCGGCTATCAACCCTATCACAACAGTATCAGGAACACCCGAATGAAGGCGGGACCTCTGAAGCATCGAGCACACCGAGCCTCCCGCTGGTCCCTGCTCCGAGATAAAAAAGGCGCCCGCCCTTCTGCATTCGTACAAGTATCTGGTTTATAAGGGTTTCTATCTGTGGAATTGCTTTGCTTACCGCCAGGTGGACCTTCGCATCCTCGTGATTGATATTGGTCAGTAATTCAATAACAGCCATCTTGTCAAGATCCTCGAAGTTGGAAGGTGATTCGGTTATGCTGAGAGGTTGCTTTGTATAAGCCTGTTTACTCATACTGTTAGATATGTGGATTCTGAATATGAAATCTGACAAGGTTATCCATAGGAGAAATGGTGAATATTCCAGGTTCTAGCTGGTACTTCATAAGAAGTTCCTCAAGAAAAGGCCTGAAATGATATGCTATGCTACCCGTGAAATGTACCTTGTACTTTCTCGCTTCAGGGTACGATAAAACATTTCGGACAATGAACTCGTCAAAGTCTGATGTAATGATCAACCTTAGTTCAGGGATATGTATGCTATCAGCAATGAACATAGCAAACTGCCCAAGGAACCTGTTTGGAAACGGCATATTGTAGACGTTTTCCAGGATATCTGAAGGGGCTAGCGGATATGCTTCGAAGAATTTCTCAATTGTACTCTTGTGACAGTTGCTTCTTAAGTACGCTTGATACGAGTTTTCTTCCTATTACTGCACCTCCGCCCTCATCTCCCAGTATATAGCCCAGGGGCGGAACATTCGAGGCGATCACCATGCCGTCATAGTAGCATGAGTTGGATCCTGTGCCTATAATGCAGGCTATTCCCGGTTCATTCATGCAGAGCGATCTTGCAGCTCCCAGGAGGTCACTGCCAATGAAGAGCTCCGCCGTGACAAAGCAGGAGGTCATGGCTTCTCTCAGAATCTCAACCTTGGTGGCGTTGCTGACCCCTGTACCGTAGAAGAAAATGCGGTGTACACCTGCAACGTTCAGTTCCGGCATTTCACTTCTGAGCACTCGCTCTATCTCCTGACAGAAAATAAAAAACGGATTCATGCCTGAAGAGATGTATGACTTCCCTGCAACACCATCTTTCACCTCTCTCCATTCGGTCTTTGTGGAGCCACTGTCAGCAATCAGCATCATCTGTTTCGGGAATCTGTTATTTCTTCTGTTCAGCTAATTATGAGAGAACAGCTATAAACGCGCCCACGAAAAACCATTACTGAAGTTATAACAAATGTAAAAAATTATAATGAAATAATCAGTTTTTGTCAGATGTATGACATGTTTTAAAAAACTTTCTATTTTTGAATCTTATTTACTATATTAAGCAAAATCATTTAAGAAATGAGAAAATTCCAATCTCTTCATTTACTTGTATTTATATTAATTTTTCTATCAGGTCCACAGTCTCTTTCCGGGCAGAAGGCCGGCAGGGCGGAGAGAACTGCTGAAGCCAGGCTTAAGGGATGGGTCACTCCTGTCCCTGAATGGTATTTCCCCGGGGAATTGAAGATTGATTCCATCAGGGTGGATGATAGGGCTAAGGAACTGACCTATGGTTTCCTGCCACCCTATCATATAATCCCGTGAGGGAGGAAACCGTCACCAGGCTGAGGAACTCTGTCAGGGATGACCTCGGCAAAAAGTTCAGCGGATACAGCATTACAATGTATACCAACGGGTTCAGGCTTGAACAGCTTATACCGAATTATTTCAGATATGTTATGCAACATGATACGGCCAGGATACCGTTTGTGGCAGGCGTCAGGCCTGAGCTTGTCAGCCGGCTGAACGGGGTTAGGCCCGCTGAAGGGCTTTCCGGAAGGTATATCGCCCTCTGGCACAGTCACGGTTATTATTTTGACATGCCGCTTGACAGGTGGGAGTGGCAGCGTGCAAAGCTCTTCGGGACCGTTGAGGACCTGTCGGTGATGGCTTATGTCATACCTACCTGTCTGTGATGCGAGAGAATTCCGGAGCAACAGTATTTCTGCCGCGCGAGAGGGATATCCAGCTAAACGAGGTGATTGTTGACAACGACCGCTCCACAGGCAGGTCGGAATTCGTCCTGCACCCTGCCGGGTCCGCGGTGGATGCCGGAATTGGATTCCTCCTGAAAGACACTCTCTTTACCGGGGAGAATCCTTTCCTGATGGGTACTTCCCTGAGGATCAGTGACGGTTCGGCAGTTTATATTCCTGATATCCCCGAAAAGGGCAATTACGGAGTCACCGTCTCATATCCGCAGCTGAATGGTAGCACGGGTAAAGTACTGATCAGGGTCAGGCATACCGGCGGGGAGACTGACTTCATCATTGACCAGGCGATGTCAGGAGGGACATGGCTCTGGCTTGGATCCTTCATGTTCGATGAAGGACTTGATCATACAAGGAGTTCCGTGACAATCACGGGTTATGATGGCGCACCGGCTGCTGTTGATGCCGTCCGTTCGGCGGCGGCATGGGAAATGTTGCGCGCCGTCCGGCCTCATCCCTGATATCCAACCTGTGGTCGCTCAATGCCGCCAGTCAGCCACAGGCTTCTGATGCCGGGTCAGACAGCGTAACTTACAGCTGGAAACTCAGCGGCAAACCGAGGATTTTCCAGGCTGCCCGCTACTGGCTGCAGTATGCAGGCATGCCTGACACCCTTGTTTACACCCGCAACAAGGGTAAAAACGACTACAACGACGATTACATGTCGCGTGCCGAGTGGGTCAATTACCTGTTGCGCGAACCAGGCACTGGCGTTATGACGGGCATGGGTATTCCCGTCGACCTCTCACTCGCGTTCCATACCGATGCCGGCGTGACCCCTGATGATTCCATCATTGGCACCCTGGGCATCTATTCGACCCTTTCAAACCAGGGATTGTTTCCTGACGGCACAAGCCGTCTTGCCAGCCGCGACCTGACGGATATAATACAGACACAGATCGTTAAGGATATACATGTTCTGTTCAATCCCGAATGGACTCGCCGGGGATTGTGGGACCGGTCCTATTACGAGGCACGCAAGCCTGACGTGCCGGCCATGCTCCTTGAACTGCTGTCTCACCAGAACCTGGCTGACCAGCGTTACGGACTGGACCCCCGTTTCAGGTTTCATGTCAGTCGTGCGGTTTACAAGGGCATCCTGAGGTATCTCGCTACTGCCTCCGGCACCGGCTATGTGGTTCAGCCCCTTCCTGTCTCTCATATGGCTCTTGCTCCCCTGGAGGGAAGAAGGGTCAGGCTTAGCTGGGAGCCGGTAAATGATCCGCTCGAATCAACAGCTGCCCCTTCATCTTACCGTGTTTATTTGCGCACCGGCACCGGTGGATTTGACAACGGCACGCCTGTCGCAGGCACCACTTATGATGTTGAACTGCCCGCATATGATAACATATACAGCTTCAGGGTCACGGCAGTGAATGATGGTGGAGAGAGCTTCGCGTCGGAAACAGTATCCGTGGGACTGCGGTCGGAATCGGATGGCACAGTGCTGATAGTTAACGGCTTTGACCGCATCTCAGGTCCGGCATGGTTCGACCGCGACGGGATGGCAGGAGTGGCGTGGTGGGAGGACCGGGGCGTTGCTGACCATTACAACTTCGTCAATGTGGGCGACCAGTATGATTTTGAACGCAGGTCGCCATGGACCGACGATGACAATGCCGGATGGGGTTCATCATATTCAGACAGCGAGGGAAGAATCGTTGCCGGGAACACATTTGACTTTCCCTATGTCCACGGCGTTTCAGTAATGGCTGCCGGCAAGTCATTCATCTCAGTCAGCGATGAGGTATTCAACAATGAAGATTTTGACCTTGGACCATGGTGTATGGTTGATCTGGTGTTTGGAGAAGAGAAGACAACTCCGTCGGTACATGACCCGGATCAAAAGGACTTTCAATCCGAGCATCCAGCCATTCATCAGAAGCCGTAGAGGCCTAAAGGAGCTTCCCTGCCGGCGTCTCGGTCGGTAGCCTACACCGCACGACCTGGTGCATGGCCGACATGATTCTGCCGCCACCGCCAGGGTTGTTGAGACTCTTCATTTCAAGCCACGCACAGACCATGCCGTCAGGACCGGGAGATTGTACTCCACCGATGTTTCGCGGCCTGAGTTTACCGGTGCCTTCAGTTTCAACACCGGAGAATTTGAAAACCTACGGAAGCTCCCGACGCCAGCCAGCCGGCCGGCAAGGCCTTCATCCACCGCATTCCGTTACACTGAGAACAATACCTCGGCCGCGGTCATGCACAGGGGTGAGGTAAGGAGCTTTGTGATGGGATTTCCCTTCGAGACAATCATCTCACAGGAAGAGAGAGACACTATGATGAAACAGATACTGAATTTTTTAATGACCAAATAACAGGATATCATGGATAAAACAATAACATGCTTTTTGCCCTGGTCTGACGCCGGATCGGTTAAGACGACAGTACTGTCAATGAGAGCCTCGGGCTTCGTCAGCAGGATCTTATTGTGGTCGCGCCTGATCACCGGGAAGATATTGCAGGGCGTTGAGGCGGATTACCTGCGCTCTGCCGGGTTTACTCCCACAGACGCCCTGAAGAAAATGGCTGCTGTCACTGACACTGACTATGTAGTCACCTACAGCAAGGGATTTCCGCTTGACCTTGGCGCTTTTGCCTTCGGCAGGATGATGCAGATATGTGACGACACGGGAGCAGGGATGGTCTATTCCGATTATTTCGAAAGGAAGGCTGAGACCCTCTCACCGCACCTCGTCATTGATTACCAGGAGGGCAGTCTGCGTGATGAGTTTAATTTCGGTTCTGTCATCCTCTATAGCGCAAAGGCCTTCCTCGATGCATGCAGCCGCATGGATGAGGGGTACAGCTTTGCCGGACTCTACGACCTCAGACTGAAAATTTCACAGACCCATCCCCTCGGTATATCCAGGAACTGCTCTATACCGAGGTGGAGACCGATACGCGCAAGTCGGGCGAAAAGGCGGTTGATTTATGTGGATCCCCCGGAACGGGCAGTACAGGTTGAAATGGAGATGGCATGCACACACCACCTTAAATGCGTAAACGCATACCTGGAGCCCCACTTCCGGGAGACAAAATTTGAAGATCAGAGCTTTGAGCATGACGCCTCTGTGGTCATCCCTGTCAGAAACAGGGTCAGGACCATTGGTGATGCAATTGGGTCAGTGCTGAACCAGAAGACAAAGTACCGGTTCAATCTCATTATTGTAGACAATTACTCTACTGACGGTACAACCGATGTGATAAAGTCGTTTGCAGGTGACGACAGGCTGGTGCATATCATACCTGAGAGAAAGGATCTCGGGATAGGTGGTTGCTGGAACGTTGCCGTTTGCAGTGAGAAGTGCGGCAGGTTTGCCATCCAGCTCGACAGCGATGACCTGTACATAGATGATTCGGTGATCACCAGGGTAATAGATGCTTTTTATGATCAGCAGTGCGCAATGGTTGTAGGATCGTACAGGATGGTTAACTTTGAATTGAAGGATATTCCTCCGGGACTGATAGATCATAGGGAGTGGACTCCTGACAACGGTCGGAACAATGCGCTAAGGATCAATGGTCTGGGTGCTCCGAGAGCGTTCTATACACCTGTTCTGAGAAGTATCAGGGTGCCCAATGTGAGCTACGGGGAAGATTATGCAGTGGGGCTGGCAATAAGCCGTCACTACCAGATAGGGCGCATATATGAACCGCTCTATCTGTGCCGCAGGTGGGATGAGAACTCCGATGCCATACTGGATGTTGGCAGAATGAATATACATAATCTGTACAAGGACAAGATAAGGACAATAGAGCTCCTCGCCCGCAGAAGGATGATGAGCAGCGGTAAATAGGCCCGGGATGAAGGATTATTCACAGAAGATCAGGATCTTTTTGACGGTCAGTTCAGGGAGTGGAGCCTGGCCAGGGACAACTACAGGCAACTTGACAATGTCAGGGTGCGTAAGATCCCTTTCGACGGTTACGATATTGCCGTTCAGTTCAATCCGGGACGGATAACTTCGTCAGCAGCGAAGGTCGATGCCAGGTCGATTGAGGCAAGGCCCTGCTTCCTGTGTGAGAAGAACAGACCACCGGAACAGAGAGGCGTGCCATTCGGGGATGACTATACAATACTTATCAATCCGTTCCCTATATTCAGAAGACATCTTACCGTCGTGTCCGGACATACCCCCCAGCGCATATCGGACAGTTTCACGGCCATGCTCAGTCTGGCGGAGGCGCTGCCTGAGTATGTAGTCTTCTATAACGGCCCCCAGTGCGGAGCGTCGGCTCCCGATCATATGCACTTCCAGGCTGGCAACAAGGGCTTCCTTCCTGTGGAGCAGGATATCGGTAAACCGCTCCTGTGCAGGAAAGCAGAATCTGCCGGAAGCGTGGAGCTATGGCATTGGGAAGGTTACGGACGAGGGATGATGACGATTAAAGGATCTGACAGCGAGGCTATTGCGGATATATTTGGAAAATTGTATGAAAGATTCGCCCTAAGCCCGCCTGAACGGCCGGAGCCGCATGCTGAATACCCTTGCTCATCTACAGGAGATGAATGGATTGTCCATATCATACCGCGAAGGGTCCACCGGCCGGTATGCTATTTTGCCCAGGGGGATGAAAAAATCCTTATCAGTCCTGCGTCGGTGGACATAGGTGGCGTATTCATCACGCCGAGGGAAGAGGACTTCAAAAGGATCACCGACACTGACATTGCAGGCATCCTCACAGAGGTGTGCCTGAACGGGGAAGAATTCAGAACATTAACTGCACGATTATTATGACAGAAAACAGAACACCCGAGATCAGCGTGGGATTGTCCGGGGAGCAGACTGACATTTGCCCTTAACGGTGAGTTCACGTCCGGAGACGGAGACATACCGCTGTCAGGTATGTTTACAGTCATGGCTCGCGACGGTGCAATCTGCTCCTGAAGAGTGAAAATGAAACCGTTGAGGCAGGGGCCGATAACTCACTTCTCATGATCATGAACATGGCAGTGGAGCTTCACCCTCCACGCCGTTACGATAGGCGTCGACTTCCACTGGCATAGGAATGAGGACCAGACCTTTATGGGGATGCTTAAGCTCATCACCCGTGGCGGACTGGTTACCGCAGTAAATATCCTCCCGGTAGAGGATTACCTGCTCAGTGTGATCTCATCGGAAATGAGCGCCACATCATCGGGCGAGTTGCTCAGGGCACATGCAGTCATATCAAGGAGCTGGCTGCTGGCGCAGATTGATAAGACCTCAAGGCTGAGTGAGGTGCCGGAAAGATATCGTACAAGCTTCCTTACGAAACAGAGATCGCCCGGTGGGATAGATATGGAGGATCATAAAAGGATTTCGATGTATGTGCCGATCACCACGGCCACTGGACCAGGGATCACCAGGGCTTCGACAAAGGTTGTCCGGGATGCTGTACGTGAGACCAGCGGCGAAGTGCTGATGTCAGGTGACAATATATGCGATGCACGATACTCAAAGTGCTGCGGCGGTGTCACCGAACTGTTTGAAAATGTATGGGAGCCGGTCAGCCATACATACCTTCAGAAGATCACTGACAACGGTCAGCCGCCGGCAGGATTTGACACCGACCTGACTGTGGAGGAGCATGCTGTGGAATGGATCAGGGGAAACCCGGAGGCGTTCTGCAACACTTCTGACAGGAATATCCTGTCGCAGGTGCTTAACAACTACGACCAGGAGACAAGTGACTTCTACACAGGCGGAAGGTCTCATACACCCCAGAGTGAGCTGAGCGCACTTGTGAGGGAGCGAACAGGGGTCGATTTCGGTGTTGTCACCTCCCTGGAACCACTTACAAGGGGCACCTCCGGACGCATAGTCAGGCTAAGAATAACCGGTGAAAAGAAGACGATGATCATCGGTAAGGAGCTGGAGATAAGGAAAGCTCTCTCGCGGACACATCTCTACAGCTCAGCATTCTCCGGGGAGATGGTTAGCCGCGAGTGGAAAGTGGAACCATACATTCCCGCACGTGAGCGGGATGGGGCCACGGTGTGGGCTTCTGCCAGATAGGGGCTGCAGTGATGGGCGCATCAGGATACTCATACAGGGACATACTCTCCCACTATTTTATCAACGCCGCAATTCAAAAAATATACTGAGATGGTGAAAATGACTCTCTCCCTTCTGCTTCTGAGTTTTGCGGTCTTGAGCGCAGAGGCAGATTCCTGGATAAGGATCAACCAGCTGGGTTATCTCCCGGGGTCGGTCAAGGTTGCAGTATTTATATCACAGGAACCGGGAGCAGCCTCTTCATTCACCGTCTGTGACGCTCTGACAGACCGGGCTGTCTATAAAGGCGGCGCAACACTGTATGACGGATCCGTCTGGGGCATGGCAGCCGCTGCCCGGCTCGATTTTTCAAAACTGACGGAACCGGGAGGATACTATATATTATATGGCCGCACGCGGTCTGAGACATTCCGTATCGGTGCCGGCGTCTATGACGGAACAGCTGACTTCATACTCAACTATATAAGACAACAGCGCTGTGGCTATAACCCTTTTCTCAGGGATACCTGCCATGTGCATGACGGGATGATAGTTGATCATCCAACCCTCTCAGGCACTGTCATTGACGTCACTGGCGGTTACCATGATGCCAGTGATCATCTGAGGTACACAGCCACAACAGCAAACTCGGTTTACCAGATGATGTTCGCATGGCAGAAGGCTCCGGAGATCTACGGCGACAGTCATGATGCGGCAGGGCTACCCGGCAGCAACGGGATACCGGATATTCTTGATGAGGTAAGATGGGGGCTGGAGTGGCTGCTGAAGATGAACCCCGACAGCGGGGTGATGTACAACCAGGTGGCTGACGACCGCGACCACCAGGGCTTCCGCCTGCCGAACCTCGATAAAGCCGGTTATGGACTGGGGCCGTACAGGCCGGTCTATTTCGTGACCGGCAAACCACAGGGTCTGGCCAGGTTCAAAAACCGCACAGAGGGTGTCTCTTCCACGGCAGGGAAGTTTGCCTCGGTATTTGGCATGGGAGCGAAGATTCTCGGGTAAGAGTGACCCTGAAATGGCTGAGAGGCTGTCGGCAAAATCCATTGATGCGTATGAATTTGCGCGGACCGACCTCGGCGTCACCCAGACGGCGTGCAATGTCTCGCCATATTTCTACGAGGAGGACAACTATGTTGACGACATGCAGCTTGCGGCATGGGAAATATACACTCTTACCGGAGAGAAGGAGTACCTGGTGCAGGCCGATTACTGGGGCACACTGGAACCCTTCACTCCGTGGATTGAGAAAGACACGGCACGTCATTACCAGTTCTATCCCTTTGTGAACCTGGGCCACGCAAACATTGGGGAAATCAGGGACCGAGCAATCTCAGAAGGACGTTTGAGACCATGCGCAAGGGGCCGGAACCATCGTCCAGGCGTGATCAGAGTGACCTGTTCCAGGCGAAGATCTCCTTCGTCCGGCGTTCAAATAACTATGTGGCAGCCGCGCTGACACAGTGCAGGCTCTACCGTGAGGCCACCGGCGATACGAGGTATGACCATATGGAGGCTGCCATGAGAGACTGGCTCTTCGGCTGCAACCCCTGGGGCACCTCCATGATATGCGGACTGCCTGCCGGTGGCGACTATCCGCTCTATCCTCATTCGGCCGTAACCCGCTTCCTTGGCCAGACAACCACCGGCGGACTTGTTGACGGGCCAATATACAAAGGCATATACGAGAGCCTCCTGGGCCTGACCCTGCTTAACACCGATCCATACGCTGCCTTCCAGGGCGGAAACGTCGTATATCATGATGACATTGGTGATTACAGCACAAACGAGCCTACCCTCGACGGTACAGCCAGCCTCAGCTATTACCTCTCGACGCTTGAGAAGGAGGGGAGGAAACAGAAAACGGCATCAGCCGGCGATCTATATGATGCTCACGGCGCCATGATCAGGAAGGGGTCTGAGGAGAAGGCCATCTACCTGCTCTTCTCTGCCGATGAGTTTGGTGAAGGATTTGACCACATCCTGAATGTGCTGGATGACAGGAATATCAAAGGGTCATTCTTCCTTACCGGTAATTTCCTGAGAAACAAAAATTTTGCTGCGGTCACTAAAAAAATCATCACGGGGGGTCATTACATCGGGCCCCACTCCGACGAGCACCTTCTGTACTTGCCGTGGGAAAACCGCGATACTCTGCTCGTGACCAAAGAACAATTCAATGCTGACCTCAGAAACAATGTCATTGCTCTGCAAAAGGCAGGACTGAAAAAGCAGATACCGCAGTACTTCCTTGCGCCGTATGAGTGGTACAATCAGGCCATAAGCCGCTGGACGGAAGAGACGGGGATGACGCTCATCAACTTCACCCCGGGGACAGGCACCAACGCCGACTATACCACTCCCGATATGGCAAATTACAGGTCATCGGAGTTTCTTGCAGAGCGACTGGCTTCCTTTGAAGCGGGTGCTGCCGGGGGGCTTAACGGTGCGATGGTGCTCATCCATCCAGGGACTGATCCGGGCAGGACAGACAAGTTTTATCTCAGGCTGGGAGAACTGATTGATTTTTATACCAAAATGGGATACAATTTTAAAAGGTTATAAGCATGGCAGCACAAAGCAAAATACGTTCTTTACCATGGGCATGGATACCTTCGCTCTATCTGGCAGAAGGTCTTCCCTACGTTGCGGTAAACATTATTTCCGTTATCACGTACAAGCGAATGGGCATCTCCAATGCTGACATCGCCCTGTACACAAGCCTGCTGTATCTGCCCTGGGTGATAAAACCGATTTGGAGCCCCCTGGTTGACCTGCTGAAGACCAAAAGATGGTGGATAGTTATAACGCAGCTTGTCCTTGCCCTGGGTTTTGCGAGTATCGCGCTGACAATTCCGGCATCACTCTTTTTCAAGATCACCCTGGCGTTTTTCTGGCTGCTGGCATTTGGTTCGGCTACCCATGATATAGCGGCTGACGGTTTTTACATGCTCGGTCTGAATACCAATCAGCAGGCCAAATATGTGGGCATCCGCAGTACCTTTTACAGGATTGCAACAATCACCGGGCAGGGACTTCTGGTGATTCTCGCCGGATTTCTTGAAAGCTCTTCAGGCAGGGAGCCCGTAGAGCTCTTCATCGAGGCATCACCTGTCTACTCCAAGACTGTCCTGGGGATGCCACATGTTGCCACAGCGCCGGAGAGCCAAGATGATTTGTACTTTTTTATTGAACACGACTCTCTGAAGATAAGCACGCAAACCGTTGACAGAGACAGCCTGAACACTCTCCTTGATTCAGTCAGGGCCTCAAACCTGGGTTACGGTTTTGTGCAGGCTGAGGAGCTGAAAGTCAAGAGCAAAGGCTGGTGGGCGACAAAGATTTCAGAACCATTGGGGGAATGGATAAGGGAAAACTTCGGGGAGGAGAGAGGAAGTGTTGCTTCAGTAACCGGAAGCGTGGCAGTTGTACCGGTCAGGCTTTCCGGCTCACCCGAACCCGGGGAGAAGGTAGTCCTGAATACCGTCCTGAAAAAGGGAGACAAGAGCATTGCCCTCGTACAGGGAGGCCATCTGGTTTTCAACGAATCAAACTGGGACAAACCGGCCTACATGGTATTTCAGGCAGACTCCAAACTGACCAGTAGTACGTCCGTCAATTATGAGGGGCTGTCGGGTAATATCCCGATGTCATGGGCAGTCACTTTCTTTGTTTCGGCAGGGTTGTTCTTCGTCCTGAGCTTCTGGCACAGGTTTGTTCTGCCCAGACCGGAGTCCGACGCACCACGTGAAGACCTTAAACCCTCCGATGTCCTCAGGGAGTTCGGCAGATTTTGCGACTTCTTCCAGGAAAAACCTGACAGACCAGTGGCCTCTTTTTCATGCTGAATTTCCGTTTGTGTGGAAGCTACACAGTTGCTGATAGCCATAAAGTTTATCTGCTCTACCCCATTGAAGGGTGGTGCTGAGCGGGAGGTCGCCGGTCTGTTTTATGAAACAATCGGCATATCCTGTACTGGACGATGGGCGGCATAATCGGAGGTGTGGTGGCAGCATCCGGCGGCCTGAAAAAATGGCTGTGGCCCATGACCCTGAGCATGTTGCTGAGCAGTGCAATATTCTGTATGTTCACCTGATACAGACAGCCTGCTCATTATCAACATCTGCGTGTCTTCGTCAGCAGTTTGGCTACGGGTTTGGGTTTACTGCATATATGCTATACCTGATTTATTTCTCGGATGGGAAATACAAAACGGCCCATTATGCAATCTGTACTGGCTTTATGGCACTGGGAATGATGCTCCCGGGAATGTTTGCAGGCTGGTTGCAGGAGCAGCTTGGTTACAACCACTTCTTCATCTGGGTAATGATTTGCAGTGTTGTGCCGCTGGTTGCCGTATCATTGCTTAAGATCAACCCTGCATTCGGAAAGAAGAGCACTATATAGCACCTGGATGATGACAGTCAATGAAAAGGCTATAGGGTTTGATAGTTCATAGCCAGACCGGAGGGTGATCTTTACCCTGAACAACCTGATAGCGGATCCACGCCAGCAGATGTGTCGGGCATACGTGAGATCCGCTTGCGGTGCACCAGGCCCTGCGGGAAGTGACGACATTAAAGAAGATCCTCGCCTCTGGCCGGCAGGTGGGACACCTCTGTCATACCACGCGGCGCCGGTACCTCTCTGGCGGGCCAGGTGGTGGGGCCGGGCATCGTCATTGACATATCGAAATACCTTAACCGGATACTGGAATTCAATCGTGATGAGCGTTGGGTGAAGATTGAGCCGGGTGTGATACTTTCTGGAGCTGAACTATACCTCGGTCGATATCAGGCTGCAAGTTCGGGCCGGAGACCTCACGGCTAACCGTCGTCGGCATGGGCGGCATGCTCGGCAACAACTCGTGCGGTGCCCATTCGCTCATACACGGAAGCGAAGGTTGCAACCATATCCTCGAAGTACTATGCCATCCTCTCCAGATGGTTCGGAGGCTCACTTCCGGTGCTCTGACAACGGATGAGTTCGCGGCTAGGTGCGACGGCGATTCTTACCTCGCTCGAGACACGTATATACAGGAACCTCCTCGATGCACTCCTCCGAACAGCCGCAATTCCGGGGAGATAAGGAAGGAGTATCCGCATCCGGAACTCAGGCGCCGCAACAACGGTTACGCCCTCGACTCGCCGCCGGACGACGTACCCGTCCACCTGGCAACGGCGAAAAGCTGAACGTCCGCAAGCTCCTTGCCGGGTCTGGGAGGCCTCCTTGACCTTCACCACGGCCATGAAACTGAACCTGGTGCCGGTGACGGAACAGAAGACAGGGCTGCTCTGCGCTCACTTTGACAGCCTCCAGGATGCCGTCAGGGCAAATATCATTGCTCTCCGCCACAACCCCGCCGCCATTGAGCTGATTGATGACTATATTCTTAACTGCACGAAGGACAATATTGAACAGAGCCGGAACCGCTTCTTCGTGAAGGGTGATCCGAAGATCATACTTATAATTGAGATTACCGAAGGCCGATGGTTGTGGATTTGAACAAGACGGCTGCTCAGCCATGGAGCAGGATATGACCAAGTGCCGGATACGGTTTTCACTTCCCTCTTGTGACTGATTCCCGACGAGATGGCCAGAGCTCCGGCAACTTCAGCGGGCCGGGCTACGGCGTTGGTCATCCCGGCAAACGAAGAAGAGCGTGCAGGTGATTGAGGATCACTGCCGTGCTGTCTCGGAGCTCGTTCCCTGATTACATCGCGTGAAGTGGTGCGAGGTGCTTGAGAAATCACGGACTCAGTTGTGCCTGACTATGCCCACATAGCTACAGGGAGCTGCACCTCAGTTCGCTGCTCGACCTCAAGGACCCGGACGACATCCGCACCTTCCGCAGCCTGGCGGAGGATATCGCCCGGCTCGTGAAAAACAATACCGCGGCTCGCTGAGGCGGTCAACATGTGCGACGGGAGGCTAAGAGGCGAGTTCATACCGCTGATGCTTGGTGCACATAACTACGGATCTGCTTAAGGAAGGCTAAGAAGACATGGGAATTCGATGGAATCTTTAATCCGCGACAAGATCAACCGATACTCCTCCCATCACCGATAACCTGAGGTATCCCGCAGGGGGTCAGCGACCGTGTGAACCGGGTCTCAGTCTTTGAATTCCCGGAGGAGGAGGGTCTGCTTTACGCCACTGAAAAGTGCAGCGGGTCAGCCGACTGCCGCAAGAGCGCACTCATGGGAGGCACGATGTGCCCCACCTTCATGGCTACGGGCGATGAGGACAAGTCGACCCGCGCCAGGGCAAACATCCTGCAGTGAGTTCCTTCCAGAGGTCGGGATAAAGCGAACCGCTTTGACCATGAGGAGATCTACCGGGTGATGGATCTCTGCATCTCGTGCAAGGCCTGCAAGTCGGAGTGCCCCTCCAATGTAGACGTGGCCAGGCTGAAGGCAGAGTTCCTCCAGCACTATTATGACATCCACCATGTGCCCTTCCGCGCATGGCTGATAGCCTGGCTGCCGAGGCTTTATGCACCGGGGATGGTGATGCGTCGCCTAACGAATTTCCTGACAGGGATTTTGCTTTGTCCAGCGCGTGATGGGTTTCTCGCGTCAATCGTCCTATTCCGTCTCTCTCACCGGTCACCCTCAGGGCGATGGGAGAGAAGGCACCAGAGGAAGCCGGTGCGGTGAACGGCAGGAACGACAGTATCGGCGGTAACGGCAGAAAGGACATTACCGGCAGAAAGGTGCCGTATGCCTCTTCGCCGATGAATTCACCAACTACAATGAGAGTGATATCGGCATCAAGGCTGTACTGCTGCTGCTTGAACAAGCTTGGGGTAACGATGTGGTCGTCCACCGCCACAAGCGAGTGGCCGGACATTCCTATCCAAGGGATTGCTGCGGTCGGCACGGAAGATAGCTGTAAAAAATATCATCATGCTCAGAGATCTTGTCTCGGATGGCGGCCGCTGGTGGGCATAGAACCGTCGGCGCTGCTGACCTTCCGCGATGAGTACCCCGAGATTGCCGGCAGCGCCCTCGCCGGTGAAGCGAGGGCCATTGCCCGTAATGCACTGCTCTTTGAAGAGTTCATATGCAGGGAGATTGACAGGGGCAATATCTCACCACAACAGTTTACCGACCACCCCATGAAGGTTCTGCTTCACGGTCACTGCCAGCAGAAAGCGATAGCTTCAACGGCACCAACCGTCAGGATGCTATCACTGCCAGTAAATTACATGGTTGAGGAGATAAACGACGGCTGCTGCGGAATGGCCGGAGCCTTCGGGTATGAGAAGGAACACTATGACCTGAGCATGAAGATAGGTGAGATGGTGCTCTTCCCGGCTGTCCGCAATGCGGACGAAGATACGGTCATAACAGCACCGGGGACATCATGCCGCCATCACATAGCGGACGGCACAGGGAGGAAAGCATTACACCCCGTGGAGGTGATGTATGACGCCCTTTCGTAGATAAAGAAGATTAAAACTGGGAATTAGAATACTTAAGGGTTCAGCAAGGTTGAGCAGGTATTCTTCGACCGTTCCGGGGGGGAGGAAGATCTGACAGGCAAAATGCCTTACCTGGTGGTGAGGAATTTCCCGAACCTCGGATTGCTTACGGCACTGAGGTTCCTTGAATGGGTGGCTGACAATCCGAATGGAGTGATCAGTCTTCCCACAGGTAAGACTCCCGAGTATTTTATCAAGTGGACCCAGTTCCTGCTTAATAACTGGGATAAGCCTGAGGCGAAGAAGATACGTGAGGATAACGGCCTCTTCCTGGAGGAGAAGCCGTTGCTGGAAGGACTGCATTTTGTACAGATCGATGAAGAATCCGACCCCATCAATCCCCGCCAGCACAACAGTTTCTTCGACTATGTCAGCAAATATCATATTGGCGGCTTTGACCTTTATCCGGTCGCAGGCCCTTCTCATTAATACCGAGGATATAACACTCGGCAGGGGGAAAGCACTCTTCCGGAAGGTTTTCCCTGACAACCTCATTGACCTGTCACTGAGGAACAGGGAGGCGCTCAATCCAGACTGAGAAGCTCCAACAGGATTCATTATTTCGGATATGACAACTGCGCACCAACTACGAAAGAATATCCGCGGACTGGGAGGGCATTGGGTTCTTCCTTGGAGGCATTGGCCCTTACGGACATATCGCGTTCAATACCAGGGGCAGTTATACCGCACTCGCCACACGGCTCACGGCCAACTCAACTTTGAGACTCAGGCTGCATCATAGTGACCTCGGAGGCATTGAAGTTCTTCAGGACGTAGGCTGGTGTAACGATCGGCCTTGGTACTATCACCTTTAATCGTGATGCAGTCTCAATCAATCTTTGCCGCCGGTGATGCCAAGGCGCTTGGTGGTGAAGAATGCCCTGGAAAACGGGCCTGACAACCTTTACCCGGCCACAGTGCTTCAGAATCAGAAGAATGCCCGTTTTTATCTTACCGAAGGAGCCTCGGTACAGTTGCATGACACACATTGAACATATCAGTAAGAGTGCATGGACTTTTGAAAAGACAGAGAGAGCTGTACATGATCTTTGCCAGAAGGTTGACAAGTATGCCCACAAGCTGATAATTGAAGACCTTAAAAACGACGAATACTGTTCTCTTATCCCTGACCTGAGCCTTAGAAGGGTCAATGATGTCATTGAATCAACCAAGCGGAAGATTGAAGCCGGGCTTAGAGAGAGCGGAACACAATACACTTCTTCACACCGGCCCGCACCATGATGACATTATGCTGGGGATCTTCCCCGCCATCATACCGCAGTTGAGGGAGATCACCAACAAATTTCATTTCTCTATACTGACATCCGGTTTTACGGCCGTTACAAACACCATGCTCCTCGGCCTGCTTGAGGAGACGCTGCGGCTCATCTCCATAGGCAAGTATACAGATGCTTGGTTATCCCGATTTTTTCGAGACAGGTTATAAGTACAAGTGGGATAAGGATGTGAGCCATTACCTTGACAAGGTGGCCGACAAGGATGAGGCAGGCAAGCTCAGGGGGTTATGCCACAGGATCGTCAGGGCAATGGTAGATATCTACCGGCTGAGATCAACAGGATGAACTTGTTGCCCGGCTCCGGAAGAATACCGATCTGATAAATGCCAGTTCCAGTGGTGAAAAGTATCCGCCTGACATACAAAGACTTAAGGGCATGTTCAGGGAGTTTGAGGAGGAGCTGGTCTGGGCACACGATGCGGCTGCTGTAAGGAATATTGAGCATTGAGACTGGGCTTCTATACGGGAGACATATTCACCCAGCAGCCTGACCGGAATCGGGATGTGGAGCCGATTCTGCAGTGCTTCAAGCGGATACAGCCCACAGTCATCAGCCTCGCCTTCGATCCCGAAGGATCCGGACCTGACACTCACTACAAGGTTCTCCAGGCGATAGCCGAGGCTCTGAGGCAATGGAGCAAGGAAAAGGATCTTTCAGACCTTAGAATTATCGGGTACCGCAACGTATGGTTCAGGTTCCTTCCCTTCGAGGCCAACGTGTTTGTGCCGGTGTCGCTTAACTCCATGGCAGTCCTCAACCAGTCGTTCCGCGACTGTTACGTAAGCCAGGTGAACGCCTCGTTCCCCAGCCCTGCATATGACGGACCGTTCAGTGATCTCTCGCAGCAGGTGTGGGTTGAGCAGTTCAAGCAGGTCCAGCTGATCCTTGGCAAGGACTTCTTTTACGAGAATGAAAGCCCCAAGATCAGGGGGACGCACGGGATGGTCTATTACAGGGAGATGTATATTAACGAGTTTCTGCAGCATGCCCGTGAGCTCGAGAAGAGCGTTGAGGGGGAGATCCTGCATTAATATACTTCAAACAGTTCGCCTATCCGGGGCTGCAAATCATCAGGCTCTGAGGGGCTGCAAATCATCAGGCTCTGCGGGGGCTGCAAATCATCAGGGCTCTGAGCGGGCTGCAAACAGTTAGCCCCTCCGGGGGCCGCGAGCAGTTAACCCCTGCGGGACTAAAGGTCGTATAGCGGCTTACTGCTTGCAGGATTAAGGCGAACATTCACATTTCAACTCCGCAGGAGTGGCATGGCCGATCCTCGACCAGTAAGTCAGTCGTAAAGGAAATATTTCGTTGCCGTTTTCCTGAATCCGGTAATGTCACTGGTCCATAGACCCATGATATCACTGACCCTGAACGATTTTGCGAAAACCTTTCTCACCTCATCGGTTCCGCATACTTTATCGAACATCGAATGTCGCGAAGGGTCGCACATCTCAAAAAGGTCCTGTTTTGGCCAGAGGATGTGAGCCTCCTGCATGATGTAAAACTGCAGAAGTGAAAGGGGGGCAACGGAGGGGTCGGTGAGATGTATCTGCACACCGTGGACCATCTTGCCCTGCAGAGGTGCTGTAATAGGGTTTTGTAATGAATGGGTCTGAAGATCACTCCGGGAAGTTTAAGATTATTCAGCCTTACCGTCAGGCTGTCGGCGTTGATCCATTCTGCGGCAAAAGTCTGAAACGGGATGGTATAACCCACGCCGATGCTTACGGCATAGAGTTCACCGGCAATACCGGTGGCAGGATAGTAGAGGGGGGAGTCTTTGTGGGGCACGTGAGGAGAAGATAGTACCCATGGAAGTCCTGTCTCCTCAAAATACATTATTCTTGACCAGCCGCTCATCTTTACCACATGAAGATCGCACATAACGCCGTTTGCCAGCATTCCTTCACCGTTGAGAAGCATGGCCAGCTCACCTACCGTGAGGCCATGTATATAAGGTATGGCAAACTGGCTGACTGAACGAGAAAAGAAGCCGGGCCGGGTAAGGGCACCCTCCATGCGGATACCGCCGAGCGGGTTGGGCCGGTCAAGTACTACAACGGGTATATTGTTTTCTGCGGCAGCCTCCATCAACAGTCCCAGTGTGCTGATAAAGGTGTATGACCTTGACCCGATGTCCTGGATGTCATACACCATTATATCTATATCCTTAAGCATCTCTTTTGTTGGCTTGCGGGTCTTTCCGTAGAGACTGTAAACAGGGAGGCCTGTCGACGGATCGGTCTCAAAATCAACATACTCCCCGGCGGTGAACTCGCCACGAACGCCGTGTTCAGGGCCGTACAATGCCACCAGCTTCACATCAGGGGCTCTGAAGAGAAGGTCAACTGTTGATCTGAGATAGCGATCAACCCCTGTCGGGTTGGTGACCAGGCCGACCCTCTTATCTTTCAGTATGTCATAATTACTCTTAATGAGGTTCTCAAGTCCGGTCTCAACCATCTGGCCGCTGGCGGACACAGTAAGGGCCAATGTCAGCATGAAAGCGACTCCTGTTGCCGTAATTGATCTGGCTAATGTCTTCATATGTAGTTTTTTAAAGTTGTTTATTAAAGAACCGGCGAAGCGGTTCAGCCCTGATCGGTCTCAATTTACTTCGGTAATAATACAAGCTTCTTAAAGATGGTTAAAAAAAAATCTGTATGACAAATTAAATAAATTCATTTTTCTATTGACTTGAATATGATAAATATTTATTTTTGAATTTGTAAGATGTAATACAACTTTTATGAAGCCACTAAACTACCTTATCCTCTTATTATGTGTGATTCAGCTTGCCGGATGCCAGAAAAAAGAGGTCCCTGCCGATCTGCAGGAACAGCTTGATTCGATCGCAGCTGTCATGGTACCCCAGCACGGAGAAGCCCTTTGTGACATAAATATGGTCATGGAAGAGGGCGGAAGCATCACTGTCAAAGGTGAAACAAATCTGCCAGGGGCGAAGGAAGAGATCCTTGCGTTGCTCGGCAGGTCGGGATACAGTTTCACTGACAGCATCACTGTTTTGCCTGACCCGGCGGTTGTAACCAAACCGTGGGGACTGGTCACGGTCAGTGTGTGCAATATGAGATCCAGGCCCTCGCACGCTGCGGAGATGGTGACACAGGTACTGATGGGCACCCCTGTTAAGATACTGAACAAGAGGGGTGGGTGGTTGCTTGTGCAGACCCCTGAATCCTATCTCGGATGGACCGACGATCCGGTGGCTGAACTGAGTGACAGCGGACTGGTAGCCTGGAAGACCAGTGGGAGACTGATATACATGAAGAACACTGGCGTGATCACCTGACTCTGACGGCATGACAGTTTCAGACATAGTTTTCGGGGTCATTCTCGAGAAAACCGGTGAACAGAGAGAGCTCTTCAAGGTCATGCTGCCTGACGGGAGAGAGGGTTTTGTAAAAAAGAGTGATGCGGCGGATTTCAGGGAATGGGCTGAGAAAGCTGAACCCGATCGTGACATGATGATAAAATTTGCCCGTACCTTTCTCGGCACTCCTTATCTGTGGGGCGGTACTTCAACCAAGGGTGTCGATTGCAGCGGATTTACAAAAACAATTTATTACTCGGCAGGACTGATACTTACCCGCGATGCTTCAGGACAGTTCAGGTACGGACTGGAGAGAAGTATTGAGAATGGGTATGATTCTCTTGCCCCTGGCGATCTTCTCTTTTTCGGAAGGGTCAGGGATGGAAAGAAAAGGATTACCCATACAGGCATGTATATAGGTGACAGTGAGTTTATTCACTCTTCGCGCATGGTGAAGATGCGACAGTCTTGATTCTTCCAGGGTAAACTATAGCCAGTATTTGCTTGAGATCCTGCAGGGAGCAGACGGATGAGCAGGCGTACCTCCGGCAGAAGGATTTGTTCGTATTTCGCAGCATAGCTGGTATTTTTAGAGACATATGAAGAAAAGAGATTTCATCAAGATAGGCGGGCTCGCAGCCGGGGCAGTAATAGCAGGCTGTACAAGCTCGCAGGCCGAAAGGGCATCAGGCACTGGCATTATTAGGACAAAGGGCAGCGGAGTGCTGAAGCTGAGCTACAGGCCTTATGAGCTGCAGCTGAGGCATGTCTTCACGGTTGCAACCAACTCCAGGACGACCACACCGGTGGTCCTTACCTCGATTGAGTATGATGGCGTCACCGGTTTCGGCGAGGCATCAATGCCTCCCTACCTGGGCGAGAGTCACGAATCGGTACTGAACTTTCTGTCAAAGGTAAACCTTGAGCAGTTCAGCGATCCCTTCCTGATGGAGGATATTCTTGCATATGTTGAAGGCGTGATGCCGGGCAACTATGCCGCGAAGGCCTCGCTTGACATCGCACTGCATGACCTTACGGGCAAACTTCTCGGGCAGCCTTGGTTCAGGCTGTGGGGACTGAATCCGGCAAAGACACCGCTCACAAGCTTTACAATAGGTATCGACACTGCTGAAGTAGTACGCGAGAAGACCCTCGAAGCCAGCGCCTTCAAAATGCTGAAGATCAAGCTGGGAAGAGACAATGACCGCGAGATGATTGAGACGGTAAGGGCGGTGACTGATGTTCCGATATTCGTGGATGTAAACCAGGGGTGGAAAGACAGGGTTTATGCCATGGAGATGGCTCATTTTCTGAATGAGAACAATTGCCTCTTCATTGAGCAGCCCATGCCTAAGGAGCAGAAGGATGACATAGCCTGGCTCACTGCAGGCAGCCCGCTGCCCATCGTTGCCGACGAGGCGCTTCAGAATGTCACTGACATGATGTCAATGACAGGGATCTATTCCGGCATAAACATCAAGCTGATGAAGTGCGGGGGCATGAATGCTGCCTATAAAATGGTAACCATGGCAAGGCAGATGGGAATGAAGATTTTGATAGGATGTATGACAGAAACGTCATGCGCTGTATCGGCTGCAGCACAGCTCTCTCCAATGGTCGACTGGGCTGACCTCGACGGTAACCTGCTGATAAGCAATGATGTATACGAAGGAATGACCGTTGTTGACGGAAGGGTCAGCATACCTGACAGACCTGGCATCGGAATTACAGAGAAAAAACAGGGTGTTGACAAGGGTTAGCTCTATGCCTCAAATTGGGGCGACAATAGCACCAGGACTGATCCAACAGACAAATACTATTATGATAGGAGAATAATTGATGAATAGCAAAGCACATTTGGAAGCTGAACACTTCCTGAATAATGAGACGCAGTTTCATCTTGGTATGCTGCCTACAGAGCAGGCAAATCCAAAAACCCGTAACCTTGACCGGATTTTTGCTGAAAGCACCGGGATGGAGTGAAAGCTCTTTTGTCAGTAGATATGGACATATATCCCATGGCTCAAAGGATTTTCAGGGGGAAGGAGTATGAAAGGCTCGTAAAGGCCGGAGTTAAGGCAATTTCAGATGGAAAAAAGATAATTTTTTCGGGATGCGGGGCTACCGGCCGGTTAAGCATACTGCTGGAATCGTTCTGGAGATGCTTCTTCAGAGATCTGCGGGAGATCCACCCAGGTATCTATGAAAGAGTAAAACATGTTGAAAACTCTGTCTTCAGCATTATGACAGGAGGCGATTATGCTCTTATCCGTGCCGTGGAGATATTTCGAGGACTATGAGGAATTTGGCAGGCAGCAGGTCAGGGAACTGGATGTTACAGCAGGAGATATGCTGGTCGCAATTACCGAGGGTGGTGAGACATCTTCAGTTCTGGGGACCCTGGCTGAGGCTGCTGACCGCGGTGCTGCAGTATTCCTTTTATTCAATAATCCGTCCGATATTCTTTGCAAATACATTGAGCGCTCAAGAAAGGCGATCGAAGATCCGAGAGTCACTGTTCTTGACCTCTTCTGCGGACCTATGGCAATTGCAGGTTCCACAAGAATGCAGGCTACTACTTCAGAACAGCTTATTGCCGGTGCTGCACTTAGAATCAATCGTGGGTGGTTATTTCAGGGAACTACTGTCCGCTGAAGAACTGGAATTGCTGAATATAAGGGATACAGACTATGCCGTGGCCTACAATGAAATGCTCACGGAACTGTTCTCTGACCAAAACAGTGAGATTATCGGAAAATATATTCAAATGGAACAGAGTATGTATAAGGCAAATGGCCTTGTTACATATTATGGCAATTCTCTGATGCTCGATATCTTCACTGACACCACCGAGCGCTCTCCGACATTCATGCTTCCGCCTTTCAGGAAGTATGACGATACCGTATCGCCACTGTCATGGGCATTTGTCAGGAATCCCCTGTTACCTACTCCCGAAGCCTGGGTGGAACGTGCTGGGCGTGCCCGAGATGTCCTTGAGTGGGATTCGAAATTATACATGAAGATGAAGGCTCCGCAGGATCTGATATCGGACCCGCCCCTGATCGATATTTCGCAAATACTTAAATTTCAGATTGGGAACGAAGAAGACAAATCACGCACCTCCAAAATGCCCAATGTTGCAGTGAATGTGATCAGCCGTATTGAACTGTCAAGGCCGGAATATGAGAATTACAAGGCTGCCTTCAAGCAGGCTGCTGTAAAGTTTCAGGGCAGGTCGGCAATGATCATAGGTACATGCGATGAAGCTGCTGACTATAAGATCTCATGTTCTCCTCAGAATTCAGTGTTCAATCTTATGGACCGGCTGGCAGTCAAAATTGTGCTGAATACGGTTTCAACCGGAACAATGGTTTTAATGGGAAGAGTTCTTGGCAACTGGATGAGTTGGGTTGATGTGACTAACAAGAAGCTGAAAGACAGGGGGATAAGACTTATTTCCGACATTTGCGGAATATAAGCGAGCAAGGAAGCGTGTTATGCACTTCATGAATCCCTGGAGGAACTTAAATCATTTGATATTACTACCGGAGAAAAACCGTCTCCCGTTCAGTATACTATCAAAAGACTGGGCATTCCCCTCATGCACGGTTAAGGACCTGGCAATAAAAAAAAGTGATAAGATGTAATACAACCTTTAAATAAAACTTACTATCTTGCCTTTCGGTAACTAGGAAGATTTAATCTGCCATCAATATAACCTAATCAATACTATTTAACCCTAAATCCAATCACATGAGAACAAAACTATTAATGTTGTTTGCGGTTTTGGGACTGATGCTTTCACAAAGCATTTATGCTCAGCCTAAGACCGTGACAGGGACTGTCACAGACGCTCTCGATCAGGATGAAACGTTGCCTGGCGTCAACGTGATAATCAAAAACACCACCACCGGTACGAGTACCGACCCATTCGCAAACTCACTCGATCCAGTGTCTGCTCCGGGCCAGGTGTTGGTACTTCAGCTCTCTGCGGATAAGCCGACTGACGAAGTAACCGTCAGGGCGGGTAACAGGATAAGCGCGGAACTTAACCCGGATGTTCAGATGATAGAGGATGTGGTGATCACATCCGAGTTCGGGATGAAGCGCGTATCGCGAGCAGTCGGTTCATCAGTTCAGAACGTCAAAGCCTCTGATATAATCGAATCAGGTCGTGACAACTTCATCACGGCCCTTCAGGGACGTGTTGCAGGTATAGATCGTCGGGACAACCAGTGGTGCTCCTGGAAGTTCAATAAAAGGTTCTGTTGTACTCGAAGGAGCTATTACCTTCGATCCTCGGGAAAGAACCAGCCTCTTTATGTCATTTGACGGTAATCCCGATGAACAAATCCGCCTTCGACCCAATGTCGAATGGCTGTCAACGATTAGAACTTTTCGGTTGACGTTCTCTTGACTTTCGTCACGCGGTAACGACTTCAACCCCGATGACATCGAGTCAATGACCGTTCTCAAGGGCGCTGCCGCTGCAGCTCTCTACGGCTCAGATGCATCAAACGGAGCCATCATCATAACCACCAAGAAAGGAACTGCAGGCAGGGGAAAGGTCTCCTGACAGCAACTGGTCGTGAATAAGGCGTGCGGCCTGCCGGAGCTTCAGGATAAGTACACCAACGGTTACTACGGGACAACCAACTACTATTACATTACACGCTATGGCGGTAAGTACGTTCCTGGTATGACCCTTTACGATAATATAGACGCAATCCTGCAGACCGGTTATACAATGAGGCACAACGTATCCGTTGAAGGCGGGTCAGACCGTGTCACCCTCCGCGCTGCAGCATCAACCCTTGATCAGCAGGGGGTCATCAAGACCTCTGACTATAAAAGGTTTAACCTCTCGCTCTCAGGAAAGGCTGAAGTCACCAAGTGGCTCACAGTTGAATCTACAATGCAGTATGTATCAACCGAGAACAACAAGGTTCCGCTTGGAACCGACGGTCCCCTCTACAGGGCCATGCGCTGGCCGATGGTTGACGACATGTCTGTATGGCTCGATCCGGATGGGTCTCACATGAGCACTCCTGACTATTATCTTGACGGAGACCTGATCAATCCCCTGTTCGGTTTGTACAAGAATAAACTGTACGATGAATCGACGTTTCCTCTCAAACCTCTCCGCAAGACCCTGGTTCCAATAGAGAATACCTTCCTGCGTGCCCAGATCGGATGGGACGTCGGGTCTCAGGAATTCATCGCCACCCGCCATCCCTATTATGACACTTATCAGGACGGCACAGGGGTATACAATATTTCCAAGTCAAATTTCTCTGATCCTTCGCTGAACGTTCTGGCAGGATATGTAAATGATTTTCTGAATGACAAGCTGTCGGTATCTGCCCAGGTAGGATATCACCAGCTCAACAGTGTCAACCGTCTAAGACTTACGGAACGAA
Organism: Bacteroidales bacterium; assembly: GCA_034522515.1. Lineage (GTDB taxonomy): Bacteria > Bacteroidota > Bacteroidia > Bacteroidales > VadinHA17 > SR-FBR-E99. Next base: position 568 of record JAXHLF010000015.1, on the reverse strand, counting down.
ATTTGCCGTGGTTGACTTCCAATCGATCAACAACTGCGACCCGCTGTCGATAAGTTCATCACAGCGTCATACCAAAAGAAGGATACAGGCTCTCTCCGGCCAGGTTGAACTGGGTTACAACCAGATGGTCTACCTGACTGTGCGTGCACGAAACGACTGGTCATCAACACTTCCTGTGGAGAACAACCAGTATTTCTATCCGGCAGCCGAGGGGTCATTCATTTTTACCGAACTGCCTTTCATCAAGGGTAATAAATACCTGAACTATCTGAAATCCGTGGATCGATAGCTCAGGTTGGCAAGGATGCCGGTCCACTTGAGATCGATCCGCAGCTTGAACCCACGTTCCTTACCGGTGGTGGGTATAAGTATGGTTTACCGGCCCGAACAAGACCTTGAGGCCTGAGATCACAACATCAAGAGAGATCGGTTTTGAAGGCCGTTTCCTGGATGACAGGGTCACCACTGACTTCACCTATTTCTGGACTCATTGCGACGACCAGATCGTCAAGAGCTTTCGCCTCAGCTACGGAACCGGATTTGTGCTCAACAACATGAAAGCAATACG
>JAXHLF010000014.1:0-70072 GCA_034522515.1 Bacteroidales bacterium | reverse complement strand
TGGTTTTTGCGGGTTGTCCTTCGTTCGAGTACATATTATTATTATTCCTGCTCAGAATATTTCTTCACGCTCTTGTCACACATTTTATTACATCCAGTGAAATTAATTCTATCCATCATAATGAGGTGGTCTTATTTTAATTTGTACCCGGGATGACCTGTCTGCCATAAAGTGAAGCTGTCACTGCCGACTGCCGACTGGTTTTGACTGCCGGCTGTTGGCTGCCGTCCCGACACACTTCGTGGCCGCGATTGAACCTCCTCCTGCATGTCGGATGCTCAAACTGCCGACTGCCGACTGATTTTGACTGCCGACTGATTAATGACCCACCCCGGGGGTTAAAAAATCATAACGCCGCCGAGCGAATTGAGAAGCGGAGTAAAAAACCTATACCTTTAACAAAACTATTTCGTACTCCTATGAAGAGACTTACACTTATTATTCTCCTGTTTGCCGCTGCCGGCTTTGCAGGAGAGCTCTGGTCATGTACCACCTTCCTCATGTCAGGCAAATATACCCCCGACGGCAGGCCGATACTGTACAAGCACCGTGATACGGGCACACTCGATAACGCGCTTGTCTTCTTCACCGACGGCAAGTACCAGTATATCGGACTGGTCGATTCGAAAGAATCATGGAAGCAGGAGGTTTGGGAGGCTTTAACTCCGCCGGCTTTGCCATTATTAACTCGGCCGCATATAACAACAACAGCGGCGACACCACAAAATTTGCCGACCAGGAGGGTGTGGTGATGAAGCTGGCGCTGATGAGCTGCGCCACGCTGGCCGACTTTGAGAAGATGCTCACTGACATGCCGAAACCCCTGGGTGTGGATGCCAACTTCGGTGTCATCGATGCGAAGGGCGGCGCCGCCTATTATGAGACAGGCAACTTCGGCTTTAAAAAGATCGATGCCAATGACCCGGCCCTGGCACCATATGGATTGCTGATACGCACCAACCACTCGTTCACCGGCACCACGGATGTTGGCGGAGGCTATATCAGGTTTGCTGCCGCAAGCGAGGCCCTCAACCTGGCCCTGGCACAGAAAAAACTTGATCCGCAGTACCTGGTGAATGCCATCTCGCGCAACCTGAAGCACTCGCTGACAGGCGTCGACCTTAGGGCTGACCTGCCGGCTGACGCAGCCACCACCACCTTCAGGAACTTCGAGGATTTCATACCCCGCACCTCCTCCGCATCAGTGATGATGGTCGTAGGAGCAGCAAAGGGTGAAGACCCCGACAACGCCATGATGTGGACCCTGACGGGTTTCCCGCTGACCGCAATGGCTGTCCCGGTGTGGGTCAGCGCCGGCAAGAGCCTGCCGCAGGTGGTGAGTATGAAGGAGAACATGCATGCCCCGCTGTGTGACGCGGCAATGACGCTCAAGCGCCAGCTCTTCCCCATCACCCGCGGCTCGGGAGGGAAATACATGAACGTGGCTCTCCTGCTTAACGGGGAGAAGACGGGATTCCTGCAGAAGCTTGAACCGGCGGAGGATGAGATCTTCCTGAAGACCGCTGAAATGATGGCCTCAATGACCGTAAAGGGGAAGCCGCAGAAGGAGAAGATACTTGAGCATTATCAGTGGCTCGATGCATATATTACCCGGTCCTACAAGGAACTGTTTGGTATAGAGATCAAATAGAAAACCGGCTGTTTCAAAACACATTTCTTAAATTTATAATAACGTAAAGCTTACAGTAAATGAGAATGACACAATTACCTGCGGCGAGATGCATCATGTTTCTTGTTGCGGCCATGTTCGCCACTCCCGGTCCGGCTACGGCAACCGGGAAGTACAGTGACCCGGTCGATGTGAACCGAAGGATTGAGCAGCTGCGTCAGAGCTCCCCCTCGCTGGTGAAGGTGCATAAGATGGCCGTCACCCCCGGAGGCCGCGAGATGCTGATGATTGAGATCGGCAAGGCGGGCCCGGCCGTGCCGGCAGTGCTTGTCACCGCAAACATGACGGGCACCACCCCTGTTGCCACCGAGGCCGCACTGTCGCTTGCCTCGCGCATCCTTGCCGACGCCTCGCTGTCGGCCGGCCGGACGTGGTATATTGTGCCGGCAGGTAACCCTGATGCCTGCGCACGATACTTCACCAGCCCGCTATGGTCAGACCCCGGTAATGCCACACCCTTCAATGACGATACCGATGACCAGACTGACGAGGACGGGTACAACGACCTCAATAATGACGGCCTCATCACCCAGATGAGGGTGAAGACCCTTGACGGCACCTGGGTGCCCGTCGACGGTGAACCACGCCTCATGCGCAGGGCTGATGCCGTGAAAGGAGAGAAAGGTATTTATAAGCTCTATACCGAGGGCATCGATGACGACGGCGACGGACAATACAATGAGGATCCTCCCGGAGGAACCAATGTTAACAGCAACTTCCCGCACCTGTTTAAAAGCTTTGGGAAGCGCAGTGGCCTCTACCCCGGATCAACACCAGAGTCGGAAGCCCTGCTGAAGTTCGCCTTCGTCCATCCGGAGCTGGCAATGGTACTGTCATTCGGCACCACCAACTACCTTCTGGCACCTCCACAGGGGGGCAGGAAAAGCTCTATGGATACTGATAATATCAGGATACCGAGAGAAATGGGAACAGCGATGGGGATAGATGTCTCCCGGACATATACCATGGATGAGATCATTGAGTTTGTGCAGCCTATGCTGCCCCCTGGGATGACGGCTGATGAGAGCATGATTGCCAGCTTCCTTGGACTGGGAGCCGTGGTGAACCCCATGCAGGAGGACCTCGCATTTTACAATGAGATTTCATCTGATTATAAGGAGTACCTTAAGAAAAAGGGCCTGACTGAGGAGCGGTTTGACCCGGCACAACCTGAGGACGGATCATTCGAGATGTGGGCATATTACCATCTGGGCCTCCCTGTCTTCACAATGGATCTCTGGGGTTTGCCCAAACCAAAGGAGGAGAAGAAGGAGGGCAGTGGCATCACCATCGAGGCCCTGGAGAAAATGTCGTCCGAAGAGTTTCTTGCACTGGGTGAGGATAAGATAGCTGCATTTCTGAAGGAGAGTGGCGCCCCGCCGCAGTTCAACGCAAAAATGGTTATGGGGACCGTAAGCGGCGGACAGATGAAACCGGCCCAGATGGCAGCTATGATGAAGCAGATGCCTGCCCCTAAGAAGGATGAGAAGAAAGGCGACCCGAAGGAGGCAGCCATGCTTGCCTTCTCCGACAAATGGATGGAAGGAGAGGGTTTTGTTCCCTGGCAAGCATTTAAGCATCCGACGCTCGGTGATGTGGAGATAGGAGGGTTCGCGCCCTTTACCGATAACACACCACCGGCGGTGATGGTAGATTCGCTGCTTGACCTGCACCTGCCTTATGTTTTTGAACTTGTTAAACGACTGCCGAAACTGGCCATTGCCCAGGTAAAAGTGACCGAAAAGGGAGGCGGCGTATACCAGCTCGAAGCCTGGGTGACGAACGAAGGATTCCTGCCGTTCACCACAGCCATGGGCAAAAGGAACAAAGTCCCCGCACCGGCAATAATGAGCCTTGCGGGGGCCGGCATTGAGATCCTCTCAGGAAAAAAGAGGACCCCCGTCAGTGAGATGGGCGGAATGAAATCGGCCAGGTATTTGTGGCTCGTCAGGACTCCTAAAAAAGGGACCCTGACAATCAGGCTGGAATCAAAACAGGCCGGGAACGATTCAGAACAGATAACTATCGGAGGTTAGCCATGAGAGGAAAAAGATCATTCATGACAGCGGCACTGACGGCTCTTGCCATCGTGCTAATACAGGCCCAGGAGGTGAAGGTGCCACTGCGGTTCGACTTTTATTACAGTTATGAAAAGGTGGTGGAGGCGCTGAAGGCCCTCAATACGGCTTACCCGGAGCTCACCAGGCTTGATCAGGTAGGGAAGAGCGAGGAGGGGCGTATTATATGGGCTCTTACCATCAACAACCCGAAGACGGGCGAGCCCTTCTCAAAGCCCGGCGTATACGCTGACGGCAACATCCACGGCAACGAGATTCAGGCAGGCGAGGTGTGTCTCTACCTGGCCAACAGGCTGCTTACCAACTACGGGAAACTTAAGGAAATAACCGATGTAGTTGACCGCAACGTCTTCTACATCATACCGGTGGTTAATGTTGATGGGAGGGTTCACTTCTTCGAAGATGCCAATACTCCCAGCTCGAACCGCGGACTGAGGATACCCGTCGACGACGACCGTGACGGTCTGCTTGACGAGGATGGTCCGGATGATATCAACGGTGACGGACACATCACCACCATGAGGATAAGGGACACGCTGGGCAGGCTCAGGACTGACCCCGCCGACAGCAGGCTGATGATAGCCGTCAAGCCCGGGGAGAAGGGCGAATGGACAAGGCTGGGACAGGAGGGCATCGACAACGACGGCGACGGCCTTGTCAATGAGGACAGCGAAGGGTTTGTTGACGGTAACCGCAACTGGGGATACAACTGGAACCCTCCGTATGTTCAGAGGGGCGCAGGCAACTATCCTTTTGAGGGAACCGGCATAAAGGCCATAGCCGAATGGATGCTTGCACGACCGAACATCATCATGGTATTCGCCTTCCACAACAACGGGGGAATGTACCTGAGAGGCCCCTCATTCAAGGCTGCCGGGGAGCTGCCACAGGGAGACATCTCAGTGTACGATTATCTCGGAAATAACATTGAAAAGATCGTCCCGGGCTATGAGTACCTCATCAGCTGGAAAGACCTCTATTCGACCTATGGCGATTTCACCGACTTCACCAATAACCTGGTGGGTTCATATTCATTCGTCGGCGAGCTCTTTCAGGTGGAGACGGAGACCTTCGACGGGACGCTTATGAGGAAACAGGAGGAGCGATCAATGTTTGGCGAGTCATCAGAGGCCGAGAGACAGAGACTGCTGTTCAATGATAACGTAACGCAGGGCGAACTGTTCAAAGAGTGGAAGCCTTACAAGCATCCGCTGTACGGCGACATAGAGGTTGGAGGATGGTCGAAGATGAGCAGCCGCCTGCCCCATCCATTCATGCTGCAGGACCTGGTTCACAGGAATGCCTCCGCGGTGATCTTTACCGCACAGTACACCCCGAAGGTGATGATGGATGTGTTTGAGGTGAAGAAGGTTGAGGGCGACCTGTGGAGTGTCAGGGTACGGCTGGTGAATGAGGGGGCGATGCCTTCAGTGACCTTTGCATCGATGAAGAATAAGCTCTATCCTCCTGACATCCTGAGCGTCACAGGAAACGGGGCGAAGGTGGTGAGCGGCGGCGTGCTGACGGACGTCTATATGGGCCTCGTTAACTACAAGGAGTACAAACCGGAGGTTCAGTTATGCCAGGTGCCGGGATTTGGCAAGGTTGAATACCAGTTCCTGGTAAGCGGCAAAGGCAGCGTTGATATCAAATTTGAATCACGGAAGGCGGGTAAACTCACGAGGGTGGTGCCGCTGAAGTAGAATTTGCTACCAGTCGTCAGCCAGAATCAGTCTTCAGCCAGCAGTCAGCAGCCAGAACCAGCGGGCAGTCAATACCAGTCGGCAGCGAAAACCAGTCGGCAGCGAAAACCAGTCAGCAGTCGGCAGTTTGAGTCTCCTCCTGTGTCATAGCCTCAAACTGAAGACTTCTGCCTATTTCTTAAATCGCTCTGAGACCAGCGGGGGCCACTGCAGGTCGAGGCCCTTAAGGGTCCTGAGTACTACCTCTGCGACAGCGTAGAGCTTCTGCCAGTTTTTGTCGGCCGGGACTACATGCCACGGCACCTCGTTGCATCGTGAGAGAACATTGTGGTATACTTTGAGATACTCGTCGAACTTGTCCCTGGTGTCCCAGTCGCCGTCCTTATGCTTCCAGTGCTTCTCCTTCATCTCAATGCGCTCCATCAGCCTCTTCTCCTGAGCCTCTTTTGAGACGTTGAGATAGAACTTGAGCACCTTCGTGCCATTATCCTCAAGCATCTTCTCGAAGATGTTGATTGTTTCATACCGTTTTTCGATGATGTCGGCAGGGATGTATTTGCCTACGAGTGGGCACAAGTATATCCTTATAGTGAGACCTGATGAAAACCTGCATCACCCCCTTTGCAGGGCAGACCTGATGTACCCTCCAAAGAAAATCATGCGCATACTCGAGATCAGTCGGCTTCTTGAAGCTGTACACCCCGAAGCCTACCGGGTTGCAATATCTCAGAAGACCATTCGTCAGGCCATCCTTCCCTGATGCATCTGTGCCCTGCAAGACCACTATCATGCTGTATTTGCCATGGGCGTACATCTTGTGCTGCAGCTCACCTAATCTCCTTCAGCATCTTCTTTGTCTTCTTCTCTGTCTCCTTCTTGTCCCATTTGTTGTTTAACGCCGGGTAGTCAGTTATTTTCATAATATTCTTGTTATTTTTCGATGTAAACCCTGATATTCCGGGTCTTAAGCCGTGCAGCGAGCCACTTTTCAATTTGCTCCTGCTCATTGGCTGACAGGCTGCTGCCGGTCAGGCCGACAGTGACAAATGAGAGGGTGTCAGGGGTGGCTTTTCCCATGGAGTATTTCAGCGACTCAGAGTAAGAGACAGCGGAAACCTGGGGGTAGAGTATGGTCAGCTCCTCCAGCAGGCTGCGGCCTTTCTGCTTGTTCAAAGTGATTCCGGAGAGCTTTGCGTTCCTGTCCCTGATCTCCAGATTCAGGCGGTTGATCTCTGCCTTAAGCGTCTCAACCTCGTTGTTTCTCGTAGCTATTTCGGTGAAGGAGAAACCCTGTTCAAAGTTAACAACAACACCTTTAAGGGAGAAGTCAGAGGTATGTGAAAGGATTTCCTCCTTCTGTTCCTCGGTGAGTGATGACCCGCCGTAAACCAGGTTGATGGTGCGCGTATTGGAGTTTATGGAATGCTTCAGAAGGTAGTTGCCCTCCACAACACTTATGTTTTCCACATACCTTGCCGCATTTTCCGCGAAGTTCTCCTTCTGCACAAGCTTGTATCCGAAATAGATACTGGGGATAAGCACCAGTGCAAGAACGAGTGAAATCATCTGGTTTATTCTCTTCTTCTGAGACTCGGCGATCGTGCTCCTTATCGGCAGCTTCAGAATCTGGGAGATCAGCAGGGCTGAGAGTGCAATGAATACTGTATTTATCGTAAAGAGGTAAAATGCGCCAAAGAAATATGTGAACTGGGCTGTTGCCAGACCGTAGCCTGCCGTGCAGAGAGGGGGCATGAGGGCTGTGGCTATGGCTACGCCGGGGATCACGTTTCCTTTCTTCCTGCTGGTGATGGCCACTATCCCTGCCATACCGCCGAAGAAGGCGATGAGCACATCGTAGATGGTAGGGCTGGTACGGGCCAGCAACTCAGAGTGCGCCGTGGAGATGGGGCTGATGGCGAAATAGGCGGTGGAGGCCACCAGGCTAGCCAGCACTGCAAAACTGAAATTCTTCAGGGCCTGTCTGAAGAGGGGGTAATCATACGTGGCAATGCTGTATCCTATTCCATTGATGGGACCCATGAGCGGAGAGATGAGCATGGCGCCTATTATAACTGCCGTGGAGTTCATGTTGAGTCCTACGGAGGCCACCAGGATGGCAAAGATCAGGATCCATAGGTTCGTGCCCTTGAAGACAAGCTCATTCTCTATGGTTTCATGAATGTTCTCAAATCCGTCTAGGTCGCTCTCAAGGTTGACAAGCTCCAGAAACCTCCGAATTGGTTTGTTGTATTTCATGTTATCGCAAATGTCATGCAAATATATTCAGAATTTGCAATTTGCGAGCGTTATGCAAAAGATGTAAATTTGACCGAAATTTAAAGAAGGATATGATAAAGGTAAATGAGTATTTTGACGGTAATGTCAAGTCGATGGCCTCGAGAACGAGGATGGCCGCGTCACAGTAGGGGTTATGGCCGCGGGCGATTTCGAGTTCGGCACCTCCACGGTGGAATACATAACGGTGGTCTCAGGCTCAATGACAGTCATGCTGCCCGGAGAGACCGGGTGGAAGACCTATTCCCCTTTCCAGACATTCGTGGTGCCGGCCAATGCGCGCTTTAAGCTGAAGCTGTCACAGCCCGCCGCTTACAGGTGCATCTACAAGTAAAACATTATAGCCATGGCCGGACACAAGGGGCAACCCTATTACGACATCTTTCTCAGGTATGACATGTGGCTTGAGACAATCGGCAGTGACAGGATACTTGACGGTGAAGGCTTTGCCCTTCTGCTTGACATAGACCGTACCGGCTCCATCACCGCCTCGGCGAGGAACCTGGGCATGAGCTACCGCAAGGCATGGGGCCTGCTTAATGACGTGGAGCAACATCTCGGCTTCCGGCTGACGGAAAAGAGGCGCGGCGGGGCTGCAGGCGGCCGTACACTCCTTTCCGCAGAGGGGAGACAGCTGGTGAGGGCATACAACAGTCTCACCCATGAGACCGACATAGCCATGAAGAGCATAGCCAGGGTCTTCTTCAACCGCGTCAACGAAATCAACGGCGGGAGATGAGAAGAACCCTATTCTGCCTGTTTGTCTTCCTTATAACCCTTGCAGGATGTGGTGGCGGAGGTGAGAAGAACATAATCATATTTCATGCCGGCAGCCTATCGGTTCCGGTCAGGAAGCTCACCGAAGCCTTCGAGAGAGCCAATCCCGGCGTCAGGATACTCACCGAGGCGGCAGGCAGCCTCCACTCGGCCCGCAAGATCACCGACCTTGGGAAGCCGTGTGACATAATGCTCTCTGCCGACCATATAGTCATAAGCAGCATGCTCATCCCAGGCTATGCCTCATGGAACATCCGTTTTGCCACCAATGAGATTGTGATAGCGTACAGGCCGGAGGCCAGGTACGCCCCGATCTTCCGCGGGGACAACTGGGCAGACATACTCCTCAGGGATGATGTCATCATCGGGAGGGCCGACCCTGACGCCGACCCGTGCGGTTACCGAACCGTCTTCGCCGCCAGGCTGGCTGAAAAGCATTACGGCAGAGGCGGGCTGGCAGACTCGCTTCTGGGCAAGGACACGGATTACATCAGGCCCAAGGAAGTTGACCTCATTGCACTGGCAGAAACAGGCGTCATCGACTATATGTTCCAGTACAGGTCGGTTGCCGTGCAGCACGGTTTATCCTATCTGGAGCTGCCGGATGAGATCAACCTCTCATCTCCCGCAATGAGGGAACATTATGCCTCAGTCTTCTACATGATCCCCGGAGAGGCGCCCGGCCTGCGCACTGAAGTGAGGGGCGACTATATCAGCTATTCGGGCACCGTCATGGACGGAGCTCCGAATAAAGAACTGGCAATGAAGTTCTTCGCCTTTATGTTAACCGAAGAGGGATTAAGGATATTCAGCGATTGCGGGCAGGATCCTCTTATTCCCCCCGTGGCCGACAACGCTGCCGTTGTACCTCTGCCGCTTAAGAAATATCTGATGACCGTCACCGATTAGCTCTTGCACGATGAAAGGCCATACGCTCTTCAACTGGGTATTCACAATCCTTGCATCGCTGGTGCTTCTCTTTATCATTGCACCGCTGGCCGGCATGTTTCTCGACTCATCCTTCAGTGAGGTCAGGACAACAGCTGCTGATCCCGTTGTCAGACGCAGCGTATGGTACACTCTTGCCATAGCCTTTTCAGCGACCATCATCTTTGCCATGGGGGCCGTTCCTCTGGCATGGATCATGGCTCGCAGGAACTTCCCCTTAAAGAAGGTTGTGCAGGGTATAATTGATCTGCCGGTGGTGTTGCCGCACACGGCAGCGGGCATAGCTCTTCTGGGTTTCATCTCCCGCGACGGTGCTCTGGGCGGTGTGGCACAGAAGGCCGGCATCATGCTTGTCAACAACGGTGCCGGCATAGCCCTGGCCATGGCCTTCGTCAGCCTGCCGTTCCTCATCAACGCCGCCCGCGATGGCTTTGCAGCTGTCCCCGAGCGGACGGAGAAGGCAGCCCTGACGCTCGGCGCCTCACAGTCGCGCATCTTCTTCACTATCTCATTGCCGCAGGCGTGGCGGTCGGTGGTGTCAGGCTTCATAATGATGTTCGCCAGAGGCATGAGCGAGTTCGGGGCAGTGGTCATCATCGCCTACCACCCCATGATAGCGCCGGTACTGATATATGACCGCTTCAATACCTACGGCATCAGTGCGGCACGGCCGGCATCAATAATCTTTATCCTGATGGCGCTGGTCTTCTTTGTGTTTTTCAGGGTGCTGGCGACAGAACGGCGCCCTTTATTCAGGAGGGAGGATGATGCTGCGGACTGAGAGACTCAGCAAACGGATCGACTCTTTCTCGCTGAGAGAGATATCGCTGGAGGTAGCCAGGGGCGACTATTACGTCCTGCTCGGCCGCTCCGGGGCAGGCAAGACACAATTGCTCGAGCTCATATGCGGACTCACTCCGCCTGACAGCGGAAGAATATTCCTTGAGGGTGAAGAGATAACCAATAAAAGAGTGCAGGAGAGAGGCATAGGCCTCGTCTTCCAGGATCTGGCCCTCTTTCCGCATTATTCCGTTAAGGATAATATAATGTATCCCCTGAAGATCATGAAAATGAGCCTGAAGGAGAGGGTTGACAGGGTTCAGCGCACCGCGCAGGAGATGAACATCACCGGCCTGCTGCTGCGCAAGCCCAATAATCTCTCAGGAGGGGAGAAGCAGAGGGTGGCTCTGGCACGGACACTTGTCACGCAGCCGAAGATACTTCTCCTTGATGAGCCGATGGCTTCAGTGGATGCCAGCCTCAAGGACGACATCAGGAGGATGCTGCGCCGGCTGAACCGTAACGGACAGACAATAATCCATGTCACGCACGACTTCGGTGAGGCGATAAGCCTTGCCAGCAGGGTGGGCGTCATGCATAACGGAAGGATAATACAGGAGGGAACGCCGCTGGAGGTGTTCAACCACCCGGTCAACAGGTTCGTGGCCCGCTATGCCGGGATCAAGAACTTTTTCAGGGTAACCTTTATCACATCATATAAAAGCTGCTCGGGCCTGACGGAAAAACGGACCAGGTTCAAGCTCCCGAAGGGTACTTATCCCTCAGCGGGTCTTCTGATAATCGGGAGCAGTGAGGTCCTCCTGTCGAGGCAGGGAGCAGCCGGGATACAGATCAACAACATCCACGGCGTCATTGATGACGTGGTGCCCTCACCCACCGGGTACGAGATCACGGTTAACGCCGGGGATCTGTTTTATGCTGACGTCACTCACCGTGAGATGGAAGAGAACAGCTTCGTCACCGGAGAGAAGGTCATTGTTTCATTCCGACCTGAGGCCCTGCGTGTCGTAGGTGAAGGGGAGGAGAAAAAGGAATACTGAATTGTCATGATAACATTTGAAGAAGCTTACAGGATTGTAACAGAAGCTGCTTTCCGTACGGGGAAAGAGGAGGTAAAGATCAGTGATGCTGCCGGCAGGGCGCTGGCCCAGCCTGTAAAGAGTGACATGGACATGCCACCGTGGAACAAGAGCGCCGTTGACGGATATGCATGCCGTCATGAAGACCTTGGAAGGGAGCTTACCGTGCTTGAGACCGTTCCTGCCGGTGTCATGCCCGCGAAAACAATAGCTCCCGGCACCTGCTCGCGCATCATGACAGGGGCCGCCCTGCCTGCAGGAGCGGATTATGTCTTCATGCTTGAGCACTCGCAGGAGAAGGAGGGAGGACGGGTCATCTTCACAGGCAGACCCGGTAATGATAACATAGCGAAGGCGGCGGAGGATTGTTACAGCGGCCAGACGGTGCTGAAGGCCGGGCGTTACATAAAACCTCAGGATATTGCGGTCATGGCTATGGTCGGGGCCATGGTGGTTACTGTCAGCTGCAGGGCCAGGGTGGGCGTCATCAGCACCGGCGATGAGCTGGTTGAGCCTGACAGCACTCCTTCCGGGGCGCAGATACGCAACAGCAATGCCTCCCAGCTGATGGCCCAGGTGACGAGGGCAGGAGCCATCGGCAAATACTACGGCATCGCCCGTGATGAGGAGGCCTCTATAGAAAAACTGCTCCGCAAGGCGGTGGAAGAGAACGACGTGGTACTCATCTCAGGCGGCGTCTCGTTCGGCGACTATGACCTCGTTCCAAAGGTGATGCGTACACTGGGGCTTACCATCCACTTTGACCAGGTGGCCATGCAGCCAGGGAAACCACTTACCTTCTGCACCGGAGAGAAGAAGGCCGTCTTCGGCCTGCCAGGCAACCCTGTCTCCACCTTCGTTCAGTTTGAGGTGATGGTCAGACCGTTCCTCGATAAAATGACCGGGGTGGCAGCAGAAGAGGCCAGGATGCTGATGCCGCTGGCAGCCGACTACTCACGCAAGAGGGCAGAGCGACTGGCGTGGATACCGTTCACGGTGACCCCGGGCGGAGAGGCATTGCCGGTAGAGTACCACGGTTCGGGACATATTACCGCACTGACGGGCGCATGGGGTCTGATAACCATACCGCGCGGACAGAGCTGGATACAAAAGGGAGAGATGGTGAGTGTTAGACAGATTTGAGAGATATATCAATTACCTGCGCATCTCGGTCACTGACCGTTGTAACCTGCGTTGCCGGTACTGCATGCCTGAGGAGGGGGTGACACTCCTGAGACATGAGGATATTCTGACTTATGATGAGATTACCGCTTTTACCCGCGTGGCTGTTGGGGCCGGCATAACCAAGGTACGGATCACCGGCGGCGAACCGCTGGTGAGGAAGGGGGTCACCGGCCTGGTTGCCATGCTCTCAGGGATTGAAGGTATCAGCGATCTGTCAATGACCACCAATGGAATCCTGCTGGCTGACTATGCGCCGGGGCTGGCTTCCGCCGGCCTGATGAGAGTTAATATCAGCCTTGACACCCTTGACGCCGAAAAGTACAGGTATGTCACCCGGGGTGGCAATATCGCTGATGTCTTCAGGGGCCTTGCGGCGGCGCAGGAGGCAGGGCTGAGGCCTGTCAAGATAAACTGTGTCATCAAGAGCACCCCGGATGAGGTCGACGCCCGCGTCGTTGCAGACTACTGCATGCGAGAGGGACTGGAGGTGCGTTTCATAAGACAGATGGACCTTGTGTCGGGAACATTCTCGGTGGTGCACGGCGGCAGTGGCGGGCACTGTGCCAGGTGCAACCGCCTGCGTCTCACGCCCGAGGGAATGGTCAAGCCGTGCCTCTTCAGCGACGCAGGCTACAGCGTGAGAGAGCTGGGTGCAAAGGAGGCAATAAGCAGGGCGCTGGCAAACAAGCCTGAAAGGGGAACGGCAAATCACTTAAACGGTTTTTACAACATAGGAGGATGACCAATGATAAAACTGACACACACTGACGCGAGCGGCAGGGCGCATATGGTTGACACCGGAGGAAAAACGGTACAGTACCGCACTGCCATAGCCTCAGGAAGGATAAACTTGCTTCCTGAGACGCTGAGGCTGGTGGGAGAAAACATGATGAAAAAGGGCGACGTCATCACGGTGGCTGAGATTGCCGGCATACAGGCCGCAAAACAGTGCGGATCACTGATACCGCTGTGTCATAATATAACGCTTGACCAGGTGACGGTAACGCTTGAGGCTGACGCGAAGGGCATTGCCGCCGTGGGCACGGTGCGTTGCACGGGACGCACTGGGGTGGAGATGGAGGCGCTGACGGCGGTGACCGTGGCGCTGCTGACGGTTTATGACATGTGCAAGGCCGTTGACAAAACGATGACCATAACAGATATCCAACTCAATAAAAAAGAGAAGCATGACATTGCCTGAAAAATTCAAGGTTAACGTTATCACCCTGAGTGACAGGGCTCACAGCGGTACCTACAGAGACCTCAGCGGCCCGGCTGTGGTCAAGTACGTAAGGTATGTCATGGCTGCCGCAGGCTGGGAGTATGAGATCATAACCACAGTCCTGCCAGATGATGCCGTGGCGTTGAAGGCAGCCCTCACGGCTGAACCGGTGAATGACCTGATCATCACCACCGGAGGAACGGGAATAGGCCCGCGTGACATCACCCCCGATGTTGTGAAGCCCATGCTCACGAAGGAGATTCCCGGAGTGATGGAGCAGATCAGGGTCAAATACGGGACAAAGAATCCCAGGGCGCTCCTGAGCCGCGCAGTGGCAGGAACAATAGGCAACACCTTGATTTATACGCTTCCGGGTTCAGTTAAGGCTGTGCATGAATACATGGCCGAGATTGTCAAAACACTGGAGCATACCTTCTATATGCTGTATGGTATTGATGTGCATGGGAGACATTAGGCGTAAGGGAGTAGGGAGTAGGGAGTCGGCAGTCAAAATCAGTCAGCAGTCAAAATCAGTCAGCAGTCAAAATCAGTCGGCAGTTCACAGTCAGCAGTCGTAACTTATTGATAGACTGAAGTCCCGACACTGCGTGGACGGGATTGAGTCACCTCCTGTGTCGGAGCCTCAAACTGAGGACTGTGGACTGAAGACTACTGCCTACTCCCTGGCTCTTGTGTTTGCCATGGTGACCCCTGTGAGCCGGTCATAGCGCTTTGTCGGATCACGGAAGTAGGTGAGGATGAGGTAGTCATTCTCGGCTTGCCAGTGACTGCCCTCAAAATGGGCTCCTTCCGGATAGGTTTTCCCGGAGGGCACAAAGGCATACTCAAAGTTATACCATCCCTGTTTTAGAAGCATCGATGCCTCATAGCATCCCCTGGCTGCACTCCATGTCATCCTGTTGGCGGGCCCGTATGACCAGCCGGTGAACGATCCCGAGACATAGACAGAGCCTCCCTGAAGTTCGTTATAGGAGGGAAGGGGTGAAATATACCGTCACATAGTCTGCCTCCCTGTCGGGCTCGTTGCTCTCTTCCATTGCCACCACGAACTTCCCGTTTAAATCATCATTGGCAAACCAGGGTTTGAACTCCCTGTCATCCGAGGGCAGCAGAAAAGCCTGGTAGAGGCCATCGACATATTCTATAGCCCTGACGTTCTGCCTTACCTGCCTGACGGTCTTTATGTCAAAAAACCTGAATTCGTTACCACCCGGCATCAGCGTATTGTCTGACAGGGAGTTGTACTCAAGCCTTCCGCTTCCGACAAAATCCGGCCTGAGATTTGTCCTGGCCCTGTCCCACCGGCCGTTCTGCATAATGGTGATGGTCATCTGCCGGTAAGGGTCCGTTATGGGGGAGTCTGCCGGTTGATACTGTTATCTCCGGCTGCTGATGCGTCTCCGTGGTACCTGGCTTCATGGGCCTGTGGAAGACAACCTGGGCTGAGGAGCTCCCTTCGCTCACGAAGAAGCGCCTGGTGAGAAGCGGAGATTCAGGCTCTCCAGGAGCCCATACAGTAATGACATAGTTTCCGGAGACAAGGAATTGAATATCATCATTGGGAAAGCTTCAGCGAATAGTGCGTGTAATTAACCCTGGTGTTGAAAGAGGGGAGATAGTCGGTGATCTGGTTCTCCGCGTATCCTTCAAGATAATCGCTGGTGAAGAGATCGCTCCTGTTCCAGTCGCGGTCGCAGTGGGTTATTCCATACAATAGCGTCGCGGCGTCGCCATCGATGACATCGAAATGCAGGGTCATCTCCTCGCCGGCACCGGTCTGGATAAAGGGATATTCGAGGCTCGATCCTCTCTTCTCATACGAAATGCTTTTCACATTTGTTGCAGCATATTCAACGGAAGAAAAATCCTGCGCAACCGAAGAAAAGGTTGAGATAAAGAGACATGATATCAATAAACTTAATATTTTTATTGTTATAAAATTTCCGGACATTATCAATAATTTAGGGCTAAAGTACAAATATCCTGCCGCACTGTATATAACCCGATAAAAAATCAGGAAAGTGATTTTTATTATCTCTCACTGTGAATGTATTAACAATGTGCTATAATTGCAGTCGCATTAGGAATTAAGTCTTAATCAATATATGTCAAAACTGATCAGATTACGTAAAGGATTGAATATCAAGCTGGCCGGCAAGGCGGAGAAGATTCTCCTTCCGGAGACGGCTGTGACCCGTTTTGGAGTGAGGTTTGCCGACTTCCCGGGTCTTGTTGCCAGGCTTGAGGTTCAGGAAGGCACTTCAGTGAGGGCCGGCAGCGTGCTCTTTCATGACAAGCTCTTCCCGGAAATTAAATTTGTCTCACCGGTCAGCGGAGTGGTCAGGGAGATCATCCGCGGCGAAAAGCGTATTCTCACAGAGGTGGTGATAGACCAGGCGGGAAGTGACAGGATTGACTTTGGCGCCGCTGATCCTATGAAGCTGACGCGCGAAGAGGTCCGGGCAAAGCTTCTCAGTTCGGGGATGTGGACTGTGATAAGGCAGCGGCCGTATCACATTGTGGCCCGGCCCGATACTGTTCCCAGGGCGATATTCATCTCCGCTTTTGACACGGCGCCGCTTGCCCCGGATCTCGATTTCATCATGGCCAACACCCACGGCAATCATCTGCAGACAGGCATAAATGCCCTTTCACGCCTCACTGACGGCAAGATTCATATCTCCCGTGAGGCCGGGAGCCTTAGGGTGCCTGAGCTTGATAACCTTCAGAATGTTGAGGTGCACCGCTTTGCCGGCCCTCACCCTGCAGGCAATGTGGGAGTTCAGATACATCACCTGGACCCTGTGGTAAAGGGTGAGGTGGTGTGGACTATTGATATTCAGGATGTTGTGGCCCTCGGAAGACTCTTTGGCACCGGTTTCCATGATCGTGAGCGGATTATCGCTCTTGCAGGTACCGGGGTGCTTCATCCCAAGTATCACCGCATAAGGCCGGGGGCAACTGTCGGCGGCATACTCAAAGCAAACATGAAGGATGGCGGCCTGAGGGTGATCAGCGGCAATGTGCTTACAGGAAAAAGGATCTCTGCAGAAGGCTCATCCGGCTTTTATGACAACATGGTTACAGTGCTGCCCGAGGGCGACTACAGCGAGTTCTTCGGCTGGGCTACACCAGGACTTAAGAAATTCAGTTACTGGAGGACCTTTGTATCCCTCGCTGCTGCCCCGCAGCGAGTATGACCTTGACACCAACCTTCACGGCGGCCAAAGGGCCTTCGTGGTAACGGGACACTACGAGAACGTCCTTCCGATGGATATTTACCCCGTCCATCTTTTAAAGGCGATTATGGCCGGCGACGTTGAACTGATGGAGAACCTGGGCATCTATGAGGTGGCTGAGGAGGACTTCGCCCTGTGCGAGTTTATTGATCCTTCCAAGACCGAGATACAGGAGATCATCCGCAGCGGGATCAACCTGATGATAAAAGAGATGAACTAACTAAAGGAATGAGCTTGCCATGAATTTCCTGCTTAAAAAGATGAAGAAGATAGAGCCCCTGTTTGAAAAGGGGGGGCGCTTTGAGAAGCTGCATTCGTTCTATGACGGGTTTGCAACCTTCCTTTTTGTTCCTGACAAGGTTACGACAAAAGGTTCGCACATCAGGGACCATATGGACATGAAGCGAACCATGACCGTGGTGATAATCGCATTGTTGCCTGCCCTGATGTTCGGCAGTTACAACATCGGCCTGCAGCATACACGTGCGTTCGGCATTGTCGACTGGTCACTGCTGCAGATGTTCTGGTTCGGATTCCTGAAGATTCTGCCGCTTATTATTGTAAGTTACGTGGTGGGGTTGGGCATAGAGTTCATTGCCGCACAGTTAAGAGGCCATGAGATCAACGAAGGCTACCTTGTCACCGGCATGCTTATCCCGCTGATAATGCCTGTTGACGTTCCTCTCTGGATGGTTGCCGTCTCTGTCGCCTTTGCGGTAATAATCGGCAAGGAGATCTTCGGCGGTACTGGTATGAATATTCTCAATCCGGCGCTCACAGCACGGGCATTTCTCTTCTTCAGTTATCCGGGGTGGATGACGGGTGACACCGTCTGGATCGAGGGGCTGACAAAAGGAGGAGGCCTTGACGGTTTCTCAGGTGCCACACCGCTGGCACTGGCCAAGCTCGATGGCTTCGATCAGATGCCGTCGGCGATGGAGATGTTTATCGGCACCATACCCGGGTCAGTGGGCGAGACATCCGTCGTCGCCATTTTAATTGGAGCACTGATACTCCTTGTGACTGGTGTGGGCAGCTGGCGCATCATGCTCAGCATGACTCTCGGAGCATTGGGCATGGGACTCCTTCTTAACGCCACCGGAGGGAACGAGTATACCCAGCTACCTGCTTATTACCACCTTATCATGGGTGGCTTCGCCTTCGGAACAGTATTCATGGCGACAGACCCTGTGTCGGCTGCACAGACCAACACCGGCAAGTATATCTACGGTGCACTGGCCGGAATATTGGTTGTCATCATCCGGGTCTTTAACCCGGCATACCCGGAAGCCACCATGCTGGCAATACTTCTGATGAACGTATTTGCGCCGCTGATAGACCATTACGTTGTGAATGCCAATGTCAGACGAAGGTTAAAGAGAGTAAGGATAGCTTAAAACAGACAGGATGAAAGATTTCAGCAACAGATATATCATGGTATTCTCGATGGTGATGGTTGTCTCCGTCGCCATCCTCCTGTCACTGGCGGCGCTGCTGCTGCAGCCGAAGCAGGAAAAGAATGTCGAGGTAGAGAAGAAGATGAATATCCTCTCCTCGATAAATGTCTCTTCAACCAAGGCAGATGCGGTTGAGCAGTATGACAAATACATCAGGGAGAGCTATGTCGTAAACACGGAAGGCGATCGCCTTGAAGGCGTCAATGCCTTTAACATCGTTCTGCGTGCAGAACAGAAGAAGCCGCTTGCAGAACAGTACCTGCCTGTATTCATAGCCGTGGCCGACAACGGTGACACCCTTCATATCCTGCCCTGGAAGGCAAGGGTCTGTGGGGACCTATATGGGGTTATGTCGCACTTAAGGAAGACATGGCGACCATCGACGGAGTGACCTTTGATCATAAGGGAGAGACGCCGGGACTGGGTGCCGAGATCAACACTTCTGAATTCGAGAACCAGTTTCCCGGAAAGAACCTCTACCGTGACGGTCAGTTTGTAGGGGTGAATGTTGTCAAAGGCGGTGCTGACCCGCAGAGTTTATATGAGGTCGACGGCATCTAGGAGGCACTATCACCAGCAAGGGTCTGGAGGCCATGGTGCGTGACGGACTCATTAAATATGAAAAATACCTCAGCCAAAACAGGAAGTAGATATGGAAAACGCAGAAAAGGAGCCGCTGTTGACGGCAAAGAATGTGAAGCTGCTGACCAACCCGCTGGGACAGGATAATCCCATCACGGTACAGGTGCTGGGTATCTGCTCGGCGCTGGCGGTCACGGTCAAGATGAAGCCCGCTATTGTGATGGCGGTGTCTGTCATTGTGGTGCTCGCTCTATCAAACCTTATCATAGCATTCATGCGCAAGGCGATACCGGGACGCATAAGGATAATTGTTCAGCTGATAGTGATAGCCACCCTGGTAATCATTGTCGATCAGTTCCTCAAGGCATTCGCCTTCGATGTAAGCAAACAGCTCTCGGTGTTCGTGGGACTGATAATAACCAACTGTATAATCATGGGTCGCCTTGAGGCTTTCGCGATGGGCAACAAGCCATGGGCCTCCTTCCTTGACGGGATAGGCAACGGTGCCGGGTACGGACTGATACTGATAATAGTTTCGTTCTTCCGCGAGTTCCTTGGCAGCGGCACTATTCTTGGCTTCCCGGTGATGGAGAAACTGGGGCTGTACAACTTCGGGTACGAGGATAACGGTTTCATGATACTGCCGCCCATGGCCCTCATCACTGTAGGCCTTATAATATGGGTCCAGCGCAGCCGCAACAAATCACTGTTGGAAACCAGGTAACATAACGGGTCATGGAAAACTTAATCAACATATTCGTAAAGTCGGTCTTTATCGACAACATGATCTTCGCTTACTTCCTGGGTATGTGTTCATACCTGGCTGTTTCGAAGACTGTAAAGACCTCAATGGGACTTGGCATTGCGGTTATCTTCGTGCTTGTGATAACCGTGCCGGTGAACTTCCTGCTTGAGCAATACCTCCTTAAGAAGGGAGCCCTGGTGTGGCTGAGTGACAGTTTTGCCACTGTCGATCTTAGCTTCCTCTCGTTCATCATGTTCATAGCCGTCATCGCTTCCATCGTGCAACTGGTGGAAATGATAATAGAGAAATTCAGTCCCGCGCTTTATAACTCTCTCGGGATATTTCTTCCGCTGATTGCCGTCAACTGCGCCATCCTCGGTGCTTCGCTCTTTATGCAGGAGAGGGAGTATTCCAACATTGCAGAGGCTACGGCATTTGGTCTGGGCTCCGGTGTCGGCTGGCTCCTGGCTATAGTCGCACTGGCGGCCATCAGGGAGAAGATGCGCTATTCGAATGTACCCGCTCCGCTGCGCGGACTGGGGATCACCTTTATCCTCACCGGACTGATGGGCATAGCATTCATGAGCTTCCTTGGTATCACACTGTAATGAAGCACCCATGCAACCGGATAAACAAATGCAAGATTAACATAATCAATAATATGGGTGTCGCATCATACCATAATAGTTCGACTTTATTCATGATGAAATCCTTACAGAAATGATATTAGGTTTATCAATTGCAGGCACTGTTCTAATAAGCATCGCAGTATTTGTTCTGGTGATGATCATGCTGGTGGTGCTGCTGCTCTATGCAAGGCAGAAGCTGACGCCGCAGGGCGATGTGACACTGAAGATCAATGAACGGGAGATGGTTGTCTCACCGGGATCGAGCCTGCTATCAACGATGTCAAACAACGGCATTTTCCTTCCGTCAGCCTGTGGCGGCGGAGGTACCTGCGGCATGTGCAAGTGCCAGATAACGGAGGGCGGCGGCTCGATACTGCCGACAGAAACGGGATTCTTCACGCGCCGCGAGCAGCATGATAACTGGCGCCTCGGATGCCAGGTAAAGGTGCGCGAGGACATGACCATAAAGGTGCCGGAGGCAGTACTCGGCATCAGGAAATGGGAGTGCGAAGTGGTCTCTAACAGAAACGTGGCAACGTTTATCAAGGAGTTCGTGGTGAAGCTGCCGGAAGGCGAAGACCTGGTCTTCAAGTCGGGCGAGTATATACAGATTGACGTACCAAAATACGATGTTGAGTTCGGAAGGGATATCGATGTGGAAGAGGAGTACCGGCCAGACTGGGACAAGTTCAAAATGTGGGACCTGAAGCTGAAGAACACCGAAGAGACCTACAGGGCCTATTCCATGGCTAACTATCCGGCGGAAAAGAACCTCATCATATTGAATATACGTATTGCCACCCCGCCGTGGGACAATGCCAAGAAACAGTTCATGAACGTCCCGCCGGGGATATGCTCTACATTCATTTTCTCACGCAAGCCCGGAGACAAGGTGACGATCAGCGGTCCGTACGGCGATTTCCTTATCAAGAATACGGAGACCGAAATGATATATATCGGAGGCGGTGCCGGAATGGCACCCCTGAGATCACACATCTTCCACATGCTCAAGACCGAAAAGTCGGGGCGGAAGATATCATACTGGTACGGTGCAGATCGAAGAGAGAGCTATTCTATGAGGATGAGTTCAGGGCTCTGGAGAAGAAGTTCCCCAACTTCAGGTTCAATATTGCTCTCTCAGAGCCAATGCCCGAGGATAACTGGACAGGCTACACGGGGTTCATTCACCAGGTGCTGCTCGACAACTACCTGGGCAAGCACGATCTGCCTGAGGAGCTGGAATATTATATTTGCGGGCCTCCCATGATGAATTCTGCCGTGTTCACAATGCTTGACGACCTTGGGGTGCCGGAGGAGAATATTGCGTTTGATGATTTTGGGGGATAAGGCACAGTAGGGAAGAGGGAATAGGGAACAGGGAGTAGGGAATAGGGAGTAGAGGGGCGAGCCTATTTTAGCAAGCAGCCAGTTTGAGGGGAGGGAGTCAGTCTTCCGTCGGCAGTTTGAGCATCCGGCACTCAGGAGGAGGCTCAAACCCGACCACGAAGTGCGTCGGGACGGCCGTCGGCAGCCCGTAGACTGTAAACCCTTCAGTAATGCAGGCAGACGGCCGTTCAGTAGTTTAGGCAGGCCGCCGTTCAGTAGTGCAGGCAGGCCGCCGTTCAAGAATAATCGCCTGCAGCCGCCCAGAGCGCCAGGGTATCTTTAAAGTATTGTATGAATTGATTATGAACAATCTATCTTTATCTGCAATCCCATTTATCCTGTTAGTCAGCTCTTGCTCCACACCGCCGGAGTATGCTGAGATCAACGGCCTGACCCAGGGAACTACCTACCACATTGTCATTGAAAAGACCCCCGGCATTGACCTCATGGCACTGCGTCAACAGGTTGAAAAGCTGCTTACCGACGTTGACAACTCGCTCTCAATCTATAATGACTCATCGGTTATCTCGCTCATCAACAGCAACCGGAGCGATATCACCGACACTCTTTTCCGGGAGGTGTTCAGGTCTTCCGCGATTGTTTCGGAGCTGAGCGGAGGGCTTTTTGACATTACCATTGGACCGCTGGTAAAGGCGTGGGGATTCGGGCCCGACGCCGTGAAGCGTTTTGATGAGACCATGCTCGACTCACTGATGGCGCTGGTGGGGATGGCCAAGCTGCGGCTGGAGGATGACCGCATCATCAAGGCTGATAGTGACATGTTCATTGATGCCAACGCCATAGCCCAGGGGTACACGGTGGATCTGCTTGTTGACCTGCTGAAGCTGGCAGGAATTGATGAGTGCCTCGTTGAAGTGGGAGGCGAGGTGCGCACTGCAGGCGACAAGAGGGGAGCGGGGTGGCATGTGGGTATTGACACCCCTGCCGACGGCAACTTTATCCCCGGCGCTGAACTCCAGGCCAAAGTGAGGCTTGACAACCGCGCCCTGGCAACATCAGGCAACTACCGCAGGTTCTTTGTTGAGGATGGGGTCAAATATTCCCACACCATCGATCCCCGCACAGGCTATCCCGTAAGACACACTCTTCTCAGCGCCACCGTCATAGCACCGGAGTGCGCCATTGCCGACGCCTGGGCAACGGCATGCATGGTGGCAGGCACAGGTGCTGCTATTGCCATGATTGAGAGATATGATTTTATTGAAGGTTATCTCATCTTCTCTGATGAAGAGGGAGGGATGCGAAGCTGGATGTCGGAAGGGCTTAAGAGCCTGATAGAGGAGCGCTGATTGCAAATTGAGACCCCAGGCCGGAAGAGCTGTTCCCTGGCTCAATAGGATGACCGGGGAGAGCTAATCTTCATTCATGGCGCAGCCGCAGCAGGCGCCTCCGTCAACGGGGCTGCAGCCTGTGTCAGTATTCTGTGCACAGGTAATGCCCCTCTTCCGCATCTCTTTATTGTGACCTACATGGGTATCGGGAAATCTCCCCCTCGGTTTCACCAGGATGGTTATGGCCATTCCCGCAAGAGCTATTGCCACAAGCACTGCTGATATTATAAGGAGTTTGAGAAACATTGTATTCTTTCTTCAGTTTGCAAATATAACCAATAATGTAACAGATGGAGGTGCTTCTTTGTTCTACGCAGGTCTCCCAATCCAAGCCGTATCCTGTTATCAAACGAGGTTATCTTCAGGTATGCCGCCTCCCTTCACCAGAAGTTCTCTTCTGGCAGGTCGACTGTCTGACCCTGGCGCGTCTGCTGTCAGCCCGCCTCTTCTTCCTTTAGCAGCTCCCTGTCTGCCACGTCGGCCTCGTCCTGCACCCTGGCAAGCTCCTCAGGAGTATAGCGTCTGATCTTGAAGTTGACCGCCGCCATGAAGATGCTCATGAAGGGACTGATGATATTAAAAAAGCAATAAGGCGCATATGACCAGGTGGAGACACCCAGGACGCTCGACTGTGTCGCCCCGCAGGTGTTCCAGGGCACAAGCACGGATGTCACTGTGCCGGAGTCCCTCGAGGGTACGGCTGAGCAGCTCGGGCTTGAATCCCATGTCCCTGAATTTCTTCGCATACATCCTGCCTGGTATGACTATAGACAGGTACTGGTCTGAGGCCGTCACGTTGAAGAAGAGGCAGGTGGCCACCGTGGACCCAACCAGGGTGCCGGCATTGTGTACGAATTTCATCAGTTTGCCGGTGATGGTTTTAAGCATGCCGCACGCCTCCATGATCCCTCCGAAGACCATGGCACAGATGATGAGCCAGACTGTGTTGAGCATCCCGGCCATACCCCTGGTCTTCATCAGCTCGTCGACGGCTATGTCGCCTGTGGTGACAGCCACACTGCCGAACATGGTCTTCATGACGGCTATGTAAGCCTGTTTCACGAATGGTCCCCCGGTGCCGGCGATCTCTTCAAGAATATGCGGCTGAAAGATGATTGCAAAGATCGCTCCCAGCAGGGTGCCGGCGAGGAGTGAGGGCAGGGGAGGCACCTTTTTTACTATTATATAAATGAGTGCCGCCGGTACTATGAGGAGGAAGGGTGTGACATTGAACTTTGCCTTAATGGCCGCCTGTACGGTATCGGCATTTGTGCTGACCTCCACCGAGGTTTATGGTGAAGCCTATGATCAGGAAGATAAGCAGGGTGATTGACAGGGAGGGCACTGTGGTAATGACCATGTATCTCACATGGGTGAAGAGGTCGGTGCCTGCCACCGCGGGTGCCAGGTTGGTGGTGTCGGAGAGGGGTGACATCTTGTCGCCGAAATAGGCTCCGGAGATGATGGCCCCGGCAATCATCGCCTCATTGAATCCCAGAGCCTTGCCAATACCAAGCAATGCCACACCAATGGTGGCGACCGTTGACCAGGAACTGCCGGTGGAGATAGACACCACGGCACATATCACCACTGCGGCAAAAAGGAATATCTTCGGATGGAGTATCTCAAGCCCGTAATAGATCAGCATCGGCACCACACCGCTGATCATCCATGTGCCTGCCAGTGAACCGATGAGAAACAGTATGAGTATAGCCGGCATGGCGGTCCCGATGCCCTTGATGACCCTCTCGCGTATGAAGAGCCAGCGGTATCCGAGACTCACCGCAATGACGCCTGCCACGGCAGCGGCCAGTATCAGGGCTATCTGGTTGGCGCCTGAAAGGGTGTCGTCACGGAAGAACTTTACATTGAGGGTCAGGAGGATGATAAGCACCACAATCGGCAGCAGTGACAGCAGCGTTGATGGTGTTCTGATCTTACTTGCAGACATAAACTGGTTGTGGCGTTGGAACGTGCAATTTAGTATTTTCCGCGCTTTTTCTTGATTTTGACCTGAAAAGTTATTACTTTGTATGTGTCTTTAACAGTCAGATGACCGATTATCCGGACATATTCAGCATCAATCCCGAGGACAAGATACCAGGGAAAGGGAGGGTTCTCATCTCGGAGCCCTTCCTCACTGACCGTTTCTTTAACCGGACCATTGTCTTCCTTACCGAGCATACCACACAGGGAACGGTGGGCTTCATACTTAACCGTGTCATTGACCTCATGGTCAGCAGTGCTGTTGAGGGATTTGACGGTTGGGATGAGCATCTCTCCGTGGGTGGCCCGGTGTCTCCTGACACCCTCCATTACCTGCATACCCTCGGTACCAAAGTGCCCGGGAGCGTGGCGGTCATTCCCGGAATATGGTGGGGTGGGGAGATAGACGTGCTGCGCAACCTTATAGCCACCGGAACAGTAGGCCGTGACCAGGTCCGCTTTTTTCTCGGTTACTCCGGGTGGGAGAAGGGTCAGCTGAAGAAGGAGCTGAATGAGAACTCATGGGTGATAGCCAGAGTGCCAGCCGACGTGATCATGAAGAGCCGCGGCAACGTATGGCGCGACGTACTGCGCTCATTAAACAATAAATACCGCATCTGGGCAGAGTTCCCCGAGTCGCCGGAGATGAACTGACCCTTAAGTCCATTCTGATTTCCCATGAGATGAACTGACACTTGGGTGCATTCTGATTTCCCATGAGATGAACTGACACTTGGGTGCATTCTGATTTCTCGGGAGATGAACTGACAAAGAGTTGCAAAATGTGGCATCTGAAACCAAATGGAGACAGACCTGCAGCTTTTCAGTGCATTATCTTGAAGACCAGCTCGCGCAGCAGGTCGCCCGGGTCACTCCCTGCCTCACCGAAGCCCTTCGCCTTAAGGTCATATGAACGGACAAGGCTGATGATATTCATGCAGGCGCCCACACTGTAAAGGGCCGCAGCAGCCCTGAAATCCTTCACATAGCCGGGGTAGGTCTTCAGCATGGCCACCACGTTTCCGTCAGTCTTGTCCTTGAGGCTGTGAAATATCAGCACCCGGCTGAAGCTTGAGAAGAGTACAGGGAAGATCAGGGGAATGATCTCCTTCCTGGAATGCCCGGCGTAGTAGTTGACCACCCGGGCTGCCTTCAGGGGATCACGGTAGACGATAGCTCTCCAGATTTCATTGCGGAGTGTAATCCTTGCTGATGCCAATGCTCTTTTCAATCAGCTCGGTTGTGATCCGAGGGTTCTCCTTCGGCAGGGAAATGATCAGTTTGTCAAGCTCGTTGGCAATCTTGCCTAAATCGTTGCCAAGGAACTCCGACAGCAGCCTCGATGCATCGGGCCCGGCCATGATGCCCCTGTCGGTCAGGTAACGGTCAATCCAGCCCGGGATCTGGTACTCGGGGACCTTCTCCGACTCGAAGTACCATCCTTTCTTTGAGAGCGACTTATACAGCGATTTCCTCCTGTCAAGGTCCTCGTATTTATATGCAATGACAAGTATGGTGGAATTCAGGGGGTTGTCAACATAGACAAGCAGGTCATCGATCTTTTTCAGCTTCTGTGCCTCACGAACAATGACAACCTGCTGGTTGGCCATCATGGGGAAACGACGACAGGTCTCAATGACCTGTGTGACAGTTACATCCAGGCCGTAAAGCACAGTCTGGTTAAAGTCCTTCTCAGACTCGTCAAGCACCTTGTCTTCGATGAAATCGGTGATAAGGTCAATGTAATAGGGCTCCTTCCCTGCAAGGAAAAAGACCGGTTTGTAGATCTTGTTTCTGAGATCCCTTATTATCTCTTTGTAGTCGGCCGCCATCAGAAACGCAGATGTTTGACCGAGATGCCGTTATCCTTGATCTCCTTCAGCGCTTCAATGCCTATTTGCAGATGCGTATCAGCAAACTGGGTTGTCACCTTCATGTCACTCAGCCCTGTCTTTATCCCGGTTGATATCATCGGCTGGTCGGAGACGAGGAGGAGGGCACCGGTGGGGATCTCATTTGCAAATCCCACGGTAAATATTGTGGCCGTCTCCATATCAATGGCCATGGCACGGGTCCTGACAAGGTATTTCTTGAAACGGTCATCGTATTCCCATACCCTTCTGTTGGTGGTGTAGACGGTGCCCGTGTAATATTCAAGGTTATTCCTTACAATGGCCGCCGAGACGGCGCTCTGCAGCTTGAAGGCCGGGAGCGCGGGTATCTCCAGCGGCAGGTAATCGTTTGAGGTACCGTCGCTTCTGATGGCAGCTATCGGGAGTATCAAATCGCCCAGCTTGTTCTTCTTCTTGAGCCCGCCGCACTTGCCGAGGAACAGAACTGCCTTTGGCTGGATGGCGCTGAGCAGATCCATGACCGTGGCGGCATTGGGACTTCCCATTCCGAAGTTGATGATGGTGATGCCCTCAGCGGTGGCGTTGGGCCAGTTCTTGTCTTTGCCCTCAACGGCGACATCATGCAGCCTGGCGAACATCTCGACATATAAAGTGAAGTTGGTAAGGAGAATGAATTCACCGAATGCGGAGAGTTCCTTGCCCGTATACCGCGGCAGCCAGTTGTTGACTATATCTTCTTTTGTTCTCATGATCTCCGGAGCTGTTTGTTTATATTTGCGATGCCAAAGGGTTACCAAAAATACAAATTAAGTTGAAACCTCTGAAACTGCCTCCATGTTCATTGCGCATAAAAGAGGGTCAGGGAGGTAAACTGCTCTATGATCCGCTGAGGCGGAAGTATGTTGCTCTTACACCTGAAGAGTGGGTGAGACAGCATTTCGTCAGTTATCTTACCGGATACCTTGGCTATCCGCCGGGACTGATACGCATTGAAGCCTCCTTCAGGCTTAACTCCATGCTTCGCAGGGCTGACATCCTCATTCATGACCGTGCCGGGGAGCCGGTGATGATAGTAGAGTGCAAGGCGCCGCAGGTGAAGATCAGCCAGGAGGTATTCGACCAGGTTATCAATTATAATTTCAGTTACGGTGTCAGATACCTTGTGGTCTCCAACGGCATTAGTCATTTCGCCGGAAAAATTGACAGGGAGGCACGCACCTTCGCTCTCCTGGATCATATTCCTGATTATGAAACCATAACAAGCCTTGAGTCATGACTGATGTGACCTGTGCCCTGATCCGCAATGATGAAGGACTGGTGCTGGCGGTGCGGCGCGGTCCGGGCTTGACCAATGCCGGCAAATGGGAGTTCCCGGGAGGGAAGACGAGGGCCGGGGAAGATCATGAGGACTGTATCATACGCGAGATTGACGAGGAAATGGGGATGCAGATCATTATAACGGGAAGGCTTGATGTTGTCGAATATGATTACGGAGACAAACAGATACGGCTGATACCGTTCCTGTGCGATACGCTCGCATCCGCGCCGGTGCTGAGTGAACATGATGAATTCAGGTGGATGAAGCCTGACGAACTGCCAACCCTTGACCTGACAGCCGCAGACATACCCGTTGCCCTTCAGTATGCCGCAGAGCACCGGTATGAGGTTATCGATGAGCCTGAGACACAGGAGGCCATTCACACTGCGGAGGCAGGGGAGGAGATGGCCAGGATGATGGGGCGCGTATCCAGCGTGGAGGAGATAACCATGGTGGCACAGTCAGCCGCCAGGAGTGAGTCGCTGCTGTCGCAGCTGGTGACCCTCTCGTCAAGCACGGAAAAGAGGGTCGGGTTCATGTCTTCATGGGCCCTCTCCAAAGTGTCGGACATAGACCCTGCAGCCCTGTCGCCCTATCTTGCCGTGATGATTGACGCCCTCCCCGGAGTACCTAACGAGAGCGTGCAGCGGTCGTTCATGAGGGTGATAATGCGCAGCCGGCTGAATGATATTCCGCTGTCGCACCACGCCAGGATCATAGACTATTGCATGACCATAATGAGGGAGGCGGATACTCCCGTGGCACCAAAGGCATACGGGATGGAGATCCTTGCAGCCTTCTGCTCGCTCTACCCTGACATGGTGAATGAGGTCGCCGGGCTGGTTCAACTGGCTATCGCTGATGCTTCGGGAGGGATGAAGGCGGCTGGCAGGAAAGTGATTCAGAGAATAGGGAATAAGGAGTAGGCAGTCGTAACTTATTGATTGACTGAAGTCCCGACACTGCGTGTACGGGATTGAGTCTCCTCCTGAGTCGGAGCCTCAAACTGGGGAGTGAAGCCTGGGGACCCTACTTCATCTTCAGCGTCTTCCGTATCCACCTGGTCATCAAATCAAGGGCCCCCGGAGAGAAGGTCTCCTCAATGGAGGCGTATTCCGTTATCGCACCGGTCTCTGCATGCTGAAAGAGGTGATTGAGATCAGGCAGTGCCACCGCCTTCACCTTCCTGTTACCGCCCTTCTTTACAGCGCTCTTTATCGCCGGCAGGTTCTGCTTTTGGTTTATCTGGATATCCTTTTCGCCGTTCAGGGCGAGTACCGGGCATTTTACACTGCTCCAGAACCGGGCAGGGTCTGTTGAGAGGAAGTATTTCCACCATGGGTTGTTTGTCTGAACAATTGCCTGTGTAAATGCTGACATCTGCTCCCTGCGCTCTTCCGGTGTCAGGTTTTTGGCGTCGAGATCGTGGCTGTACCATTCCATGGCTTTCTTCGCCGCCGTACGCTGGTCCTCTTCCGCCATTATGAACCCGAACAGGTTCCTGAGCATGTTAAGCTGAGTGGCCAGAGCTTCCTCAGACATTCCGGATACCCGGAAGTGATCGATATTCTGCTGGATAATGGCATCAAAACCGGTGACACCCGGCCCTGCCAGGGAGATGACAAAAGCTATGCTGCTGTTGCGCGATGCAACAATGGGTGCTATCAAGCCTCCCTCACTGTGGCCTGCCAGACCAATCTTCCCAGGATCTATCTCCGGCCGTCCGGCAAGAAACGTGACGGCAGCTTCTGCATCACCCGCAAAGGAGAGTGATGTTGCCGCAGTTAAGTTTCCTTTGGAACCGCCGACGCCCCTGTCGTCGTATCTCATAACGGCAATGCCGTTTCGCGTCAGGTAGTCTGCAATCACCTTGAAGGGCTTGTGGTGAAAGATTGTCTCGTCACGGTCCTGCTGTCCCGATCCTGATATCAGAACCACGGCAGGAAAAGGTCCCGGGCCCACAGGGAGGGTCAGGGTGCCCGCCAGCTCAAAGCCCTCTGTTTCATTACGGAAAGTGACCTCAACCTCACTGTAGGGATAAGGTGGTATGGGCTCCTGCGGACGGTTGAAAGTAGCAGGGGCCACAGTGCCCCGCCTGAGGTCAATAGTATAGTTTTTGCCCAGCTGCACCCATCTACCCGTGATTAACGAGTCACCTGAAACCTTTCCGGCATAACGGCCCCTGATCATTGGTGCCTCCACAAAAAGGGAATCCTCCGCCAGTGTAACCCTTCCCATGGGAATACCCGTCGCGTTCTGATCGGGAGAGTCAAGTGTTGCCCTGATAGTGTCAGCATCCGTCATTACAAAATTGAAGACCATGCGAAGCTCCATACCCGACTCAATTAGCTTTCCCGACCATGATCCTTCAATATCCCTGAGGGAAAGCTGTCCCGTTACCATTTCAACGGACAATGCCATTAGCACCAGCGATAAAACTGACCTTTTCATCTCAATGTTTTACGTTAATTCCAAAAGTAGCCATTTCTGGTTATATTTGAGAGCTAAAGAAAGTTAAATGAAGATAGTTGACACACGCGGACTCACTTGTCCAGCCCCTCTCATCAGGACCAGGCAGGGACTCACGGAGGCAGCTCCCGGTGAGACAGTGCAGGTGATCATTGACAACAGTACTTCTTTGAGCAACGTCAGGAGGTACCTGGCAGACAACAAGCTTTCCTTTACGGTGAAGGAGGAGGGTGACCTTGCCATTGTGACTGTGGCCAGGGGTGAGAAGGAGGAGATAAGCACCAATGAGACTGAGTATTGCACTACTGAGGTCTCCGCACCTTCAGGGACGCGTAACACAGTGGTTGCCATCACCTCGGAGAGGATGGGCACGGGTGACGATGAGCTCGGGACGAAGCTCATGATCTCATTCTTCCGTACGCTTGTGATGGTTGAGCCGGCGCCGGTCTCGGTGGTCTTCTACAATGCGGGGGTGAAGCTGGCACTGGAGGATTCTCCCGTGCACGATCACATTAAGGAGCTGATTGAAAAGGGGACCGGGATTTACCTCTGCACAACATGCATCAACCACTTTGGCATCAAAGAGCGCCTTCCTGTCGGAAGTTTCAGCGACATGTACCAGATCTTGAACATACTAAAGGATGCGGATCATATTGTCCGTCCGTGAACCCAGCAATGGCTTTTGACCTGCTCACAACGGTTGAGACGGGAGGATGTTCGTCGAAAATACCTCCCCGGCAGCTCGAGGAACTTCTCGCACGACTGCCGCTGCCGGTTGATCCCAGGATCCTGGTTGATATAGCGACGCATGATGATGCAGGGGTCTATCAGATCAGTGATGACACGGCACTGGTGCTGACCACCGATTTCTTCCCGCCGCTGGTTAGCGACGGGTATGAGTTCGGGCTGATAGCTGCAGCAAACTCGATAAGTGATGTGTATGCCATGGGTGGAACGCCTCTGGTGGCGCTGAACATCATGATGTTCCCCTCATCGCGCATCCCCCTGGAGGTCTATTCCGATATCCTTCGCGGTGGCTATGACAAGTCACGTGAGGCCGGGGTAAGCATCATCGGAGGTCACAGCATCGATGACTGGCCTCCCAAATACGGACTGGCGGTAATTGGTACGGTGCATCCCGGCAGGATCATCACCAATGCCGGTGCGAGGGAGGGTGATCAGCTGATCCTCACAAAGCCGCTGGGAACGGGCATCATACTTGCCGGACACCGTCTGCAGATGACCAAGCCGGAGCAGCTGGAAGGGGCGAAGAGGCTGATGATGAGACTTAACAATGACGGGGCGCGCCTAATGCAGAAATATGGTGTCAGGGGCGCTACGGATATCACAGGCTTCGGCCTGGCAGGACACGCTCTGAAGATGGCGCGGGGATCAGGCGTGACCATAAGACTTGACATGGCCAGCGTGCCTCTTGCCGGTGGCACCTACAGCCTGGCGGAGCAGGGATGCATCCCGGGTGCTGCATTCCGTAACCTCGATTATACGGAGAGAGATACACGGTTCGAGGAGGGGCTCGACTATAATCTGAAGATGATAGCCCATGACGCACAGACGTCGGGAGGCCTGCTCATGGCCTTGGCACAGGAAAAAGCGGAGTTACTGCTGCCGGAGCTGCATGAGTGCGGCCACCCGGAGGCGGCTGTAATCGGTCGGGTTGAAAAAAGTGGAGAGGCTGCTCTGGTGCTGCGGTGACTGCCGAATGTGGACTGCCGCCGATGACTGGACTGCCGTGACTGCCGGTGGACTGCCGACTGTTTACAGGGGAAGTGCTATTATGAACTCCGTTCCGCCGTCAGGGGGTGTCCGGACGGATATCTCACCCTTGTGCAGGAGAACGGCGTTCTTCACTATGGCCAGTCCCAGTCCTGTTCCTCCGCTCTTCCTTGCGCGGCCGTCATCAATCCGGTAGAACCTCTCGAAAATCCGCGGCTGATGCTCCACGGGTATCCCGATGCCATTGTCGGCAAAAGAGACGGTCTCATAGCCCGGTTCGCCGGTGATGCTCTTAATGGTTATGGTGATGTTATCTCCGGCGTAGGAGACCGCATTCTCCATCAGATTCTGGAATACGGATACAATCAATGACCTGTTGGCATTAATCCTCGCACCCGGCCTCATATCCGTTTCTACCCGTATGTTCTTTCTGGTGATAGAGGTTAACAGGTTATCATTTACTTCCCTGATGACGCCTTCAAGTTCTATTTCCTCGAACGGAAAGCTGCTGCCGGTCTCCTCAACCTTATTCAGGGTAACTATATCATTGATAAGATCAGTGAGTCGGGTCGACTGGGCCAGTGCCTTCTCAAGAAAATATTGTTTCTTTTCATCGTCAAGGCTGCGGTTGACCATCAGGGTCTCAAGGTAACCCCTGACCGAGGCAATGGGAGTCTTGAGTTCGTGAGCAATGTTTGAGGTCATTTGCTGGCGCATGGTTTTGGACTGTTCAAGGCGGGTAATATCCGTAAGCACTATCTCAAAACTGTTGTCCTGAAAAATTATGCATCGGATGCCAAAGTGCCTGCCGGTCTTTTCTATGCGGCATTCCGTGGAAGGTGTGTCCTGCTTCTTCCCCGTGACAGTCTGGTGGTCATCAAGGAAAGCTTTTACGGGTGCAAAAAGAGGATGGTCTATGAATCCTTCCGGTTTCAGGGTATGTGTTCCGGTGATTGCATTGAGGAAGACCATGAAATGGTTGTTTGAGAGTGTGACCTCGCGGTCAGCAGAGAAGAAGGCCACTCCTTCGTTAAGTACATGGAGGTGCCTGAAGAGTTTTTCCTTCTGCAGCGTCAGCTCTTCCGCGTTCTTTGCCAGGTTGTTGTATATCCTTATAATCTCTTTTCCTGTCTCTCCTATCTCATTTTTAGGGAAAATGATGGTCGGGTCATTGCCTTCGCCCCTGCGTACCCGTGTTGCAAAATCCCTGAGTGTGGTTATACTCCTTCCAAACCATCTTGTCACTATCGCCAGTAAAATCCATATGAGGACGAATAACATGGCCATGAAGATAAAAAAGAGGTAATCGAGCTGCAGGAACTCCTTGATACTGATATTGTATTCCTCGGCCAGCCTGACATAGTATGTGTTGAATTTTTTTGACAGGTAGTAATAATTCTTTCCTGTTGACTCTGAGCTTCGTACTGCTGTTCCGTAAGGGGCGCCAATCGATCGCTGTACCTCCTCCCTGGCAAGATGGTTTTCCATTGTCTGCCAGTTCTCAACCGAGCTGTCATACATCACTGTTCCGTCATCAGATATCACGGTGATGCGCAGATAAGGAAGAGGTATAAGGTTGAAGATCGAGTCGATCAGTTTGTAATCTCCGCTTTCAGTCAGGGCGCTGGTACTTATATAGTTGTTGACAAGATTCGTCATGTCATTCAGCCTGGTGTCAAGCGCATCGACCCTGATCTTCTTCTCACGGTGATACTGAAATATCAGAATGCTTATTGTAAACAGAATGAAAATGCTGAAGTAGTATAGAAACAGTTTGCTTCCGAAGCTTCTATGTTTTTTCATCTTGCTGACGAGTCAGTCACCGAAATAATATCCATATCCTGATTTATTCTTTATCCTGTTGCCCATGTCGCCCAGTTTCTTCCTTATGCGGGCAACAGTCACGTCAACAGTCCGGTCTGTCACAATCACATCGTCGCCCCATACCTTTGAGAGTAGCTCGTTCCTTGGGAAAATTCTTCCGGCGTTACCTATGAAGAGAGCCAGTATCTCATACTCCTTGCGTGTCAGTTCCAGGGCTCTGGTATCTTTATATATCATCTTATTGGCCGTATCAATGGTAAAATTACCCGATGCGGCTGCGGTTTTCATCAGGCCCGGTGCATGATCTGCGGAGGACAGCCCTGACCCTGGCAATCAGTTCCTTTGACACTGAACGGTTTGGCAAGGTAGTCATCTGCTCCGAGATTAAATCCGGTGATCCTGTCATTTTCAGTGTCCCTTGCCGTCAGAAAGATAATGGGTGTTGTCAGGGAGAGTTCTTTCTGATCCTTTCCGCCAGCATGAATCCTGAAACGGGCCCCATCATCACATCGAGCAGGAAGAGGTCATAACTGGCAAGGTTCTTTCGGAGAGCATCCTCTGCGGAAGTACAGGTGTCAACCTCGTAATTCCCGCTAGTAAGGTTGAACGAGAGGATTTCGAGTAAATCCTCCTCATCGTCTACTGCCAGTATCTTTTTCTTGTCTGTCCATAACCCTTCGCTAAGTCTTAATTCTTCAACTCTTAACTCCCCTCTCTTCCTTTCCGATCCCGGTATGTCGTATATCTGTTCCCAGCATTGCGTAGATGGATGCCTCGGCAATATTGGTGGCATGATCTGCTATGCGTTCAATATTGGATATCATTTCTTTCAGCTCCATGTAATTAAGAAGCATGGCATAGGTTTGGGTATCGAGACCCGCCTTGCGCAGATGACCGGTGATGAGTTTCCGGTTCATCTCATCAACCACGGCGTCGTTTTTAATGGTCCAGATAGCAAAATCAGGATCGGAATTTATGAATGAGAGAAGTGACTTCTCAACCATCAGGGTGCCAGAAGAGAGCATGTTACCGATAAGAGAGGTGACGGATGCGTATTCACTGCTCGTGGCGGATATCGGAGACACTCTTCGCCAGGTTCATGATGCAGTCGCTTATCCTTTCAAGGTTAAGGGTCATCCGGTAGATGGCCACCAGCCTGCGCACATCGTTAGCCATCGGGTGAGGAAGCATAATGGCATTTGTGAACTGCTCGCTTATGACCACCTCGTAGTTATCAATGCGGTTCTCCTTCTCCTCCATCAGGGAAACGATCTCATTCAGGTCAGCCTCATCGGTACTGTCCCTCAGTTTTTCAAGGAGGGTAAGCTGATTCAGGATCAGGTTCGCCATCTCGCCGAAGCTTATCATGATATCATTAAGAACCTGGTCCTTATTCTCGCTCATTACAGGGAATTTCGACAAATTTAAGAATAATGCGGATAATTGATCATGGAGGTGACAAAGAGATGCTTCTGCAGGGCTGTTATTTTAAAAAGTTAACTTTGCGGTACGATAATTGGACATATCCGGTTGAAATGAAACATGCAATTCTGATATTTATACTTGCAGCCGTTACATATACGGCTGTTTCCCAGAGCATTGTAAATCCCAACTACGGTCTTAAGGCGCCTCTTACGGCGGAGATTGCAAGGGTCGATTTCAATGAGAAAGCCACTGTAGTGTGGCTGACGATCATGAGTGACATTAACAATGCGTGGTTCTGTATAGACAAGAACACTTACCTGGTAGGGCCTGACGGAATGAAGCTGAAACTCACCGGCCTCAAGGGGTTGCCGCACTGCCCTTCCACCTACAAGTTCAAGCGTCCGGGAGAGAAAGCGTCATTCTCGCTGACCTTTCCGGCGACCGGCGTGCTGCCGTGGTTTTCCATCATTGAGGATTGTGCAGGCGGATGCCTCTCTTTCAGGGGTATTGTCACTGATGAAGGTCTTAACAACAGCATCAATGAAGCTTTTGCGCTTTCAGGCAGGGGAGAGTCGATGGCTGCTTACCGCATATATGAGGATATCATCAGCCGGATCGATTCACTCAATCTTGGCATTGAAGGAGCCGTATACAGCTCCCTTATCATACTTGACAACAGCATGGGAAGGCCTGAGACTGCCAGGGGATGGTACATCAGGATGATGACCTCCGATACACCTGACCTGCGACTCTATCTTGATAATCTCAAAAGACAGGGAATCGACTACAGCAGGTGAGGCTGAAGTGTCCGGTTAATAATACTGTATTAAAAATTAAAGCCCCGCACTGTTTTCCAGGCGGGGCTTATATTGGATAAAAGTATGTCTTAGAAGTGGAGATCTACACCGATGCCTATCACCCATGTATCGGTATTGTAGGTTTCGGTTACATCAGGTACGCCCGTAATACCTGAAGGTCTTGTTACGCTGCCTTCCTGGTAAAGGGTATACATTCCGCCGAGGTTGATGTCAATCATCGGTGAGAGTGTCAGCCCGATACCGCCGCCGAAAGTGTTGGTATTAAGACTGTATCTCAGGTCGCTCTGATATTTATCATTAACGCCTGTCTGTGTGCCACTGTAACCGGCACTGATTTTTAACATCTGGGTCAGTGCATACTCAACGCCTAACGAGTATTCAAAGAAGTTCTTGTCGATCATTTCGATCTCGAGGCTATTGCTGCCGTCATAATCGTTGCTCTTGTCGAAGTAGTAGTTCAGGCCGGCTGCAATATAGAATTTCCCTGAGGGACGAACGCCAACGCCTGCTGAAAGCATTGCGGGCATGTCAGCCACTTTTATGCCACCGTCCTCAAACATACCGCCTGCGTCCTTACCGTCGATGACAGTTGTAGTCAGTTCAAGGTTGGTTTTGAACTCGTATTTGAGTGAGATATTGAACATCTCGTTCGGTGAGATATTGAGGCTTATGATAGGAGTGAATCCGTTTCCTTCCTCAGTAACGTCAGCCTCAACGTTGGTCATACCGTCGAGCACTGCTGCAGTACCGTTCAGCGTGGCTGCCTGTGAAGCACCGTAGGGGGTAAGGGCTATAGCCCTGAGGTAATCGCCGGGAGAACCGGTGAACGGTGTGGTCATCTGACCAGGCAGCGGATTCGGTGCTGCGTTAATAGTAACATTGTTGATGTAACCCTGATAGGTATTTTTTGCTGACACGTACCTGGCTCCAACGGCTACAGAGATGAAGTCATTGATCGCATATGATACGTTTGCCTGGTATCCGAAGTAGATAGAGCTGCCTTCGAAGAATATGTCACCGTCATAGGCTGTGACATTATTATAGTTGGGATCCGCACCAACTGCAGAGATTACCCCCTGGTCAAGTGTAGTAAGCTGCGACTGCAGGAGGGAACCAGGTTGGCTATCTGGGTTTCAAAGGATGGAAGGCCTGTGGCATATTCTGCGCCGCCGCCGCCGCCGATAGGATTAAATCCTGCCGAGAATGCCAATTTCCCTGTTTTATACACGGCGTAAACACCAGGAAAGATCGGTGCACTGACAGTTCCGACATATTCGGTCGGTTTTTCAGTAAGGAAATAATAGTCATTGGTGATTGTTTTTGTCTGGCCGATAGTCTGGTTATTGACGGAGAAATGGAATCCGTCTGCCAGTTTTGTCAGACCTGCAGGGTTAAAATATGCAGCATCGACGCCGGTAGAGGCCTGGCGGCTGAGCATACGCACCATGTAAGCGCTGTGGTTGGTGTTTGTTACCAGTCCGCCGGCAAAGAGAGAGCCGGTGATGGCCATTGCAGAAACAAGTGTCAGAATTTTTCTCATGAGTTTCGGTTTAAATTACACATTTTATGGTTTACTGTGCATCTTTTGAAAGTGGCGTAAAAGTATGAAAAAATATGATATATGAAACGATTGGAGTGTTAAATAGTGGTTGCAGCACTGGCCCGAGGTCAGTTTTCCGCTTTTACAGGCTGTCTTCTGGTCGAATCACGGACTATAAGGTCTGTTCTGATTACGACGGTTTCGGAAGCTATGTTCACATCGCGGTCCTCAATCTGGCGTATCAGCATACGTGCTGCGGTCTTCCCCATCTCAAAGGCACGGTCGTCGATGGTTGTCAGTGCCGGTTCGATGATGGTGGATACGGGATAATTGCTGAAGCCTGCAACTGATATGTCATCGGGGATCCTAAGGTTATTCTTTTTAATGACCTGGATGGCGCCGATTGCCGTATAGTCGTTTGCGCAGAAGATGCCGTCAGGGATCTCCGGTAGCCTGATGAGTTTCCGGGTGCACCTGGCACCCTCCTCATAGCTGAGGTCGGTGGCGCAGCAGACCAGGTTGGGATCAAAGGGGAGGTTATGTTTCAGGATGGCAGCCTTATATCCTTCAAGCCTTGATGCGAAGATTGATGTTGTCTGGCAACCCGCTATATGGGCTATTCTTTTACATCCTGTATTAATAAGGTGTTCCGTCACCCTGAATGCAGCATCGAAGTCGTCAATGATCACTTTGCTGGCTTCCAGGTCATTGCTGACCCTGTCATAGAATACCAGGGGAACCTTGAGACTGTTGAACCTTGCGAAGTGGCTGCAGTTCTGCGTCTCCAGGGCAAGGCATGCTATTATGCCTGCCACCATATTAGTCTGCAGTATACTGGTAATGGCTATTTCTCTTTCAAGAGAGTCCTTCGACTGGTAGATGGTGACATTATAACCCAGCTTATAGGCTATCTCCTCCACGCCGCTTATAACGTGCGAATGAAATGTGATATCGATACGGGGTACGATCACGCCGATCATGTTGGTTTTTCTCCTCCTGAGGTTTGATGCCACCGAATTGGGAAAATAACCGAGTTGTTTGGCAAGTGACCAGACCTCTTTTGTGGTCTCTTCTCCTATGCTGGGGTTGTTATGCAGAGCCCTGGAGATTGTAGAAACGGAAAGGTTCATCCTCTTCGCAAGATCCTTTATGGTCACTCGGGCACCGGGCATGGGATAAAGTTACTGTTAATTAAGAAATGCAAACGTTTGATTAATACTGCAAAGTTAAATTAAATTCCGATCCGGATCACAAATATCTGTTAAATATCAGTATAAGAATGCAATAAGTATGAAATATTACTACTATCCATACAACTGTACCTACCCTTACTGTGGTCCAAATGTTAAAAAAAATGATTTCAGTGCAAATATTTACGCAAACGTTTGCTTTTTGAAATTTTATATCATAATTTTGATCTGTGGGGCCCGCTATAAAATGTAAATTACTGAAAATCAATTTGATAACTTAAAAACCGATAAACAAAACCGCTCCCGGGCACATTGAGGATGTCTTCCCGGGAGCAGGGCTGTGTCAGGATTTAAATTAAACCCTTAACTCTCAAAATTATGAAAAAAAAGCAAGTGAACGTGCTCTCCTGCTCAGAAATGAGCCGGAGGAAGCCGATTCTGCTGTCAGGGTTGATGATAATGCTTTCAGTGCTGATGACATTCAGCGCTGCCGCATCATCTGCCCTTGAACTGCAGCAGAAAAGGGTCAGCGGGGAAGGTCACCGATGCAACCACAGGTGAGCTTCTGCCCGGAGTGACCATTGTAATTAAAGGTACCACCACGGGTGTGGCCTCGGACATTGACGGATCTTACAGCATTGATGTACCGTCGAACAACACCGTCCTGCTGTTTACATCAATCGGATATACGTCACAGGAGGTAACCGTCGGATCACGCACTTTGATAGACGTGGCAATGCAGGGTGACGTGACAATGATAGAGGAGCTGGTGGTAATAGGCTACGGCTTCAAGAAGAAGAGAGACCTCACCGGGTCGATCTCATCGATCAGCGCCAGCGATATTCAGAACACACCCATAAAGGATGTGCTCTCTGCACTCCAGGGACGCGCCCCGGGGGTAGTTGTGACATCCAACTCCGGTGCACCCGGCGACGGAATCACAGTAAGAGTAAGAGGTTACTCGTCACTGAACTCGGGTAACGACCCTCTCTATGTCATTGACGGCGTGCCGGTGGAATCAAACAGCCTCACCTCCCTCAACGGCTATGACATGCATGGTCTTAACCCGCTGGCAGACATCAATCCCGGTGATATTGAATCAATAGAGGTCCTGAAAGACGCAGCCTCAACAGCCATCTACGGATCAAGGGCCGCCAACGGCGTTGTCCTTATTACCACCAAAAGAGGTAAGGAGGGCAAAGCCACTGTCAGTCTTAACTATTTCAGCGGAATCAGCGAGATCACACGCAAGCTGGGTGTTCTCAATGCAACCCAGT
Source organism: Bacteroidales bacterium (assembly GCA_034522515.1). Taxonomy (GTDB): domain Bacteria; phylum Bacteroidota; class Bacteroidia; order Bacteroidales; family VadinHA17; genus SR-FBR-E99. Next base: position 29,449 of record JAXHLF010000014.1, on the reverse strand, counting down.
GGCGTCAGGTCATCATTGATTCATATAAAAACCTCGACAGGTATAACAATGCCACAACACCTACCGAGCCTCACTGGACTGCCATTGACTCACTCAACCCGATGAACAACGGAGATGTCGACTGGCAGAGCGAAATGTACAAAAAGGCATGGCAGCATCAGGTAGAACTGGGCGTGCAGGGTGGCAACGAGGCCGCCAGATATGCGTTCAGCACCTCTTACCTCGATCAGGATGGAATATTCCTGGCATCCAACTACAAGAGGATCACATCAAGACTAAACACCGATTTCAAGGTTTCGGACAAACTGACCATAGGCCAGAATATCTCTTACACCAACGGGCAAAACAACAGGATAAATGCAGGAGGTACGGGAAACCTAAAGCCTCGTCCAATCAATCCTTGTCAGGCCGCCGGTATACTCGCTAACCTATCCTGACGGATCACCCATATATTATTTCAATGGTAAGAGAAACCCGATAGGAATGGCTGAAGAGGCTACACACCTCAACGTAAGCAACAGGATCATCGGAAACCAGTATCTCGAATATGATATCATAGAGGGACTCATGTTCAGAACAAGCCTGGGCATAGACTACATCACGATGAAGGAGGACGAGTTCTATCCCACCACCATTGACTACCGTGCAGGATACAACTGGGGTTCGGTAAGGGCCAGGACAAACATGACATGGGCCAATGAGAACTACCTGACTTATTCCAGAACCCTCGCCGAGGTACATGAGCTGTCTGCAATGGCAGGGTTCAGCATCCAGGACTGGAAGATGGAGACCACCGGTCTCGACGGGCTCTATTTCGCCAGTGACAACATCAGGACGCTCAACGGAGCCGGCACCATCTCAAACCAGGCCGTCAACCGGACCGACGAACATTCCATGGTGTCATACTTCGGTCGCATCTCCTACAATTACAAGGGCAGGTACCTTGCTGAAGCCAACCTCAGGGCTGACGGATCATCAAGGTTCGGTGCCGAAAACAGATTTGGCTACTTCCCCTCAGCTTCCGCAGCATGGAGATTCTCAGACGAATCCTTTGCCGACGGACTGGGTTTCCTTTCAGACGGTAAAATAAGGTTTAGCCTGGGGCAGGGGGGTAACGAGTCCATCCCCAATTATGTCTCCGGCGGTGAATTCGCAATAGGAACCAACTACCTTACCTACTCGGGGGCATCCCCTACGGTAATGCCTAACCAGGCTCTCAAATGGGAAGTTACAACACAGTATAACCTCGGGATTGACCTGGCAATGTTCAACAACAGGATCAGCCTTGTGGCCGACTTCTATATCAAGAACACCTCAGACCTGCTCTTTGCAGTTCCTATCCCTGAGACAACGGGCTTCGGATCAATCACAAGGAACATCGGAGACATATCGAACAAGGGGATGGAATTCGCAATCAACACCCATAACTTCGACGGAGAATTCCAGTGGACCTCCAGCTTCAACATCGGCTTTAACAAAAACACTGTCGTTTCCCTTCCTGAGGACATCCTTACCAACGGCTACATCCAGAACGGAACCTATCATATCCTGAAAGAGGGTGAATCAATAGGTACATTCTACGGATGGAAGTTCCTTGGAGTATACTCCAGGGATGAAGACAATGTCAACCAGGTCAAGTTTGGCTCTGCAACCGGTAAGGTATTCAAGGGCGGTGACATTATCTGGGATGATCTCAATGATGACAACATCATCAATGACGCTGACAAACAGATCATAGGCAATGCACAGCCAATCTTTGCTGGTGGGTTCAATAACGACTTCTCATACAAGAACTTCGGACTGAACATCTTCCTGCAGTTCTCATATGGCAATGACATCTACAGCCACCTGAACAACATGAGGAACTGGGTGTTTGCCTACAACAACGTCTCCACCGATGCTCTCAACAGATGGAGAGAGCAGGGTGACGTCACCGATTATCCTGCACCTGTGCGCAATGACCCGATGAGAAATGAATACCTGAGGGTATCCGACAGGTGGGTTGAAGACGGATCGTACCTGAGGATTAAGAACATCACATTCTCATATACGATTCCCACAGCCATAACCAGCAAGGCAGGCATTAGCAGGCTCCGGGCATATGTCACCGGCCAGAACCTGCTGACCTTAACTCATTATACCGGATATGACCCGGAGGTAAACTCATACAGCGGACTGCAGGTCGGAGTTGATGAGGGTGCTTATCCTCAGAGCCGTACGATAATATTTGGTGTCAACTTGGAATTCTAAAAAAAGACGGATATGAAATTAAAATATATCAAGACAGCTTTTGTGGGTATCATACTGCTGCAGGTGACTGCCTGTACTGATATCCTTGACAAGGATCCCGTCAGCAGTTTCTCGGCATCAGGGTTTTACAAGACCACGGCTGATGCACAGGCAGGAATATACGGGATATATGATGCCGCACAGTCAGTTTTCAGACTGAACTTCTGCTACTGGGGTGAAGGCCGGGCTGACAATGTGCAGACAGCACAGTCGGGCGAATCTCTTGTTCTCGGCTCGAATAACCTTACCAACACAGCCTCTTCGGCAGACTGGACTGCTCTCTATACAATGGTCAGCAGGGCCAACTATGCAATTGCCTACATCCCGAATGTGTTTGAACCGGATGATCTTGCGGGTAAACAACTGCTTGGTCAGGCATATGCCCTCGGAGCCCTTGCTTACTTCTACCTTGTCAGAGTCTGGGGCGATGTGCCTTTAATCACCGAGCCTTACACATCAGGTGACCAGGATATCTTTGTCGGGAAGACTGACAAAGAGCTCGTTCTTGACCAGGTTGAAGAGGATCTGCAGTTTGCTGTTGCCAACTGCATTGACAAGTACAACAGCAATAATGACCGTATCATGTTCACCAGGGGAGGCGCCAACGGACTTCTCACCCAGGTTTACATGTGGAGACACAAGTACACGGAGGCGCTCACAACCTCTTCACTGGTCATGTCAAACACTCTCTACAGCCTGGTACCTATAGCAGACTGGGGCAAGATGTTTTCGAACAGTTATTCCAAAGAGAGCATCTTTGAGGTAGGGTATAATGACACCGAGACCAACGGCCTCAGGACCCTCTACGCCGTAGGATCATATGCCATCTACACCCCATCAACTAAGTGGAAGGCTTCAATAGAAGCTGGCGACCTCAGAAGAGATTACGTATATGATGTTGTTCCTGCCGATCCCAAGGCAATCTGGAAATACCTGGGCAAGGGTGTGAGCGATGAGGTTTCCACCCCTTCAAAGCAGAATATTATTCTTATCCGGCTTGCTGATATCATGCTTCTCAGGGCAGAGGCACTCAATAAGATCGGAGGAGCGGCAAACAAGACAGAAGCTCTTGCACTGCTTAACACCATCAGACTCAGGGCCGGACTGACGGCATTCGCCACAGAGGATGAGGCCATTGCAATGTACGGAGACCTCGAATCAGCAATTCTCCAGGAGAGATCAATTGAACTATGCTATGAAGGGCACCGCTGGTTTGACCTGGTCAGAACCGGAAAGGCTATTTCGACCATGGGCCCGATCAACGGCCTCAGTAATGAGGGTAACCTTGTATGGCCGGTGCATCAGAATTCTCTCAACAAGAATCCCAACATGACGCAGAATTCTTATTATAACTAATTGCTGGCGAGAACCATCAAAGACACGAAAAATGAAAAAGAATAATATAACTTTCCGAAAGCTGCACCTGGCAAAGATGCTGCTAGTACCCCTTGCTTTTGCCATGATCTTCGCATCTTGCGAGATCCAGGAGGACTACGAATATGTATACGGTAATCCCGGAGGCAAAGTCAACATGACTGCCTGGGAATACATCCAGGCAACTGACTCCCTTTCACTGCTGGAAGAGGCAATTACTGCCACCAGCCTGCAAAGCCTCTATTCCGGCACCACTGTCCGGACCTTTATAGCTCCCAGGAACAGCGCATTCAGAGCCTACATGAAGACCAACAGCTATGCGAATATCGCTGCTATTCCTGTTGCAGCACTGGAGGGAGTCCTTAAATATCATATTGTGAATGCAAGGGTGATATTTACCGATCCTGACCTGCTCCAGAGTAACAATCCAATTTCATATCCCACGGAAAGCGGATCAGTGATGTTCCTGTCACACAACACCAGTTATCAGGGAGTGATCAATCAGGGGACGAAGAAGAGCTGGACTATCATTACATCCAATCTAGAACCGACAAACGGAGTCATCCATGTAACGGCAGACATTGTCTTCCTGTCACTGTGATGCCTGTCAGTTGATTGCAGGTTTAGTTTTAAGGTTAAAGATCAGATGGGTATTCCACGGACGTGATTGGAGTACAAAAAGGAACTACCCATCTGATTCTTTATAAACCTGCATGGTTTCGAGTTGATGTTTTTACTAATGGCCCGGATTCTTTATCAGGGCGGGAACAAATGATTTATCACCATGAGAATTAGCAGATATAAACACCTTAATGTCAACGTTTTTCCGACGAGGCTGGAAATGGGCCTTACTGCCGGGAGGGATGTTGAGGCCCGGATTGCCGGGCTGCTTAAATTTCAGGATGAGGTAAGGATGGTCTTTGCCGCAGCCCCCTCACAGAATGAGATGCTTGATTACCTGGCTGGTTCAGAGATAATTGACTGGAGCAGGGTGACGGCCTTTCATATGGATGAGTATATCGGGCTGAACGGCGGGGCAGACCAGCTATTTTCCCTCTACCTTGAGCGCAGGCTCTTCAATAAGGTAAAGATGAAAAATATACATCTGATAAACGGTAATACCGATACTGAACAGGAGGCAGGGAGATATTCAGACCTGCTGGCGGAAGCACCGATTGATATCATCTGCCTGGGGATAGGGGAGAACGGCCATATTGCCTTTAATGACCCGCCGGTAGCTGATTTCAGTGACACAATGATTGTCAAGAAGGTGAGTCTTGACATTGCATGCCGCCTCCAGCAGGTCAACGAAGGGTGCTTTACTACACTTGACGAGGTGCCGGAAAAAGCTCTCACACTCACAATACCTGTCATTTTCAAAGCATCGCACCTATTCTGCGTTGTACCCGGCATAAGCAAGCGAGAGGCCGTTTACAATACGCTGAACGGCCCGGTGACAACCACATGCCCTGCCTCGGTGTTGCAAAAACACCCGGACTGCAGTTTTTATTTTGACAGGGATTCGTTCGGAGAGCAGTAAATTAATTATGTTTAAAGAATGACCAGAGGACGTAGGAGATTTCTTAAAAACTTTGTTACAGGCACTGCCGGTGTTGCGCTGGGGGGACTAATGATTAATGCAGCACCGGCAGATGCTTTTAAACTCCTGTTCCTTTGCCCTCCGGAAGGAGACTCCCCGGTCTTCCCTTTTCTTCGATATGTAAAGAATTATAATATAGGTGACTACATACCCAAGGATCAGGGGGGAAATTCATACAGATGGCCCTCATCGGCTCGGAGGAAGATGAAAAAATCGTTGCCGCTGTAAGGAGAGGACTTATTGAAGAGGTCTACGGAGAACCCGTCGGCTGGGGAAAGTATGAGCGAAGCGAGATTGAAAAGAGCGTCTGGCTCAACAGGTTCTATTTCCTTCCATCATTTGCAAGGATGTATCACCTCACAGGTGACAGGAGCTACCTTGACGATATGATGGGGATAATCAGTCAGTGGATAACCGATAATCCGCGTATGCCCGACTCTCACCGCACTACCTACAACTGGCGCGACATGCAGGTGGCATGGCGTTCGATACATCTTTCATGGTGCTGGTACCTGGGCGAAAAGGGCCTGACAGCAGAGGAGAAGGAGCTTATCATTGATTCCCTGAAGGAACATGCCCATATCCTTGTAACAGGTTTCGGTCAGGCAAAATTGAACGAGTTCAATCACCAGTCGCACGGCGCCCTGGCCATGCTATATCTCGGTGTTCTGTTTCCAATGCTGGATGAGGCGGAGGAGCTGCGCCGCAAGGCACTGATCATCCTTAATCACCATCTTGAAAATGCCTTTTATGCCGACGGTGGCAACGTTGAGCAGATGTTCGGTTATTATCCGTTTGAAACTCATCTGTTCCGGGATGCTTTCCTGCTTTGTACTGCCAACGGGCTTGAGCCACCTCTGAATTCGCTTACCATGCTCCGCACCATGGTGAAATTTCTGGTCTCGGTAGAACGGCCTGACGGCACTGTACCCCAGGTCAATGATTCGTATGAGATGCCGGTCGTGACGACCGTTGACACGGTAAATGAGATCCTGGGTGCCATGGCACTGGTGGAAAAACAGGGTTCAGTCTATTTCCCCGACACCCAGGTGGCAGTGCTGAGAGATAGCGGGGAGCGTGGCTGGTACCTCCTTGCCAACCCTGCCTCTGTCATCGGTGCTCATGCCCATGCCGGCAGGCTGGGATTTGAACTGTGGCACAAAGGTGCGCCCCTGATCATCGAGAGCGGGTGCTGCAACTATGATGACCCTGCACTGGTGAACTGGTACAGGACAACCAGGGCACACAATACAGTCGTAATTGACGGTATGACTGAGGCTGCCACCTCATCTGACCTGCTGTGGGTGCCCCGAAGGGAGACACCCAACAGAATAAAATCATGGGTGCCCGGGGAGGATTCCTCATACCTGACAATGGTCTCCCCTCCGGAGGAGGCAACAAATGCCTCAGTGCGATGGACCAGGACAATCACGACAGTCAGGAACCGTATTGCCGTTATCAGCGACACGTTCGAGGCTGAAGGTGAACATGAATATGAGATACTGCTCCACTTCCCTCCCTCACAAATCGCTGCAGATCAGTCGCGCAAAGCGCTGACGGTCAGGTCAAAGCCATGGCCAGGGGCCGGGGCAGGGTCACAGTCAGGGGCAGAGTCAGAGCCAGGGACTGTATTAGGGTCAGAGTCAGGGCCAGGCTTAGGGTCAGGTCCAAGGTCTGGGGCAGGGGCAGAGTCAGAGCCAGGGACTGGATTAGGGTCAGAGTCAGGGCCAGGGGCCGGGTCAGTGACAGAGGTAATCGCTGCCGACAGTTCAGTTATAAATGCACTGACCATATCTGACGGACTGGTAAGCATGGGAGGCGTTTCTGTAAAAGCCCCGATGGCCTCATACACAATTAACGGCAGTGGCACCATCCGTTCCCACCTTGTCGTAATTCCCACATCCGGCAACAATGGCGGAGCATCGGTGAAACTCAGGAAAAAGCAGAACCGATTTTTCATAGCAGTCAGGGAGGCTGATGGCAGAAAGACTCGCATTGCTTCGCGGATGACGGAGTCAGCATGATATAAAAATCACAGACCAGATGAATAATAATCATTTAGTTGCGGATAGGAGAGGGATGACATTCATGGTCATTCTGCTGACATTTATGATACTCCCGGGATGTATGAAGACCACATCGGACATGCAGCCCGGCACGAGCGTGACACAGATGGCCGACAACCAGTTCGGCGTCAGGGGATTTCATGTCGATCTGAGAATACAGGTCATGACCATGGAGGCTCTAAGGGGCCTGGCAGATGAGCTGGCAGGATTCGGTATAAACACCCTGGTGATGGAGTGGGAGGCGTCATACCCCTATCTGAACAATGCAACCATCAGCAATGACCTGGCATATACAAGGGAGGAGATAGCGTCTTTCATCGATTACTGTGAAGAGAGGGGCATAGATGTCATCCCCCTGCAACAGTGCTTCGGACATGTTGAATATATCCTGCGGCACGACAGATACAGCGCCATTAAGGAGGACCGTAAGGATATATCACAGCTCTGTCCCCTCAGGGAAGAGGAGGACAGTCTGCTGTTTGCGGACCTCTTCGCTGACATGGCTGCGATGCATAAGTCGGATTACATCCATATAGGTGGAGATGAGACATACCTTCTAGGTCACTGTCCCGCTTGCTCCCTCAAGGCTGCCACGGAAGGCAAGTCGAAGCTGTTTGTGGATTACATGAAGATGATGTGCGATATCATCATAGGCCTTGGCAAGAAGCCTGTGATGTGGGCCGACATTCTTCTGAAGTATCCTGAGGCGGCGGCTGAGATGCCTTCTGAGACAATATTTATCGACTGGAATTACGGGTGGAAAACGAACTACTTCGGTGACATCACCGCCCTGCAGGAAAAAGGTCTTGAATTCTGGGGTTCGCCGTCCATAAGAAGCCATCCTGACAACGCTTATGTTACATGCTGGGAGAAGCACTTCAACAACCAGCGCGACTTCATTCCATATGCCCGCGAGGCAGGTTATACCGGAATTGTGATGACCTCATGGTCCACCTCAGGAGTGTATGGCTTTACATGGGACGTCAATTATGAGGTGGTGGAGATGGAGCAGATAAGAAACACCTATCCGCTCTCAGGATTCCGGATCCTCCTGGCATCCTATGCGCAGGCTCTTAACCAGATTGAACCGATTGATCCTGAGTCGTTTGTAGTGAAATATGCTGTTGACCGCTTCGGCCTGACTGCAGCTGAGGGAGAGTTGCTGTGGGAAACGCTCACCATTTCTCCCGAGCTGATTGTCAACGGCAAGCCTGCCACCTCACCCTCCATCACCGCGATGAGGGAGACGGTAACAGCTGCCGTGTCAAAGATGAATACCCTTAAGGCTTCAAGTAACACAGAAGAGTTTGAACATCTCAGGCTGATGCTAGATCTCAGGGACCATTACCTGGCATTCAAGGAGGCGGAGGCCCGTTTCAACTCGCCTGATTTTTCCATTGATGACAGGGAAAGCGTCGTGGCTGAGCTGGACCGGCTTATCAAAGACTCAGGGAAACTTGATAAAAGGTTCGCCAGGCTCAACAAAGGCTTTCTGCATGATACGGAGATAGCAGAACAGAACCTGATCAGGAACAGAAAGCTGATGCTTCTCCATGAGAGACTGACGGGTAACAGGACCCTGTAAAATGGAGATAAAGCTGACACGGTTAATATTGCTGACGGCACTTTTTGTCTTCACTGCTGCAATGGTTCAGGATGATCGTACAACCTGGTTCCCCAGGACTGTTGTGTATATTGATACAATGCCGCCGAAAGAGAAGGTATGGCTTTTTGTTCTTGCCGGACAGTCGAACATGGCAGGCAGGGGATTAGTGGAACCCTGTGATACCCTGCCTCACCCGCGCATCTTTTCAGTCACTCCTGATAAACGGTGGGTGGTGGCCAAAGAGCCACTTCAACTTTATCAGTCAGCCCTCACCGGCCTGGGTCCGGGACTGGCATTTGCAAAGGCATTGATTGAGGAACTGGATGAGGATACTTATATAGGACTTGTGCCCTGTGCCGTTGGAGGGAGCTCAGTCGAAAACTGGCTCAGCGATTCGCTATATAACGGTGTGAGGCTGAAAAGCAATTTCAGTGATAAGGTAAGGTGGGCAGAGGAATATGGTACGGTGAAAGGCATCATCTGGCACCAGGGAGAGTCTGATGCCACTCCGGAGAAATTGCCTTCATTCAAACAAGATATCACGGAGCTGTTTGATTACTTCCGGAGGGAGGCAGGTGATCAGCAGTTGCCGGTTATTGCCGGTGAGCTTGGAATTTTCCCCGCAGTTGAAAAGAGCAGGCAGGAATACCATAAGGTCAATGACATCCTTCATGAGATTGCCATGGATGACCCCAACACTGCCCTTGTGCGCTCTTTCGGTATGAGGTCAAAGGCTGACAATGTCCATTTTGACGGTCCTTCGCAGAGAATTATGGGCAAACGGTACGCCGCTGCCTGGCTATCACTTATGCGTAATATGAACAAATAAAAAAGACAGGTATGCAATTTATAGACTGGATAGTCCTGACGGTGTATTTCATGCTGCTTATTTCGGTAGGCTTCTGGGCTTACATGAGGGTAAAGAATTCTGCCGATTTCTTCACTGCCGGTGGCAAGCTGCCCTGGTGGCTCTCCGGAGTGTCACACCATGTCTCCGGGTACAGTGGTGCGGTGTTTGTTGCCTATGCCGGGATTGCCTATACACACGGTCTTACCATTTATGTGTGGTGGGCCTGTGCCGTAGCTGCGGCAACATTCCTGGGTGCCCATCTGATTGCTCCCCGCTGGGCCAGGCTCAGGATCGCCACAGGCATACAGTCGCCAACCGAGTATCTGCTGACCCGGTATAACCTCAATACGCAGCAGCTGATTGCCTGGTCAGGGGTTATCATAAAGATCTTTGATGTAGGAGCCAAATGGGCTGCCATCGCAATTCTGCTAAACATCTTCGCCGGAACATCATTCCTGACCGGAATCCTTCTTGCCGGGTCCGTATCACTCATCTACAGCACACTCGGGGGTCTGTGGGCTGATGTGGTGAATGACTTCGCCCAGTTCATCGTACAGCTCATAGCCGGCATAACCATGTTCGTGATAGTTTTGATTAACATGGGTGACGGTGCCGCAGGTTTCCTCACCGTGTGGGACAGGCTTCCGGAGTCCCATTCAGCTATCTTCAGTGATCCGTATACGTGGCAGTTTCTTATTGCGATGGTTATAATAGACTTCTTCAGCTACAGCGGAGGCACGTGGCACCTGGCGACCCGGTTCATTGCCTCATCATCGGGTCAGGTAGCCAAAAAGGCCGCTACACTTTCATCTATACTCTATCTGTTGTGGCCCATCGTGCTTTTCTTCCCCATGTTTGCCGCCCCGCTGTTCCTTCCAGACCTGGAGGACCCGACCCATGCTTACGGACTGCTGGCCATAAAGTTCCTTCCTGCCGGTCTGGTAGGGCTGGTGATGGCATCACTCTTTACCAATACCCTTTCCATGACCTCCTCCGATGCCAACACCATCTCGGCAGTCATAACACGCGACATCATGCCCCGCTTCATCAAGGGTTTCGCTGATTATTCCAGGAAGAAGACGCTGCTCTTCGCCCGGATATCAACCTTCTCATTCACAGTGCTGACTATACTGATTGCTATCAATGCAGAAAGTTTCGGAGGTGTCTTCGGACTTATCGTTTCGTGGTTTGCAGCACTTCTGGGGCCGATAGCCATACCGATGATTCTGGGCCTGTTGCCCGCCTTCCGCAGGTGTGACAGCCGGATAGCCATTATCTCAGTTGTTTCAGGAATAGCGGCATTCGTTATTGTGAAACTCATCCCGGGGGCCTCCCTGGCCCTGGAGGTAGGGGTCCCGCTATTTACATCTTTATTGTTGTATGTTGTGGCAGGATTGCTGTTAAGGCGAGAGGTGCCGGAGCGGGTGGATACTCTGATGAGGTCACTGAAGAAATAAATAAAGACCGGGATACCATGGCAACGGGTGACAATATTCTTTACGGGCGACATTACCGGAGCGGGCAACCGGTACGGGTGATAATTGACGGCGGTATTATCAACCGCATAGAAGAATTGCCATCTGACAGCGGGTCGAAGTACCTGATAGCCCCGGGTCTGACCGACCTGCAGGTAAATGGTTATGCCGGCTTTGACCTGAATACGGAGCCCCTGATGCCTGAAAGAGTGCGAGATATCGCCGTCAGGCTATGGAGCGAAGGTGTCACCACCTTTTTCCCGACTCTTATAACCAACAGTAAGGAGAACACGCTGAGGTCTGTCAGGGCTATAGCTGAGGCCTGCAGGATATGGCCCGAAGCAGCAGAGGCCGTGGGAGGCATCCACCTTGAGGGGCCTTTCATCTCCCGTGAGGATGGCGCCAGGGGAGCGCACCCGGCCGAATATGTCAGACCGCCCGACTTTGATCTTTTTTCTGAGTGGCAGGAGGCAGCAGACGGAATGATAAGAATCATTACACTCGCACCAGAGTGGCCCGGGACTGCGGACTTCATACGGAGGGCAACAGCCGCCGGAGTGATTGTCGCAATAGGCCATACTGCTGCCACGCCCGAACAGATAAGAGAGGCCGTTGAGGCCGGCGCAACCCTCTCAACCCACCTTGGAAACGGATCACACCAGATGCTGCCCAGGCACAGGAACTATATCTGGGAGCAGCTGGCTGCCGATGAGCTGTATATTACATTTATTTCTGACGGATTTCATCTGCCCGATTCCGTTATGAAAGTCTTCCTGAGGATGAAGCCCGACAGGGCAATTCTGGTCAGTGACTCCACCAATTTCACAGGTATGGCCCCAGGTGATTATTCCACGCACATAGGAGGGGAGGTGACACTCACCGGCGAAGGCAAGCTCCATATGAAGGGAAACCCGAATATGCTTGCAGGGTCTGGGTTATCATTGCTTCACTGCGTAACCACGCTGGTAAGGAAGGGGCTGGCATCACCCGGGGAGGCACTTGACATGGCAGGCATCCGTCCAAGGTCCATGGCGAGGGTGCCGGGCCTTTACGGCCTCAGGGGAGGCGCCCTGGCCGACCTGATCATGCTTGAGGAGAGTGCTGAGGGCTTCAGGGTTGCCGGAACGGTCAAGGCGGGGAAAACCGTTTTCGGGTCGGAACAGCAATAATGAATAGACTATCTATTATATAATGAACCGTATATATCTTGTTTTGTTAGTATTTGCTCTCGGAGGATGCTCAGGCAGGGAGCCGGAATTTGTCATCCCTGAGGGTGCACGGGTCATCAGCTTTTCGGGCTTTGAGTGGGTGGTCTCCACAACGGGCGAGAAGAAGGCAGGGCCGGGACCAAATTATTTCTCCGACTCTGAGGAAAATGTATGGGTTGATGACCAGGGCAGACTCCATATGAAAATCACTTACCGTAACGGGAGATGGAACTGCGCAAGGGTGGAACTGGCAAAGCACACCAGATACGGGAAGTATGTCTTTTATGTCTCGTCAAGGCCCGACAGCCTTGACCGGCAGGTGGTGTGGGGTCTCTATACCTACATGAATGATGAGGAGGAGATAGACATTGAATTCTCGAGATGGGGAGTTGAGAACAATCATGAGGCCCAGTATGCGATACAGCCTTCGCACAAACCCGGGAACAAGGCCAGATTCAGGATGAACCTTGAAGGGAGCTATTCTCTCATATCTCCGACTGGACCAGAAAATGGATCGATTTTGCCAGTTATCACGGCCACAGGCTTCATCCGGTCAATGAGACGGAGATAATTGCCCGCTGGCGCTATTACGGTGATGACATCCCTCCTGACAGTGAAGAGAAGCTGAAGATGAACCTCTGGCTTTTCAGGGGCATTCCCCCAACGGACGGCATGGAAACGGAGGTGGTTATTGACAGAGTTGAAATAATCTGAGGATTGAACCGAATGCGGAATATCTCAGAAGGTGATCGTTCATCGAAGAATACATCGGGCAGGCTTTACAGCCTCGATGCCCTGAGAGGGTTTGACATGTTTTGGATCACCGGTGGACAAAAGTTGATTTTTGCACTAGCCACGGTTACCGGCTGGCCTCTGTTTGAGTGGGGATGAACTCGCAGATGCATCATGTGGAATGGAACGGTTTTGCTTTTTATGACATGATATTTCCTCTCTTTCTTTTCCTTGCCGGGGTGTCAATGCCATATTCATTCGCGGCAAGGACCGCCAGGGGCGACAGCCGGAAAATGATATACATCCATGCCATGAAGAGAATGCTAGTGCTGGTGGCTCTGGGCATGCTCGTGAATCGGATACTGGAACTTAATCCTGATAATCTGCGATTTGCAAGTGTCCTTGGAAGGATCGGAATAGCCTGGTTCCTGGCTGCAATGATTGTATTGAATGCAGCTATACGATGGCAGGTGGCGTGGTTCTGGGGACTGCTGATCATCTATTGCCTACTGATGATGCTGGTTCCGGTACCGGGTTTTGGTGCAGGGTACTTACACCGGAAGGAAATCTGGCAGGATATCGACAGGCTCCTGCTTCCGGGCACAATGTATACCGAGTTTAATGAACCGGAGGGAATCCTGAGTACCATCCCATCTGTATCCACAGCTCTGCTGGGAGTCTTTGCCGGTCACCTGCTTCGGATGGAGAGAATGGGGCTGAACGGCATGAGAAAAGCACTATAATCATTGGAGGGGGAATCATAAGCCTCATGCTTCCAGCTCTGGGGCACCTTCTTCCCGGTAAACAAGAACCTGTGGACCAGCTCCTTTGTACTCCTGGCCGGGGGCTTGAGCCTGATGCTATTGGGCCTCTTCTACCTCATCATTGATGTCTTCAGGATTAGGAAGTGGGCATTCTTTTTTATCGCTCATCGGCATGAATTCTATAACAATTTACGTGCTGCAGCACAGAATTCTAGGTTTGACATTATACGTGATTTCTTCCTGAAAGGGATTCATGACCTGTCACCAGAAATGATCAAGCCATTCATAGGTTCAATAGGCTATATAGCCGTTGTGTGGCTCTTCCTCTGGTTTCTTTACCGTAACAGAATATTTCTTAAAGTCTGAACACAAATGAAAAGTAATACCCTCAGGGCTCTTGTCGGAGCAGCAATAATTGCATTATTACACACTGCCTCTGTTTCATGCTCAAACAGCGGCAAACAGGTGGAATTTGAACCACTTTCCCTGATTCCGGCGCCTGCTGTGACGGAAGCTGCAGAGGGGTATTCATTCTGCGCCATGGAACAGGAATTGCCTTTGATCCTGACTTCACATCCGGAGGTGACATAACAGACATTTCAATGGATTCCTGGGAAAGTACTATGAAAATATCAGGGTCATTGAACAGCGCGAGACGGCTGCCGCTAATATCATTCATGCGAGGTATGACAGCCTGATTGACAATCCCGAAGCTTACAGACTTGAGGTTTCCGGTGATGCAATAACCATTGAAGCAGGCAATGAGGCCGGGGTCTTCTATGCGTTCCAGACACTGATGCAGCTCATCTGGCCATCGCAACAGGAAATCAGGGGTGAGATAGCCATCCCCTGTGTGGCGATTACCGACAAGCCTCAATACAGATGGAGGGGAATGCATCTTGATGTCTCAAGACATTTCTTTCCCAAGGAGTTCATCTTCAAGATGCTTGATGCCATGGCGATGCATAAGCTTAACACCTTTCACTGGCATCTGACAGATGACCAGGGCTGGCGGATAGAGATTGACGGGTATCCGGAGCTGGCCTCCGTGGCTGCTTGGCGCGATGAGACTCTCATCGGCCACGGCAGTGAGACGCCATGGGTCTATGACGGCAAAAGGTACGGCGGCTACTATACGAAGGAGGATGTCCGCGAGGTGGTAGAGTATGCAGCCAGGCTTCATATAAACGTTCTCCCCGAAATAGAGATGCCGGGCCATGCCGTGGCTGCACTTCAGGCATACCCTCAGCTTTCATGCACCGGCGGGCCGGTGCCTCCGTTCAACAGGTGGGGAGTGTCGGAAGATGTCTTCTGCCCGGGTAGGGAGGAGACCTTTGAGTTTCTTGAGGGGGTGCTGAGCGAGGTGGCAGAGCTGTTCCCATATGAGTACATCCATATTGGAGGCGATGAGTGCCCCAAGGTGAGGTGGCAGCAGTGCGACTTGTGTCAGGAGCGGATTGCAGAGAACGGACTGAAGGATGAGCATGAGCTCCAGAGCTGGTTCATAAAGCGGATTGAGGCATTCCTTGCATCGAAAGGAAAAAAGATAATAGGGTGGGATGAGATCCTTGAGGGTGGTATCGCCGATAACGCAGCTGTGATGTCGTGGCGGGGCCACTCCGGAGGCATCCAGGCTGCCAATATGGGGCATGATGTGGTGATGACGCCGCACTCATTCGTATACCTCGATTACTATCAGTCGAAATACAATGAACCACTGGCAATAGGAGGGATGCTTGACATGAGAAAGGTCTATTCAATTGATATCATGCCGCCTGAGATCGAAGAGGAGAAGAAGAAACACATCATTGGTGCGCAGGTAAATGTGTGGACCGAATACATGGCTGACGAGCAGCATGTGGAGTACATGGTCTTTCCGCGGCTGGCAGCGCTGGCGGAGGCGCTGTGGACCCCGGCGAGCCGCCTTGATTATGATGACTTCACCACAAGGATGAATTCACAATATGCCAGGTATGACGCGATGGGTATCGGGTACAGGGTGCCCTACCCTCACGGATACGACGCTATTAACCTGGTTACTGACGGCATGCGTCAACTGTAGAACTGTCAAACGGTATCCCTGCAGCTCGGCAGATACATTACACCACTTGACGGCAGCGAACCGGACCTGAGGTCTGAACTCTACTCCGGACCGCTGACACTTGAACTGCAGGAGGATATCCTGCTCAAATCACTGACGGTGATGCCCGGAGGAAGGGAGAGCGCGGTAATGTCATGCCGTTGTTCAGACGTGCTGGTATGAAGGAGGCATCATGGAACCCGGGAACGACCGCATCGCGGTCTGAGGTTTGGTCTGTATAAAGGGAAGATTTGACTGCAAATGGCCTCAAGGCAGATGGAACTGCAGACATGCACCGGAGCTGGTTGAAGCAGTCATGATCCCGCGGGTGTCTCCGTCGGAAAACTTCGGCCTGGTCACTTGAAGGTCTCATGAAGACCTGTTAGACGGCATATACACCTTCTTTACAGGATATCAGACGACGGTAGTTGTTGTGTTTATTGATGATGAACTTATTGTTGACGGTGATTCACTTCATCACGGGATCACCAATGAAGGACAAGCGCCGCCCTGAAGGCCAGGGTTATCATAAAATTGATGTCCGCGTACTTCCAGAGACTCTACAGCCAGAGCCTGGGCCTGAGCATGGAAGGTCCCGGACTGCCACGGCGAGTCAATCCTCGAGTTCGCTCTTTCATAATCACTTTCTGACAGGGCTTGCCCCTGTATCATTCCATGTATCACCTCAGTCACTTGCCCTGTGGTCAGTTGCCTGTCTTATCCTCGTCTAATGAATTTATTCCACACCTCCTCTGAACCTTGCGGTTTGCTCTCAATGACGCGGTTGGCCAGATCAAGGTTGTGGGCTGCTTTTTTTGCCAAAGATGGATCTGACGAGTAGGCCAGACCCCGGAGAGGCTCTATGGCCTCTTCAGGATGCCCTGCAATGATCGACCTGTTCAGTGCATTCAGCGGGCCTCCCTTGTAGAGTTGTTCGGTATAAACCTCCGTAAAAGGATAGAACTTGCCTATGCAGTCCTTCGCAGAGGCCTGGGTCAGCAGTGCTGTACAATGCACCCTTCTGTTGGCCAGTGTGGGGCCTGCCGATCATTCCGAATATTGTATATTTTGATTTGACATAGGTCGATTTTTCTCCTGCACACCTGTCAATGACCTCACCATCAGCTGTATAGAGGGTCATGTATGTATCTGAGAAGAGGTAGAAATCCTTTGCCATTGATACTGCCACCCTCGTCGTTTTCAGTAAGATAAAACTCTGACTCGAACATGCAGACTTATGGAATCAAGGGCCACCAGCATGTTCGCACCGATTTCTGCTGCATATGGTTCTTACAGTATCAGTGAACTCCGGGTATTGCATCGACATTACCGTAAATCCTTTCTTCAGAGGGTATCGGCCACCATTAACATTGCCCGCGGGTCTTTCAGTATTATATCTGCCAGGCCTGTGCCATAGCCCTTTACCGCATCGGCATAGGCCATCTCACTCTTCTCCTTAATGAAATCGGGACCTGGTAATCAAAGAAGTTGATAAACAGGAACCTGGTGCTGTCAACCGGAAGCACATTCTCCGGGGGGTAGGTTCTCTGCATCTGAATGGGAGTGGTGCATGATGATGCCATGGCAATCAAAAAGATGAAAGACACTGGCTGAAAAAAGGACGGCCTTCATTATCAGGTTGGGGGGGGGAAGTATACGGGGGTGGGGTCTCGCGGGGGAAAGGGGATCGGGAGAGTACTCATCGCGTGGGATAGATGTGGCTCGGAGTATCCCGGGAGGGGAGAGGGTCCCAGTGGTACGATGGTGCGCCCGGAGATGTCCCGTCCCTCCCGGCCCGTCGGGGGCGGTCGGGGGGGAGCACCGCAAACCCTCGATCTCTCCCCTGGCGCGAGAGTCGAGAGGATCTGTACTTTTGTCGGTGATTATCTTGAGTTCGTTCTATCTTATGACATAACTTTGCGCCATTTCCGTGAATTCCTTCACCTGCTGCTGTTCCCATCTCTTATCCCTGCCCAGCTCTTCCGCCATTATGGAAGCCACTTTAGGTGCGAGGGCAATGGAGGCTCTTGCATCGAGATAAAGTACGCGGACCCTTCGTGCCAGGACATCATCAACGGTTCCTTGCCATCTCCCGCCTGACAGCCCAGACAACTTCGCCGACGGTATTGTCAACGCTGTCACTGATTTTTTCAGCATAAGCAGGGTTTTCATTCTGCATCTTCACGATCTCATCACTATCGCTTCCGTAAATATACATCCTGTCGTCCCTGCCAGGGTTTTCGAGGAAGCCGTGGATCTTCAGTTGCTTTGTGCGGCACTCTTTCAGGGGCAGTTTTTTTGTTTTGATCGCTGCATTGACGGTGTCCTCTGCCATCTTCCTGTAAGTGGTCCATTTCCCCCCGGTGATGGTGACCATGCCTGAAGGCGATACAAGCAGTTTGTGGCTGCGTGAAATCTCCTTGGTTTTGTCCCCGTCGCTGCCATTTTTTGGCGCTGCAAGGGCCGCAGACCTGCAAAGACGCAGAGCACATCGCTGCGCTGCGGTTTTCTTCGGCAAGATATCGTCCTGCCGTCTGAGGATGAAATCGACCTCCTCATCAAGGGCCTTTGGTTCCAGCACAAATTCCTTCACTGGTATGTCTGTTGTTCCCAGAATGACCCTGTCATGCCACGGAACGCCAAACATCACCCTGCCGTCACTGGTCTTGGGTATCATGATGGCATCATCACCGCCGAGGAAGCTTTTGTCGACAACCAGGTGGACCCCCTGGCTGGGCCTGACGAGAGGCTTTTCATCGGGATTATCCATCCTGATGATATCATCGACGAAGATGCCGGTGGCATTTATAATACAACGTCCTGCAGCGGTGAAATCTACTCCGTCAATTTCATCCCTGGCAACGACACCGATATTGCTCCTTCCGGATTCCTGAGGAGTTTAGTTACCCTGGCATAGTTGACTGCCGTGGCTCCATGCTCAATAGCTGTCTGCATCAGGTTGACCGCCAGGCGGGAGTCGTCAAACTGGCCGTCGTGGTATACAACCCCGCCTCTCAGATTCTTCTGTACAATCTGTGGTATTGACCTTATCACATGGCTCCTGCTCATGGGCAGGGAGCGTCCGAAGCTCATTCCGCCCGACAGGAGATCATATAAGGTAAGTCCGAGTGTGTAGAAAGGTTTTTCCCACCACCTGTAGTTGCCGATGATAAAACGCTGGTTCTTCACCAGGTGCGGGGCATTCTTCCTGAGATAACCTCTCTCGCGAAGCGCTTCACGCACGAGAGCAACATCGCCCTTCTGAAGGTACCTCACCCCGCCGTGAACCAGTTTTGTACTCCTTGACGACGTGGCTTTGGCAAAATCGGACTGTTCAAGCAGGAGGGTGCTGTAACCCCTGGCTGCAGCATCAACGGCAACTCCCAGTCCGGTAGCCCCTCCGCCAATGATAATGAAATCCCACTGCTTCTTTGAGTCCTTCAATCCTCTTAAAAAATCCTCCCTTTCCAATATAGTACAGGGTTTATCAGTATTGCTGTCATTAACCTGTGAAATTATAATAACCTTTCCTTATATCAAAACGAATGACCCGTACCCGGATGTCGGTCTGACAACTGACAACATCATTCAGATAATACGGGAAAAGGGTATCGAGGTCACCCTTGTATGATATATGTTGTATAACCTCTGAAGAATAATGAACCTGACCCGGTGCCACCTGATCAGGTTTTTTAAATTTGTAGTGACCGATCACTTAAACAGATTTCATCATGACTGGAAAATCAGCATCATCATTTATCGCAGCATTGCTGCTGATAACCATTGCCGGATGTTCATCAACCAAGACTGCCGTCACGGGTGATCCTTCAGGCAGGACTCCGGGAGCCGAGCGGGAGTTTCGTGCGGCGTGGGTAGCAACCGTCGCCAACATAAACTGGCCCAGCAAGCCGGGCCTCTCGGTTGAAGAGCAGAAAAGGGAGGCGATAGCCCTCCTCGATCTCCTGTACAAGAACAACTTCAATGCCGTGGTGTTCCAGGTGAGGCCGCACTGTGACGCAATGTACAAAAGCGACATCGAACCGTGGTCATACTATCTGACAGGTGAGGAGGGCAAAGCCCCGGATCCTTACTACGACCCCCTGCAGTTCTGGATAGACGAAGCGCATGCCAGGGGAATAGAGCTGCACGCATGGCTCAACCCCTACAGGGCTCATCATCCGGCTGCGGGAGCCGTTGCTGATGTGTCGATCGTCCGTAAGCGCCCCGATCTTGTCCTGAAGCTTGAGGTGGAGAAAATACTGGTGGATGGATCCGGCCCTGAAGGGAACACAGGATCATTCATACAGTGTGGTGATGGACCTGGTCCGCAGGTATGATCTTGACGGTATTCACTTCGATGACTATTTCTATCCCTATCCCGATTATAACAATTTCAAGGATTTTCCCGATGACATTAGCTGGCAGGCATACCAGGCCGGCGGCGGCAAGTTATCGCGTTCCGACTGGAGGAGAGATGCCGTCAATGTATTCATTGAAAGGCTGTATAAGGGTATTAAGGCCGAGAAACCCTGGGTCAAGTTCGGGCTCAGCCCCTTCGGCATCTGGCAGCCATATAATCCACCTGCCATTGGCGGAGGCTTCAACCAGCACGAGACACTCTATGCCGATGCAAAGCTGTGGCTGAACAAGGGGTGGATCGACTATTATTCCCCTCAGCTCTACTGGCCTGTGAACCAGATAGCCCAGAGCTATCCTGTGCTGCTGGGCTGGTGGAACGATCAGAACCTGAAGGGACGCCACCTGTGGCCGGGCATAAGCATCGGCCTGCAGCCGGCGTCAAGGGCTGCCGACGAGACCGTGAACCAGATCATGATCACCAGGGGCCTGCTGCCCGCAAGCCCTGGCGTAATACACTGGAGCATCGGTCCGCTTGTCAGCTCTCCTGAGCTTGTAAAGGCTGTTGCCGAAGGGCCATACAGGAGGAAGGCGCTGGTGCCACCCTCGCCCTGGCTCGACAGCAAGGCTCCGGCACCGCCCGTGGTGACAAAGGCGGCTGAGAAGGATGCCCTGCGCATCTCATGGAGCCACCCCGACCCTGCTGATGTAGGCCGATGGGTGGTCTACTACAAGTACGGGTCACAGTGGAACCAGAACATACACGGGAATACCGTTTCGTCGGATATCATTCCGGCATTCACGGTCAATCGCATTTTTCTTGGCCGTACTGACCCGGATAAGGTTACAAGCGTGGAACAGGCGCTCATCCGCCTCGACAGCATAGCCATGTCAGCCGTCGACCGTTACGGTAACGAAAGCGTCATCGCAAAGATGTCCGTGACCGAATTCACTTTTGCCGATGCTCCGCCACTGGAGGAGGTGCTTACGGCATTTTATGCAGAGAGGAAAAGGCCTTCGGTGCCGGTGCCGGCAGTAACGCCGGGTATCAATGTCCTCATTGAGGATCACCTCGACCTGATCAAAGGGAAGAGGGTAGGGCTGATAACGAACCCATCAGCTGTGGGGGCTGACATGCGCAGCACCGTTGATATCCTTGCGAGCACGACCGGCGTTAACCTGGTGGCACTCTTCGGCGCCGAGCACGGAGTAGCGAGGTGCCATGCAAGGAAGGATATTCAGTGACGGTGACCCTGACCCGGTGACGGGTATCCCGGTCTACAGCCTGTACGGCGACTCCTGGGCACCGAAACAGGAGTGGCTCGACAGTCTCGACGTGATGCTTTTCGACATCCAGGGTGTGGGCTCGGCATGGTATACATTCAAGTTCTCGATGTCATGGGCCATGGAGGCATGCGCAAAGGCAGGCATACCCTTCATCGTCCTCGACAGGCCCAACCCGCTGGGAGGGCGTGTGGTTGAGGGTCCCATGCAGGACACAATCAGAATATACCGCCACAGGCTGCCGCTGCGTCACGGGATGACCTATGGCGAGCTGGCGACGATGTGGAATGAGACAGAGGGCTATGGCGCTGACCTGACCAGTTATCCGGATGAAGGGGTGGCAGCGCAGTATGATGTGGAATGAGACCGGTCTCCATGTGGGTGATGCCGTCACCGAACATTGACAACTGGGAGACGGCGGTCGTCTATCCCGGACAGTGTCTCTTTGAGCGCACCAACATGTCAGAAGGCAGAGGTACAACCAAACCCTTCATGATTACAGGAGCACCGTGGGTCAATGCTGAAAAAGCTGCCTATGACCTTAACTCGAGGGGTATCAGAGGTGCATACTTCCGTCCGGTATACTTTATACCACGTTCGGCCGGCACTGGCAACGACCGTAGCGGAAAGCCATGGAACGAGATGTGCGGCGGCGTTGAGATAATGCTCACCGATCCTGCTGCATTCCGGTCAGTGGAAGCGTCACTCCATATCATCGATGCCTACCGGAAGACCAGTCCCGATTCACTGGTGTGGTCTCCTCCGCTGCTGATGCG
Source organism: Bacteroidales bacterium (assembly GCA_034522515.1). Taxonomy (GTDB): domain Bacteria; phylum Bacteroidota; class Bacteroidia; order Bacteroidales; family VadinHA17; genus SR-FBR-E99. The sequence continues at coordinate 6,989 of JAXHLF010000014.1, read as the reverse complement.
TCAGCTCAATGAGCCGGGCGTCACCGTGGAGGAGGTTGTGAAGGCATGCCAGGATGATGTGGCTGAATTTATGGAAATGAGACAGAAATATTTGCTCACAATGTACATATTACCGAAATCACATACACCTATAAATGTAATTCTTAATCATGTTCGGTTCTCCTGATAAATAGCAAACTATCATACCATCAGGATCAAAATTATATTAGGATGAAAAGGAAGATTATTATAACAATACTTGCAATTGCAGTGCTGACGGCATGCGGCACGACAAAAAAATCAGGGCAGACTTCAGTCACCGATTCTGAAGCCGCGGCGGCGGCTGCGGCTGCAACTGCTGCGGCTGCTGCTGCAGAGACCCTGGCAGCAATACCATGCCGGTGTGACAGCGTTATGGACACTTCGCCATGGGTCAGGTTCCTCAGGCTTCCGGAGCCGGTGACCAACCAGCCACAGTTCGATATCCTGTGTAAAAGCGAATATCCCGCCACCGTAAGCATAAACGGGATTGAAGTGAAACAGTACAAAACGGGGATATTCTTCAGCACGGTAAAATTCAATGAGGGAGTCAACATTGTCAGGGCTGAGGCGATTTATCCTGACGGCCGGACAGCCGTTTGTGAGCAGGCATTTATCTATGAAAAGAGGGATATGACCAGGCAGACCTACCCGTTATGGGTTGACAGCCGGTCGTTTCAGCCTTACGCTGACATGGAGCTGCTGCCTGATGAAGTTGTCAGTGTGAAGATCAATGCTTCAAGGGGAAACAGGAAGAGGTATGTCTGAGGTTCAGCCAGGTAAAATGAGTCTGCCGTGCCTCGCGACCGACTATGATGACTACAGCGTTTATACGTGCGAGTTGCCCCTCCGTACTCTTGCGCCGGGGAAGACATACAGCCTGGGGGTCAGGCTGGTACCCGTTGCCGGTGCGCCATCGAGGGATCCGTACAGGCCTGATTTCACCAGGACGGTAACGGTAAGGCAGCCGGAGGATTTCCCCCTGGTGAAGGTCAGGAATGAAAATTCAAGGCTGGTTTACAACCTTGGTGCACCGAGGCTAGGCGGACCGGTACGGTCGGAGCTGCGGGCCGGGGGTGATAATGAAGACCAGCGGTAAGGTGGGGGGTAATTACAGGATCCGGCTCAGCAACACCGAGACCGGTTTCATTGCTGCTGATGATGCTGAACCGGTAAGCGGCAGCAGGGTACAGCCGGTCTACAGCGTCACCAGCATGTCATGCGGACCGGCTGCAGGCGCCGATGTGGTTTCTATACCATACCTTGAGCCTGTACCTTATGAGGTTTACCCGGATCCGGACGGAAAGAGGCTTGTGATAACTCTTTTCGGGGCGGAGTCGGCTGCAACGTGGGTCACCCACAGGAAGGGATGCATGATGATTGACAAGCTTACCTGGGAGCAGACCACGCCTGAGACCTTCCGCGTCTATGTAAACCTTAAGACTGAAGATATCTGGGGTTATGACCTCCGGCCTGCAGGCAGGAGCCTTGTACTGCGTGTCAAATACCCGCCGTCATATGATCTTACCAGCGACAAGCCTCTCACCGGTTTAAAGATAGCCATTGAGGCAGGACACGGGGGTTCCAATACTGGGGCAATAGGGCTATCGGGACTGGTTGAGAAGGAGATCAATCTTGATCTGTCTTTCAGGCTTGGGGATCTGTGTTCAGCAATGGGAGCAGAGGTAGTTCAGGTACGTGATACTGACAGGGACATGGCGCTGATTGAGAAGCGAAACATCGCCATTGAATCCGGTGCTGACATGCTGATAAGCATTCATGCCAACGCCGGAGGCAGAGGTTATCTGTCCGTTGCAGGTACAAGCACCTACTGGCATAATCCCTTCTGGGCGCCGCTGGCACAGACCATCTATGACAGGCTGCTCGAGACAGGCCTGGCCGAGTTCGGGGTGGTGGGGTCATTCAACTACACGGTTACCAGGGCATCGCAGTTACCTGGGCAGTGCTTGTTGAGCAGGGCCTTCATGTCGCATGCTGAGGAGTGAAGAGAGAAGCTGGCAGACCCCGACTCCGCAGCAGATGGCGAGAGAAGATTTACGCGGGGATAATTGACTACCTGAGAAAGCTGAAGTGACGATTTATGATTTTCAGGCAGTAGATTTAAGGTATTTAGTAGCTTAGATGTCAATAGTTCATTGGCCTGCCGGATCCGATCCGGAAAGGCTTTTGATAATCATAACAGACAATAAAATCAGATGAGATGAAAGGGATAAAGATATTTAGTATAATGGCCGGGGTGGCATTATTGGCACTGCTCTCAGGCTGTGACAATACTCAGGGAGTATCAAAGGGTAAAAAGACAGGAACTTCAACCGGGATGGACAAATCACGCCAGGAGGCAGTTGATACCCTGTCTGCCGGTAAATCTTCCAAAGGAGGGGACCCCTATGCTTCCCGGGAAACTTACCGGTCGCTGGCAAAGGTCAGACGGCGAGTATACCATTGAGATCTTCGCCCTCTATGATGACGGCACCGCAAATGTCGGGTATTAATCCCGGATACGAGTAAACGTGGAGAAGGGAGGATGGGCGTTTACCGATGACAGGCTTATATTGAATGTCGTGCTCAGGGATGTGAACTATAAACCGGTTCAAAATACAGCCTGGGCTATAATACTGATAATGATAGATTCACAGGGGAGTGGTTTCCAGGCTGTGGAGGGAATTTCCTATGATGTGGTCTTTTCCAGGGTGAAATGAAGCCCCTGCTATGCCGGATTTTTGACAACAGGTTATGTCTTATGGTGCCTCAATATTGCATCATGAAGTATTTGCATGGATGTAGTACCTGAGTTCCTAACGGTGTCATTTCTGAGGGAATCCCACTGTCTGAGCCAGTATTATCGCCTGCAGGGGCCTCAGTCCCATCTCAGGGGCGAGTTTATCGCGGGGCACCATCGCCCTGATAACGCATGAAAGTCCTTCCGATGCGCACCAGAGGTAAACGTTCTGCGCCATAAACCCGGTGTTGGCCCATGACGACAGAAGATCAGTGTCAGTAACCTGCTGCCCATTCTTTCAATCCTCTCTTAGCCAGGTCAGCCACATAGACCAGGTTTACCGGTGCCGTTGCCGGGAAATCCTGTGTGCCTGTGAGAGCCCTGATATCCCTGTTGTGGATCTGCTTCAGCAGGTTGCCGCCGGCATCATATAGGAAGAGTCCTGTTTTCAATACAACGTACACATCCATCTCCTGACGGTTATGCGATGAGGGTGCGGTTCTTTTGCCATCCGCCGGGCGGTTGATGCCCCATGCGGCCCAGAGCAGGTCGGATAGCTGCTGCAGTGAGAGATCGGTGTCTGCGAATGATCTTGCCGACTGCCTCTCATTGAGAGCATCCATCAGGGGTTTGCCGCCGCTTTTAGCGGGGACCGGCAGGGCTATATCCTGTGCTGCAAGCATCACAGGGGCTAAAGTTAAGCTCATTATTAAAAGGATAATGTTGTGCATAGGATTCTTTTTCATATACTGTTTCGTTTTATCTGTTTTTGACCGGGTAAGGAGGAACGGGTTTAACATAACCGGGATAATTCTTCATCTCTTCGAGGATGACTTCAATGGCTTTGTTAAGCTGTTCATCTTCACCTGCATATTCTTTTACCGGATTGTTGTCAATCACAATACCCGTATACGAGCACCATGGCCCTCTATCGGCCATTCTGTGCCATCAGCACTGTAACTGGCAAATTCAGGCTTCATCAGCTGTCCTCCGTCAATCAAAGGCAATGAACCGCGAATCCCAACAACTCCGCCCCAGGTTCTGACACCTATTACTTTACCCAGTTTCATCTCTTTGAAACGATATGGGAAGAAGATCACCGTCAGAAGCGGAGTGAGTTATTAATCAGCAGCACTTTCAGGACAAGGCAAGAGAATCAATCAGGATCCGGTGTTCCCTGTGATTGATTGCGGGCCACCTGGGTCATGATCATCTCCCTGTTCAGTCGTTCAATTATCATTGGTGATACGTTTCCTCCTCCATTACCCCTGTCATCAATAATCAAGCCTTTTTTCATAATCTGCGGATAGAAATGGCTGATAAATTCATTTTAGGCCTTCGGGTCCCATATCAGGTACATGAATATACCCCACCTGCCCGCCGGTAGCGTCAGATACCTTGCGGATGTTGTTTTCTGAACCCAGTTGTAATAATACAATTTCGCCTCACTTGCCAGTGGCACCACAATAACTTTTCTGCTTCCGGCAATGTCGGGTTTGGAGTTTATACGGTGAAATCTACCTGTTTATTGGCAAACCCAACCAGGGTACCATTCCACAATGTCTCGTCATGCCGATGGTGGTACTCCCATTCACCGCTAAGATATAAATGCTCCCTCATTGATGATTCGGATCCAATCCTCTGTAAGAGGTGAGCCGTAATGCCTTGCTCCAGTTTGCCCCTTCCAGAAATCTATCTGCCTGGTAATAGCCTGAAGGGTGCCTGCTTAATTTTGCGCCCAGCAAGCCGGTATTGATTCTTTCGGCTTTCGGTTTGTCACCGCTTCAGTACATAAGTATGTCCGACACTTAATTCACCGATCATTTCGCCAATGATATATGTTAAATCATCACGGTGTCTGACGTAAGGCAAAAGGGCCTGCATGCTGTATCCGCGATTCCCGTCCAGTCTGTGCCATGCATGTTGGGAGCATAGAAGAAGTCACGCATCTGTCTCCAGCTCTCATTATAGATCTGATTCCATTCGGCAGAATGATCCACCCACACTTTCATATTTGAAAGATTGACCTTTTCCTTCATTTCAACAGGGGCAGATGGAAGGTCAATTACAGCATAGGAATCATCTTTACGAACCAGCATCTTTTTGCCGGTCAGATGTCACAATGAATATCATGCCGGTAACCAACTCCTTTCTTCCTTTTTATCCAGATCGAACATTTTTATGGATGGAGTTACCGATCCGGATTTTCTTTCGTGGTAATAGATCTTTTTTCCAAAACAAGTTATACCCCCATAATTGGAGGCGTTCACCGGCAGTTCCACTATCCGGTTTTGAATCCCGTCAAGATCCACTTTAATATCCAGAAGCTTTTTGGGTCTCTGCTTTTTTATCACCGGCAGGTTTATTCCGGTTGCTGTCTCAGGTGTCTTAATCCCCACCTGGTTGTCAACGGGAGCAAACGGGGATCTGGTCGTTTTGAGAGAGAAGTAACCAGATAGATCTGATCCATATTTTGATAAGCATGATTCCATTCTGTATTGCTGAAAACCGGATTAAACGTCCTGGCCGATGTGAACAGCAAATAACTGCCGTCGGTGCTGAAGGAGGGATTGTCACTATCATACCAGCCATCTGTAACTTCAGTTTTGCCTTTGGTGATGGTATTGTGAAAGAATTATTTTTGACATTGTTTCCCTGTCTGTACGGAATAAGAGTGTTCCACCTGTGCTCGGGAGACCAGTCGGAAAACTCTGTAATTTCCCAGTTGTCGGATTTTATCAATAACCACAACCTCTTTTGTGGCAATATCTACATATTGAAGCCTCATTAACTTATCATTCCACACAGAATTTTTTTGCTGTCGGGAGACCAGATTATTCTGAATTTATAGGTATCTGCACTTTTTGTCAGCTGTACCGGTTGAACCCCGAGCCGTCCTGCTGCTGGATATAGATTTCATCTTCACCGTTTTTATCGGAGATATAAGCGATATGTTCCCCATCCGGGAACACAGAGCGCCATACCCTGTCATGTGCACAGGAACTGTGCGTATGTTCCTGGTGATGCCCCTCCTTCGCAGGAAGCGTGAAGATATCACCGCGAGCTATCCAGAACCAGGCGTTCTGCGTCGGGTGATATATCGGCTGAATTGATGCTTTTGCCTGCATCCACCAGTGAATTCCGTGCGCTTGATACCTCGTTGGCAACGAGGGGATTGTCACTTTTGTCCGCTGACCGTGTTTTGAAATCATACAGGTAGAGGTATCCTCCCCTTTTCGAAGACAATGGCATCATCGCCCAGGGAGGGAAATTTTATATCAAAATCCGAAAAATCGGTCAGTTTGCTGATCTCTTTCCGTTTCGCCGTTGCTAAACAAATCAGATTCATGGTGCGGTCACGGTCTGACAGAAAATAAATGTCGTTGCCATGCATCGTGGGAAAAATGTCCTGCGCAGGATTACTGGTAATGTTAGCTATTTCCTTCGTGTTGAAATCATAGATCCCATACGTCATCGGCCATGCCTCCCTGATAATACTTCCATGTTCTGGAACTGACGAAAAACCCTGTTAAGTGCCAGTTTCTTGCCGTCAGGAGAAAAAGTACAGAATCCCCCGTTGACAAAGGGCAACTCTGTGGAAAGACCTCCCCCTGCAGATTGCACTGAAGCAGATGCCCTGTAAAATCATTATAGGGTGACCGGCGGAACGGTATAAAATGTTCTTCCCGTCAGGTGTCCATGTCATCACTATATTATTCGGGCCCATCCTGTCTGACAGATCATCACGCTGAAGGGTGGCGGTAAAGATAATTCTTCCTGGGTTCTCCTCCGACAAGACGGATTTTGCAAATACTTCCGTGTTACCGTCATACTGGGCGGTAAAGGCAATTGTTTTGCCATCCAATTGGAAGCGCGAACATTTCATAACCCGGACTGTTCGTGAGTTTCCTCGCCAGGCCGCCGGTTCTTTCAACAGTGTAAAGATCACCTGCATAACTAAATACAAGCTGGTTGTCATGGATGCAAGATCCGTAATAACCTTGGTTACTTCCTGAGCATTGGATGCCTGAACGAAAACACAGATTAACAATAAAACAATGCTTCGCTTCATGATATTATTTTTAGTAAATAGATAGTCCCTTAATCGAATGGAAGAATAAGTACAATCCCCTTTCCTTCCGGGGTACAATATTCGTTTTTTCACTGCTCAATCAAAGTTACACTTTCCTTGATCAAAGTCAATTCTATCTTGATTGTTTTATGAGGTATG
>JAXHLF010000013.1:0-119497 GCA_034522515.1 Bacteroidales bacterium | reverse complement strand
CGTATTGCTTACTTTTCGCCCAGCCATGCTCCGGCTTTTTTTGACGCCTCCCGCCAATATTGATCATATCCGGTTGATTTTAGATATACAGTTATTCAGGCTTTGTTCGCCAGTGAGGTATGTCAAGGTTGTAGTGTTCCCTGATCTTGCTCTTGTCGAGCACACTGTAGGCAGGTCTCTTCACCGCGGAAGGATAAGCCGAGCTTCTTACGGGAACCACGGAGCATGAGGAGCCTGCTGCGGCTGCTATTTCAGTGGCAAGGTCAAACCAGCTGCAGACGCCCTCGCCGGAGTAGTTGAATATGCCCGGCACAAACAGGTGCCTGTTCTGTATGACTCCGCTGATGACCTCCATTATTGCCGCTGCGAGGTCGTGCGTATGCGGGCGCAACCCCACCTGGTCAAAGACCACTCCTATGCTTTCTGCCCAACCCGACCAGGATGGTTTTGACAAAATTGTTCCCATAGGAGGATAGAGCCATGATGTACGTACTGTCAATTGTCTGCGGGCGACCGCATTGCAGCTTTTTCCCCGGCGAAGTTGTTATGACCGAAGGCAGAGGCAGGCGAGGGGATGTCCTCCTCAAGGGGATGGAACAGGACTGCTGCCGTCGAAGACGTAGTCAGTGGAAATATGTATTAGCCTGCAATCAGATCCTGCCATCGCGTTCACGATGTTCTCGACACCCTTGCCGTTTATTAGGGTTGCAAGCTCCTCATCCTCCTCAGCCTTGTCGACTGCCGTATAGGCGGCGCAGTTGATGACCCAGGAGGGCTACAGGTCACGATGAAGGATGCCGTGGCATCTGGGTCGGTTATATCCATCTCGCCGGCGTCTGTAAAGACAAAGTTATAGCCGCTGTAACGTGATGACCGTTCCCTTAACTCACTCCCGACTGCCCTGATGCACCGGTAACCAGTATGGCTGTCATACGGCAAATGTGAAATTAGAAGTGATATCCCTGAAAAGAGGTTGAACAAGATCCTTGGGACTCATTATCTCCTTTCCCTTTTCAATCATCCAGTCTATGCCGAGGGCGGGGTCCATCGCGTTGATGCCCCTCTCATGGGCTGTTGAATAATTGTTATTCGGCACTTGTAGAGGACGATGGTCCTCTCGCTTAGAACCGACAAGCCGTGGGCAAATCCCTTCGGTATCAGGAACTGCAGTTTCTTTTCAGAGTCTATATCAGTCCGAACCATTTTCCGAACGTTGGGGATCCTCGTATATCGTAGGCTAAACATCGTATATGCGCCCCTCGATGACCCGTATCAGTTTGGCTGTGAACGGTTCCTCCTGGTACGACAGGCCGCGTATCAGATCTTTTAGCAGCTTGACTCATTGTCCTGCACCGGTTCGTAAACGATATCGTTGTCACTGTATTTAAAGTTGTTATAACTTTCAAAGAAGTATCCGCGTGCATCATTGAACAGATCGGGTCTAATGATTAGCAGTCCGGGGAAACTCTCTGTTGTGTGCACTTCTATGGTCAGGACTGTTCGTTTGCGATTTTCATGAGGTACTGCCCGTACTGGCTTTTGGCCAGGGGTCTGGCAAGATCAACCAGTTGTTCCCTGGTAATGAATCCGCTTTTATAGGCAATTTCCTTGATGCATGAAGCGCTCAGTCCCTGTCTCTGTTCCAGGGTGGCGATGAAGTTGGATGCCTGCAGGAGACTGTCGAAGGTGCCGGTGTTAAGCTATGCCATGCCTCTTCCGAGCAGTTTCACCTCCAGTGCCCCCTCAGATAGAGCCTGTTCAGGTCGGTGATCTCCAGTTCACCACGGGGAGATGGCTTAAGGTTGCGCGCCCCGTGAAGCCACGGTGTTGTCATAGAAGGAGACCCGTGACTGCGTAGTTTGATTTTGGCTTCAGAGGCTTTTCTTCAAGGCTGACGGCCTTCATATGCTCATCAAACTCAACCACGCCGTAGCGCTCCGGATCATTGACTGCATAACCTGAAGACCACCGCCCCCTTCTCCAGGTGGCTGCCTCGAGCATGCCCCCGAAGCCCTGACCGTAAAAAATATTGTCGCCAGTATCATGCAGACATTGTCATCACCTATGAAATCCTCTCCAATGATAAATGCCTGTGCCAGCCCGTCAGGCGAGGGTTGTTCCTGATGAGAAATTCATCCCGAGCCCGTACCGTTGCTAAGGAGGGCCCTGAAGCTGGGCAGGTCACGCGGAGTGGATATTACCAGCACTTCGCGAATGCCTGCAAGCATCAGGGCCGGAGAACGGCATAAATTCATAGGCTTATCTCGTAACGGAATACCTGTTTGGATCGCCTCCGTTATCGGGCTAGCCTGGTGCCGGACCCGCCGGCCAGGATTATTCCTTTCATCATATAAGAAGTTAATTAATTAGGGATGATAGCTTGTCCCGCAGAGCGGTAGAGCACCATGTTTCCATTTCCTTTGCCATGGACTGATTTTTGCCTGAAACATTGGTGGTTCATATAAAAAATTTTAGTTGTACAAAAGACAAAAATAGAAAAAAGCATCGATTCGAACAGTGACCTGGCCGAAGCAGTCTCTTTAAACTCTACAGGCTGAAAATCTGCTTCTTGTTCATGTCTGAAATAAAAACAACCATCTTTGCAAGCAATTTTTCAAGCAACATAATGTCTAACTTACTAATTTTCAAAGTAATTAATTAAGATGAGTGAACAATAATGAACATGGCCTGCAATATTGCGAATGTCGAACTCTGATGTGACAGGCAAAAGCACAGAGAATCTAAACATCGCCTGTGGTTGCCGAATCTAGCAGGAGTGGAGATCAGAAGCAGAAAAACCACCGATTCTAAAAGAGATAAAAGAGAAGAAGAAGGTGAAATCGCAGGACGATCAGTAAACAGCAGCCTCGGCGTAGCAGTATCACTTGAAGATTTTGACCGGGACTGCATACGAGAAAAAGACGGCTTTCTGACCACAGTCCGCTTACTGCAAGCACACCAGAAAATGTATGAGAATATATTATCAACTGTTGCTGTTGATGAGGTGGTTGATGGAACAGTAATATCAATGAACAGCCGCGAGGTTGTAATAAACATCGGTCAAAAGTCTGAAGGTGTTGTGAGTCTTAACGAATTCCGTTACAACCCTGCTCTGAAGGTAGGCGACAAGGTTGAGGTTTATGTTGAGAGCCAGGAAGACAAGAAGGGTCAGCTTATGCTCTCGCATAAGAAGGCACGTGCAGTGAATTCATGGGACAGGGTTAATGCAGCCCTTAACAATGATGAGATTATTACCGGTTTCATCAAGTGCCGCACAAAAGGTGGTATGATTGTCGATGTATTTGGTATTGAGGCGTTCCTCCCGGGTTCACAGATTGATGTGAAGCCAATCCGCGATTACGATATTTATGTTGGTAAAACAATGGAATTCAAGGTTGTAAAGATCAACCAGGAATTCAAAAACGTTGTCGTTTCTCATAAAGCACTTATTGAAGCTGAACTTGAGCAACAGAAGAAAGAGATCATTGCCAAGCTTGAAAAAGGACAGGTTCTTGAAGGAACCGTTAAAAATATCACCTCATACGGTGTATTTATCGACCTTGGCGGCGTTGATGGACTTATTCACATCACCGACCTTTCATGGGGCAGGGTTAATCATCCCGAAGAGATTGTACAGCTCGATCAGAAACTCAATGTTGTTATCCTCGATTTTGATGATGACAAGAAGAGAATTGCACTTGGTCTGAAGCAGCTTACATCTCACCCATGGGATTCAATTGATCCTGACCTGAAGGTTGGCGACCAGGTTAAAGGCAAAGTAGTTGTAATGGCCGATTACGGAGCATTCGTCGAAATTACCACCGGTGTTGAAGGTCTTATTCACGTTTCAGAGATGTCATGGTCGCAGCATCTTCGCAGTGCCCAGGAGTTTATGAAAGTTGGAGACGAGGTCGACGCAGTGATTCTAACCCTCGACAGTGAGGAGAGAAAGATGTCACTTGGCATCAAGCAGCTCAAGGCTGATCCATGGGAGAATATTGATGAGAAGTATACGCGTTAGATCAAAACATAAGGCCAAAGGTCAGCAACTTCACCAACTTTGGTGTATTTGTTGAGATTGAAGAGGGTGTTGACGGCCTGATTCATATTTCCGATTTGTCGTGGACGAAAAAAATCAAGCATCCCGCAGAATTCACTTCAATCGATGCTGAAATCGATGTTGTGGTTCTTGAGATAGATAAGGAAAACAGGCGTTTGAGCCTCGGTCACAAGCAGCTTGAAGAGAATCCATGGGATGTATTTGAAGATCTCTTTGACAGTCGATTCAGTTCATGAGGGAACCATAACTGAAATATTTGACAAAGGTGCTGTTGTAGCCCTTCCTTATGGTGTAGAAGGATTTGTAACTCCAAAACATCTTGTTAAAGAGGATGGAACACAGGCCAAAGTTGAAGAGAAACTTCAGTTTAAGGTTATTGAGTTCAATAAATCTGCCAAGAAGATAATCGTCTCTCATTCACAGGGTTTTTGAAGATGATAAGAAGGCTGCAGAGGGGCTTCTGCAAAGAAGATCAGAAGCAGATATCAACAAGAAAGCAACTCGTAAGCTCAAATCAAGCTCTGAGAAAACAACTCTTGGCGATATCAGTCGAACTGGCAGCTTTGAAAGAAGAAATGGAAGAAAAAGCTATTAAAGCAGCTAAGAAATTAAAATAAATTTGTTAAATTTAGGCTATCTAAAAATTAACGTTATGGATTTTAATATAGAGAGCCGTAAAAACAGTACAGTAATCGAGATTCTTACAGAGAAACTTGATACGCATATTGCTCCGGCGCTGAAAGTCGGAGCTGGTGCTGGTTTCGGGCAAGGGAGAAAAGAATATCATCCTCGATCTGAAGAATGCCAGTATTGCGATTCTTCAGGCCTGAGTGCAATTCTGGTAGCAAACAGATTGTGCAAAAATGCAGGCGGAACATTTGTCCTCTGCGGACTGAATGAAGCGGTTGAAAGGCTGATAACCATTTCGCAGCTCGACACTGTATTGTCAATAACCGGTTCAGTGAGCTGATGCTGAAAAAATGATATCTTGATGTAAATCGCCAGGTGCAAAATGCGATGAAACTCACCATACTTGGTAGTAGTTCAGCTCTGCCCACGTCAGAAAGATATCCTTCCGCTCATGTGCTTACTGCGCATGAGCGGTTGTTTTTAATAGACTGTGGTGAGGGCACCCAGATGCAGTTGCGAAGAAACCGCATCAGGTTGGGGAAGATCAACCATATTTTCATCAGTCATCTTCACGGCGACTCACACAATTCGGACGTATACGCCTTTGCTCTCGACCATTTAACCTCATGGGGCGAAAGACTCCGTCTGCGTCTGCATGCTCCCGCACCAGCTATGAGAAGATGACTCCTGTCCGCCATCTGGCCGACTTTGACATAGCACCTCTGCCTTTGAGCTTAGATTGTGCATACCACTTTCAGGGCAAGCACCTCTTCAAACCGATACTTGACGACAGAAGCATGTTGACTGTGTTTTCGTTTCCTCTTAAGCATCGCGTTCACCTGCCTTCGGATTTCTCTTTCCGCCAGAAAAAGCCTGTGGAACGAAATATCATCTGCGAGAGCATGATTGCCACGGTACAAGTATCCCATAACTGAGATACGGCAGGCTAAAGAAGGGTGAAGGCGACTATACAGCGCAGGGGCAGGTGAGTTAATCGCCAGCGATGAGGTGCTGACGATTCTCCCCACGCTTCGGCACTTCATCAGATGCTCTATTGAGCGATACCGCTATTGTTCCCAGCGTCTCTCATCTTTCGTGCAGCGGAGTTGACCTGCTGTATCATGAGGCAACCTTTGGCGAGTGGGAGGAAACGAGGCTCTGCCAAAGAGTACCGGGTACTTAACCGCCAGGTCACGCCGCTGAAACGGTCGCGCGCGATGCCGAGCGTCGGCACTCTTATCCTTGGCCATTTCTCATCCTAGGAAGAAGGATCTGGACGCCGACACTTGCGGAAGAGGCACAGGCAGATATTCCCCGGCATACGATTCCTGCTCGCTGAAGGGCAATACGATTGATGATATCGAAATGTCGACCAGGCATGAAGCTAAAGAATACATTATCTTTGGCTCATACTTAGTAATTCTAATTAATCCCCGCGTGCAAGAAAAGATACTGATCCTGGATTTCGGATCTCAGTATACGCAGCTTATTGCCAGACGTATCAGAGAGCTTAAAATGTTGATTGTGAGATACTATCCCTTTCAACCATTTCCCGTCGCCTGACGACACCGTTAAGGGCGTAATTCTCTCCCGGCAGTCCCTTCTCCGGTCCGTGATAGCAAATGCTCCCTTCCCTATCTTACAGGCAAATCAAGGGTCCGTCTGCCCCTTCTGGGGCGTGCCGCTGACGGTGCACAGCACCTGTCCCAGCATAACTTCGGACGGGGAAGGTGATCGCCTTCAAATAGCCAGCGAGTACGGTCTGGGGCACAATCTTGAATGGTTTGCAGATAAGGGTGACCCATCTGTTTAGAGATATTTCACACCGGGAACCCAGCGTGGTGGACAATGTCTCACGGCGATACCATAGCTGTATGTGCCCGAATCGCTACAGCATAATCAGGGTCGACAGACGGATGTGCTGAGTTGGTGCCTACCAGGATATCCGGCAGAGAAAGACATGGAGCATTCAGTTTCATCCGGAGGTTACTCCATACCTTGGAAGGGAATAAAGATGCTGGGGTAACTTCGTTGTAGGGACATCTGTGGGTGTAATCCGCACTGGACACCCGATTCATTCGTTGACGTCGACAGTTAGTTCACTCAGGCTAAGCAGATTGGTGATGGACGAAGGTGGTGCTGGGTCTCGGGCGGCGTCGACTCGTCGGTTGCCGCAATACTGCTGCAGCAGGCCGATTGGCAAGAACCCGTCAGCTGACCTCTACCTCGTCGATAACGGCCTGCTTCGGCACAACGAGTATGAGAGCGTTCTCGAATCGTACAAGAGGTATGGGTCTGAATGTCCTTGGTGTTGATGCTTCTGCAGACGATTTATTTGTAAGGACTCAAGTGTGAGTCGATGATCCGGAAAAGAAACGAAAAATCATTCGGCTTGGACTCATTCGATTGAGGTTTCCGCTGAAGAAGCACACAAGATAGAAGAACGTGATCAATGGCTGGCTCAGGGTACAATATATCCCGACGTTATTGTAGTCGGTCACGGTCAACGGCCCCTCGGCAACGATAAAATCGCATCATAACGTGGGCGGGCTTGCCTGAGAACATGCATCTGAAGGTGGTTGAGCCGCTTCAGCCTCCTCTTCAAGGATGAGGTACGCAGAGTGGCACCGCGCTAAGCATGTCGGATGAACATACCGCCAAAGGCATCCCTTCCCGGGTCCGGGGCTGGCCATCAGAATAGTGGGAGCGGTCACCCCGGAGAAGCTGGAGACCCTCCGTGAGGGCGATGACATTTTTATTTCGGGACTAAACGGAACGGTCACTATGATAAGGTATGGCAGGCTGCAGTCATTCTTCTGCCTGTCCAGTCAGTGGGCGTCATGGGTGATGAGAGAACCTATGAGAATGCCGTGGTGCTTCGCGGTGACCTCTACCGATGGTATGATGACTTAGTCATCTTCCCCACGAGTTTCTGGCCGGGATATCAAACCAGATCATTAACAGGTGAAAGAAGGGGCAATCAAGAGGGGTTGTCATGACATCAGCTCAAAGCCTCCATCCACTATTGAGTGGGAATAAAATGCGTTAACATCTGAAGAAAGAAAGCACAAATGACAAAGAGATTTATAATTATTCTGACGGTCCTTGTTTTCGTACAGGGAGCCGGCTTAGGGGGCCAGGGGGCTGACACAGGAGACATAAGATTGGTAAGACCCTTGCACTGCCCCTCAGGCCATATATGTCGACAGTGTTGACATATCAAAAATAGCCGAGCAGAGTGATCATCAGCACACTGCGCAATCTCGACCCGCATTCAGTCTATATACCCGCAGAGGATGTGGCAGGCAGAGCGTGAGCCGCTGCAGGGCAACTTCTTCTAGGGAGTGGGCATTCAGTTCAATGTACTTAATGATACAATTATAATTATTTCGCCCACCCCGGCCGGACCATCGGAGAAGGTAGGCATCCAGGCCGGTGACCGGATCATATCCATTGACGGTGATAAGGTGTCAGGGGTATAGGTATCTCCGCCACCGGTGTTCAGAAGAGGCTCAGGGGGCCCAGAGAGGAACCACGGTGGTGGTGTCCATCTTCAGAAAACGGAGTAGACCAAGCTCCTGGAGTTTGGCACCATCACGCGTGACAAGATCCCGGTGAACAGCCTCGATGCTGCGTACATGATCTCCTGACGGCGTCGGCTATCAATAGTCTTAGCAGATTCTCTGAGCAGACCGCCATGGAGTTTGACGATGGCCGTGGAGCGAATGCGGCTTGACAGGGATGGAGAACCTTGTGATTGATCTTCGCGGCGACCTCTGGCGGTTGTACATGGTGCCAGCAGTGCAGATAGCTGACGAGCTTCTTCCCCATGGAAGAACTTGATAGTATATATTGAAGGACTTCATACATCGAGGCAGGAGTACAGGTCAACCCCTTCAGGTTCGCCGACCAGGGCCAGGGTAGCTGTGCTGATCCACCAGGGGTCAGCCTCGGCAAGCGAGATACTCGCGGGGGCCGTCCAGGACTGGGACAGAGGGGTGATCATCGGCCGCAGGAGCTTCGGCAAAGGACCGCGTGCAGAATGGCTTCCAGCTTCCCGACGGGTCGGAGATACGGCTTACCATAGCGCGCTACTTCACCTCGTTAGGGCGTTCGATCCAGACACCTTACAATGAAGGATTCGACAAGTATTTCCAAGAAATACTACAGCCGCTATTTCAACGGTGAACTGGTCCATCCTGACAGCGCTGAACCTGCCTGACTCGTCTCAGGGCATACACAATCCCTGAACAGGAGAGTTGTCTATGGTCTGGCGGGGGCATAATTCCCGATCTCTTTATTCCTATTGATACGACCTGATTATTCAGACTATTACCGCGATCTCATCAGGACCTCCACCCTGACTAATTTTCATGGTCTCCTACACTGATAAGAACCGGAAGGATCTTACTCGCAGGTACAAGTCTTTTGAGCGCTTCACCAATGAGTTGACCTTTGACGATGCGACCATTGAGGCCCTGAAGGCGGCAGGGGAGAAGAACAAGGTGGGGAAGTTTGACCAGGCGCAGTATGAGATCTCCGCCCCAGACTGAAAGAGGGCTGATGAAGGGTCTTGTGGCCGGCGACCTGTGGGATATGAATGAAATACTACCGTGTGGTCAATGAGGATGACTACGCTATCAGCAGGGCTCTGACAATACTTACTGACCCGGTGCTTTATGACAGGATGCTGGGCTATCCCGAAGGAGAAGCGATGAAGCTCTCTGCGAAGAACACTCTTCGGCCTTGAGGATGTGCTTGCCGCCGAGCTTAGGGAGCTGGGTGCGGCGGTGTCACTGACCCTCAACAGGGCTGTGGCCTTCGAAGGGCCCAAATCACTTCTGTATTCCTCAGTAAACTACAGAAGCAGACTGGCACTTTCAGTGCTCGTGCCTGTGGCCGCCTTTAGCATAAAAAGTCAGAAAGACCTTCTTGTAGATAACGGAGCCGTCTCAGTGGACTGGAACCAATATCTCGATACAGGCAGTACGCTATGCTGTGACGGCCGTTGTCAGCTCCCGGCAATTTTCACCGATTCTCGGTCATGCTGCCCTGGTGGTGAAGGATGCCATTGCCGACTTCTTCCGCAGAGCTGGCTCCTTGCCAGACCGCTCTGTAGAACTTGAAGATGCCTGACCTCCTCGTCAATGTGCATATAAGCAATGACAGGGTCACCATCTCCCTCTGACTGCCACCGTAGTCCCCCTTGATAAAAGAGGATATCGGCGCGGTCAGTCAGAGGCACCCCGTAGCGGCCAGGTGCTTGGTAGCCGGCATGATCAGCCCTTTCCGGGATGAAGTGCCGGGACCCCGCTGGTCAGATGGCATGTGCGGCTCCGGGACCATCGTGGCTGAAGCAGGACCGATAGCCCGGAATATTGCTCCCGGTAAGTTCAGGAAGAAAATCCGGCTTCATGAAATGGAAGGATTATGATCCTGCGCTCTTCAGGTCGGTTAAGTTCGAGGCTGAGAAGAAAGAGAGAGACCTCTCTCCGCTGAAGATCTATGGATCAGACAGTGACGTGATTGAGGCGTCGCCACGGCCACAGTCTACGTCAGGGAGGCAGGCTCTCGCTAATACCGTCACTGTCTGCCGAGGCTGATTTTTTCAACAGCCCGCCCCCTGCAGATGACGGGGACACTTATGATCAATCCTCCCTACGGACACCGCATCGGCACCAGTGACATGAGCGCGTTTTACGGTACGATAGGCACAGTGCTTAAACATCAGTACACCGGATATAACGCCTGGATATTGTCAGGTGACCAGGCGAGCCTAAAGTCTGTGTGGCACTGTAAGCCATATCGCAAATTCGATCTGCTTAACGGAGATATTGAATGCCGGTTCGTGGGCTATGAACTCGACGGCGGAAGCAGGAAAAAAAACGGCGCAGACATACGTTAATACTTAATTTGCCGTTCCTCATGCAACCCTGGTCAAAAAATAGCCGGGTCAGAGGTTAAATAACAATATCAGACATGTTGCCGATTAACTAACAAACCCCTATTTTTGTTACTTGTTTAAGCTTTCTGATACTTGGATATAGGCCCGATGAGCTTCTGATCTTGAAAATCTTGTGCTAGTGACCTTGATATCAGGGGTGCGGTCCTTTATTTTAAAGGAAATGTTGAATCCATGAGAGGTTATCAGCATGGTCTTTACCTGGTGGAGGGCAAACTTCTTATAATACGTGAAGCCCCCAGGCTGAGGAAAAAGGTTTACAACGTACTCGTGGAGAGCTTGCAGAACCTCTACCATCATGGCAGATAATATTCCTAGGGGCTGACCATGCATCCAGGCCTGACAGGTTCGGGCTGGTGGTGCTGGAGAAGCTCGGCAAGGAATACAGGATCGCAACATGAGAGTTTGTCGGCTGCTGGCGAGTAAGAGCTGGAAGAAGAAACTTACAAGGATCAACCGTTCGACACCCGAGGAGATAAAGGAGCTCTACAAGGATATCCTTAATCACCAGGAGATAACGGAGAAGGGGCTCTGCGGACTGGGGATTGTCTTGCACATCGGAAGAAATACCGGTCACAGAATCGATTTCAGGTTTAAAAGATATGACGACCTGGAGATATAGCTTTCCGACTCGAGTGCAGAAGTAGTCTTCGGCTTAGGACAATTAACAAAAAAAGATAACTTATTGAACCGATCATCATTGAAGGAACACCGTTATAAGACCCCGTCTATAAAGTTTGACGCAAAAGACGGAGTATTTTGAAATTAAAGGCAGTTCCATACCGGAGAACTCCGTTGAGTTTTATAAGCCGCTGAATGAATGGCTTGATAATCATATGCAGATCTCGCCCGACAAGACGGTTGTGGAATATCAGGCTGGAGTATTTCAATACCAGCTCCTCAAAAATGCATCCTTGACGTCTTCAAAGCGGCTGAGACTGCATTCACAGTGCTCAAAGCATGACGTGGACATGAACTGGTTCTATGAAGAGGATGACGAGGATATGCTTGAGGCAGGCGAAGACTGATGAGACTCCATTACCAAGGTGGCCGTTCAAACATCATTGAGATTGAAGTGATCACCCATTGCACATGAGCATAAAGATCGGTTGATTGATACAGCAGAGGGTGTCCGCCACACGGCCGGCACCTCTTGTCGTTCCGTACTCCTGTGGGACTTATCCTTTCCCTCTGCTGCCGGTTCGTAGATCACTTTTCTGATCCTGCTCCGATGATTCAAGAAATCCCTGTGAAAGACTCTTAGATATAGTAATATATACGTAACAATGAGGTCGATGCGCCAGATAACCCTTGTGTTCACAGTGCAGTGTTCTGGCGGTAAACGCCGAAGAGCTGTTTGGCGGGGAGCATAGAAATGTGCCTTGACCAGAGGATCGACAGGATCGAAGAAGATCTGGTCGATAGTTCTGGTACAGCCTGGTTCTGTAGCGTCTTGATCTTATTCTTCTCGTTGTCATTCCTGAACGCAACTCCTCCAGCGACTCGTTAGTATACTGCTTCTTCATACCTGATGAAGCCCTCCCTGTCGGCGCGCTCGTAAGCCATGACGCCTCTGGTCACGGGCCTCCACGGCATTCTTTGACACCTCGATGTAATATCTTCTGACTCCAGTCGATGTAGTCGCGGGCTGCCTCTGATGCTCTTCTGCGTCATTTCACCGGGGTACCGATCAGTCTTAGATTAAAGAAGTGATGGCGGTGGTGAAGCCCAAGCTCCTCCTCAATTTCGTTATAGATACAGGGTCATGTCCTGCCTGTCGGAATCATCTAGCTCTCTCCCAGTCTATATTGCTACCCAAGCCTCGAGAGAATGCTCCTCATCTCGTTGTACCAGATATCTTTCTTGACTTTCCCCAATGCTTATGACCTTGTCATGCTGGTAAAACTTTCTTTCAAATCCGCTGTTATCGACGAACTGGTCAACCGCCAGTGCCTCATAGCCCCAGCGGGCTGCTAATTATCTCCCCATAAACCGGCATCTGACACCGGTGAATCAGATGTTTGGGTTGAGCCTGTCATACTTGACAATGATGCCGCTGAAGATTATCTGGGGATAACCAGGAAGGGAATGAGAATATAGATCGTCACCACTGTCTTGAAGCTGTCTGAGATCAGCAGGCCCATCATGTTTGAGGTTGCCCAGCAGCTGAAGAGCACGAGCCAGTATTCGAACCACATCCCCCTGATTCCGAAGATGGAGTTGCCCACCGCAACGAACGTTGCGGCCTGGATAGCGAGAGATCAGTAACCGCACTCCGATCCTCGGGAGTATCAGGTAACTGTTCCAGCTGAGGTTCAGAAAAAGCCTCGTGCCTGGGCTACATCCTCCGTCTTCGATTATCTCCTCTGCACTCACCGTCAGTCCCATGAACCGATGGCAACTATGACCGACATGAAGATATACACAGGCAGGTTGCTGTTCTGGAGCAGGGTATATGACGGGTGGGTGACGCTCTCACCAAAGTAGCGTATGAATAAGAACTGCTCAGGAAGAGAGCCATAGCACCGGCGCCTCTAAGCAGGGTTATCACAATATACTGTTTGTCTGAGAACCTGGCCAGGATGTCGCGGGTGACAAACACCATAAACTGGCTTCAGCTTGCCCGGGTCCCTGAGCGTTATCTCGGGTATCCCGTTGCCCTGTACCCGGTGGGGGCGGCGTCTTTTCCTCGTGAGAGCTTGTAGAAGGCGCTCCATTCCTGTGGCGAGACCTTGCGCGTGGAAGTCGGCTGCCCGAATTCATCGAAGAGCACCTTCGATTCGACTATGCTGAAGATCTGCTCGGGCATCGACATTGCCGCAAGGCATGGCACTCACTGTCATTGCATATCCGGCAAGCATCATCCGGTCCTTGGATAGTCTATCGAGCCGACAGGTAGTCCCGTAAGATATCACGTATCCCCCCGTATCAAGGAAGATAAGCCTGTCAAACATCTTGAAGATATCCGACGAGGGCTGATGGATGACCACGAATATAAGCTTGCCCTTCAGCTTAAGGTCATTCAGCAGATCGAGGATGTTCTCCGAATCGAGTGACCATAACCCCGAGGCGGGCTCACTCAAGGAAGAGGATCGACGGTTCCCTTATCAGTTCCAGGGAGATGTTAAGCCTTTTGCGTTGTCCTCCGCATATCTTCTTATTCAGCGGGGTGCCCACCTTCATATCCTTGATATCATAAAGACCAAGGCTGTGCAGCATATTATCAACCCTGAGCGTCGATCTCATCATCCCTGAGGTTACCGAAGCATAGCCTGGCGTTGTAGAACAGGTTCTCGAAGACGGTCAGCTCCTCTCATCCAGGAGGTCATCCTGAGACACATAGCCGATCAGCCCCTTGACCTTGTCTGCCCGCCTCTTTGTGGATGTTGATGCGGTTTATCATCTCGGCTCTCCGGCATTCGGGTCTGTTTGTGCCGTTAAGGACACTCAGCAGGGTTGACTTCCCTGCTCCCGAGGCGCCCATCATACTGCACTAACCCGAGCCTTCCCGATTCCTCGGCAAAGTCTCATCCGGTGCGGCAGTCTCCACCTTTCCTCCCTCTGAACTTGTATTTCAAGGTCGCTGACCTTATACACTACCCTTGAGGCCAGTACGCTGTCATCAAGGCACAACTCGCCGATCGTCTCGGATAATAGACTGGGTTCGCCGCTCATGAACTTCAGCGATGCACCCCGTTCGAAGAGATAGACCTTGTCTTCGATGCCTGAGCTGGCCGCTGAGCAGCATCTCTCCCGTACCGAATGATCTTACGAATAGCATGTCAGCCTGCGGCAGGTTAAGTACCCGCACCTGCCCCCTCTAATGTTTCATTGACAATATGATGCGTCTTCTCGTAACTGCTTTTGCGGTCACTGTCAATTATCAGTACCTGTGACGATTCCGGTACCTTTGACCGATTGGCTTGACATCACAAACTGGCTGGTCGTTAGCTGGTAGTCGTCAGGATTAATATTTAATCCTTCTGCGGCCGTGATGATGAACTCGAGTTTCCGATGCTGCTTACCTCGGCTCCGTCTGAGCGGCAGTACTCGAAGCAACTGTACCAGCACAATGATTTTCTGGTTCAGGGTCAGTTTGAGCCCCGATGTCAAAGCAGATCTTTATTATCCTTACGGAAACGGATGAGTTCCTGCGGGCTTCATTGCCCTTCTTCAGTCTCTGCTGAGCTTCGGCATAGTAGGCAGTCGAAGATCCTCAGGTAGGCACCAACACCCTCCTGGTTGAGCTGGGGTCTCAGGAAGGCCTCAAACAACCCTTCGCTGTCCCACCATCTGCCCTGTGCAGGAGCAATGATGGCAAAGAGATGCATCAGGGTGTTAAGGATCTTCTGCATCCATCCCTTGGAGATTTCTACTACCATGAATTAGACAGCGTCTGAGATTTATTATAACGAGCTGATCGTCCTGATATTATCCCTCATCTGTCATTATGGCTATGATTTACCGGCAGTGAGGCTGTGGCAAAGAAATTAAATGATTACCCGGAAAAAGAGAACAAATGAATTTTCGAAAACTTTGCCATATAGGCACAGTGAACCGGTGCAGAAAGGCAATGACCAATTGCCGGCGGCTGTGATGAGCAACTGCAAAGGACTGGCAAGGGCCGCAGCAAAGGACTGGCACAGGGCTGCTGCAAAGGACTGGCACGGGCTGTCGCCGAGGGCCGGATCGGCTGTCTGCGAGGCTAGTAACGGGCTGTTGCGGGTGAAGCTCTCGATGCAGGCTGGAGCGGTCAGGGTAGATGTCGAGAGCAGCGTGAAGCTGGAGCAGCTCGAAAAGCTCCCGGGCCCGCGGGGTCAGTCCGCAAAGTCTTGATGGTATAATAATTTGAGCGGGACTACACGCAGGGAGTGGGCAAGTATCATGGCAAAAGCCGGGCCGTCGAGGCAGGTCGACTCACACGCCCAAGGTCTATCACAACCTTTGTGTAGGGCAGATCAAACATTCTCAGGATGGCTGGCCTGATGTCATCAACATTAAGGGCGTTTATCCTGTCTGTGGTGAAGCTTAGGACCTCAATCCCGTCAACTTTTTCGGAATGTACCATTTCCGGTTACCTGTTTTTGCTTATGTAATCGTTCATCTCGGCAATTACCGCCGTGGTTTCTTCCTCGAATCTGGCAATGAAGTCCTCATATCTCTCCTTCTGCCTCTCCTGCCTTGGCGAGCAGCTCGAAATCCTTCAGCATCTTCGAGGCTCTCCTCCATACCCATGACGGTTACTTATTCCTTGGCCTTGTGTGCGAGCAGCCCAAGCTCATAGATACTTCTCCTGGTCCAGAAGCTGTTTCATCTCCTTAAGGAATTCCGGGATCTGACTGACAAAGATCCCCGCTATCTCTTCCATTGTGGCCTTGTCTCCGCCGGTGATGTTCACCAGGTATTCAGGGTTGAAGGTGGCATATCCCATCTGGACAGGTTTTGTAACGGTTACAAGTATAGGAATATTGAAACCTTCTGACCATGATTAATGTCTGAATGAAGAGGCTGGCCAAAAATGATTGATTGCAAGTTTTTATCAGCCGAAAAATGCCTACTTTTGCTATAAATCAAAATCTTTTAAAATGAAAAACACTCCTTTTCTCAAGTTTCATGAGTCCATCGGGTGCCAGAATAATCCCCTTTGCCGGGTACCACGTGCCTGTCGAATATACGGGTATAACAGAAGAGCATATTGTAGCTGTCGCGTGAAGAAGGCTGGGGTTTTTGATGTTTCACATATGGGCGAATTCTGGGTCAACGGTCCGCGTGCCCTGGAATTTCTTCAGCAATATGACCACAAACCATGTTTCGGCCCTTACCGATGGCAAGGTTCAGTATACATGCTTTCCGAACGGCAGGGGAGGCATTGTTGATGACCTGCTGGTGTATCCGTCACTGACTGCCGAAAAGTATCTCTCTGTGGTCAAATGCCGCGAACGTGGCAAAAGGACTGGGAATGGTGTGTGCAGCCATGCCGGCACGGTTTGGTATTGAAACCGGGCCGGAAAGGCAACGCATAATGCTTTGGAATGGACGGCGCAGCTGGCAGTACAGGGTCCGCTGGCACTGAAAGCCATGCAGAAGCTTACGGACGAACCGGTAACAGAGATGGAGTATTAGGCTTTCCAGGTTCTGCAATCTGTCGCAATTCACGGTGTTGTATTCTCAACCACCGGCTATACAGGCTCAGGTGGGTCGTGAATATATATGTCAGGATACGAGGATGCTCCGCAGACTCTGGGAAGAGGTCTCTTCAGGGCAGGCGAGGAGTTTGGTATCAGACCGGTGGGATCAGGCGCTAGGGATATACTGCGCCTTGAGATGGGTTTCTGTCTCTAATGGCAATGATATCAATGACACCACATCGCCTATTGAAGCAGGACTGGACTGGATCACAAAATTTGTACCCGGCAAGGATTTTATAGACAGAGGAACCTGCTCCTTAAGCAGAAGGGAGGAGGGGACTGGAAGGCGTCTGAAAGGCTTCGTTATGATTGACAAGGGTATCCGCAGGCAGCATTATGAGGTTGCGCACGGATCCTTGAAACATTATAGGCCAGAGGCTTACTTTCGGAACGATGTCGCCGATGCTTAGACAGGGAATAGGAATGGCTTACCTGAACAGGGGTTTCTGGAAAAATGATACGGAGATATTCATTCGTGTCAGGGGCAGGGACCTGAAGGCGAAGGTTGCTGCACTTCCGTTTTACAGGCAGTGATGAAAAGCTGACATCCGCAAAGGTAGATGACAAAAGGGACCTTGAAATATGCTTTACTCCCGCGATTTTTGAAGCGCATGCCGACAGTGAGGCCGTGGTGGTGGTGGTTGACGTCCTGAGGGCAACAAGCTCCATATGCACGGCCTTTGCAAACGGTGTGAAGGAGATAATCCCTGTTGCCACCCGTAGAAGAGGCAAAGGAGATGAAGGTCAAAGGTTACCTCCTTGCAGCCGAGCGTGACGGTTTTGTTCTTGACTTTGCCGATTTCGGAAGCTCGCCCTACAATTTTACCGGCTGAGAAGGTGAAGGGAAGGAGCGTGGCATACAGCACAACCAATGGAACCGGTATTATGAAGCGGGCGTCGCGAGTGCCATGACGTGGTCATAGGCTCATATCTCAATTTTTCGGCGCTGTGCAGCTGGCTTGAGGGGCAGGAAAGGAAAGTTATCATCGTCTGCGCAGGGTGGAAATCAAGGTTCAGCCTTGAGGATGCAGTATGTTCCGGAGCATATGGCTGAGCGGCTGCTGCGGGGCGGAAGGTTCACAACCATGTGTGACTCGGTGCATGCTGCGACAGACCTGTGGAGAGCCGCAAAAGATGACCTGATGGGATATATAGCGAGAAGGCAGCACAGAGATCGAGGCTGAGAGACAAGGGCCTTGATGACTGTCTGGAATATTGTCATACATTTGATGTGACGAATGTGATTCCGGGTACTTCGCAAAGGACGGCTGGCAACGCTGTGACACGGAAAGCTGAACTCAATGATCAATCACGTTACGCTGAGAAGATAGAAATGAAAGAAACAAACCAAACAAAATAAACTTATCGGAAATGAAAAAGCACAATTTTTACGCAGGGCCTTCAATCATGCCTCAGTATACCAATGAGATGGTGATTGAAGCAATCAGGGATTTCGCAGGAACAGGCCTGTCAGTCATGGAGGTATCTCATCGCAGCAAGGAGTTTGTTGCCGTGATGGACAGTGCCGTTGCACACGTGAAAGAGCTGCTTGAGGTCCCGTCAGGTTATTC
Organism: Bacteroidales bacterium; assembly: GCA_034522515.1. GTDB lineage: Bacteria > Bacteroidota > Bacteroidia > Bacteroidales > VadinHA17 > SR-FBR-E99. Next base: position 101,086 of record JAXHLF010000013.1, on the reverse strand, counting down.
GGTCATCTTCATCGGAGGAGGTGCGAGTCTTCAGTTTGCAATGGTGCCTATGAACCTGCTCGAGAAGAAGGCTGCGTACATCAACACCGGTGAATGGGCAGGCAAAGCCCTGAAAGAGGCAAAACTGTTCGGTGAGGTGGTTGAGGTGGCCTCATCAAAGGACCGTAACTTCAACTATATTCCGAAGGATTATGTTGTTCCGGCTGATGCCGACTATTTTCACATCACCACCAACAACACCATCTTCGGTACCGAATGGAAGAATGATCCTGATGTTGCCTATACCGGTTGTGGCAACATGTCTATCAGACATTTTCAGCCGTCCGCTTGATGTATCAAAATACTCTGTCATCTATGCCGGCGCACAGAAGAACCTCGCCCCGACAGGTGTAACACTAGTGATCATCAGGGATTCAGTCCTTGGCAGGGTCACCCGTCCCATACCCACGATGCTGAATTACAAGACACATATCGAAAAGGAATCGATGTTCAATACGCCTCCGGTGCTTCCAGTCCAGCACTTAAGACTCTTGAGTGGCTGAAGCAGAAGGGTGGAGTCAGCGCCATGCATAAGATCAACCTCGAAAAGGCAGGCCTGCTTTACGATGAGATTGAGCGCAACAAGCTGTTCATGGCCACGGTTCCTGATCATGAGGACAGGTCGATCATGAACGTTTGCTTTGTCATGTCAGACAATTACAAAGAGCTGGAGAAGGATTTTGCTGCATTTGCAAAGGAGAAGGGCATGGTTGGTATAGAAGGGCACCGGTCCGTAGGCGGCTTCCGCGCTTCTCTCTATAACGCTCTGCCCCTTGAGAGTGTCAGGGCCCTTGTCGGGTGCATGAAGGAATTCGGTAACAAATACTAAAAAAAGAGATATCATGAAGATTCTGGTAGCCACTGACAAACCGTTTGCCCCTGTTGCCGTTACGCAGATACGCGAGGTGGCAGTGAAGGGTGGCCACACGCTGGCCCTGCTTGAAAAATACAAGACTCCTCAGGAGTTGCATGTTGCAGCAGCGGATGCTGATGCCATGATCGTTCGTTCCGATATAGTTGATGCGGCAGTTATTGCTGCCGCACCGAACCTCAGGATTGTGGTGAGAGCCGGTGCCGGTTATGACAACCTTGATCTCGGTGCATGCACAGCCCGCAATATTGTGGCAATGAATACGCCCGGCCAGAACTCCAATGCTGTCGCCGAGCTGGCATTTGGCATGATGGTCTATGCAGCCCGCGGAGGCTTTGACGGCAAGACCGGTTCTGAGCTGATGGGCAAGAGCCTGGGCCTCCATGCCTTCGGGAATGTGGGTAAATGCATGGCGCGCATTGCATCAGGCTTCGGGATGGAGTGCTATGCCTTTGACCCCTTTGTTGACAAAAAAGTTATGACCACAGACGGGGTAACACCCGTTGACAACGTGGAGGAGTTATATACCACCTGCCAGTACGTTTCGCTCCATATTCCGGCCAACGACAAGACAAAGAACTCCATAGGGGAGAAGCTGCTTTCACTCATGCCCCAGGGGGCAGTATTGGTCAATACTGCACGCAAGGAGGTCATCAATGAGGCTGAGCTTGTGGCCATGATGGAAAAGAGGAGCGACATGAAATATCTTTCTGACATTGCTCCTGACAATGCGGAGATTTTTGCGCAGAAGTATGCCGGAAGGTTTTTCTTCACCCCGAAAAAGATGGGGGCACAGACCGAGGAGGCAAATATTAACGCCGGGGTGGCCGCCGCGAAACAGATTGTTGCTTTCTTTGCAACAGGTGACGAAACCTACAGAGTGAACAAACCCAAATAGAAACCCGAATATTTAAATATGGCTGTTGTTAAACCTTTCCGGGGGCTCAGACCTCCGGCCGGTCTGGCGTCGGAGATCGCATCTCTTCCCTATGACGTGATGAATTCCGAAGAGGCCGTCCTAATGGCACGAGGCAAGGAAAAGTCACTGCTCCACATCACCAAATCGGAAATCGACCTGCCGGAAGGCACTGACGTGCATTCTCAGGAGGTTTACCTTAAGGCCAGTGAGAACTTCACGGAGTGGCAGAAGAGAGGATGGCTCATACTCGATAAGAAGGCCCATTATTATATCTATGCCCAGACGATGAACGGCCGCACCCAGTATGGCATAGCGGGAGCTGCAGCAGTGAGCGATTATCTTTCGGGAGTCATAAAAAAACATGAGCTCACCCGTCCGGATAAGGAAGAGGACCGCATGGTGCATGTCAGAACCAGCAATGCCAATATTGAACCTGTCTTTTTTGCCTATCCTTCCGTCAGGGAACTTGATAAGATTGTTGAAAGGATCGTCAAGAAGGAGAAGCCGGAATATGATTTCGTCGCTGAGGATGGCATAGGCCACCATTTCTGGGTAGTGTGGGATGAAAAGACGATTGCATCAATAGAAAAGATATTTGCCGAACAGGTTCCCTTTACCTATGTGGCTGACGGGCATCACCGTACGGCGGCAGCAGCCCTGGTGGGCAAGGAAAGGAAGGAGAAGAACCCATCACACAGGGGAGATGAGGATTATAACTTCTTCCTGGCAGTTCACTTTCCGGATGATCAGCTCAGGATTCTCGATTACAACCGGGTGGTGAAGGATCTCAACGGCATGACCCCCGCGGATTTTGTAGCCAGGCTGAATGAGTCCTTTGAGGTTAAGGAGAAGGGGACAAAAACCTACAGACCGCGCAAGCTCCATAATTTCGGGATGTATATAGACGGGAAATGGTACAGCCTTACGGCCAGGAAAGGAACATGCAATGATTCGGACCCCATCGGGGTGCTTGACGTGACTGTTCTTACCGACAAGGTATTGATGCCCCTGCTCGACATCCAGGACCTTCAGACGGTCGAAGAGGATAGACTTTGTGGGAGGCATAAGAGGGCTTGGCGAACTGAAGAGAAGGGTCGACAGCGGTGAGATGAAGGTGGCCTTTGCCCTTTACCCGGTATCAATGAAGCAGCTCATTACAATAGCCGATACCGGAAACATAATGCCTCCCAAGACTACCTGGTTCGAACCAAAGCTGAGGAGCGGGCTGGTGATACATAAACTCGACTGAAAGGCATAAAGTGCCCCGATGCAAAGTATCGCGGAAAACATAAGCAGACTGAAGGCAGAGCTTCCCCCGGAGGTCACGGTGGTTGCCGTGACGAAAACACGGACACCAGAGGAGGCTATGGAGGCATATAATGCCGGCCTGCGCATATTCGGGGAGAACAGGGTGCAGGAGATGGCAACGAAAAAGAACCTGCTGCAACGTGATATATCATGGCACCTTATCGGTCATCTGCAGTCAAATAAGGCGAAACAGGCGGTGGCTGCGGCTTCGGTGATAGAATCTGTTGACACGGTCAGGCTGCTAAGGATTATTGACGCGGAGGCCTCTGCCCAGGGTAAGACGATCGACTGTCTTCTTCAGCTCTATATTGCAGATGAGGAGACAAAGACCGGCTTTAGCCTTGATGAAGCCATGGAGACCGACTGGGGTATGGTTGCGGCTTCACTCAGGTCTGCAAGGATATGCGGTGTGATGGGTATGGCCTCTTTTACCGATGATATGGTGAAGGTCAGGGGCGGAATTCAGGACCCTTGCCGGGTTGTTCAGGCAGATGCGTGACCGGCACTTTAACGAAAACAGCCATTTCCGGGAGATCTCTATGGGTATGTCGGGCGACTGGCGGGTGGCAGTGGAGGAGGGCAGCACAATAATACGGGTAGGAACACTTATATTTGGAGAACGAATAAAAAAATAAAATGAGCAGAATCAATACACATTACCTGGGACTCGAGCTTGACAGCCCCGTAATAGCTGGCAGTTCAAACTTCACATCGAAGGTTGAATCAATTGTTGAAGCAGAGGCAGCCGGCGCCGGTGCTGTGGTCCTGAAGTCGCTCTTCGAGGAACAGATAGTGTCAATGGCCCATTCAATGTCAGCAAGAGAGTCTTACCCGGAAGCAGATGATCTACCTGCAGTATTATACCCGGACCAACAGTGTGGAGACATACCTTGACCTTGTGGCACGAGCCCGCAAGAGTGTCAGGATTCCTGTAATAGCAAGCATCAACTGTTTCTCACCCGAGGGGTGGATAGATTTTGCGGTGGAGATCGAAAAGGCCGGGGCCAGCGCGCTGGAGGTGAATATTTTCTTCATGCCGGTCGATAAACACCAGAGCAGCACTGATTCCGAGGCAGTTTACTTTAAGATCATAGATAACCTCAGGAAGAGACTGACGATACCTGTCAGTGTAAAGATTGGTCTGCGCTTCTCAAATCTCCTGAATTTTTCATGGCAGATGCATAACCACGGAGCCTCAGGAATAGTAATGTTCAACAGGTTCTATGAGCCCGACTTTGATATCAACAACATGAATGTGGTGCCGGCATCCGTTCTTTCAAACCCGGTTGAACAGCGTTATGTCCTCCGCTGGGTGGGTATGTTGAGTGCACAGGACACGAAGCTGGACATATCAGCCACCACAGGCGTTTACGCCGGGGAGGATGCCATCAAGTACCTCCTGGCCGGGGCAACAACGGTGCAGGTTTGCTCAGCCCTCTACAAGCGCGGTTTCACGGTCATAACCGAGATCAACGAGGCCATACACAAGTGGATGGATGGCAAGGAGTTCAAAACAATAAGTGATTTCAGGGGGAGGCTCAACTATAAAAATATCGACAATCCTTCACTCTTTGAGAGATCGCAGTTCATGAAGCACTACAGCTCCTATATTTAGAGGAAGTGTTAGGTCGGCGCAGCTCATGCACATTGACGCAGCGCATCCGGACAACAGCGGCTCTCAATATCCTGCAGCAATTATTGGGATGGCCGCTCCTATCCCTTTTCAACAGGGCAATCAGCTCCCCGGCAAGTTTCTGCCTGGCAGTGTCAAATCCACCCATCTCTTTCTCCAGCCCGAGAATTATGATTGTCCGGTCATTGGCACTAATTGATCCTGAGCAGTTTTCGAGCACAGTAAAGCATTCAAGCGATGTCAAGTAATCGCCGGTCATGAACTCTTCGGCCAGCGAAATGGCGAATTCGGAATAATCGAGCCCTGACTGCCAGCATGAGGAGACAAGCATGGCTTTGGAGGAGGGTTGCCGGCTGCTGATATTCAACTCTATCACCTCTGCCCGGCCTGACCTCTCTTTCATGTCATTAAAGAAAGCCGAAATGATAAGTTTCAGACCTTCATCGTTTGTTTCATCATAGTGATGAGCCAGTAATCTTATTGCTCCCTCGAAAGGTTCTTCCACCCTGAGTATACTAATACGGTCATGAATCTCGTTATACTTTCCGTTGGTGAGTATTTTCTTCAGCTCAGCAAGTTTCTTTTCAGACTTTAACATGGTTGAAAATTTTAAACAAAATTATGTCTAATAATAACTTAAGGGCACATTTGATTAATAATAAAAAAATGGTAATTTGGTCGGATGTTAGCCTTTGTACTCTAATAAAAGATAACCATTATGAACAGTAAGCTTAAAATTCTGCCACTGATCCTGGGAGTGACAGCTCTCTCGATCTGCCTGGCTGCCACGTCGTGTAAAGGTAAAACCAAGGGCGAGGGGTCAAAGGATAAAGAGGAGACCGTTAGTGCCGATGAGCAGACGATGGAGCAGATAAAAAGTGCCGAAAAGGTATTCAATGCCCTGCCCACTCCGCTTGAGGTGGCACAGCTGATCAAGGAAGCAGGAGCAAAGTTCGACGCTACACTTCTTAACCCTGTTGAGAACAAAAGCAACTACACCACAAGCAAGAGCATGGCGCTGAATCTCGGGATCTTCGTCTGCGACCTCAGTTTTGCCAGTATGTATGATGAGACATCACTGCTGGTCAATTACATGGAGGCGGCAGAAGACATGGCTACCGGCCTCGGGATACTTGATGCCATTGATGAGACAACCATCGAAAGACTTGAGCAGAATATCAATAACCGTGACGTGATCATGGAGATTGTGTCGGAGACATTTCTGAATTCGCAGGCTTACCTTGAAGATGATGATCAGCATGCTGTCGCTGCAACCATTATAACAGGCGGTTTCATAGAGGGTCTCTACATCTCGACGAACATGGTTGACATGAAGAACTTCAAGGGCAACAAGCTTGTGGGAACCATCGCTGACCAGAAGATGTCCGTAGATGACCTCATCAGGCTCCTTGAGACCTACAATAACAATACGGCCATCAGGGAGCTGATTGGCCCCATCCGCGAACTGAAGACTCTCTTTGACAGAATTGAACGGTCTACAACACCATCATCGGCACAGTTTGATGAGACTACCGGCGTAACAGAGATAACCGGCTCAGCAAGGACTGAGTTAAAGCCGGAGACTTTTCTGACAATCAAGGATAAGGTGGCAGAGATCAGAAACGTATATGTAAAATAGATACCGATGAAACAGCTTATACAGACATTACTGATAACAGTGCTCCTTTCCCTGCTGGTTCCGGGGGAAGCTGCCGCTCAATGCAAGGGATTTGCCAAGTCGCTCTGCAAGAAAGAGCTGGGCGTCTACCTACATGATGGAAACTACCATGCTGCAGTACTTGTTGAAGGAGAGGAGGCCGAACTCTACAAGACCTTCTATTCCGACCTGGATTACCGCCTTGCCATCTGCGGAGCTGACGGTCTTCCCCCGATCTGAGTTCTCCGTTATGGATGCAACGGGTAAGGTGCTCTACTCAAACAAGGAGGGGAGGGCTTACCAATATCTGGGACTTCAAACTGGAGTCAAGCCAGCAGCTTAAGATAGTTGTAAAGGTTTCAACCTTCGGTACAAGGGACCAGCTCCCTGCCAGCGGATGCGTGGCGATAATGTTCGGCTTTAAGGCGAAATAAAGGGCTTTTACTTATATGAATAGGGTGTCTCATTTCCGGATGAACACCCTTTTTCATTTCTGCCCTTCGTCAAGGAGGGTACGGCATCTCAGACAGAGGCTGCTGCTCTTCTGGTCAATATCCTCCACATAAGTGCTTGATCGCATGACACATGTTGAAGACATGACAGTGTATCAGTCCGAATGTATGACCCAGTTCATGTACCACCTCCTTGATCGTTCGGGTGAGAAGCAGGTCATTATCCTGGTTTCATCCCGTAAGCGTCATTCCTGGAGCTGGTAGACGTGATTTTTATTTTACCGTGTAGAATCAGGTGATTTTATGTAAGTTTGTGATGGTACCGGGCCCGCGGCTAAAGGCTGAAAGAATTTAAATCAAAAGTCCCGGCGCACATAATTTGAGTGTACATGACAGCAAATGTTGCGCTAAATCAACGACATACAGATGGAAAGGCCTGACAATCAGATAATAGTTATATTCGGAGGCAGGGGTGACCTGGCGATGAGAAAGATAATTCCTGCTATATGGGCGCTACGCAGGCAGGGTCTTGATGCCGGAGAGGTACGCTGTACTGGCTACAGGCAGAAGCAAGGTCACGGATGACACTTACCGTCGCGAGGTGGAGCAAGCGCTGAAACAGATAATGCCGGAGAATGAATGGGAGGCTGAGAGTGATTTTCTCTCTTCATTTCACTATACTGACCTTGATCCGTCGGTTCTCTCTGATTACAATCGTCTGCCGGATAAGCTGGAAATAATAAGGCAGAATATCAAGGTTGGAGGCAACATGCTCTTTTATCTCTCCGTTACCGCCGGAGCTCTATGGAGTCATCTACCCCGTAATCTTGCGCTTCAGGGACTGAATAATGAAGGTGACGGATGGAAGAGAGATGATCATCGAAAAGCCTTTCGGATATGATTAGGCAAGTGCAAAAAGCCTCAACGATATCATTATTCAGCACTGGAACGAGAGTCAGATTTATCGCATAGATTCATTACCTGGGAAGGAGACGGTTCAGAATAGACTGGTAAACAAGGTTTTCCAACGGAATATTTGAGCCCTTATGGAACCGCAATTATGTTCATCACGTTGAGATCACCTCATCAGAGAGCCTGGGTGTTGAGATGAGAGGCACCTATTATGAGAAAGCCGGGGCACTGCGCGATATGGTGCAGAATCATCTGCTTCATCTCGTCGGCTTTATTGCCATGGAACCGCCTTCATCAATAGATTCAACATCCATCAGGAATGAACTTGTCAAGGTTTTTGATAATCGCTCAGGCCTATAAAGAAGGAGGAGGTCGGCACTGTTGCCATCAGGGGACAGTATACAGGATCGCATGTCAGGAGAGAGTTGCTGAAGGGATACCGTGAAGAGGAAGAATGTGAACCCTGCATCCCTGACAGAGACCTTCGCAGCGCTCAAATTCTATATTGACAATCTGGCGCTGGGGCAGGGTACCATTTTATATCAGGACAGGCAAACGGCTTCCGACGCGGGTTACTGAGGCAGTCATACATTTTAAGGCCACCCCTTCACTACCTGTTCTCGGGTAAGAGCGTCTGCGAGGGCTGCAACCAGCTTATAATCAGGATTCAGCCTGATGAGGGCATACTCCTGAAGTTCGGAGTGAAAATTCCGGGGGCCGGATTCAAGGTCAAGAATGTAAATATGGACTTCCATTATTCCGACCTGGCAGCCGAAAGGATACCTGACGCATACGAGAGACTCCTGTACGACTGCATGAGAGGTGACTCCACCCTTTACACAAGGTCAGATGCAGTCATTGCAGCCTGGAAGTTCCTTGGTCCGGTGATCAAGGCCTGGAAAAAAGACGGAACAATCCCCGTCTCACGACGATTATCCGGCCGGCACATGGGGGACCGGAGCATGCGGATGACTTGATAGAGGAGCCTGAACTTACATGGAGGTACCCGTGTAAAAATCTTGCCGATGATGGTGTTTATTGCGAATTATAATTAGTTTTATATCCTGAATTATCCCGATTAATACTGATTATGGCACATTCAGTCAGATATTTCCCCTGCTCGTGAAGCCCTGGCTCAGACATTTGCAGTGATGCTGATCAAGGATCTTGACCGTATCGAACCTGATCACTACTATACCATCGCGCTCTCCGGAGGATCGACGCCGGAGTACCTGTTCCAATATCTGTCAGATAATTATGCCGGAAGGATAAGCTGGGAGAAGCTCCTTGTTTTCTGGGGTGACGAGAGATGTGTACCTCCTGAAGACAGGGAAAGCAATTACCGGATGGCTTATGAGAGCCTGCTTCAGAACGTCCCGATACCCGATGCTAATATATTCAGGATCCGTGGCGAGGATGACCCGGTGAAGGAAGCGCGGCAGTATGCCGGTCTGGTCAGCAGCATGGTGCCGTTCTTTAACGGTATCCCCCAGTTTGACCTCATGCTGCTGGGACTGGGAGACGACGGACATACCGCATCAATTTTTCCCGACAGGCCAGACCTGTTTACTACCCCTCAGCTCTTTGATGTGGCGGTCAAACCCGGTTCGCTCCAGCAAAGGATAACCGCAACCGTAAGGCTAATCAACAACTCCTCGAAAATTTATTATATTGTGACAGGCAAAGGGAAGGCATCCATAGTGTCGGCGATCATTGAAGGAAAGAGCGGTTCGGAGAATTATCCGGCCTCAAAGGTCAACCCGGGTTCGGGACATATAGTATGGATGCTCGATACTGATGCATCAGCACGACTTAAATTGTAAAATCTAACATAACAGAAAAACTCAAAGTATGATTATTGGTATTCTCAGAGAATCAGGTAACGAAAACAGGGTAGCCATTCTTCCCGGCGAAACGGCAGCCCTACGAAAACTCGGGCTTGAGGTAATGGTGGAAGAGGGGGCCGGCGAAAAAGCCTATGCCTCTGACAGCGATTACGTTGCAGCAGGCGGGGTGACAGCCGGAAGAAAAGAGATCTTATCAAAGTGTGATCTGCTGCTAACGGTCAATCCACCTCTGAATGATGATGTCAGTTCCTTCAGGAATGGACAGATGCTATTCACGGTGCTTGACCCGGTTGTTAACAGGGAGTGGCTTGAGAGGACCCGGGTGCATGGACTGACAGTTCTCGCACTCGATCTTGTTCCGAGGATCACCAGGGCACAGTCGATGGACATCCTCTCATCAATGGCAACGGTGTCAGGGTACAAGGCAGTAATTGAAGCTGCTTCCGTTCTGCCGAGGTTCTTCCCGATGTTCATGTCGGCAGCAGGGACCATCAAACCGGCCCGTATGCTTATTCTGGGTGCCGGAGTAGCGGGACTGCAGGCGATAGCCGTTGCCAGAAAGCTTGGCGCCGTTGTAGAGGTGTTTGACGTAAGGTCAGCAGTGAAGGAGGAGGTCAAAAGTCTCGGAGGCAAATTCGTTGAGGTTGAAGGAGCCGTGGAGGATGCCGCTGCAGGAGGTTATGCTGTGGAACAGACCGATGACTTTAAGAGGAGGCAACAGGAGCTTATACAGCAACGCGCGGCAGCTGCTGATGTGATCATCGCCACGGCACAGATACCTGGGAAAAGAGCCCCTGTGCTGATCCAGAAGGAGACGGTTTCAAAAATGAAGCCGGGCTCGGTGATAATTGACCTGGCGGCCTCGTCCGGCGGAAACTGCGAGCTTACACAGAACGGCAAAACGATTGTCGTTAACGGTGTCAGTATCATCGGCAAATCAGATTACCCTTCAGAGATGCCCGCCGATGCCAGCAAGATGTTCGGAAACAATATTATCAATCTTCTGAAAATAATGGTAGGCAAGGATGGCAATGTGGTGGCCGATATGTCGGATGAAATAATAAAGGGAACAACGGCGGTTCATGGAAAAGAATACGTCAGCCCGAGAATAAAGCAAATACTTGAAATAAAACAGACTGTATAATGGAAGGACTTTTTGAATTCTTTTTAGCGAACAAAGGCACCATTTTTATGGTGATACTCTCAGTATTTCTTGGCATTGAGGTGATAAGTCACGTGCCGGCCATACTGCATACACCGCTTATGTCGGGAGCAAATGCCATACACGGGGTTGTCATCATTGGAGCCATAATAGTTATGGGACATGCCGAAACCACAGGGGCCATGATACTTGGCTTCCTTGCAGTAATTCTGGGCACTCTTAATGTTGTCGGCGGTTTTGTTGTCACCGACAGGATGCTTGAAATGTTTAAAAAGAAGAAGTAGTTTAATAGAACCCTGACTTTTCCAAATATTTTACCAATGAATGATGTTTCTCAGTTTTCAGCAGGTATCTCAGTGCTTGAGATAACCTACATTCTTGCCTCCGTCCTTTTTATTTTGGGATTAAAGATGCTCAGTCACCCGCTGACGGCAAGACGGGGTAATATTTTTGCAGCTATTGGCATGGTTTTGGCCATTGCAGCCACCATCCTCTTCCATCAGAAGGAAGGTCTTCCGATAGGAAACAGAGGATGGATAATAGGAGCGATGGTAATCGGTACAGCCATAGGATGGGTCATTGCCAAAAGGGTCAAAAATGACGGCAATGCCTCAGCTGGTATCCTTTTTCAACGGGATGGGAGGAGCTGCCGCTGCCCTGATCTCCATTATGGAATTTCCTCATGTCAGTGCGGAACTCATTGCGAGGACAGGCATGGCCAACGGTCATGTGCTGGCGATACTGCTGGGTCTGGTGATAGGAACAGTTTCATGGGCCGGAAGCATGATAGCCTTCGGCAAGCTTGACGGATGGATCGGCGATCTGAGAGTCAAGGCTATGAAGTATGTCAACCTGACCATCCTGGCTGTGATAATCGGATTCGTGGTTTATATCATGACCCGTGACGTACAGGCCTCGGTCCGAACTGATGCCGCTGGTTATAATCCTGTTTGCTATTGCCGTTGCTTACGGAGTACTGTTCGTTATGCCAATCGGCGGTGCTGACATGCCGGTCGTCATCTCCCTGCTAAACAGTTTTACCGGGGTGGCCGCCGCTATGGGCGGGTTTCTCTACAACAACCAGGCGATGCTTACCGGCGGTATTCTTGTCGGCTCTGCCGGTACCATCCTCACGATACTGATGTGCCGGGCAATGAACCGGTCGCTTCTGAATGTAATTATCGGTGTGTTCGGAGGAGGGGGGCAGGCTCTTGAGGCTGCCGGCGGATCAATCAAGGAGATATCGGTGTCAGATGCGGCCGTGCTGCTAAGTTATTCAAAAAAGGTCGTCGTTGTACCGGGCTACGGTCTGGCAGTGGCACAGGCACAGCATATCTGCCATGAACTCGATAAGCTCCTGGATGAGAAAGGGGTGGAGGTGAAGTATGCCATTCACCCTGTTGCGGGACGCATGCCCGGCCACATGAATGTACTTATGGCAGAGGCGGATGTGCCCTATGAGCAGCTGGTAGAGAGTGATGAGATCAATCCTGATCTTCCAAATACGGATGTCATTGTTGTGATAGGCGCCAATGATGTTGTCAACCCGGCAGCCGAAGACGACCCCTCAAGCCCAATCTACGGGATGCCCATTGTTAAGGCCCGTGATGCCAGGAATATCATTGTCATGAAGCGCGGAATGGGTAAGGGGTATGCTGCCATAGAGAACATGCTCTTCTTCAATGACAAGACACGCATGCTCTTCGGCGATGCCAAGAGCACGCTGCAGGCACTGGTCACGGAGGTTAAGGCGCTCTGACAGTCTTCAGTCTTCAGTCTATCAATAAGTTACTATTGCCGACTGTGGACTGCCGACTGCCGACTGGTTTTGACTGCCGGCTGGTTTTGACTGCCGACTGCCGACTGGTTTCGGCTGCCGGCTGCTGATTCCTTTATTTGGATTGTAACTCAATTACCCGGGAAATATGCCCCCAGTATTTCTTATGGAACTTCAGGCTGCTTTTATCAAGCATTGAATGAAGTGTCTGAGGAGTATCCTCCGGGGCAAATTTGACCTTGCTGCGATCTTCATAAAGAGCTGATACTTCCGGGTGGAATTGCACTGAGAAGACATTCGGATACCTGATGTGTACAATTCCTTCTATGACCCTGCCGTCAACAGAGAGTGCAGTCACATCGAAGCAGGCGGCGACATCCTTGACCGACTGGTGATGGCTGCTGTAAACCAGTGGCCGGAGCTTCTTCGAGACCTTTACAGTGCCCCCGAAGAAACTGTTGCCTGTGAACTGCACAGAATGGATATTTGTGCCCATGAAATCGGGATCTTCCCTGATGTTCTGCCAGTAATTGCGGTGGAGGTTCGGACGGTCAATCTTAACATGAGTATCCGGACTGAAGCTTTCGTAGATCTGCGCCGGAATATCCTGGTAGAGAGACCCGCCGGCTGCAACGTTCATCGACTGCATGCCGAGGCAGAACCCCGTGACCATGTAATCGGGGTTTTCTTTAAGCAGAGGAGTGAAAGTTGAGTTGCGGCTTCCCCCAAGGAGATGAAACAGAAAGCTGACTTCAAAGAAGTGGCGCCCGGGGTCGGTCGTTTCAGAATACCAGTTTTCTTCACCATAAACAGAGGGAGGTATATCCTGCCCCCCGAAGAAAATTATTCCGACAGAGTTTTCGAAAATCTTCCTGAAATCGTCGCTGCACGGATTCGTTTTATAGATCATTTCTTCCTTCATGGGGCCCTTTACCTCATGCAGGTGCCAGTTGGTCAGCCCGTTCTGTGAGATGTGAAGGGCAGACTTTGTAAAATCATACTCCTGACTTGAATGGTAAACCCCTACAAGACCGATCTTTTTCAGATCGATATCCAGGAGCCTGTTTTGTAACAGGAACTCGACCACCCCGATATTGCCGACGGTCGGGATTCATCAGGATCAGATATTCCTTATCAGGGCTGAACTCCTCCCTGAAAAAATCCTGGGGATATAAAGAGAGGATCAAGTGTGAGAAATGCCAGGGTCAATAACAGTTTTTTCATGGTATGGCTGATTTATATTGTAAATGTAAGCCTTAATCCCTTACTATCTGCTCACCGTCGGTGAGAAAATCCGTTTTGGGGTTATCGCTGTTGAAGTTGACAATCATGTCAAACAGAGAAGGAATCTGATCTGCCAGGCGTGATAGGATATCACCCTGAATGGTGGTGCGGCAGAACGGAACCACCTTTACATACTCCCGGATGTCACCGGGCTGGCGTCCGTATTTATATTCATAGGTAAAGGATCCGTCCTCGCGGAGCCTGGCCTTCCTGTTCAGGGTGTTGGGGACACTTATGAAGAATTCGCTCCCGGCTGCTGGGCTGTCGTTGAGAAGGCCTTTCGCGGACAGGTGGCTGTAGAGTTGATCCGCAACAACCGAGGCCGGATTGACGATTATCAGGTCCTCGGCAATCAGAGAACGATAGATCTGTTCTCCGGTTTCGCTGTAGTCTCTTAACCTGTTGAACTCTGAGCGGAATGTATCCTCATAAAAGGGGTAGTGCGTGCAAGCCAATACTACCGAGTTAAGCGGCATAGCTCCAGGTGTAAGCCTGATTTTTTCCATAAGGCTCACTACGTGGAATGCAATATAATTTTCAACAGAGTTGATCTGGATGTTTTTCGGAGCGTCGGCATCGCCCTCATAAAGGATGGCCCCGTTCTCAAGATCAAAATCGTATCTGTGCCACAGGGCAGGTTCTATCTTCATCTCTCCTGTTCCGCTGTCTGACGGTCCCCTGTAACCGGCTCGAGGCGCTGTTGCCATCCTGTCTATCGCGTCGGCGGTTTCATCGATTGCTTCGGCTATCCCTATCCCGGCCTGCTGGAAGACAGCTATCGTCTCCTTCTGGCCGTCCTCCCTGTTGACCCGGTGGATTGTCTCGGGGTAGGCACCTGATTTCACAGTGCCGTCGGTGGCCATGACTGCGATGCTGCCGTTTTCCCCGGGGGAGAAGTTGCCAAATGCTCCCTGTGCCCCGGCATCGATAACGCCGATGACGCCGATATCGCATCCCGCCTCTTGAAGGAAGTTCCTTATGGTGTCAAGGGCATAGGCAGTTGCTGTATTGCATGCAATCACTATTGCCTTTACGGGGCTCTTGTCAACCTCGTACCGGCGGGTATGACCCGATCGGTAGTATTTGTTCCCAAGCAGGAACTGAACATCTTTCATAACATGTTCAATAAGAAGGGAAGTGTTGTTTTCGAGGGCATAACTGCCGTATGGCATATTGGCCAGATCACCGAGAAATATATATGATTCCTGTGCAAGTCCTTCATGTTCAATTATATCAGAGAGCACCGTCAATCCCCCGGTCCCGGAATCGAAAACACCGACGGGCAGGGAGGCATCATTTGACGGATATTTTTTAAGATCGGTGTGGTAGAAGCTCTTTTTGTGATTCAGGATTGCATCCCTGATGTCAACAGGCTTGCTGCAGGAGAGGCAGAGCAGGGAAAACACGGGAACATAAATGATAATGCAGATAAAAAGCGGACGTTTCATTGTGAAGGGAGTTCACTGGTTTGGCAGTGTGAATGTAGCTTCAAAAGTGGATAATCGCAATCACTCATGCTGCAGAACCATAAAAATTCATAATTTTTTTGATGCGATGTATTGCATATTGTAAAATCTGTTACTTTTGTTTCGTCATTTCCCGAAATGAAATGGAAGTACAGCAGGCAAAAAAGAAATATTACACGGATGATCAGGAGAAGCTGGCGAGGTATGCCAAGGTCCTTTCACACCCGGTGAGGGTATTCGTGATGGATTTTCTGGCCAGTAACCTGGACAGGTGCTGTTACAGCGGTGATATGGCCGAAGAGTTGCCAATCGCACGTTCAACGCTGTCGGAGCATCTCAAGGAGCTGCAGAAAGCCGGTCTGATTCAGGGTGAGATCAATCCCCCATACATCAAATACTGTATCAACAGGGAGAATTGGGATGAGGCAAAACGATTAATGAATATTTTTTTCAAACGATAAAAAATTTTTTATAGTATTTCGACGTTTTACGAAATGAAAGGAGAATAATCAATATGGAAATTAAAATTCTGGGTCCCGGGTGCCCAAAATGTAAAACCCTTGAGAAGCTTACTAATGAGGTAGTTGCGCAGAACGGAATAGATGCGACTGTTACGAAAGTAGAGGACATTGTAGCTATAATGAATTACGGTGTAATGACAACACCGGCCCTCGTTGTCAACGGGAAGATTGTTCTGAAGGGACGGGTACCGTCAGCGGAAGAACTTAAAAAGTTATTAATCAACTAAACAATTGCATATTTATGAAAAAGATTATCTGGATTTCAATAATCGTTGTCTCGCTTGCTGCCTTCCTGGCATTCAGGCCATATGAAAAAGCCGAAGTGACTGGTGACACAGCCGTAACTGCGGCAGACAAGGTAGAGGTATATTACTTTCACTTCTCGCGCAGGTGTGTTACCTGTATTGCGGTAGAGAACAAGACCCAGGAGGCTATTGTTGCGCTTTATCCTGAAGATTACAGCAAAGGTAAGATAACATTCGCCTCGGTAAATCTTGATGATGAGAAGAGCAAACCGTTAGCTGAAAAGGCAAAAGTCACAGGCCAGGCGCTGATCATAATGAGCGGCGAGTTCAAAAAAGATCTTACAGCTGAGGGTTTCATGTATGCCAACAATAACTTTGATAAGTTTAAGGCTGAGATTCAAAAGACAGTTGATCCCCTTGTGAAAGAGCTCAAATAATTTATGGAACTTCTTCAGCGGATTCTTGAGAATTCACAATATTCGTTTATAACTGCGGCAATACTGGGGCTGATGACTGCCATCAGCCCCTGCCCGCTGGCTACCAATATTTCGGCAATTGGTTTTATAAGCCGTGATCTGACTGACAGGCGAAGGGTATTTCTGAACGGCCTTGTTTACACTCTCGGAAGAGCTGTAACATATGTTGGCATTGCGTTGATAATCTTCTTTGGAGCCAGCCAGATGGATATCTCCGGGTGGTTCCAGAAGTGGGGGGAGAAGATCCTTGGCCCGATGCTCATAATCATAGGTCTTTTTATGCTCGACATCATAAAACTGAAGCTTCCGGGCGGCATGGGGTCATTTACCGAGAAGATAGGGGAAAAGGGCAGAAAAAGTTATCTGAACACACTGCTGCTTGGTATTCTGTTTGCCATGGCCTTTTGTCCCTACAGCGGTGTCCTGTATTTTGTAATGCTGATGCCAATGACAGTTGCCAGCGCTGACGGACTTTATCTGCCGGTGATCTTTGCGATCGCCACTGGCATTCCAGTTATCATCTTTGCATGGCTTCTGGCATATGCAGTCAGTAACGTAGGGAAAATGTACAGCAGGATCAAGACCTTCGAGAAATGGTTCCGCAGGGTGGTGGCGATACTGTTCATAGGAGTAGGAATATACTATTTGATAATCGCCATTTTTTAAAAAAAATTTATTAATGTATTTCGGGTTTTAACGAAATGATAATCTTTAACGTAAAATGGAACTGAAGAAAGAACTGAAGATCCTTTTGTGGATCATAGTAGTATTTGTTTTCGCGTTTTTCATGCCAATTGAAAGCGCCCGTTTTAACACTGCGATTGCAGCGACTTTCGATCTGGTTAAGTGGTATGCCAGGGAGCACGTTATCCTGTGTCTCCTGCCTGCATTCTTCATTGCCGGGGTTATCTCGGTATTTGTAAGCCAGGGTTCGGTGATTAAGTACTTTGGGGCAAATGCAAAGAAATGGCTGGCCTATACGGTAGCTGCAGTTTCCGGTACCGTACTGGCAGTCTGCTCATGCACCATCCTGCCGCTTTTCTCCAGCATTCATAAGCGTGGTGCAGGTCTCGGCCCGGCCATCGCCTTCCTTTATTCCGGTCCGGCCATAAATATCCTTGCCATTATTCTTACTGCCAGGATACTCGGGTTTGAAATGGGGGTTGCAAGGGTCATCGGAGCTGTCTCATTCAGCATTATAATCGGGTTGATTATGTCTGTGATCTACCGGAAAGAGGAGAAGCAGAAGAGAGAAGACCAGATGAACCTGGTAGCTGAGCCGGAGAAGAGGCCGATGTGGCAGACCATGACTCACTTTTTTACGCTGGTGATCATACTGGTCTTTGCTAACTGGGGCAGTCCCTCAGCAGATGATACTTCAAGTGCATGGTACTATATCTTTACATACAAATGGTATATAACGGGATTATTCAGTCTGGTCCTTGCATGGTCACTGATAAAAATACTTAAGATCAAATGGCAGTGGGTTCTTGCTGCAGTAGTTGTTACCATTGTGTCAGTGCTTCTTTCCAATTCATTTATCGAGAGTGCAAAACTGAGGCCTCTGTTACCGATGGCTGTCGGGATAGCTGCGCTCAGCGTTATTACTCTTCTGGACAAGAGAGATGAGGAAAACCGTGAGTGGACACTGTCTACATGGGATTTTGCCAAGCAGATTCTTCCGTTGCTGGGAATGGGCGTTGTTATAGCCGGTTTCCTGCTGGGTTCAACCCATGATGGCCAGAGTATTGCCGGCGTCGTTCCCAATGCATGGATAGCTAAGCTGGTGGGAGGCAACTCTGTGTTCTCAAACTTCTTTGCATCAATTGTCGGAGCGTTCATGTATTTCGCAACACTGACAGAGGTTCCGATCCTTCAGGGACTGATAGCTTCTGGTATGGGTAAGGGGCCTGCTTTGGCGCTTCTTCTTGCCGGACCTTCACTGTCACTGCCAAATATGCTGGTAATAAGAGGCATTATAGGAAATCAAAAGACCGCGGTCTACGTCAGCCTTGTTGTTGTCATGGCCACTGTTTCAGGTCTTATATACGGATCATTATTTTAATGGTTAAATTTAACTGATATGCTGGATATTAAGGTCCTGGGCCCGGGATGCACAAACTGCGTCAGGCTCGAAAAACTAGTGAGGGAAGTGCTCGAAGAAAACAAAATCGAGGCCACTGTTGAAAAGCTCATCACCTTTGACGACTTCGCCAGGTACGGAGTAATGATTACCCCGGCCCTGGTAGTCAACGGTAAGGTTCTCACCCAGGGAAAGGTGCCAACCAAACACACACTCGTTCACTGGCTGACAGAACAGCTGTAGCAAACAAACTCATGGAGGAAATTGGCAGGGCTGCAGTGAGGCTTAAAGAGATTACGGGATTGAATTCCAGTCCTGTCGGAGTAAAATTCTATTTCGGTGATGATCCTGCTCCCGCAAAGGTTGAGAAATTAACCGGATACCGATATTGTCAGGCACTCATGAAAGCCAGGCATGGAGTACATGTGTTACTTGATGGGTATGGGATAGCCTGTCCCGCAGCCGCGGCGGCTTTCGGATTCAAGCCGCTTCCTGAAGGATTGAAGACAGGAAAAGGACTTGTCGGTTATGGCATTGTAAATGAAGCAACCTCCGGTAAAACAATGTTTGAAGGTATGACAACTTTGCCGCAAGGCAAGCTGAAAACCATTTACCTGTTCCCGCTTGAAACAGCAACCTTCGCCCCAGATATTGTTGTTGTTGAAGATGAAACTGAAAAACTCATGTGGATAGCCCTTGCAAACCTTAATGTAAAAGGCGGGCAACGGGTAAAGAGCAGCACCGCCATTTTGCAGGCTACCTGTGTGGATGCTACTGTCATCCCATATGTGAGTCAGGAATTTAATATGAGCATGGGATGTTACGGGTGCCGCGATGCCACTGATATTTCCCCGAATGAAACAGTGCTTGGATTCCCGTTTAAAGACTTTAGTGAAATAGTGAAAAGTCTGGAATTTTTGAATCTCAAAGCCATTTCTAACTCGAGGGGGTAAAAACGCTTTTGCGGTTCTTAAAAGAAAAGAAGCAGAGAAACTCAGCATGTGAGGTGTGCGGCGAGTAAGTTTTCGAACGTTACCTCAGGATGAAAGAAGGGAAACGTGTATGTATATCATGTGCCGGTCACGAGCCTGATGAGATGGTCTTTTATCATCCTGTCACCAAGTAACAGGCAACCGGAGTTATACAAAAGATCTGCCGGCAGATGATATTGTTATTGGCTTTAAAAAATCAAATGGAATGAGTAGGGTGAAATACATTTTTCTGCTTTTACTTCTTTTAATCACAAGAATTGGTTATGCCCAGGCAGATACAACATTTAAACCTGCTGGCAACGTGCTGGTACAGGTCATCAACCGTACGCTTTATGAGACATCAGGAGAATCTTACAAGTACGGTATGTACATCAACCGGGCTCATATCGGTTACAGGTACCAGTTTGGACCTAAGTGGTCGGGTACGGTGATTGTCGATGCCGGTCGACCTACTGTTTTTGGAAACCTAAGCGTGAAAGATACATCAGGCAACAACTTGCAAAACTCTT
Source organism: Bacteroidales bacterium (assembly GCA_034522515.1). Taxonomy (GTDB): domain Bacteria; phylum Bacteroidota; class Bacteroidia; order Bacteroidales; family VadinHA17; genus SR-FBR-E99. Next base: position 80,933 of record JAXHLF010000013.1, on the reverse strand, counting down.
ATACTTACAAGGAAGGCAGTTATTATGCTATGACACTTAAATTTTCGTACATTGAGTTTAATCCGTCGCCCCAGATTAAGCTGCAAGCTGGTGGCATTTTGCAAAACCACTATATTACGCAGGAAAAATTCTGGGGTTATCGTTACGTTCTCGAAACCTTTAACGACCGGTACTTGAGTATTCCCAGCGCCGACCTGGGTTTTATCGGTTATTTTTCACCCCTCCCCTGGTTTTCGTTTGATGCAGCTCTTACAAATGGCGAAGGCTTTCGATTTAACCAGGATAGCTATGGTAAGGTGAAATATGCGGCAGGTGTCGATATAAAACCGGTAAAAAACTGGATTACCAGATTTTACTATGACAACAGCACTTCCGGAGATCCTGCCATGCCGGCAACACAACAATTGCTGTCTCTGTTTTCGGGATATCGTTTGCCAGGTGTTTTTCGCCTTGGCGCAGAGTATAATTGGCATCTTAACCATGGTAACCTGGAAAACAGCGATTTATATGGTTTATCTGTGTATGGATCTTACGAAATGAATAAATCGTTCGAACTGTTTGCACGATATGACCACCTGCGGTCAAACAAGTTGAGCGGGACTAATGATACATGGCATTATACCGATGATGGTAAGGCATATATTGCCGGTATCCACTTTATTCCCGTAAGCAGTATATCGCTCTCGTTAAGCTATCTGGGCTGGCAACCTGCCGATAATTCATTGAATTTCAGGAGTGCTGTAGCCCTGAGTTTCAGAATTCAAATTGTAAATTTATAAAGAAAAGCACCAAAAAACAGAAGCTATGGACCAATTTAAACATCTTGATTCAAAAACAGTTGAGCTTGCAGGTATCGCAGCATCCATTGCCGGTGGCTGTCGGCCGTGCCTTGATTACCATTTTAAGAAGGCAATTGAGGTTGGCTGCCATGTTGATCAGATCAAAGAGGTGATAGAACTGGGCAAGATGATCAAAGAGAGACCTGTGAAGGATATCTATGAGCAGGCTGAGAAGTTGATTAAAAAGAAATAATAAAAGGAAATATGGAAAACGGATTGAAAATTCAAATCGTCAGCTGCAGTGGCGCATCGAACACAGGTAAATACACAGATGATGTCGCCCGCAGGCTGTCAGCCGCAGGTCATGCCAATATGATCTGCCTTGCAAAGGTGGCTATTGGCGATGAACCGCTAATAAACAGTATCAAATCAAAAAACCTTCCTGTTGTGGTACTTGACGGCTGTCCTTTCAACTGCGCCGAGGTGATAATGGGCAGGGCAGGTATTACGGATATAATACATCTTAATACAACTGATTTTGGAATAATAAAGGGAAAGACGCCTGTAACGGAAGATAAGATAACGGAGATTGCAGAGTATATTAAAAATTTGAATCATGAAAACAACTAAGACTATTCTAAGTGCAGCCCTGGCTTTATCAATGATGTTCATTCTGACCGACTGTACCGGTCAGAAATCGGACAAAGCAGGGGCGAAGCCGGTCACTCAGACTGAAAAAAATGCTGAGCAGCCTGCCGTCAAGGCCGAGGGTGTGGCAAAATACAAGGTTACATTCATTGAGCTTGGCTCAGTCAGGTGCATACCGTGCCAGCAGATGCAGCCTGTGATGGATACCATCCGTGCAAGGTATGGGAAACAGGTTAATGTGGTCTTTCACGATGTATGGACTCAGCAGGGAGCTCCGTTTGCTGACAAATACGGTGTGAGTGCCATTCCCACACAGGTATTCCTTGATGAGAACGGGCAGGAGTATTTCCGTCATGTGGGTTTTTTCCCTCTTGAGGAACTCGTTAAAATTTTGAATCAAAAAGGTGTAAAGTAACTATCGTCTACCGCAGTGAAGCTGCTGATTATTTTTCCGGGATTTGTCTGCTGTCTCTTTACTGGCAGATGTGAATAAGACGTGGATTGGAATAAAGAAGGGAATGATGATGTTCCTGAAGCTCCTGCCCGTACTTCTGTCGACTCTTGCGCTGGTAAGTATTGTACTTTATTGATTCCTGGTGAGACACTTACAAGGTATATGGGTAAAGATTCCGGTGCCATCGGCTGGATGACTGCTGCTCTGATCGGGTCAGTGGCGCTTATTCCGGGATTCATTGCATACCCGCTCTGCGGCATTCTGGTCGACAGCGGGGTCCTTATCAATAATTGCCTTCCGTTTTTATTACAACATTGATGATGACCGGATTCCTTACCCTGCCCATTGAAGCAAGGTTTTTTGGGTGGAAGGTGAGCATTTTAAGAAATGTGGTAAGTCTTGCAGGAGCATTAGTGATTGGACTGATAATGGGCATGATCCTATGAAGAAGGTCAGAGGATACATTTTCCCGTTATTTTTTCTGATACTGCTGGGAGTTTCTTACCTGAGCAATTTTGCGGCAGGTGAAGAGGTTGGTGTAAAGTTCTGGATGTTCTTTAAGGAGATGATCCTCTTTCTGCCCCTGATGTTTATCCTTATTGGATTGTTTGATGTGTGGGTGCCAAGGGAGAAGATCGGAAAGCATATTGGAAAAGATTCAGGTGGAAGGGAACGGGACTGGTAATTCTTCTTGCTACTCTCCAGGCAGGTCAGTTTGTACGGCGCATTTCCTTTTGCATACATTCTCTGGAAGAAGGGCTGTTCTATAAGGAATGTATTTATTTACCTGGGCGCATACTCAGCAATAAAAATCCCAATGATAATGTTTGAGGTCAGGTTTTCTGGGGTTAAAATTTTCACTGCTCCGGAAACATTGACTCCACTTTGCCGCTTTTTATTCTGATTGGAATTTTTATGAATGGTATTTAGAAGATAAGGATTTTGATGTAAAGCAACCGTGATATGAGGCTCCTGATGAAATACAATCTGAATGATCTAACTAAGTCGTTAGACGACGAACCCCTCGCCAAAATGGTTTTTGCAAGTACCGAACACCTGAAGGCTCAGGTAATGAAGCTCAGGGCAGGTCTAAGATACCCCATGCAAAATGGATAATGACTCATGTTTTTCATCAGAAAAGGAAAAGGAACGATCACGGTTGAAAATGAAACTACTGAAATTTCTGAGGGTGACTGCTAATCGTTCCTCATCAGGCAGAATCAAGGAGCATATTTGCTGAAACTGACCTTGAAGTCCTTGCGCTGCAGGGGCTTAAGTAGTTTCAGACAACTTAATGTCAGATATAGATCAAAATCAGATGACATTTCTACGGATAGGTTAATGGTGAAATGACTCTTAAACCAACTTCAGAAATCAGTTTGAATAAAATCAGCAGAGATAGTGAAAAGAATTACCCTTGTAATTATAGTTATTGCCCTGGGATCTGCCAGGCTTGTTTTTGCACAGGTACAGCCTGCCTCTTTCTCCCTCAGGCAGCTTGCTGACAGCGCCCTGCAGAGCAACTATCTGCTGCGTGCCAATGAAAAGCAGAAGGTAATCAAAGAGGCTGATATTGACCTGCTCAGACTTACATACCAGCCAACGATATCAGCATCTGCTACTGCCTCGGTGTGGAAGTTTCTCTTGCCGAATAAGCAACGGCTTCTGGGTAACAGCCTTACTGATGTCTATACTGATATCTCAGTATACCAGACTATTTATGAGTGGGGTGAGAGCAGGATCAGAAAGGAGACCTTGGAAGACGAGATACTGCTTAATGATGAGATCAGAAGACAGCTTCGCAGCACCATCATATGGGGCGTGACAGATACATACTATGAATGGCTTAAAGCGTCTGCAGAAGTAAAAGTGCATCACAATACCCTCGGGAGACTCGGGTCTGATCTGGAGTATGCGGAGGCTTTGTACAAAATAGGCAAAGTCTCAGGCGTGGATGTACTTAAAATCAACGTGCAGATTGCCCTTGAAGAGAAAGCCCTGATGAAGGCGGAAAACATAATGCTGAATCATAAAATCAGACTGGGGAGGTTCTGCTTCACCGAAGGGGCAAGAGAGTTTTCCATAATTGAATCGTCTGATTCAACATCGCCATCTGCCTATTTACAACTGCTTTTTCCTGACTCGCTGTATGCAAAGACCCTTAATAATCATCCCACTTTAAAGGCAGCAGATCTGAAGCTGGCAATTGAGGCAAGAACGAGGGAGATGGCGCGGCTGCAGAACCGGCCCGAATTATTTTCATACGCAACAGGTACATGGGAACACGGATATTTGCCCTTCGGAGAAAACTTTAATTACAATATCGGTGTGGGAATACACTATCAGATTCCTTTTTTGGGCGGAGCAGGATACAAGACAAAGATGTTTCAAAGCGATCAGCGGTACGAACAGATCAATGATGAAAAGTCACAGTTATTTAACGATTTGCTGAGAGAGATAGATGTAACCCTGAACGAGATAGAAGATATCCGGGCAGAAATATTCAGTACCCGGGAAATTATTAAGCTGGCAAAGATAACCATGGAGCAAGCCTCAATCAGATACCAGGCCGGACAGGGTACAATTATTGATGTTCTTGCTGCCCAGGCCATTCTGTCTGAAAATGAAATCATCAACAGTAAGTCCTCCTATGAGCTTTTACAGCTGATGGCAAAACTTGAATACCTTACCGGAAACGATAATCTGCCTTATTAATTATAAATAGATGAAAAGTTACAAAATATTCCCTGTTATTGGTGTATCTCTGGTGATGCTGATGGTATCATGTGTAAATCGAAGTGGTGAAAATGAGTTGCCACAGTCAGCCAAAAAGACGGCACCCCTTGTGAAGCTTGAAACGGCTAAAACGTCAGCCCTTACTGCCTTCACTGACATAACCGGCACTGTCTGGCCTAACATCGTTACAGAGGTCAAATCTCCTGTCAACGGAATTGTGGAGGAACTCTTGTCACGTGAAAACCAAAAAACAGAAAAGGATAAAATCATTGCAGTCATCAATCCTGATGACAGGGTCGCTTTGATTTCTGCCAGCCAGTTGGTCCTGGAGCAACTGGAGAAGAGGATAGCTGCTGCCGGTTCAGATTCGGCCGTCAATGATTCACTTGAAAGAGCATTGACTAAAGCAAAGCATGATCTGCAATATGCCAGGGAGATGTATCAGCCTGTACCCGTCATATGTCCGATGAGCGGGATAGTCACAAGCCGCTGGGTTGAGGAGGGAAGTCAGGTCAGGTCAGGAGACAAGCTTGTAACAATCAGTGATATGAACAGCCTGGTGATCAAGGCTGAGATAAATGAGACCTACTTTGAAGCTGTTGCAGCAGGAAAAGTAATACCGGTTATTTTTAATGCCTATCCAAATGATACGGTGAACGCAGTCATCTCACTCATATATCCGTCTGTTTCTGAGGAAACCCGTGCTGTTAAATTCGATCTGCGTCCCGCAAGGTTCACTAAAAAGCTTTTACCCGGCATGATGGCTAAGGTCAGGATTCCTGTCTACAAAAACAATGATGCTCTTGCCATTCACAACGATGCACTTTTGACCACTCCGGAAAACAGAAAATTCATCTTCGTTGTAGATAACGATACCATAGCATGGCAGAGGTTGGTTGAAACCGGGGTGACTGTTGACAGTCAGACTGAAATAACAGGTGGCCTGAAGGCCGGGGAGAAAGTAGTAGTTTCAGGTCAGGAGAAGCTAAAGAACAACATGAAGGTTACCGTCACTTCATCGTCCAAAAAAATCAATTAATGAAACTGACACTTGAATCAATCAGGAGACCTGCGGGAACCATCATAATCATGGTGGTGCTGGCTGTGCTTGGTGTTGCAGGATTCATGAATCTCCCCGTCAACATGCTGCCTGACATCACCTACCCGATGATCAAGGTTTATGTCTACTGGCCCGGAGCCACACCGGAGCAGATTGAGAATGAGGTGGCAATGGTGATTGAGCGGAAGATGGCTACCGTAGACAATCTTGACTATATGGAATCAACCTCTGAGGATGGTGTTTATACTCTTCTGGTCAATTTTGACTACAGTGTCAACAGAGATGTAGCTTATCAGGATGTGCTTGCCAAGATGGGGCTGGTAAAAAAGGAACTGCCCGCCGAGATACTTGAACCAGTGGTTTTCAAGGCTGATCCTTCTCAGCTTCCGGTGGTTGAATTGCTCGTGACTTCAGACAACATGAGCCTTACCAGGTTAAGAACCTGGATTGATAATGAGTTTCAGGAGCAGTTTGCTTCTGTCAGGGGGTCAGCAGGCACTGCCCTGTCAGGAGGCACTTCCCGGGAGATCAGGATACATGTTGATCCTGTTAAGCTACAGGGTTATAACATAACCCTTGAACAGATCAATGAGAGACTCAGGAGTGAGAATATTGATCTGGTAGGAGGGAGAATGATTACACCTACCCGCGATTTTATCGTCAGGACTTACGGGGAATTCAGGTCTATAAATGATATTGAGAACCTCCTGTTGCTGAAATCCTCATCAGACGGCCAGATACTGCTTAAAGATGTGGCCAGGGTCGAGGATCTGCATTCATTGCAAAGGATCAGAACAAAATACAACGGTCACGAAGGTGTCCGTATTTCCATTTTCAAACAGGCTGAAGCTAATGCCGTCAAGGTCTCTGATGAGATTGCCCGGAGGGTTAAGGAACTGAGGGAGGAACTGCCGGAGACGACCTCGCTCGAAATAATATACGACCAGGCAGAATATGTGAGACTTGCAACAAACGGAGTGCGTGATGCGGTAATTCTTGCTGCAGTGTTTGTGGTATTAATCACAGCTCTTTTCCTCTCCGGATGGAGGCGGGTCCTGGTGCTCGTTCTCAGTCTGCCTGTCACCGTTCTCGGCACTTTCTTTCTCATGTGGCTTCTGGGATTTTCAGTGAATATTTTTACCCTGGGAGGGTTGGTGGTTGCCATGACGGTAGTTCTTGACAACAGTGTAGTGATGCTTGAAAACATTACCCGTTTACAGGAAGGCAAAAGTGAAACTGTTGACCCCGTTGGCACCGGAGCCTTGCAGGTTACAGGAGCTATCGTGACGGCAACAATCACCTTCCTTTCACTCTTCATACCATTCCTTTTGGTCCCCGGATTATCATCACTGCTGTTCAGGGAGCTGGTGATTACAGTAGCTGTCGTTATCTTTCTTTCAATGATCGTCTCCCTGACTGTCACCCCTATGCTTATGAACCTCCTTTATCCCGCTTCACGGAAGAGAGTTTATAAAAAAGGACTGATATCCAGAGGGGCAGATTCTTTTATCAGTGGTGTCGTTAATTTATACAGACCGGTCCTCAGATTTTCCCTCAGATTCAAATGGCTTGTCGTTCTGGCTTTCCTGCTGCTCCTGATACCGGGCTATTACTATCTGAAGGGCACCGGGTCGGAGCTTTGCCAAAAGCTGATGACGGCCTGATAAATATCAATATTGTCATGCCAACAGGTACTTCCATGGAGGAGACTGACAGGGCGTTGGGTCAGGTGGCAGATGTTGTAGCCGGACAGGAGTATATAAAAGGGTATGCGACACTTGCCGGAGGTAAGGTGTGGGGTTTGGTGACTACGGAGACCAGCTTTCTCGGAGAGATCAATATTGAGCTTGTTCCTGCCTCCGAAAGACCTATGGACACCGACGAGTATGTTGAAATGCTTCGACCCAAAGTGTTGAAAGCAGTTAAGGTGCCAGGGGCAGTGATTAAGGTGATGCACGCCAAGATGAAGGGAATCCGTCAGACAGGTCAGTTTGACATTGAGGTGGAGATATCAGCTCCCCGCAGTGTCAGCATGCAGAATATTTATGCTGTTGCGACATCAGTACGAGATGAAATCAGGGATCTTGAATTTCTGACAGGACTTGATATTTCCTTGCAGCTTACCAAGCCTGAGTATCAGATCCGTGTTGACAGACAGAGGGCTTTTGATCTGGGGCTTAGCTACCAGGATATTGCAAACACCGTGAAGACATTGGTCGGAGGAAATGTTCCAACCAGATATAAGGAAGGTGCCTATTACTACCCCGTGCGGGTTATGATGGACGAAGCGGAGATTCAGTCTCCCGCGGCTCTTAATAACCTGTATCTTTATTCTGACAATGGAGCCAAAATCCCCTTGTCGGCAGTGGCTGAGGTGGTAAAGACCACCGGCCCTGTACAGATAGACAGGCAGGATCAGGACCGGCTTATCAAGGTGACTGCTAACGTGTCTGAAGTAAGCGTAGGAGAGGCGACGAGCATAATCAGTGAACGAATAAACGGGCTCGATCTGCCTTATGGTTACAGCATAGGTTACGGTGGTCAGTCTCAAATGTTATCAGAAAATTTCAGGCAGATAGCAATCATTCTGGCTTTTGCCCTCTTCCTGGGTTATGCAGTTATGGTTCTCTACTTTGAGAGTTTTCTGAAACCCCTTCTCATCATTATACGTATACCTCTCTCCCTTGCAGGTATTTCATTCGCCCTTTATATAACAGGAACCCCGGTGAGTGTTACCGCTTTGATCGGCATCATCATGCTCACCGGAATGGAGATCAACAACGGTGTCTTACTACTGACTTTCATTGATGAACTCAGGGCAAAAGGCATGGAGCTCAGGGAGGCAGTCACCCAGGCAGCCTTAATCAGGCTCAGGCCGATTTTAATTACCAATATCAACAGCCTTGCCGGCCTTCTTCCGCTTGCCCTGACAATGGGAGACGGTACTGAGATGCTTAAACCAATGGCAATTGTTGTGATAGGCGGAGTAATATTCGGCCTGCTGCTGGTATTTATCTTCCTTCCTGCTGCCTATATGGCCGTTTACGGAAGAAAGAAAAATCCACAGCTCGCTGCAGCTTCCGGTAGCAAAGCCTCTGTCGCAGAGTGAAGGCTGATTGAAAATAGTGTCCTTTAATAATCTTTAACTCCTGAGGCAGGGTAACTTTATCATAAATAATTACATTTGCCAGAAATATTGTTGTTTGCGCAAAGGACGAAAGATAAAAAGCTGGTCATTAATACTCTGCTGGTTGGTAATACTTGCTCACAGCGTTATTCCTCATAACCATGCTGAGAGCAGCCCGTTATTCCCCCGCGCGCATATTCATGCATCTGTTTGCGGTCATGACGCTGAAAAAGCTTCCGATGATACATTGCACGATCAGTGTGATGATGAACCGGTTTGCAGTATATCAGGACTGCTGTTTCACCAGATCGCACAGGATAATCTTACTGCGCCATCTGAAGCGCATGACCTGGTATCACCTGTATGGACAGAGGAATCACCCGTAGTCTTTACTTATCAGTTATTTTACAGGGAACTTTTTCCCGGATCGGCATCACTCCGGTCGCCGCCGTCAGCATAAACCGCATCCTGCGGTCTTGAAATCAAATTTTTACTGATATTCTAATTATGCTGACAAATGAAATCTATAATATTTCTGTTTTTTGTCCTGCTTCTGGCAGGAACCCCGGCATGTTCCCCGAAGAGTGACACTGGTCATATATCAGAGGAGGAGAATGACCATGTAATAACCGGCGATCAGGATCATATAACCGGGGCCATCGCTGAAGAAACTCATGACACTGCACACGTTGAGACCGTAACCGTTACAAGACAACCATTTGCTTCTGTGCTGAAGACCGGTGGCCGGATAATGGCTGATAACCAGGATTTGATCACAATTACTTCCAAATCATCAGGTCTGGTGAAGTTCAGTAAAGAATACCTTTTGCCCGGAGTGAAGGTGTCATACGGACAGTCGCTCTTTACCATTACAGGCGGGCAACTGGCTGAAGATAATACGGATCTGATATTCCGCCAGATAAAGTCTGACCTGGAGCGGGCCAGAATAAATTTTGATAAGGCCGAAAAGCTTATCGCTGAAAAGATCATAACTGAAGAGAATTACCTGTCGGCCAGGAATGAGTATGAAAAGATCCGCAGTGAATATGATAATCTTGCGGAAACGTACAGTGCAGGTGGAAACAGGATAGTGGCACCGGTTAACGGCTTTATTCGTGACATCTTTGTTGCCGAGGGGCAAAAGGTAACTGCAGGTCAGCCTCTGGCATCAGTTATATCGGGCCGCAGACTTGTTCTCAGGGCTGATGTCAGGCCGGAAGAACTCTCTGTCGCCTCCTCGGCTGAGAGTGCCGGTTTCAGGGTTGGGTACAGCAATAAATTGTTCAAAACAACTGAGATGAATGGCCGTAAAATATCATACGGAAGGAGTGCGGGTGAAAATTCTTATTTAATCCCGGTGTTCTTCAGTATTGATTATGACCCGGAGCTGATTGAGGGAACCTATGCTGAGGTTTATCTCATCGGCAGGCAGTCGATTGACGTCCTGACGGTACCTAACAGCGCCCTTATGGAGGAGTTTGGAAGAATCTGCGTATTCGTGGCTGATGACCATGGCGACTTTGACAAGAGGTACATCACCACCGGTTACAGTGACGGAGAAAATACCCTTGTGCTGTCCGGGCTAACAGAAGGTGAACGTATTGTAGCATCAGATACCTATCACGTCAAACTGTCTAAGATGTCCACCTCGGCACCTGCACACGGTCACACCCATTAATCTCAATGACAATGCTTGACAAAATTATAGACTTTTCCTTAAGAAACAGGCTGAGCATCGTCATAGGAGCTCTCCTGCTGGTCATCATCGGCACCCTAGTTACAACCCGGATGGAGATCGATATCTTCCCCGAGCTGACGGCCCCGACTGTTGTCATCATGACCGAGGCAAGCGGCATGGCACCGGAAGAGGTTGAAACACTTGTCTCCTTCCCCATAGAGACAGCTGTGAACGGAGCAACTTCAATAAGGCGCGTAAGATCCACGTCAACAATGGGTTTTTCGATTGTATTCGTTGAATTTGACTGGGGAACAGATATATACAAAGCCCGGCAGACAGTGGCAGAGCGCCTTATTCAGGCAAATGCCAAACTGCCTGAAGGGATTGAAAAACCTGTCATTGCTCCGCAGACATCACTGCTGGGTGAGATGATGATCATTGCAATGGAATCGGACACACTGACTCCGATGGAACTCAGGACGATGGCTGACTGGACAGTGGCACCCCGTCTGCTTGCAGTTGGCGGGGTAGCACAGGTCAACGTGATTGGCGGGGATATCAAGGAATATCAGATCCAGGCAGATCCCCTGAAGATGGATTTCTACGGTGTCACAATGACCGAACTGATTGAGGTCAGCAAAGAACTGAATACCAACACTTCAGGATCATTCATCAATCAGTACGGGAACAAGTACATCGTCAGAGGCATGGCCCGAAGCGACAGGCTGACCGATCTCGCTAATTCTGTCGTTAAAGTTTCGGGAGGCATGCCTGTCAGAATAGGCGACATCGCCTCAGTGAGGATCGGTAGCTCACCGGCTATCGGGACGGCGTCTTACCGCGGCCGAAGTGCTGTTCTGCTGACAGTCACAAGACAGCCTGACGCCAATACCGTGGCCCTGGCCGACAAAATTAATGATGTTATAAGTGACATACAGGCAAATGCAGCCTCATCAGTTACTTTTCATGATGATATATACAACCAGGCAGAATTCATAAATACCTCCGTAAGTAATGTGCTGAAGGCGCTGCTTGAAGGGGGAATATTTGTGGTAATCATTCTGTTTCTTTTCCTCTTCAATGTCAGGGCAACCATCATCTCCCTTCTGGCAATGCCGCTGTCACTTCTTGTGGCAATTATAACCTTAAATATTCTTGGTTATACGGTCAACACAATGAGTCTCGGTGGTATGGCTATTGCCATCGGGTCGTTGGTTGATGACGCGATTATTGACGTGGAGAACATATACAAGCATCTGCGCAAAAACGTTCTTCTGCCTCCAGACAAGAGGGTGTCAACCACCAGTATTGTGTTCATGGCTTCATCTGAGGTCAGATCGTCAATCTGGAATGCCACGCTCATAATCATCATTACATTTGTTCCGTTGTTTTTCCTGGGTGATCTCGAGGGACGAATGCTGCGACCGTTGGGGATCTCATTCATTGTCTCTCTTTTTGCCTCACTTATAGTTGCAGTCACTCTGACGCCGGTACTCAGCAGTTATCTTCTTACTGATGAGAAAAGGCTTCGGCGAGCAGTGAACGGCTCATGGACTGAAAGGAATCTGGGCAGAGTTTATAAAAAGGCACTTCAGGTCGCACTTGACAGAAGCAGGTTGCTGATCGGACTGACAGCAACTCTCTTCCTGATCTCCGTTCTCATGCTCTCAAGAGCAGGAAGCTCTTTTCTTCCAAACTTCAATGAAGGGGCGCTGACGGTAAACATCGCCCTGCCTCCAGGTGTCTCTCTGGAAGAATCGGCCAAAATTGGCGTCAGGGCACAGGAAATTCTGCTTGAGATACCCGAGGTAACTTCTGTGGCCTGCAAGACAGGGAGAGCTGAGCTGGCAGAGCATTTCTTCGGTGAGAACATGTCTGAACTGGATGTTCCCTTTGTGCTTGCCGACAGGAGCAGGGAAGAGTTTTTTGCAGACGTAAGGGAGAGGCTCCGGGCAATTCCCGGTGCAGGCATTGAGGTTGGTCAGCCAATCACCCACAGGATGGACAGGATGCTGTCAGGCACCAAAGCTAACATTGCCATCAAACTGTTCGGTGATGATCTTAATGATCTTTTTACGACGGCAAACGCCATAAAATCTGAAATTGCAGATATTCCGGGAATAGGCGACCTGAACGTCGAGCAACTGATTGAAACACCGCAGCTAAAGATAAAACCGCGCCGGGAGATGCTTGCGAATTACGGCATTGACATGAACAGCTTCAACTCTTTTATAACCTATGCGATAGGGGGGCAGGCTGTCTCGGATGTATATGAAGAGGAGAGACGGTTCCCGATTGTTTTAAGGATGAATGATACATCCAGGAGCACGATGGAAGGTATTCGCAGCTCACTCATGGATACCTATAACGGCATGAAAGTACCTCTGTCATCTGTTGCAGATATAGAATCCTCATCAGGCCCCTTTTTAATCAACCGTGAGAATGTGAAGCGCCTGATAGTCATCTCCGTTAATACTGACGGACGTGATGTAGGCAGCGTGGTAGGAGATATCAAAGAAAGAATAAACAAAGATGTAACTCTGCCTCAGAATTACCATATTGAGTATGGCGGGCAGTTCGAAAGTGCTGAGAATGCTACGAGAAGGCTTTTAACAATATCGATGCTAGCACTTCTGGTCATCTTCCTGATCCTTTACCAGGAGTTTAAAAACAGTACTCTGGCTCTGATTGTACTTCTGAACCTGCCGCTGGCCCTGATTGGCGGGATAATTGCCATTAAGCTATCGTCCAATGTTGTAAGTATACCCTCAATTATCGGATTCATCACGCTTTTCGGGATCGCCACCAGGAATGGATTGCTGCTTATTTCGAGATATATTCACCTTAAGCAGGAGGGCAGGCCTCTCCGTGACCGGATAATTTCCGGATCGGCAGACAGGATCAACCCGATACTGATGACAGCATTGACAGCCGCACTGGCCCTTATACCCCTTGCCATGGGCGGAGACAAACCGGGTAACGAGATACAGAGCCCGATGGCCATCGTAATCCTTGGAGGACTGCTCAGCTCCACACTGCTGAATATATTTATCATTCCCTCAGCCTATTATTTAATTGAAAGAAGAAACAAGAATGATTAAGAAACTATTTATACTGGCAGTGCTGATTTATGTTGCCGGACCGGTATCAGCACAATCAATTACGGAATTCCTGGGAGGGGTTTCTGAAAACAATCCGGAGATCACTGCTTACAGAAAGCTCCTCGAAGCGAGAAGGATTGAAGCCCGGACGGGAATGGCCCCATCGGACCCGTTTGTGTCTGCCGGTTTTATGCCCGGGAACACTGATGCGGCAGGCGATAAAAGGACCTGGTCAGTTTCACAGTCTTTTGCCTGGCCGACAAAATACCTGATGCAGAAGAAAATCAATAAAAACACCATAATTCTTGCAGAGCAGGAGTATATCCAGGGAAGGATGAACACCCTGCTCGAAGCGGAGCTTACAGTTTTCGACCTTATTTATAATACAAAGGCTCTTGATAAGCTGCGCGAAAGGCAAAAAGGTTATGAGACACTTAGGTCAGCCTGGGGAAAAATGGTTGAAAGCGGTGAAGCAACCATCATGGATTACAACAATATTTTACTTGAACTGTCAGTCGTGAGCCTTGAGATCAACCGGAGAGAAGCAGATGGCGAGATGCTCAGGGAGAAGCTTGATTACATGAGCGGGTCGGATGCTGGCGGCATGAGATATGCGGATTATCCTGTCATTACGGTACCTGATCTGGAACTGCTGATCAATGAGAAATCAGAACTGCACCCGGCTTTCCTCATTCCTGAGCTTGAATACAGTATCAGTCTTCAGGAAGTGAAGCTGAGCAGGAGCGGGTCACTTCCTGAATTTCAGGTTGGTTACGGATAGGAAATCGTATCCGGTACAGCTTATACAGGACCGGTTGCCGGATTGACCATCCCTCTCTGGGCAAACTCAAACCGTGTCAGATCGGCATCGGCTGCAGCTGATTATTCAGCTGCTTTGCGTGATGCAACCCTGCTTAAAGCTCAAATCGGAGAACAAAAAGCGCCTATTACAATGTATTGGCACTGCAAAAGAGTTTCTCGGAGATCAGAGAGCTGATCTCATCAGGAGGAGGAACAAAGTACACCGACAAAGCTCTTTCTGCAGGAGAAATATCAGTTGCCACCTATTTTATGTATATGAAAGTTCTTTACGAGGCGGAGGATCGGCTGGTGGAGCTGGAAAACGAATATCATAAGGCACTGGCAGTCTTTGCTGGACTACCTGCTGTTAGACAATTAACCGGGTATTAGTTCCTATTAAATTCCTGGTAAATAAATAATTCTTTATCACAGATAGTAATGATTATTTTTATTCATATATTTGCAAGCAAATACTTACTTGCAAGATGAAACGACAAAATACAGAGATAAGGCAGGAGCAGATAAAAAAGGCAGTCCTCGATATAATACATACTGACGGACTGAAGAACCTGTCAACACGGAACCTGGCCAATCGCATCGGGATGAGCGAAGGCGCAATTTTCCAGGCATTTTCCAACCAAACAGGATATTATCCTTGCAATCATTCAAGATGTACATACAGACTTTATAGGAGAACTTCGAAAAATAGCGGACTCGTCACTTGAACCCGAGGCAAGACTTGAAAAATTTGTATGCGAAACAGTAAATTATCTGACAAAGAACAAAGGAATTACTATGCTGCTCTTCTCGGAAGCATCTCATAATAATGATGCTTCAATGAAAAGCAGTCTTCAGCAGATATTTAACAATCAGAAGAAACTTGTAAGCAAAATTATCCTGGATGGCATTGCACAGCGGTAAATGGGATGATAGTGTTCCTGTTGAAAATCTGGCCATGCTGTATATGGGGATACCTGTTTCACTTAATATAGAGATGATATTAAGCGGAGGCGAATTCCATGTCAATAATTACTGCAACCATATGATGCAATTGTTATTGAAAATATTGAATAAATAATTTTTCAGCCTGCAATGTAAGCGGCGGCTTTTTTAAAACCGGAATATAATGCTCTACACAATTGTTTTTTTCATCATTGCCATTGCATCTTTCTTGTTTGCCATGCTTGGACTTGGAGGAGGAATGGTTTATGTCCCGGTGCTTAACTGGGCAGGTTTTGATATGGTTTCAGTAGCCATACCCCTCGGGTTGCTTCTGAACGGACTGAATACCCTTCTGGTACTCATTCCTTTTGCCCGTAAAAAGCTGGTTGATTGGAAAGGTGGCGCTGTAATGGCTGTAACTGCTATTAATTGCTGCCCCACTGGGTGCGATGGCCAGTGAAATAGTCCCCGTTCAGACTCTGAAAATTCTTTTCGCTGCAATGGTAGTTATTGCAGCAGTAAGAATGATATTGGTCGCAAAAAAACCAGAACCGGAACATAAAATGCCGCTTAGAAAAAGAAGTGTAATTGGCTTTTTTACAGGTGGTTTTGCGGGATTTATTGGAGGCATGCTTGGCCTGGGAGGGGGATTCATTATTGCCCCTATTCTGATGGCAACAGGATATAAGACCAAAGAGGCTGCGGCCACCACAGCTTTCGTAGTAACATTTTCATCATTCTCAGGCTACTTTGGTCACATGGCTCAGGGCAAAATGAACTGGCCACTAACAATCATTGTGGTGGTGGCAGTAATAATCGGATCCCAGCTTGGCGGGAAATTCATGACCGAAAAGGCAAAATCGAAGCAGGTGAAAATAATTTATGCTATTGTACTGATTCTCATTGCTGCAAAGCTTATATATGATGTAATTGTTAACATTAAATGAAATGAACATGAATGAATAAAATTGAACATCATCATCATGAAACGAGTGGCAAAAACCTGGGATTTGCCATTTTGCTTAACTTAATCATTACTGTAGCACAATCAATCGGAGGTATTATCTCCGGTAGTATGGCCTTGCTCAGCGATGCGGCACATAACTTCAGTGATGTGCTTTCTATGGTAATCAGTTATCTGGCCAACAGATTATCAAGAAGGGGAGCAACTGAGAAAGAAACATTTGGATTCAGACGTTCCGAGATCCTTGCAGCTTTCATAAATTCTGCAACGTTGATTATAATCTCATTGATTATCCTTTTTGAAGCGATACAACGACTAATTAATCCTGTACCCGTTTCTGCCAATCTTGTTATTTATCTGGCTATTGCAGGAATAGTTGTGAATGGGCTAAGTGTACTGTTCATAAAGAACGATTCTCATAAGAATATGAACATGAAATCTGTTTACCTGCATTTGTTTGGCGATATGCTGACCTCCGTTGCAGTATTACTTGCGGAGGGATTGCCATGAAATATCTTCAATGGTTCTGGACTGATAGTGTTTTTTCCATTGCCATTGCCTTTTATCTGCTCTATATGAGTTGGGGAATATTCAGATCATCACTTCGTATCATTATGCAATTTACGCCGGAGGGGACTGATATTGCTAAAATAGTTAAGGCAATAGAGAATTTGGAAGGGGTAGTAAATATTCATCATGTTCATGTCTGGCAGATAAATGAACATGACCTGATGTTTGAAGCTCATGTTGATGTATCAGAAGATATGAAGGTTAGCGGCTTCGAAAAAATACTCGATGAAATCAAATTGATTCTAAGTCCATACAATATTAATCACTCAACGATTCAACCTGAATTTTCAGTTGATGACAACAAACAAGTTATTTATAAATAAATAGTTAATATAAAATTCAAGATCATGATTAATCCAAATGAATGGCTCGAATTCGGGCAGAAATTTCACGGACACAAATGTCCGGCAATGCCAATGGGGCTGAGGGCAGGAGCTGCCGCAATGAACGCCCTGGGTGTTGAACGTGCAAAAGACGGGCAGCTTGTTGCCCTCGTTGACCTTGGGGACGACCACTGCGCAACATGTTACGGTGACGGTCTCCAGGTGATTATGGGAACCACCTTCGGAAAGGGCAATATCAGGAAGACGCACAAGGGCAAATGGGCAGTAACTCTTGTTGACAGGGCTACGGGCAGAGCTGTCAGGGTCACTCCGAAGGCAGAAGCCATGCAGAATAACAAGAAATCGATATTCTTCACTGATTACAGGATGCTCGGAAAACCTGCCAGCACAGTTCCTGATGAAATAGTGAACAAGCTGGTTGATGGTGTAATGAATGCTCCGGATGATCAACTGATCAATATTTCCCCGGTATTCCAGTACAACCTTGAACCCAAAAAGGACAGCTTTGACGGTTTCGTATGCGATGAATGCGGTGAGATGACTGTTATGGAATACGGCCGGATCAAAGGCGACAAGAAGGTATGCATTGACTGCGCTGCCAAATAATAAAACTTTCTTTATTTTAGCACCGGAGAGAGTAAGGCACAGGCAAGATCGGCCCCGGCCTGTGGTATATGATTGCTCTGATCGCTTCAACTCAGTACCTGGAAGTGTTACTTTTTGAACAATCAGCAGGTTGGCCTGCGCCATGCTTGCATCCTGCCATTGTGCCAGCCTTGGTGCAGCTCGCTTTGCAGGCGGGATCACATTTGCCATCCTTGCATTTTGCTGGATCACAGTTTGCGCAGGGATTTTTTGCCTGGGACCCTGGTACAGGGGCTTCGCCGGCAGCCATCTCACACTCGGCAGCTGAGGGGCACTTTGAGCAATCCTTTGCGGCCTCCGTTTTGGCCTTCTTATCCTTCTTTTCATCGGTTTGAGCATTGACTGAGGTAATCACAACGAACGCAAGTATTACCAGGGTTGAAATTCCAAAGATGACTTTCTTCATGACTTAACTGGTTTTTGTTTGGATCAAAATTAAGGAGACAGATTTTTAATCAGGTTATACCGCCGTTAAATCGTGTTATACCGATGTTAAATCTTGATACGTATTGTGAAATCTCTGTATTTTTGAGCTGATGAAAAGATCCCGGAGACAGCTTACCATTCTTATACTTGCTTTTGGAGCCCTGGTCGCCCTTACGGCTATTCAGTTCTCATGGATTCTGAAGGCAGCCCGGATGCAGGAGGCACAGTTCAGCCACAGCGTTGATATGGCGATGAACAGGATTGTGGAAAACCTTTCACGCAACGAGGCCATATGCAGCGAGGTAAACAATTGTCTGAGACAAGGAAGGCATGAGTCATGTATGCTCGTGATGAAGACCAGGGAAGAGTGGGAAAACATGAAGTCCGTGATCAGGCAGGACCTTAATTTCTACCGGAATAGGTCTGGACTTTGAATTTGATATAATTGATGCCGGCCAGGCAACACAGATCCCTCAGGCAAAGAACACATACTTCAGCAACGGTCTTGAAGAGATGCTGGAGAAATCAGGATATAAACTCAGTCTCAGGTTTCCCGAGAAGCGCGACTTCATTCTTGCCCAGATGGGTGATATCTTTATCTATTCCATGCTTCTTCTTTTCTTGGTATCCATTTCGTTCATAATCTTATATAACTATTTACAGGAAGGAGAGGCTCCTCTCGGAGAGCATTGTGGATTTTGTAAATAATGTAACTCATGAATTTAAAACCCCCCTGACCAACATATCCCTCGCCAACAGCATGCTCTCAAAAAATGAAAAGGTGGAAAACGATGAAAAACTCTCATTTTACTCATCTGTAATTAAAACCGAGCAGACCAAGCTACATGAAAAGGTAGATAAATTACTTAAAACCGACTTTGCCGGAATTGAAAAAATCAATTCTGTTGAAGCGATTGATGTGTCTGAAGTTGCAGAGAACATTGCAGAGACATTCAGGGTTCAGGTTGAACAAAAAGAGGGGCAGATCTCTATTGAAAGGGAGGGAGGCCATTTTATTGTGTCAGGCAACATGGATCTGTTTCATATTGCCCTGGGCAACCTGGTTGACAATGCGGTAAAGTATTCAGTACAGCCGACCCTGGTTTTAATCCGGTTGACCTCAACAGACAACAGGCTTGTCATTGAAATTGAAGACAACGGCCCCGGAATAGCAAAAGAGTACAGGGATAAGGTTTTCGAAAAATATTTCCGTGTACCTGCAGGTAACACTCATAGTGTGGACGGCTTCGGACTCGGACTCTACCAGGTGAGGGGTATAATATCGGAAATGAGAGGCAATATCAAAATCACGAACAGGAAGAAGGGAGGCCTGGCGGTGATCATCGAACTTCCACTGGTAACGTAAAATGGTTGAAAATTTGAAAGAGACAAGAATACTCCTTGTTGAAGATGATGTCAATCTGGGGTTTTTACTGGTCGACTTCCTTGAGTCAAACGGGTTTGAGGTGAAACTGTACCGCGACGGTCAGTCAGCGTTACAGGGATTCGCCAGAACCGGCGCCGACTTTTGTTTAATTGACATCATGCTTCCCGGAATGGATGGTTTTACATTGACCGGCAGGATCAAGGAGCTTGACAACAAAGTCCCGGTGATAATTCTTTCTGCACGGTCTCTCAAGGAAGATAAGATAACCGGATTTCGCCTTGGAGTGGATGACTATATCACCAAGCCGTTTGAGGAAGAGGAACTGCTTTACAGGATCAGAGCAGTGCTGAACAGGACGAAAGACAACAGAAACATCCTGGGTTCTGAGCCTCAACCTGCGATGGTCGGAAATTACAATTTCGATCCCGTTAACCTGACCCTCTCGTTTGACAGCCAATCTCAGAGAATAACGGTAAAAGAGAGTAAGATTCTCTGGTTACTTGCCAGTTCAAGGAACAGAATTGTCACAAGGGAGGAGATTATGATCAGCGTATGGGGCGAATCAGATTATTACACGGGAAGGAGTCTGGATGTTTTTATTTCAAAGATCCGATCCTATCTTAAAAATGACCCCCGGATTAAAATCAATACAATTCCGACAGTTGGCTACATGTTGAAGGAAATAACCTGATTCATGATACCACCTGTCTGATCGAGCCAGGCTTATGGGATTTTGCAGTCGATTTTAAATGAAATAATCTGTTCAAGGAACGCTGCGGATTTTCTTTGCAGTATTTCAAATCGCTCATAATTGATACAATAACAGGTTTTAACCCTTCAGTTGTACCGATTATCAATCCGGCATCCTTCAATCCTTTCAGGTGTTGGTTAACTGTAGTTCTGACGAGAGGAAGTTCGTCTGCCAGGTCACCTGTAATACAGGTTGTGGAATTTGCAATATATTTCAGTATTGCCAGACGGGCCGGGTGAGCCAATGCCTTATAAAATTCCGAATACTCCTGCAGTTCGGTGCTAAAAAGATTGTTCTTGGAGTACGCCATGAGATTATATTTTAAGCAATTATTCAGTCTCTTACCCCGGGAGTTGGTAGAGGCCATAAAATTACTAAAATTGAACCGCCTCTTATCCTTTTATCCGAAAGATTAAATCTTGACAGCAATTGCGCTGATGAAACACGTGCCCCACAATTAAAGAATGCAAAACATCAAACCCATACTTAATTAAATCTCAAATGATCATTCCACATCTGCAGTCAGCATGAGCATAACTTCAGAGCTTTTCGGATCATTGGTATAAACAAAAATTGATTTTGTGACTTTCCCTTTGTAACCACCTGAATTAAATGTTGCCATGATAGATCCTGATTCTCCGGTTTGATACCCGTCCCCTGGTTTCCCTGTTGAATGGCAGTGCATCCGCAGGCTGCGGTTACTCGCTGAATGACCAATGGTTCTGTACCGATGTTTTTTACAGTAAAATCAAAGGTTTGTCTTCCGGCTTCTTCTTTAAAAACACCAAAATTGTGTTCTGAAGGTGTAATCTGCATTGTTGTCTGAACGTACTGAGAGCTTACTGTCAGACCTGACATAGTCAATACTAAAATAAAGCGGTCTTTTTCATCATTTTGAGATTTATGTATGATACTAATATCAAATCTTAACAATTTATAATATGATCATCTGCAGTCAATGCTGATGTAGTTCCGACATAACCAGCCGGGGTCATCAGGATTCTTAAGTAAGGAATTTTCTTTATAAAAATAAATGCGCCGGCAATGCAGGTTGCTCCGCCCCATAATAAGAGTATTCCGGTATGCCTATAAGATCTGCGAGTCCTCCGACCAGAAGGCTACCAAAAGGAGCGGTTCCAACAATCGCCATGGTGTAAAGGCTCATGACCCTTCCGACGCTTATCATCGTCAGTAATCGTCTGAATAAAGGTATTGCTGGCGGCAGTATGCAGCATATCGCCAAAACCCACGGCCCCGATAATCAGAATTGCGAGAATATTAAAGTGTGAAAATGAAAAAATAATTAATCCGAGCCCGAAAATTATTGCTGACCACGGGATGATTTTTCCTGTTCTTTCAGGCGTTTTAAGTGACGCAAGATACAGTGCCCCCAGGTAATATGCACCCAAACCTGAAGCCCCAACCAGAAATCCGTAAATATTTAAACCGCCGGCAAGAATGTCCTTTTGCAAATGCGGGCAACAGTACTGTATAAGGAACTGCAAAGTAAATTTGCCAGTGCTAATAAGATAATTATATATCTCATTGGTATGCAATCATATACATACCTGATTCCTTCCTTAACCTCTTTAGATATATTTATCTTGCTATTTAACATTTTTGCAGGTCTGACTCTCATTAACAGCAAAGAGATGATTATGAAAAAGTAACTTATCCCGTTTACAAGGAAACAGATACCTTCTCCGCTTGCAGCCAGGAGAATGCCTGCTATTGAGGGTCCGATCAGCATTGCGCTGTTAAATAATAATGAGTTCAGGGCAATGGCATTTCCAAGGTCCTCTTTATTCTCGACCATGTCAATCACGAAAGACTGTCTGGCGGGAATGTCGAACGAATGAGTGATACCTGACACTATGCTGATCAGAAAAATTTGCCAGATCTCATTACTCTTGATCCGGATATAAAAAGATATACCAGAATAAATGCCATTATCATCAAAATGATCTGGGTAATTATCAGAACGTTGATCGACTTCATGTCGATTAATTAGTGCCCGGTGACAGGGCTCCAGCTAAAAAATCGGTATCTGACCGGCAAAACCTATAAGTCCGAGCATGGCAACCGAGATTAAGTAATCCTGTATGCTCAGCCATGCGGATCGCAACATATTTCATCCAGGAGCCGATAAGTGATACTCATCTGACCTGAAAAGAACAGACGATAATTCCTGTGCCGGAGAGAACGGAATAAAAGCAAAACTTATATGGCTTCCTGAATCATATTCACGAACAACAAATTATTGGTTGACAGGAAAGGTTAATTGCAGCACCCTCCAAACTACACGACCGCCTTTTGCAGTATCGGAAATCTGCCCAACCAGTTTACCGGTTCTGAGCTTTATCTTCACATCTCCGTATTCCGCGGCAGCAGGACTGTGAGTAACCATAACAACAGTCGTCTTTTGCTTCTGGTTTATGTCACTAAGAATATCCATTATCTCAACTGACAATGCCGGGTCAAGGTTGCCTGTAGGTTCATCGGCAAGCAGCAGGTTAGGTTTGTTTGCCAGGGCCCTTGCAATGGCAACCCTTTGCTGCTGACCTGCCGACAGTTCTTTCGGATAATGTGTTTTACGATCATCCAGGCCAACCCATTCCAATAATTCATTAGCCCTGGCGGTATTGTGCGATTTTCGT
The DNA here is from genome assembly GCA_034522515.1 of Bacteroidales bacterium. Taxonomy (GTDB): domain Bacteria; phylum Bacteroidota; class Bacteroidia; order Bacteroidales; family VadinHA17; genus SR-FBR-E99. The sequence goes on along the minus strand of JAXHLF010000013.1, from coordinate 57,863 downwards.
TTTTATCCCGGATATTCAGGGGCAATTCAGAGAATGTTTTCCATTGCTGTCAGATAGGGTACGAGAGCAAACTCCGCATTACAAAAGCCTATATGGTTGCTTCTGAAAATTGCCATCTCGTCATCACTGTAAAGATTCAACGGTTTGCCCTCATAAATCAGTGTTTCCGGAGGTGGGTCTGAGTAATCCTCCAAGAATAAGCAGCAGTGTTGTTTTGCCCGATCCTGATGCGCCGGTAATTGTTACGAATGATCCCTTTGATATTTCAAGAGATAGGTTGTCGACGGCATTTATAACACCGTCATGATGATGATATGTCTTTGTAATATTATTTAACTGAATCAGCATGTTTATTCCTCCTGCATATTTGAAAACGGTTCAATTTTTCCGGCAAGGTAGGCGGGAACCAGAGAGCCGGTCACTGAAATTAACACTGCAACTATTACAGAAAGCGGCAGGAGGACATAAATTGGATTTACATCTATACCAGCAAACTGAGGTCCGAGAAACACTGCTGCCAGAGTACCCAGAACAAATCCGGCAATCTTTCCACCTGCAAGTCCCATAATCAATGCTTTAAACATCAATATGTTATAAATATGACTTTTGTGATAACCTATCATTCGCAATATTCCAATTTCCTTTCTGCGCTCATTCACGTTAGCCCAGATATAGTTGCCAATTGAAATTCCTCCAACGAATAAAATGATGATCAGAAAAACCAGGGAGAGTTTGTTCATTAACTGGTTTGTCTTTATCTACAAGTCGAAACAATCTGTCCTATTGTTGTGATACGTGTGTCGGGCAGGATATTTCGCATTTTTCCAAGCAATCCATCTGATATTTCGCTGCAGCACCCCATTACTTCTATGGCGCTGACCTGTTCTCCCGTTCCAAGAAGTGCCTGTACCTCATGAAGGTTTGCAAAAACCCTGTCATCGTCAAATGGTACCCGTCTCAGGAAGGATTTTTGTTATTCTGAAATTTCTGCTTACCAGAGTGATTTCATCTCCTTAGAAAAATATTAAATTTTTGTAGCAATTGAGTATCCGAGAAAGCAATCATTATTGGCGAGAGTATCAATGCCTGTACGCTGCAACTTTGCATCGGCATATTTTTTCGGGCCCGTAGGTGCACAGCTCGCAACTATTTGTTCGGCCCGCAGACCTCCCTGCTGCCAGATTGGCTTTGACGCAATTTCACTTTTGGGCAATATTCCTGTTAAAACGATGCTTTCGTTTCTGAATTCTACACGACGGGTCAGTTTCGGCGATAAATTATCGACGCCGGGTAACGTTGAAGTTACAAGCCTTTCGACATAATCTTCAGGAAAAGTGGGAGCATCTATATCTGCAGCATAGTAATTATCAACGCTGGCTGCCTGAGGCAGAATCATAATGTTGGCCCCGAGGTTGTCGAGATTTACAGCGACAGCTTTTCTGATACCACCGAAACAGAGCGAATAACTAGATCATAACACCAATACCAAAGAGTGATGGCGAGCAGACCTGAGAGGAGCTGCGACTTACGATGCCATAACTCCTTTAGAGTTAAATCCGTTAATCTCATATAAACTGATTTTTCAAATTCTTAAATTAATCTTCTCTATTTCGCACATCCCTGGGGCCCGCAATCCTGGGCCGCAACCACCCTGTACGGGTGTTGTAGCTGCCAGCGCCAGTTTAGCTGCGTCAGGAACAGTGGTTGAGGTTCCTGCAACCTGTCCCTGGGTGTTTATGACGAGAGTAAGCGAACCGTTAAGTTGATTTTTATCAATCCTGAGTTGATTCATGAAATTGGCCTCGCGGGTATCATCCATGTCAACCTCCACGATCACGGCATTACTATTGAGCTTTGATACTGCGGACTTGCATTCTTTCATAACTTCGGCCTTATCGGTAAAAGCTTTCCGGGAAAATACAACCAGTGCTATTTTTTTATTGGCAATTGCATCATAAATCTCTTCCAGCCTTGGTGAGGGTATGAGCGCTGCAAGATTTTCAGCAGTTGCCTGCGCAAGGAGAACGCCTCCTGTTGGCATTCCTTTTGCCGAGATTACCAGAATAAGCGGCACGGGTGCACCAGCCAGACGATATTCAGCGACCAGTGATGAATTGGTCGCGTCATCCTTGTTCATCTGGACCACAACGGCGTTCTTGTAAATGTTCCTGGCGCCGTTGGCGATCAACATTGCTTTATCTGTATCAGGAGAGCCGTTTCCTGTCAACACAAGGAAGACTGCTTTGCCCTCGGCTTTGGCACTTGAGATGATATTGGCTACTGAAGTGGCATTAATGTTGGTCGCTTCGGCAACCTGTGAAGTTAAGGAAGCGGTCATAACGGGTGCATCCACAGGTTGTTGCGCAGCCTGAGCTATAGCACCCACACCGCCGGAAGAATTACCGCATGCAGTCATCAATAAAGCTGACATAACAGAAGCTGATAAGAATTTTAAATGGTTCATGGTATGATTCTTATTTAAGGTTTATAGTTGGTTTTATTTTTCTGTTGAATATCAGCCGCAGCATCCTCCGCCGGCACGTCGGAGGCCTTCAAGCCTGAAACCGTTTGAGCCGAAGTCGAGAGTAACACCCTCAAGCATAGTGACTGCATCAGGAGCGATGTAGAAGTTTACTGAATCAATTGTCACTACATTGTCCCCGGAGGTCCCGTTTTCAGTAACTGTTAATTGTAAAGCCGGCCCGCAGCATCCCTGCTGGGAAAAAATGCGAATACCGGATTCGGGAGTCTCCTCAGAGTTAAGTACCTTTTTCAGTTCATCAATAGCTAACTGTGTTGCATTCATAGTTATAGAGGATTTAATTATGTTTAAAAATTTCTTTGGTCAGGTTTCTCACCCTGTCAATTCCGATAATCTCAGAATTCTGCAGAGGTATGGAGAACAGAGGTTTGTCATTGAATAACTCACGGGCACTGTGCAGATAATGCTGCTGTAGTCTCCACCGTTCGAATGCAAAGCCTGACTCGCAATCTTCGCTTTTAAGTATATTGTTAAGGAAGATGCCACTGGCATTAATCCCAACTCTTTCCAGGTCTTTCATAGCCCTGTAACCTTCATTAATGGGAGTAAACTCAGGAAAAGCGACAAGCAGGAATGTTGCCATGTCAGGATCTTTCAGTCTCTCAATCAGTGATTCAATATTTCTTTTTCCTGTACTCTCTTCAGGCAACACTCCGGTCTGCCCTTTCACTTTCATGTCTATCTGCTTTTTGTACTCAAATGGTAGTTCCAGGAGACGAAGAGTATGTCCTGTCGGAGCAGTGTCAAGAACAAAGTAGTCCCAGCCGGGTTCATTGAGGGTATTTGCAAACTGTTCGAAGATTGCAATTTCCTCCGTGCACGGTGACTCGAGCTCCTCTTCAAGGGAGGCCAGGAGTTCTTCAGTATATTTATTTGCACGGGCATCGTCCATGATTTTACGCCGATAATCCTCAACCGCACTTTTCTGGTCAATATTTACCGCCCAGAGATCACCGTTTATGTTTACCGGATTATGTCCCACTTCTGTTTCAAGTACCTGGCCGATGTGAGCAGCAGGATCTGTTGTAAAGAGAAGGGTCTTGCCGCTTTCAGCCATCTTCATTGCAACCGCACAGGCAGTGACTGTCTTGCCAACACCTCCCTTACCAGTAAGGATAATCACACGGTTGTCACTTTTCTTTTGAAGTAATTGAGTTAATTGTTCACCGGATGAAAAATCTGTTAAACACGCTTCATGAACTTAAAATCGGAACTGATGACAGCGTCCTTGTTTTCGAAAGCGATTTGTCCAGGAGGGCAATATTTGTCAAGCCTTTTACCTCAGTTTGCTGCAAAGTAACCTCGGAATACATTTCTGGAAACAGATCCTTAAGCTGCCGGATATACTGCTTCTGATTCTCCGCTATCTTCCCAAACAGCCCTGTCAGGCTGTTATGGTTGGGATAAACCCCATTAATTATCAGATGAAAGTTACTGGATACCGGTTTTTTCAAGCTCTGATTTGGCTCTCATGGTTTCATAAACCGAGGTTTTCTCAGGCCTGCTTACAAGGAAGACAGTAGTAATCTCAGAATTCTGCATCACGCTTACCGCATGGGAATACTTTTTTCTTGAACTTTCAAGCTGTGACACAGGTCCGATGCATGTCTGTCCCTGACCTTCAGCACTTTTACCTATATACTTGTCCCACTCATTTGGAAGTGTCATCAGTCGCAGCGTATGTCCGGTGGGAGCAGTGTCAAATACAATAAAATCATAGGTCTCATCACCGAGAAAATCTGTAAACCAGTCAAATGTGGCTATTTCTACAGTACAACCGCCGTTGAATTCCTCCTTAACCTGTTCGAGCATCAGCACCATCAAGAATGGCTGAAAGAGGTTCGAGCATTCTGTCTTTATAGGCCTCGGTTATGGCATCAGAGTCCATCTGAGCAACAAAAAGATCCCGGGCAACCTGGACGGTCTCCATGCCTACCTCTCGCTCAAAAATATCGCCCAGGTTGCCTGCCGGATCAGTTGAGACCAGCAATGTTTTATTTCCTTGCTGTGCATGATGCACAGCTGTTGTGGCAGCCATGGTCGTTTTTCCTACGCCACCTTTGCCTGAAAAAAATATATATTTTGTCATTATATCAGATTATTAAACCATTAATTGTATTCTTTAATTTTGACTCGACAATCCGTCTTATCCGTGATATGTTCACCTTCTTTTTTCATTTGAAGCTATTGCACCGTCTACCAGCACGAATGGGAATGCAACCATGTTTTTGAGAAGCGGATTCTGAGCATGTTGATCATTGAACCATTCTGCTGACATAAATTCGATGTGGCTGAAACGCACTCTGTCTTTGAAGACATTTTCCATCTGACTTCTGAGTAGTGAAGCAACATCATACCAGTTGGCCTTTTTCTCGTCACAGGCCGCCTGCGGTATGGTGTAGAGTGAAATTTGTAGGCTATTATTCTCCATGATCAGCTGAAGATTCCGAGTATTTTTTGATCCGGTTTGAGATTTTTAATTTCCGGGATATGCACTGCCAGCTCATCCAACGATGCATAATTGCCTGTCTTGATGATCTTACCGTCGAGCAGGGTGACTGGAAGTTCGCCAGGCCCTGATTTTATAATGAAGTCCCGTACTTCCGCATTGCGCATGAATTCGCTTGGAGCCTGATTGATAGCGTAACGGTTGACTTTTACAGATGCTTTACCAAGTATCTGGATGGTATTTTGCAGATCTATAAGCGATTTGTCCGGCTCCGGTCCGCAAAGGCCGGTGGGACAGCATAATGAAGGTTCAAATATTTCTATTTTCATAATTATTGATTTAAAGAGACGTAAATATACGTTATTATTAACTATAACGTAAAAATACGTCAAATATTTTCAAAAAGTTTTATATGAATACAAAAGAGATAGTTTATTAGTCTTTTATTGTTAAATATTAGCGAGATAGACTGTCTATACAGGTCTACTAATTTAATACCTGGAACGGTTGGCAAAGGCCACCAGTGAGAGCATAACCGGCACCTCTACCAGTACTCCCACAACGGTTACCAGGGCAGCAGGCGACTGAAGTCCAAATAAAGCTATAGCTACGGCCACAGAAAGTTCAAAAAAGTTACTTGCACCAATCATGGCAGCTGGTCCACATACAGGGTATGGGAGTTTTAATAATTTTTTTCCGCCAAACCATGCAATAAAAAAGATAAAGTAGGTTTGTATTATCAATGGAACAGCAGCCAAAAGGATGATTAGTGGATTGTTTATAATATTTTGACCCTGGAAAGCAAACAGGAAGATAAGAGTAACCAGAAGTGCAATTATGCTTACCGGCTTAAGCTTTGGTAAAAAGGTATTTTTAAACCACTCTTCACCACGTAAACGCAACAGTAGCCTTTGGGTAATAACTCCTGCAACCAGTGGAACAACAACAAAAATCAATATACTATAAACAAGTGTATCATAAGGTATCTTAATATCGGTAATTCCCAAAAGCAAACCAACAATAGGAACAAAAGCTACCAGAATAATCAGGTCGTTAACCGAGACCTGAACCAGTGTGTAGTTGGGGTCTCCATCGGAAAGGTAGCTCCAAACAAATACCATAGCAGTACAGGGGGCGGCACCAAGCAGAATTGCTCCGGCAATGTACTCACCTGCCAAAGCCGGATCGATCCATGCGTGATAAAGTTTAGAGAAAAAGAGCCATGCAAAAAAGGCCATTGTAAATGGCTTAATCAGCCAGTTTATAACAACTGTCCAGATAACCCCCTTGGGTTTTTTACCAATCTGCTTAATGCTTGTAAAATCAATCTGAAGCATCATAGGGTAAATCATCAGCCATATTAACACGGCAACAGGGATGTTTACCTTTGCAATTTCAAGGCTGCTTACAATGGAGATTCTATCGCCGGCAAAATGGCCAATTACAATACCTGAAACGATGCAAAGAGCAACCCATACAGTAAGGTATTTATCGAAAAAACTAATGGATTTTTTTAGTGCCATAGCTTTATGAGAATTGTGTTTTATGTTGACTCCAGTATTTATTACTGAGACGCAAAAATAAGTTAATTTTTAGATTCAACGTAAATATACGTCAATAATTGTAAAAATTTTATCAATACCTAGGAGGTAAGTTTATCAGCCTTTTGGTTCCACCAGCTGGCGAAATGGGTATTAGTTTGAATATCCTAAGCGGTGGTAAGGTAGATAGATTTATTTTCATTATTTTGCCATAAGAGGGTTTGATTCTGTAAATCATCTCTGTATTTTTGAGATCAAAAGCCGCAATGCAGCGAAAGGCATTTGTGATATTGTTTTTTTTATCTCTGGGAATAGTACCGTCATCATTTTCTCAGACGGATACCTCCAGACTGATATTTGATGCCGTCATCAGGGAACGAGTGGAGGTCTGGGACGGCATGAATGCAAAAAACTACGGGGATGACAGTCCTGATGCCATCGGGTCACTCAATGACCGGACACTATATCAGAGAATTATAGCAGGCTTCCTGTACCGTCCGTCTGCATCAGCCGAAATCGCATTTCATCTCCAGGATTCCCGCGCATTTGGATGGTCGCTGAGAAACTCCGAATACCCTGACCTGTTCAGAGTAAAAGCAATTGGCACTGAGGAGCCGTTCTACACAATGAATCCCAACGAAGAGTTTTTTGAAATCTATGACCTGTACTTTGAGTACCATAATATTTTTGACAAATTGACCCTGAAGCTCGGAAGACAGAAAATATCCTACGGAGATAACCGCATATTCGGTCCCGGGGAGTGGGGCAACACCGGACGATGGACCTGGGATGCACTTAAAATATCATACACAGCAGGTGAAAACTTTGTAGATGCCTTTTTCGGGGGAACGAAAATCCATGATCCGGCAAAAATCTCCGTGCCCTTTCTCAGGACGGAATATTTTGGTGGCGGGATCTATTCACATTTAAAGGTCAGGGAGGTTTTCACCGCAGAGCCTTTTTATGCTTTAAAAATTCCGGGTCAGCCGATTATATCAGGTCACAGGACATCACAAGACAATGGATGGGCATCCGCCTGTTCAACAATGAGCTCAATCATTTTATCCTTGATTTTACATATGCCCGGGAATTTGGCAATGAGAACGGAAAATCAATTTCTGCTTACGGGGTCGTGGCAAAGGCAGGGTATCAGTTCCAATCCCTGCCTGCAAAGCCCGTATTTTGCATCAGGGAGAGTTTTGCCTCGGGAGGCACAAATGATGAAGCGCGAATAAGAACCTTTGAACCTGCCTACGGATCAAGAGATCAGTACTACGGCAGGATGAATATAACATCATGGTCAAACCTTGACGACCGGGAGATAATTCTTTATCTTTTTCCGGTCAACGGGATGAAACTGGAACTTAGTTATCACCGATATAAGATTCCTGTACCTGAAGATGCAACCCTTCTCGGGACAATTAAAATGCAGGAAGGCAATCATCATCTGGGTGATGAATTTAATATATTTGCCGATTATCAGATCAATAATAAGATGAAGCTTACAGGAGCGTATGGCTGGTTTGGCGCGGGGGATATTGAACCTGTAAACGGTCAACCGGCAGGCAGTTCAACATGGGCATCCATTCAGATTACTTATGCACTTAATACCGGCAGGTGAAATATTAGCAAATAGGACGCACAGGATTTTTTGGCAACCGATGATATTATCAAACAAATACAAAACCAGATAAACTACTATGAGATTTAAACTGAGACAAGACGGTGAATGGCACTGGCTGACCGGAGGCATAGTTGTATCCTTGCTCTCCATAGCCTCATATGTGCTTTTCGAGAAGCTGAGCTACAAGGATTATCCCTTCGGCATAACTGCAGGTGTAGGATACATTGCATCCTTATTCAAATTTTTGTTCGCATCACTTGCTGACAACCCGGTCATACAGAAGAACTGGAACAGCCCTGCATCATTTGTCGAATTTATTATGCTCTTCGGCATTGCCCTGGGTGCCTTTATAGCAGCTAAGCGAAGCGGCAGCTTTTCACCTGAAGTGATCCCGGCCGTATGGGAGAAATATCACGGTCCGAACATCTGGAAGAGGTTTATTGCAGTATTTGCCGGTGGCTTCTGTCTGGGGCTGGGAACGATGCTCGCAGTTGGTTGCACAACAGGCAATATTCTTCAGGGCTGGGCGCATCTTTCCCTGGGTAGCATTGTGGCCGGAGCCTCATTTTTATCTCCGGAATTATTGTTGTTAAGATTCTTTACCGTAAAGTTGGAGGGCGTTAGTCATGATATTACAATTTATTATTGGCCTGATTATGGGTTTGATATTCGGTTACGCCCTTCAGAGAACAGGTGTCACGAAATACCCGAGAGTAACCGGTATGCTGATGCTAAAGGACTTCAAAATACTCAAGTTCATGCTTACAGCAGTCACATTTTCTATGATTGGGTTTTATATCCTCGGCAGCCTTGGTATTATAACCCTTAATCCTAAACCGCTCGACTGGGGTAAGCTGGTCGGCGGATTAATCTTTGGGGCAGGTATGGGCTTGCTGGGCTACTGTCCGGGAACAATGATCGCTAGGATAGGCGAAGCAAAGAAAGATGCATGGGTCGGACTTGCAGGTATGGTTGCCGGAGTTCTGTTTTTTGCCGTAAACGGCAGCTTCTTTAAGACTCACTTTACATCAAAATCAATTAATGGCGATATTTCGGTCGCGCTCGGGATCAATCAGTGGATTATTGTACCTGTTGCCGCGGCTATTTTCATCACCATCATCTACTTTGCCAACAAGGTGGATGATTACAGGAAGAACTTCTGAAATAACAAATCGGGGTTGAGTCACTTAATGATGCTTCAGCATAAAGTGGCTTACCCCTGATTCCGGAATCAGAGGTGAGTCAATATTATGAGGACTTACGCCTGATCACTGTTTACCGGGTTCACTTAATGGATGCCATGTTACCGGCTTTGGTTCTTTAATGAGTCATATTCAGCAGGGTGTTCGTCTTTCATATCATTCCCGGATATCTTACCGGTTAACCATAGCGCTGACCCGGGGAATTTGCCTGGCCTGAAGTGGACGTTGTACATATGCCAGAACAGCAGAACCGTCACAGCCAGGATAGCCTCATGAGCATGTGCCTCCTTCAAAGAGTTAAACAGTACATAGGCCTCATTGCCGGTAAGGTTGCGTACTACATCAGGGAACCACATGGCCAGACCGGTGCCTGCCATAATCACAACGCCCCAGAAGACAGCCCAGTAGTCGAATTTTTCAAAGTAGGAGAAACGGCCAAACGCGGGAGGGTCAGGCTTCATTCTGAAGAACCACTTCAGGTTCTCACCAAGCTGTATGAAATCTTTGTCTGCCCGGCAACAGAGCAATAAAATTACGTCTTCCTTCAGGATGTATAATTATATACAGAAGGTGATAAAGACTGACAAATACGAGGAGCGCTCCGCCGAGACGATGGATGACTCTCCAGAAATCCAAACCTCCGGCATTGCTGTTTACCGCCAGGGCCCACCCGGCTGAGTTATATCTCGCTGCGAACTCAAAGATACCTGATATGACCAGCAAAACCACGCTGATTATCATAATCAGGTGTTGGGCAAGGAAATGCCTGTCGAACCTCTGGATACTTTCATTGTCAATGGATTTGGCTGCATGCACTGTTGTTCTGATCAGTCGGCGGCGTGCAAGGAAATCAAGCACCATGTGAATAAATAGCAACGCCAGTACGACTATTGTCAGCCATTTGAAGAGGCCGGCAGTTACACCCGGAACCCCTGAATATCTGCGGGGTGTGCCCTGGTATTCCATTAGCAACGATTGACTAAGCATCATCTGGTCGGCATTTTCATCAAACGGGTATTGCAGTACCTGTGCTGTAAAGAAGCCTGACTCCCGGTCATGGCAGTCAGCGCAGCCGTTGACGCCCAGCGCTGCCCTGGCCGGATATACGTCGTGATTATAGGTATGCATGTTTGCGTAGGGAGAGGCTTCCCAGTTGGCCTTTTCAATTGTGTAATATTCAGTTCCTGATGTGTATACTCTGTCATCCATAGCCCAGACAACACGTTTGCCCTCCATCGGGTATTTGGTTTTTGCCAGCATGGTTGTGACCGATTTTATCAGGGCATCGATCTCCGCGGGAGAGTTAATCTCGATGACTCCGTCATTGTTGTCATCAATAATCATTGACAATTCCGGATAATTTGACGGATTGCCCGCATGATCTTCCCACATTTTGTATATGTCTCCCATCTTTGGCTGCATCAGTCCGGGCACCCCTTCGGTCTCGATTGCCGGCCAGGCACTGTGTATCCTGTTTACCGAGCGTATCTTACCTTTATAGTATGCCAGGACAGGTTTAAACGGGTCACTAGGTTTGTCTTCATAACCCATCATCGCCATGTTCCCGTAATGGTTGTAATATTTCATGTCAGGACCGTAGAATACCCAGAGGTGTTTTCCCTTGCTGGGGATTTTTGATCCGGGATTTATCACGTCGCTAGCCTGGAACTGGGTCGGTTTGACATCCCTCTGGGGGATGTGGCATGCCTGGCATGCTATCTGCTCGAGGTGCAGGGGAGGAAGCCAGTTGTGTTTTGCAACCGGTGCTCCCTGGTGGCCATTGGTATGGCAATAATTACAGTCGAGAACAGTATTGTCAAGGTCATTTCTTACCTGACCTCCCGGGTCGTCGCCCTTGGCTATCTGGTGTTCTTCCCTGCCGTTTATTCTTTCATCAAGCGCTCCTGATCCTGCCGGGTGGCAGTCGACGCACTTCATCCCGGCACGAAGATGGACATCGGTCCTTTCATCATAGTTCGCTCCGCGCTTCTTCCACCCCGGCTGCGCATGACAGTAAAGACACGCTTCGTTGCGAGGCTCTCTGACGAGCCGCGGAGAGACTTTTCCGGACGCATCGAATTGTGAAAGATCATAGGATACCTGTACCGGCGAGTTTTTATCAACTGAGCCTGTTACTGCACCCAATCCTGAGGCAGCTGTTGCCGCCCACCTGAAGTTGAGATTCTTCAGTTGCTCTTTTCTGGTATTATTATTATAACCAGGCTGATGGCAGATCATACAGTCGGCTTCAAGAACCCCCGTCTCAATCCAGCGTGCCTGGTAATAGTCACCGTCAAGGTCATTTGTTCCGCCTGAGGTATAGCCTTTTTCAATCATCTGTTTATCATACCGGAACCCGTTCCTGTCATACTCAGCAGGTCCTCCGCCGGGATGGCATTCGCCGCATCCGGCCGTGATGAAACTGAATGAGGTCATGTCAATTGTCCTTGCGCTGGTGTTTTCCTTGGGTGCAAGATGCCGGTAAAGCGGAGCAGGGGAGCACCATGCGCCACCGTAATTGCCCGGCGATGAGACCCACTGGTACCTTTTCTTTGCCTCCTCTGATGGCATCTCATCCTTCCCTTGCTGGAAATGAAATCCCATTGTAATCTTTTCATAGTCATGACATTTGCCACATGTCTGTTTCGGGGAATAGGGCTTGCCGGCATTGATGTCATTCATCGGGTCAATAAGAGCTCCATCCTCATCATACAGGTGAAAAGGGGGACAGACGTCGTCTCTTTGTTCCATGGGTTTCCTGTTGACGCCTTCATCAATTTTTGAATTGAATAAGGCTGCAACAGCACGACTGCCGGAACAGCCAGAATGATCACCAGCGGCACAATAAGATTTTTTCTCATCGCAGGTCAGATATAATATTTGTCAGGTTGTATTTCGTAAATATACGAAATGATTATATTTGAAAAGTATAATCCGGCACGGATTTGTAATTGAGTTTTACAACATGTCAGGTTGGTGAATGACAGATTTATTTCATAATAAAGGCTTTGTGAGCTCAGGCTTCAGGAATCTTTCGCCGAGGGAAGCTTATGCGGAGGCTATGGAGGGAGGCGCGCTTATTGTGGATGTGAGGGAGGAGAGGCTTATCGGCTATAAGAACTTTGATGTTCCCGGTTTGATTCATTTGCCCAAAAGCAGGATAGAACAGGAATATGTGAAACTTTCGCGAGAATTGCCCCTGATAATTGCTGACTCAGTAGGGCTTAGGAGTCATGAGGTTATGGAGTTCCTTATCAGCAAGGGATTTGATAACATTGCAAATCTTGCAGGAGGAATAGTGGATTGGGAACAGGAGGGTATGCCGCTTAAGATTGATATTACTGAACAACTGAGCGGATCATGCGTTTGTCAGTTGAGGCCGAGGAGGAAAAAATAGTCGGCATTCAGCAGTCGGCAGTAGTGAACAATTAAGAATTGATTATCAGTCTATCAGGCTGAGACAGACAATGAGGCGGCTTTACAGACTTTTGACTTTACGGACTTTCAGACATACAATAATAACTGAATACAAATGAAAATACTTATCCTTTGCACTGGTAACAGCTGCCGCAGCCAGATGGCGCACGGCTTCCTGCAATCCTTTGATGAAAATCTTTATGTCAGGTCCGGAGGTACTGAGCCCGCGGCACATATAAACCCCAAAGCCGTAGAGGTGATGGCTGAACTCGGGATTGATATAAGTCATCATACACCTCATCTGGTGGACGAATATCTTGATGAGGAGTGGGATTATGTGATCACGGTCTGTGACCATGCCAATGAGACCTGTCCTGCTTTCTTCGGAAAGGTGAAACACCGTCTCCATCTGGGGTTCGAGGATCCTTCACACGCCACCGGTACACCTGAATTTATTAACGGTGAGTATTTGCGTGTTCGTGATGAAATTCACGAGACCTTCCAGAGATTTTATAATGAAAATCTGGAAAACATTAAATAAACTTTGGACCTGTTCTGATGTTATTTCTGACCGTAACAGCTGCGAAACCTGTTGCCTGCAGCCAGAATCAATCTTTTATAATTCGCAATTCAGCTGTCCACCTGTAGGACCAGCCATAAGTAAAGATCTCAGTCCCGGATTTAGGCAATGTAGGAACGACTGTAGCGGTAAACCACAAATTTGACATGAACCTGTTGAAGAAAAAAATACTATACCTTTATCAGGTTCACTTTAGTATCGTAGAAAGAAACGCTTCCTCCTACCGGGTCAATCAGGCAGGTATTGTCTTTTAACGAACTGTCGGTCCACATGGCAGCGTTGGCATGAAAGCCTTTTGCACGGCGAGGGTCACCCTTTACGGTTTCTCCGTTAATTTCCACATCGCCGGCTCCGCTTGCCCAATGGCCAAACCCCAGGTAAAAACTGATAACTCCCGGACGTATGGCTTCTGTAATTTTGATTTTTCCAATAATATCTTTGGTATGTCCGTTTTTAAAATCCCACTTACCCCCTGTATTGGTAGCGCTGACAATACGAGCCGTTTCGCCCTCGTCAAAACCTAACTTTTCAGCATCCTGCCGGTTAATGATGATTGCATTTTCAGGTAAAATACCCTGCAACCAATAGGCGGCAATGGTGCGTGATTTAGTTTGGGTAATGGTGCGACTGGTAATCAGGTGCAAATCGTATCCATTACCCAGATATTCAAGTGTTTTGCCTTCATAGTTTTTTTGCGGTATATATTGGGCAAGACCGCTATAAGGTTTGCCTGTACCCGAATAGTTGTATCCGGCAGTTTTTTCCTGATATAAATTTAACAAAGCGCCATATTTGTTGGTCAATTTTCCATCGGCATTTGTTTTGGCTTCGGCAAACCTGCCCCCGCGGTTGAGCAGATAAACAACTTTTGGCCAGAGCTCTTCCCCCACGATGCTTTTCCATTTGGGTTCATCAAACACCGGATGCGTTAAATGGCGGCGTGCTTTACTGAATACTTCCAGCTCACGGCTGCCGGCATCGGGAACCTCGTTCCCGGGTCCGCCATTCAGCGCGATATTTGCCACGCCCCTCAGGTATAGATCTTCTGGGCGTGTGAAATCGATGCCTTCTCCAAGAGCATTTTTGCCAAAAGAATTTAATCCAAGTTTTTCACTTAATGCCATTAATGTCGACTCCAGGGAAATGGGCATTTCTTCGCCATAAACTTTCACCGTTTCGGGTATTGGCGGAATTACCGGTTGCCTTATATTTTCAACCTTGTAAATCATATTGGGGTGCGACCCCTGAAATTCCCATCGTTCCAGATAACTTAAGTCGGGGAAAATATAATCGGCATACATGGAAGTTGGTCCAATTAATATATCGCTGGCAAAAAACAAGGGTAGTTTTTCCACATCAGCCAGAACGTCGATGTTTGTATGACCGGCTGGCAATGAATAAGTGGGGGCGCCCATATACATAAACAATGCTTTTACCGGGTATGGGTAAGCCTCTCCGATGCTTGGGATTATTTCCTCATAAATATCACTTGACAGAGGGAACCAATTACGTTTTGCAGGATACCCTCCGAATAATGTGGTTTGCTCGTATGCGATATCATGGCGGATACTGCTAACACCGAAGGTTTGAATTTTCCCCGGGTTATAATTCAGGTTGAATTTTCCTCCGCCTGAGCCATCGTATTTATAGGTGGAGGCTTTCGACATGCCACCCTGCCAGTCGTAATTCCCCAGAAGCATGTTCACACTCATCCACGAAAAAACATTATAAAAGCCATTCGTATGTTGTGCCACCCCGCGGTGTATATCAACAGAAGCCTGTTTACCATAACTGGTCAGTTCTCTGGCCACTTTGACAACATCTTTTTCTTTAAGTCCTGCCAGTTCGCACCACCCTGCCAGCGTATTTTTACCTGCTTCTTCCTTTAAAAGTTGAAGTGCAGACCGGGCCTTTACCTTTGAGCCATCTTTTTTGGAAAGCTCCACATCCACAAATAAATCGCCATAAATGGCCAGGTCCTCATCGTTGGGATCAACCTTCACCGGTTTCCCCTTGGCTAAAGCCACCAAATACTTTTCTTCATATTCAGTGCCATCGGTGAGTTTTTTCTTGTCAGGCGAACAAAGTCCCAGGTCTGCAGCCCGTAACATATTCCCGGGTGTTCCGTCTTTGATTTCAACCAGCAACGATGCATTTGTCCAGCTTGGTTCCCCTGATGCTATTGCAGCAGCCTTATTGGCATTTGCAAGAAATTGCTTATCGATACGCTCATTTTCAATCATCCATTGAATTATAGCCAATGCCAGGGCAGCATCTTCTCCTGGTTTTATTGGCAACCAGGTTTCCGCTTTGCTGGCAAGTTTTGAGAAACGGGGATCGGCAACGGCTATTTTCGTGTACCCTTTTTCAAGATTTTTGGTTAAGCGCACTGTACGGTTTGTTGGACCATAATTGGCATCAAAGAGGTTGGCACCTACGAATAAAATATAGCGTGCGTGCTCAATGTCGGACTGCCAGTAAAACTTACTGCCACCGCTGAATTTACCACCAATGTATTGTTCACTGATCGCCTTACAGGTAAAATAGAGGGACCCCTGGCAAACGGTTGTATGGCCGTGAAGGTTGGTTGTTCCATAAGCCTCACCCAACCTGGAGATAAACTCCTTACGTCCGTTTTTTAACCGGCCCCAGGCCATAACAAACTGGTTGTTTTTTGGACCCAGGTCAGGATGGGCAGGATCTATGAGGGTTTGAAGATGCTCTTTAAAATCGATTTTAAATTGGTCAACCAATTCAACCTTTTTAGTCATATCCCGGGTATCCCATATAATTTTTACCCTTTTTGCCATCTCTCTGGCTGCAATCTTATCGGTAAGTGCCATAACAGTGCGCAATCCTTCTACATTCCTGTTTTCTTCACCTGGCACTTCAGTGAAAATTTTTCCACCTTCTGCAATCTCGGTAATTGCCTGATCGAAAGGGATGCTTATCCATTTGTTTTCTCCTCGTTTACCTGCGCGCTTCAGAACTTTACGTATACGGTATGGGTCGTATGCAATTTGCAAACCGGCCTGCCCTTTGGGGCAAAGTCCTGCATCAACCTGAGCAGCTTCTTCGGTGTTTGTCTTCATCGGCAGGTGAGGGACCATTGTCCACGGGTTATAAGGATTGCCGTCAATTTTTACCAGAACGCCATCCTGTATTTTACATTTAATACCGCAGCCCGTGTTGCAGTTCAGGCAAACAGAGTAAATGAAATTTTCAGTGTCGTTCAGCAGGTAATCGGTATCGGCTTTACTGTTTTTTAAAATTTTGCCCGAGTTCGCCGCAAATAGTTGTTCAGTTTGTATCAAGCCCAAACCTGTTCCCAGGAGAGCGCCTTTTCCTAAAAACCCGCGACGTGATATAGTTTGATTTTTTTTGCTCATATTATGAATACTATCTGTTTGCCGAATCAATTTTATTCAAGATTTTTATGCCTATAAACGACATTCCTACCGGCAGGGTAGCAATAAAAAAAGATACAAGATACTCCAGGGGTGTTGCCGTATAGACAAAACTCAGCCTTGCGTGGCGGAATGCGTCCTGTAAGCCCTGAAGTTGTTCGATGCTTTGCCCCGGAATCAGAACATTTAACCTGGCCGATACAAATGTTACTGCAATAATAAATGCAGCAATGCCGTATGATGTTTTTGTTTTTACTGTAAACAGCAAAACGAGGGCAACAACTGCGCCTCCTATATGTATGATCCAGAAAACCCACCAAAACGGGCCCTGGATAACCATTTTAGCTGCATCGAAAGTGTGTGAATTAGGCGACCAATAGGCAATACTGTATTCAGCAAACTCTGCTGCCATGTAAGCAACTAATCCCCCTGTCAGAATTTTTAACAGGTAGTTGAAAGAGGGATCATCCGGAAATTTGCTTTTGGAAACCAGGGTATAATAAAATAATAGAACAGCAACACCTGAAGTGATGGCTGATGTAAGAAACATAACTGACAGTAAACCTGAATTCCAGAAGGGTTTAGCATCGACCACCCCAAAAAAGGAGCCACTTTGACTTGGAAAAGCCACTGAAATGAACATTCCTAAGATCATGATGGGCAATAGCCAGCCTGTGCGGTCATTCAGATCGTGCACGTTATCCTTTTTGTAAGAAAGTAAAAAAATAAAGGCCATCATAATGAAGAAAGCTGTATATGACCAGGCATTAAAGGTCATCATCGATCCGAAATTGGGTGTAAGAAAAATATTCTGAAAACGAAAAGGCTGGCCCAGGTCGAGCCAAATGGCCAGCAAACCAGCTACAACCGATGAAGCGGAGATAATCATTATTGCTCTAATATTTTCACGAAACCCCGGCAGATTCAATATATAGCCCCCGGCGCCAACAACAAATACACCGCCGGCAATACCAACAAAATGGAAATATAATGCCACCCATAACCCCCATGGTACGTAACTGCCATAGCCTACCAGGCGTTCGCCCGTTGCAAATTTTACTATCAGGGCTGTCAATCCGATAATGAACAGTACAGCCCAGATTATTTTTAAAAGGTTTTGAATCTTTCTGCTCATAATTTATCAGATCAGATAAATAACTTTTGGTTTGGTCCCTTTTTCTTCGAGCAGCTTTATCTGGTTCGGTAAGCGCGATAGTTCTGACACCAGGCTTTCAGAATCATTGGCATCTCCGAAGAAGGTGGCCCGGCCGATACAGGTAGTAACACATTGTGGTAAAAGCCCTTCATCGATCCGGTGCAGGCAGAAATGACATTTACGGGCATTCCCCATTGGCGAGCTATGTCCCAGTGACCGGTCCCAGGCTTTGCCATATTCGTTGTTGGGTAAAAGTTCATACGGCTGTAATTCAGGTGTTTCTTTGGTATAGAACTCTCCAAAATCGCTGGTCCTTGCTCCGTAAGGACATGCTGTGAGGCAATAACGGCAGCCAATGCACTTTTCATAGTCTATAGCAGTAATTCCGTCTTCGCGTTTCCATGTGGCTTTTACCGGACAAACAGCTGTGCATGAAGGACTTTCGCATTGCATACAGGGCCGGGGGAAAAAACGCAATTGTACATTTGGATATTTGCCAAACTCTTCCTGTACAACCGGCCGGTACACAACCCCGGGAGGAAGCTTATTTTCGGCAATACAGGCCACTGTGCAGGCATGACAACCCACACATTTACGGGTATCAATCACCATTATCCATTTGCGCTGTTCTACAGGTTTCTTAAGGGCTTTGCGCAATTCTTTCTGCATCCGGATCAAAACATCTGATTGTTCATCCACTGCAATGGTTTCGGGTTCAGCAATCTCCCGGATTGTATCTTCACCCAACGGTGTATCTCCCTGTTTTCCGGTTCGCGATACAACAACACCGGCTGTTGCAAAACCGGCAGCTGCACTGGTTAATAACGCACTCCGTAAAAAGGTACGTCGTGCTAAATTGTTTTTCCTCTTTGAGTTATCCATAATCAAACTGGTTCTTTACATTCTGATTTTTCTCAACAGAGTTTATGCTCAAATAATTAAACTCCTGAAATACAATTTCCCAAAATACTATTTTATACCTATTTAAAAGTTACATTAAAAGTAAGTCTGGCCACAATTTCTGTCTTTGGGTTTAATTGTCCATCTGTTTTGTTGCGGTATGAGTTTACCCATATATTTGGCATTACATGAATATTTTTTTCAGGGATAAAGTCCAGTCCAAAGGTATAGAACATCTCATCAAAAGGTTTTACACCATCAGCAAGGTAGTGGTTAGAAGTGAAGTAAACATCCGGGTTAAATGAATCTAAACGCCCAAAAACCTTTAAATTATCTTTAACCAGATTAGCGTGAGTAAAGATACTAATCCCATGAATAATGATATTATCTGTATCTGCCCCAAATCCGCCTCTTATTTGTCTTACCAATTCGACTGCAAGTGTGTAGCTGGTGGTTGTCCAGGCAACAAATCCTTTTGTGGTAGCAATATACCTGTTTTCAGCGGCCTCGTTGTAATCCTGAAAAATTTCGAGGTACAACTTATTTTGAAATAGCTTTGACCACAAGTTAAAATAAACCAGTTTGTATTTATCGTTTTCAGCCCGGGCGCTGTTACCATTACCCACCATAAAATTGTAACCGTATGTATTTGATTGGTTAAAGCTTCCTTTAAGCCTAATGCCCGTGTCGTTGGAAGAGCGTAACCTGCGCATATCTGCAATGGTCCGTTCAATGGACCGATATTGCCAAACAAATTCTGAGCCTTCTATTGACCAAACAGGCGTAAGGCTGTGGCCAATAATTAAATCAGCTAATGGATAAATGTTTTTCCACCTTAAATTTGCTTCTTTTATGAATGATCCACGCTGACCTCCTTCAAGCAGTGTTCTATCGGTAGCCTCGAGCTGAACTTTGCCTGAAAATCTTTCAGAAAAAGTATGCTGATAACCCAAATATACCCTTCGAAAGGAAAACGCATTATCACCTGTTGTGTTTTTGGCAAATTCAGAACGCCCCGGGTAAATATCATCGCCCTGTAGCATGTAATAGTATTCAAAAAACATTGTGGCATAAGCGTTACCTGAGCTTAAGAACCTGGGGACAGAGGTTTTGTCCTGAGCAAAAGTACTTCCGATGGAAATGAATATGATAAGTAAAAAAGTTATAGATTTCCACATCTAAATCAATTGTAAATTTTAAAAATTAAAAGTACCCAACATTACTTGTTTTAGCGATGTGCTTTTCATTAACATTTTTAGATGTTGGTTTAACTCAAACCAATAATCTTTGGCAGGACAGTTATCTGATCGCTTACATTCCATGCTTTCGCACAAACAGTTAGCCAATGTCAATTCGGGTTCAAATGCTCTGTAAACATCGTACACCGAAATTTCAGCAGGGGCTTTCATAAGCGTATAGCCACTACGCTTCCCTGCGGTATTCCTTATCAGTCCGCTGTTTCTTAAGCCGGAAATAATGGTGTCGAGGTATTTCAATGGAATTTCCTGGCGCCCGGAAATATCTTTTTGAAAAACCCCGTCTCCGGCATGCTGATTTATTGCGATATCTGCCAGTGCCCGCAATCCATATCTTACTTTCATGTTCAGTTTCATTCTATAACAGTAATTCTACCGAATTAATGGAATACAATAATATAAAATTATAAAAAAGGAATATTACCCTCGTTCTAATTTATAATGATTCTAAATTATATTGAGCATGAAACAAAGTGGCGGTAGAAATCTTCAAACTCATCTTTGATGTGGTCCCGGGTTCGGCGGATTAGTTCCAGAAGAAATTCATCGCTGCCCTCGTATGCCAGCGGGTCGGTGAATTTGAAGAAAAGAGATTCTTTAACATTTCCTGTGAAAACCGGGCAGGCATTGCGGGCAATGTCGCATACGGTGATCACAAAGTCCCAGTCGAGATGAATAAAATCGGCAACATTTTTGGTATTCCAACCTGAAATATCAAAACCGATTTCTGCCATAACCTTAATAGTAAGGGGATGCACACTAGGAGCCGGTTCAGTTCCCACTGATTCGACATTTAACGTGGGGTCCATTTTTTTCAGGAAGGCTTCGGCCATCTGACTACGGCAACTGTTGGCCCTGCAGATAATCAGGATATTCATTTATAGACAGTAAATTCACAATAAAAATAGCAATTTTCATTAAAAATTGAAATAACACCTGAAAATAAACGTTTTCATCGCTTCTTCAATTTTTGGTCAGATGTACTGTCTTAACCGCGCACATCGGCCTTTAACCAATCCGGTTAGAAAGTTTGGTTCTGGCTACTAGCATCTCATACTGGGGTTTAAACTAAAACAAGTTTCTGATAAATGCAACAATCTCTTCCCTGATTGCCGGGTTGGCACCCGATGCCAGCGCAACCGATATTACCAAGCCCTGTGAAAGCAAAAGCGACATCGCGCAATATTATTCTCAAGGCTTTCTTCTTATGTTTTTTACCTTTTTTCTTCCGGGCAAGCGAAACGGCAATTTCCCTGCCTCCGATAACACCCAGGAAAACCCATGTGGTGCTCATAGGCACGGTGCTTATGAAAAGTTTGTAAATCAGTAATAATACATATGAAAAATCGACAAGAGTAGCAGCTCTCACATCAGAGATGCGCACTTTTTCGCTGACAATGCGTTGAATTTTGTCGCCACGCAGGTAAAACAATAAACCCAGGCCGGCAAAAATGGTTAATGAAAAGATAACAAATTGCACCGGAGTTTGCTGTCGTGGAAGGTAAACCGCAATATTTGCCCCATCCTGCATTACCCAGGTTGCCCAAAGCGTACCGCTAACTGTCCATTGAACAACCGTCCATGCCGGGTGTGTTTTACGTTCTTTAAAGAATGTTTTTATGAAATAATAACCAAAGTACCAAATGAGGAATGACAGGACAAAGGCCAAACCGTAGCCGCTGAGGCTTTTAAAAACCATGGAATTAATTCCGGAAGAGCTGGCGCTGAATACACTAAGCAGTAAAAAGGTAGTGGAAACCGGCATGCGCAAACGGGTAAGGATGAGCAGCACAAGGGGTGCAATTACCTGAAAATAATTGAATTTTTCGGGGTGAGGAAATTTTGTTTCCCCATTTGAATCCAATAATCGTTGATAGGTTACATCCCCGTCGAAGTAAAACCAGCTAAAAGTAACAGTGGCAAGGAAAATAGCGCCGATAAACAGCCACAGCACCCACCATTTTTTCTGCTGGTTGCTCTCAATAAATGTTCCAAGTGATTGGATGCTGTCGTTTGAAACGGCTGCATATCCGGCAAACAAAAAACCGAGCCACATGGAAACCTGAGAGTTGTTGGTAAAAATAGCCGACAGGGCAAATCCGGATATGATGATAAACAAAAATAATTTTTCGTTTACCAGATAGTCAAGAATGGATAAAGGCCTCGGTTTTTGGGTTAAGGTTGGTCAATTCGGCCATAACTAATTATTTTAGAGAGTCAATTATTTATTTTCTTTAAAAATAAAGCCTTTTAAAAAATAATGGGTGCCTGCAATAAAAAACATGGGTACAATTACATGAATAATACTTCCAGTCAGGAAAGCATTCAAACTGACTGTATGCCCGTTAAGCAAACTGCTGAACAGAATTCCGAAGGGGTTAAGCAGTGATATATTTCCGATTAGGGATACCGCTAAAAATATAACGCCCATAGCCCGCTGAAAGAAGTAACAATTTCAGCCCCCCGGCAAGTTTGGTTTTATAAAACAGGATATAGTAAATAAAATAAATTATCTGAGCAATAAATCCGGTAAAGATTCCCAATAGAAAAGAATCTGCCGGAATAAACTGAAACTGGTAAAGTGCAACATAGTCTGCTCCTGTATCAAAAAGCATTACCGGAATTGCCAAAATTGCGCCAAGAAACTGTCCCGGAAGCCTGTAAATAAAAGAAGAAAAATCATCTTCGGCAAGTGATTCTATAAACGAGAAAACCGGTAAAATGGAAACTTTTGCTTTCAATGAAAAAAGCTTCACTTCTAAAAACCATATTACTGAAAAAAGCAGGGAACTAAATATCACGCTGCTTATATCCTGCATATTTATAAATTTTGTAATCAGAAGATAATAAAGGATTACAAAAGCAAAACTAGCCGGAACTTCCCAGAATGCTTCTTTGAGCAATGGGTTTTCTCTTATATTTCTAAAATAACTCATTCAATATGAGTTGAATTGATATGACGTAAAGATAAGTCATATCAGTGTCGCATTGGGTAAAATTAAATTACATTTCTGTTACAAAACGCTTGCACATGACGAAAACATCAAAATATTAATTTATCTGTTAGTGTCCGGTAGTGACGATGGATTATTTTCTCCTGAAAAACCGGGGAAAGAATTTCGGTACCTCCTTCTGGTAGGTTGAATAATCAGGATATTTGGCGCTGCTGATCTTCTCTGTCATCACCGAGCTGCCGATAAACAGGATCACCAGCAGAACCGGTCCTATAAGGGTGAAATTGATCCATTGGCCGGAAGCAGCGACACTGAAGAGATAGAAACTGATCCATATAGCCTGTTCGGAGGCAAAGTTGGGATGGCGCACATATTTCCACAAACCTTCCGTCAGGAATCCTTTCCGGAGTGATTCGCCAGGCCCAGGGTCATTTTCGGTTAAACTTCGCTTTTTATTCTGGAACCTGAACTGCTGGTTGTCTGCGATGGTTTCGGTTACGATGAAGAGCAGCATCAGGGATGCTGCAATGAGGTCAGTCGCACCCAGAGGAGTATCATGGTATAGAGCCGCCATCAGCAGGGGGGTGGAGAAGAGCAGGATAAGCAGGTTCTGGTAAAATGAGATGAAGAACAGGTTGAACAGTCCAAATCTTAGCCTGCCCTTCAGTGCGGGGTTATCCCTCAGAACCTTCCACCTGTAATCTTCCTCTCCCTGCCAGGGGATAATACTGTAACCACCCTTGCGATAGAAGTTAAAACTCAGCCTTAAACCCCATATTGTCACCAGGACTGCCATGAGAAATATTCTGGCGGATGGATAGGCTGCAACGGTAAGCCATCCGTAGGCCAGCGGCACCAGGCTCCAGAGCTTATCAACCTGGCTGTAGTTTCGGGTTATTTCACTCACGATGAAGCAGGCAAGCACAACAACAAGCATCAGGCTGATCCATGCTGAAACCAGGCTCTGAAACTCAGGGTCAAATCCTGACAGGAAATTTAAGGATAGGAGGGAGGGGGACAGAAGACTCATCATAATTGCGTAATTTAGTGCCAAAGATGTAAAAAAAATATTCTTGACAAATAATAGTTACGAAATGGAAAATGCCTGCCTTCAGTTTAAGTCGGTGAAAAAGTTGATACTCATAATTTTGGTGCTCATCATTAATTTCGGGTGCAATGAGCCCTCAGGAGGTTTCACAAAAGAAGCTCCTGTTCCGGACATAAGCGATCTGTCAATGTCAGAGAATTTACGAGAAGTGTTTGCTTACAGAAGGACACGGATGATGGATCAGGTTGAAGAGGGTATAGTAATCATTGGTTCGGGCGCATTTCCTTCAGGCGGACACTGCGAGTACAGGGTGAATGACAACTTCTTCTGGCTCACCGGCTTTGATCAGCCCATGAGCGCAGTTGCCATTAAAAATGATGAGCCGGAATCATCTTCCCTTTATCTGCGTGAGAGAAACAGGCGTGACATCATCTATAACGGAGGCGAGCAGCAAAATGAGGAGATTATCAACGATTACGGTGTTGACACAATCCTTCCATACAGTGAGCTTGCAGAACTGATTCGAGCCAGCATCAGCAGCGGGACCCCGGTATACATCGATTTCAAGGACAG
Source organism: Bacteroidales bacterium (assembly GCA_034522515.1). Classification (GTDB taxonomy): domain Bacteria; phylum Bacteroidota; class Bacteroidia; order Bacteroidales; family VadinHA17; genus SR-FBR-E99. Next base: position 33,214 of record JAXHLF010000013.1, on the reverse strand, counting down.
GATGTTAAGAAGCAGTCTCTTAGCAGAAGCCGGCAAGCAGCGGAAGCCGGAGACACTTATCAGGGACATCGGACCGGTCATTGAAGAGATGAGGGTGATAAAGGATGAGGTTGAGATTTCAAGAATGCAGAAAGCCATTGACATTACAGGTGAGGCTTTTTTGAATGCATGTGGTGTCTGCAGGCCGGGTATGTACGAGTTTGAGATTGAGGCAATGATTGAGTATACCTTCCGCCGCAACGGTTCTTCAGGGCCTGCATTCTCATCCATAACAGGTTCCGGACCGAATACCGTGACCCTTCATTATTCTGATAATAACAGGAAGATGGAGGACGGCGACCTGCTGCTCATGGATATAGGTGCCGAATATGGTTATTATGCTGCTGACATTACCAGGACGATACCTGTCAACGGCCTGTTCAATAAAGAACAGAGGGAAATTTATGATCTTGTTCTGAAGGCTCAGGAGGCTGCCATAGAAGAACTTAAGCCGGGCCGGCCGTTCTATTCAGGTCATAACAGGGCAACTTCCGTTATTGCCCGCGGACTGTATGACCTGGGGTTGCTGACAGACACAGCATCAGTCTGGCAGAAGGAGTTCTATACTATTTACCAGATCAATCATTACCTGGGACTCGCGGTGCATGATGCAGGCAGTTACGGCCTGCCGGGAGCATTTATCCGTGATCTCATTGCCGTTGACACTGCCATCGGCAGGCCGCTGGAAGCGGGCATGGTTCTTACTGTAGAGCCCGGAATATACCTGAGGGAAAACGGGCTGGCCCAGCTACAGGAGACTTTTGGCGACAGGGTAAGTGAGGCAGAGATAAAGGAATTCATCGATCGCGTCTTGCCTGTCTATGAAAAATACGAAAACACAGGGGTCAGGATCGAGGATGATGTGCTGATCACAGAAACCGGATATGTTGTCCTTTCAGCAGCCATACCAAAGGAGGCAGATGAGATTGAAAAGATAATGAGTCGGAAAGCACTCCGGTGAATCGCCCTTCTATTTCAAATTGACTGATTTTCGACTTTTGATTTTCGGTTTCAGGTATTTCGCTGTATACGATGATTCGCATCCGACCAGCTGCTCCGGCGTGCCTTCAAAAACAACCTGTCCGCCCTTTTCGCCGCCCTCCGGACCGAGGTCAATGACCCAGTCGGCGCACTTGATCACCTCAACGTTGTGTTCTATGAGTATCACCGAGTGACCATGGTCGACGAGGGCATTAAGCGATTTCATCAGCTTGCTGATGTCGTGAAAATGGAGTCCTGTGGTAGGCTCGTCGAAGATGAACAGCATCTTTTCGTGGCTCTTCTCCTGGCTGAGGTAAAATGCCAGCTTCACCCTCTGGCTCTCTCCGCCGGAGAGTGTTGACGACGACTGTCCAAGACGAACGTATCCCAGTCCCACGTCTGCCAGCGGCCTCAGCTTGTCTGCAATCTTTTTGCATGCCTTATCGTTGCATCTACCGAAAAACTCTATCGCCTCATCGATGGTCATTTCAAGGACTTCGTAAATATTCTTCCCCCGGAATTTCACATCAAGAATGTCGCGCTTGAAGCGCATGCCCTTGCATGCCTCGCACGTAAGCTCGACGTCGGCCATGAACTGCATCTCGACCCTTATGACACCTTCGCCCTGGCACTCCTCGCAGCGTCCGCCTTCAACATTGAAGGAGAAGTGGGATGGCTTGAAGCCCGACTGTACAGCCGCCTGCTGGTCGGCGAAGAGCTTGCGGATTTCGTCAAAGGCCTTGAGGTAGGTGACGGGGTTTGAGCGGCTCGACTTGCCTATCGGGTTCTGGTCAATCAGTTCGATGCCAGTGATGCTTGAGATATCACCTTCAAGTGCCGTCAGTCGGCCTGCTTTCGTGCCATTGCCACCCAGTCTTGAATTCAGGGCATTGAATAATATGTCATGCACCAGAGTACTCTTTCCTGATCCGCTCACGCCGGTGACGGCCGTGATGGTATGGAGCGGGAACCTTACATCAATATCTTTAAGGTTGTTCTCCCGGGCTCCCTTCACGCCAATATAACTGTGCCATTTGCGGCGCAGGGCGGGCTCCTCTATGCGCATTGCACCTGTCATGTAGGCTGCGGTGAGGGATTTGTTTTTCTTCGAGAAGTCGACGCCTCCCTGGTAGATGATTTCCCCACCGTGAGTGCCGGCGGCCGGTCCCATATCTATTATCTCGTCAGCTGCCCTGATGACCTCCTCCTCATGCTCAACCACTATCACCGTGTTGCCAAGGTCACGCAGTTCCTTCAGCACATTTACAAGCAGGTTGGTATCGCGGGGATGGAGTCCGATGCTCGGTTCATCAAGTATATACAGTGATCCCACCAGGCTGCTCCCCAGCGATGTGGCGAGGTTGATGCGCTGCGACTCACCTCCCGAGAGGGTGTTTGACAGCCTGTCGAGGGTCAGGTAGGAGAGGCCCACGTTCATCAGAAACCCCAGTCTCTGCTGTATCTCCTTCAGGAGGCGTCCTGCAATCTCCCTCTCCTCGCCGTTGAGCACGAGGTGTCCAAAAAACTCATGCGCCTGACTGATGGTCATTGATGATATGTCTGTTATTGACCTCTCTCCGATCTTTACATAACCCGCCTCCCTGCGCAGCCTCTGGCCCCCGCAGGAGGTACAGGTACGTTTGCCGCGGTAGCGGCTTAGCATGACCCTGTACTGTATCTTGTATTTCTTCTCCTCGAGATGTTCAAAGAACTGGTTCAGTCCGAAGAAGTACCTGTTGCCGGTCCAGACCAGCGCCTTCTGTTCCGGTGTCAGCCTGTACCACGGTTTGTGTATCGGGAAGTCAAATTTATCCGCGCTGAATATCAGCCTCTCCTTCCACTGCTTCATGGTCTCGCCTCTCCAGCAGGCTACGGCATCATCATAAACAGAGAGGTTCTCATCAGGAATGACCAGGTTCTCATCTATGCCTATTATCTTTCCGTATCCCTCGCATACCGGGCAGGCTCCCAATGGCGAATTGAAGCTGAAGAGGTGTTCCGTCGGCTCCTCAAAGGTTATCCCGTCCTCCTCATACTTGTCAGAGAACCTGATTGTCTGTGTTGTCTCCTCGTCAGTGACGGTAAGGACTATGTGACCGCGCCCGGTCATGAATGCTGTCTGGACTGAGTCAGCTGCGCGACTCAGCTCCGCGGGTGAATGTCCTGACGCAAACCTGTCGATTATCAGGTCAACGGATTTTAGAGCGCCTGCCACTTCGGCGGTAGTTTGCTCATCAAGACGGATGATACCCTTTTCGGTGCTGATGCGGTTATATCCCTGCTGGATGAGAAACTTAAAAAATTCTGTTGGCTCGACATTTTCAGGTACTTCCAGGGGTGCTGTCAATACCACCCTTGTCCCTTCCGTAAGCGTTGAAAGGTAATTCACCACGTCATCCACGGTGTGCTTTCGCACCTCCCGCCCGGAGACAGGAGAAATGGTTCGTCCCACGCGCCCCCAGAGGAGCCTGAGATAGTCATGAATCTCCGTTGAGGTACCTACAGTTGAGCGTGGATTGCGGGTGTTTACCTTCTGCTCAATGGCTATGGCGGGCGGGATGCCATTGATAAAGTCAACGTCGGGCTTGTTCATGCGGCCGAGAAACTGCCGGGCATATGAGGAGAGGCTCTCCACATAACGCCTCTGACCCTCGGCATAGATTGTGTCAAAGGCAAGAGAAGATTTGCCCGAACCAGACACGCCGGTAATGACAATCAGCTTGTTCCTCGGTAGGGTAAGGGTAATATCCTTCAGGTTGTGAACACGCGCTCCCTTTATCTCAATGTTACCCTTCATTCAGTCTCCGTTGATAAGTTGGCAAAATTAATGATTTTGAAATTAGCTTTTTTTCTTTTCTTTGTCATGGTGACAAATGAAACAAAGCGGGGACATGCCCCGTATAAGACCACAGTAACAAACAAACGAAACAAAGGAGGGCCGCCTATCGTATAACTGTACTCGCAACCAAAAAAGAGTTAGTTATGAAGAGCAAATTAACCGATTATGAGCTTATTACAAGCTACATGAACGGTAACGAGAGAAGCATCGAGCTGCTCATCCTCCGACACAAAAGTAAGGTCTATTCCTATATCAGCCTTTACATCCGCAACCGCGACCTGGCAGATGATATTTTTCAGGACACCTTTCTTAAAGTAGTTCAGTCGATCCGTGCCAGACGTTACCAGGATGACGGGAAAGTTTATATCATGGGTAATGCGGATTGCACACAACCTTATTATAGACCACTTCAGGCATGAGAAGCAGATGGGTATCGTACTCAATGATGACTACGAGACTGACCTCTTCAATTCGCAAAGATTTGCTGATGATAATGTAGAGGATGTGATAGTCCGCCGCCAGGTGATGCGTGACGTAAGGCGCCTTATCGGCGGACTTCCGGAAGATCAGCGCGAGGTGGTAATAATGCGTCACTATGCAGGCATGAGCTTCAAGGAGATAGCCGATATGACGGGAGTGAGCATCAATACTGCCCTGGGGAGAATGAGGTATGCGCTTATCAACATGCGCAAAATCATGACTGAAAAAAATATAACCCTTTCAATCAGCTGATACAATTTTATGAGTAAGAGTGGCGTTTCTCTAGTATGAGAACAACGCCTATGGACAAGAACTCTACCCTCTTACTTTCATATTTGGAGATCACAAACACACCATCAGACCTGATCGCGGATGCTTTTGGTATAGACGTTGCACTTGGCATCCTGCTTCCCGATATGGAAGATCAGCCTTCTGATGAGGTCATAAACCGGCTGTTCGAAAAGATCAGAAAAAACAAGATTGTGCACTGAGCCGTACTTTCGGCATGAATAAAATGAGGCTTTCTTCGGGAAGCCTTATTTGCTATATACCTGTCACAGGTCATCATTTATCTATGATGATTTTTTTACCTTCGCAAAACCCAAACAGATCAAAATTTATTTCCCATGAAAAGAAATGTAATCTTACTAACGGTTATCATGACCATGATCTGGTCATGCACTTCAAAACAGGAGAAGATGGAACAGAGGATGAACGATTTTATTACAGGTTATGAAACCAGCATCATACCGCTGTATAAGGATTATACACTGTCAGACTGGGAAGCCAATGTCACCGGCACAGATGAAGCCTGGGCCCGCAGGGAGAAAGCTTCAATTGCTTTTATCAGTTTCTATACTGACAGGGAGGCATTTGCCGGGCTGAAGGAGCTGAAGGAATCAGGCATGGTGAAGGAGCCTTTGCTTGCCCGCCAGCTGGAACTGCTCTACAATATGTATCTGCAGGGTCAGATTGACACCAGCCTTATCTCGGAACAGGTGAAGATGGAGACTGAAATAACAAAGAAATACACGACCTTCAGAGCTACGGTCAACGGGAAACAGCTTAGCGACAACGAGATCGAGAATATACTGCGCAGCTCAACCAACAGCGCCGAACTGCAGGCTGCATGGGAGGGACACAAGTTGATAGGACCGGTTGTGGCTGATGATGTTGTGAAGCTTGTCAGGCACCGCAATAAGATAGCACAGCAGCTCGGATTCAGCAACTATCACCAGATGAGTCTCAAACTGTCAGGACAGGATTCAGAGGAGATCACCAGGGTTTTTGATGAGCTTGACAGCCTTACGCAGGATAATTTCACACAGCTTAAGGGCGACATAGACACCTATTTTGCCAGGTACTACAGGCTTGATCCGGGTCAGCTTCAGCCATGGCACTATCAGAACAGGTACTTTCAGGAGGCTCCGGAGATATACCAGGTTAACTTCGATAAATATTACAGGGATCAGGATCCGGTGCAACTGGCTTCAAAGTTCTATGCAGGTCTGGGACTTCCTGTTGATGCCATTCTGGCAAAGAGTGACCTCTACGAGAAACCCGGGAAAAACCAGCACGCCTTCTCCACTGACATTGACAGGGCAGGTGATGTTCGCACTCTTGACAATATCAAGCCTGATGCAAACTGGATGAACACTATACTCCATGAACTGGGACACGGCGTTTACTCGTACTACAATGATATGACGCTGCCGTTCACTCTCCGCGATGCAGCCCACACATTTACTACCGAAGCCATTGCAAACTATTTCGGCAGGCTGGCAACAAACCCGGCCTGGATGAATTCCATGGGAATAATAGACGAGGAGGAGATGACCAGGATTACAGATGACAGCTTCAAGGCCTTCAGGCTTCAGCAACTTGTCTTCAGCAGGTGGGCTCAGGTGATGTACCGTTTTGAGAAGGCAATGTATGAAGACCCTGATCAGGACCTGAACCAGTTGTGGTGGGACACTGTTGAGAAATACCAGATGATGAAAAAGCCTGAGGGGCGCAATATGCCTGACTGGGCAACAAAGATCCATGTTGCACTCTATCCATGCTACTACCATAATTATTTACTTGGTGAGCTGCTGGCATCCCAGTTTGATAACCATCTTCAGACTGCCGTGGCGACATCCGGAGACGAAGAGGCTGACAGGAAGGCAACCGGTGAATACTTTAAAAACAACGTCTTCATGCCTGGCGCAAAATACCAGTGGAATGAGATGATCGAAAAAGCCACAGGTGAAAAACTGACAGCAAAATATTACGCGAAACAGTTTGTACAGTAATAGTAAGTCTGATAAAAACTGAAACAAATGCAAAAGTATCTGTTCCTTATGATCGCAGTTCTGACAGCCTGTTCAACACCCGACAAAAAGGGAAGCGGGCCTGCAGCGGGGTTACCCGATGAAGCCATAATAAAAAATTCTGTTGAGAAAGTACTGGCAGCGCAGCCGTCTGCTGATCTTCTTCTTCTTGAGAAGGGAGTTAAGCATGCAGCCTCCCTCTGGAGGTCCAATGACGGCACGCCTGAGGAATTTACGGAGTTTGTTGCTGCAAACTACATATCCGATCCGGCAAAACGAAGGGCTGTCTTCCTGAAGGTCAGCAACTATTTTGAGTCGCTGGGCGGAAACATGAATGAGATCACCCTTGATCTGAGAAAAGTTCTTGATGAGGCTGCCGGCGAGATTGATGAGATCGACCGCATGTTCGGCAACTACTCGGTGGGGTCGCACCTCCAGTCTGACTTCTACAGCAACAAGATCGCATTCGTTATAGCCCTCAACTTCCCGTACTATACCCTGGCCGAGAAGGAAGAACTGGGAGCAGCATGGAGCCGTGAAGAGTGGGCAATGGCCCGGCTCGGCGACCAGTTTGTCTCACGGGTACCTGCAGAGCTAAACCAGGCTGCCGCAGTGGCCATGGGAAATGCAGAGATGTATATCGCCGAGTATAACATACAGATGGGAAAGCTACGCACCGAAGACGGACAGAAGCTCTTTCCTGACGATATGGTACTCCTTTCTCACTGGAACCTCCGTGACGAGATAAAATCAAATTATGCCGACAGCGAAAAGGGTCCACAGAAACAGGAGATGATCTACAAGGTCATGGAACGCATCATCAGCCAGGAGATACCAGGTCAAGTGATCAACAACTCTGAATATGAGTGGTCGCCCTATTCGAACAAAGTAACGAAGGATGGATCTCCCGTTGAACTGACTGCAGAGCCGGATACCCGTTTTTCGCATGTAATAAATATTTTCAGTACAGAGAAGGCCATCGACCCCTTCAATCCGGGCATGAACACAGCCATACTCCGCAGTTTCGCGGGAGGGATGGAGATATCGCAGGAGGATGCTGAAGTGCTCTTCGATGAATATCTGAGTTCTCCGCAGCTCAAGGTGCTTGCGGCGATGATAAGGGAGAGACTGGGACGTGACCTGAGACCTTATGATATATGGTATGACGGGTTCAAATCGAGGAGCTCCATACCTGAAAACCTGCTGACAGCAAAGACATCGGCACTTTATCCTGACCCTGCCGCCTTCAGGACCGGAATGCCAGCCATGCTGGTAAAACTCGGCTGGTCACCTGAAAGGGCAAAGTATCTTGCCGATAAAATTGTTGTCGATCCGGCACGGGGATCAGGTCATGCCTGGGGCGCAGGAATGAAGGGATCGGTATCTCACCTCAGAACCCGCATCTCTGACAGGGGAATGGACTATAAAGGGTATAATATCGCGGTCCATGAGTTCGGTCACAATGTGGAACAGACGATTTCACTCTATGATGTTGACTATTTTATGCTGTCAGGTGTTCCGAACACCGCTTTTACAGAGGCAACCGCATTTCTGTTCCAGGACCGTGACCTGATGCTTCTCGGGATGAAGGATGACAACCCGGAAAAAGAGAGGCTCCAGACTCTTGACGCCGCCTGGTCGCTGATGGAGATAATGGGGGTGAGCATGGTGGAGATGAAGATATGGAAATGGCTTTATGAGAACCCGGAGGCGACTCCGGCACAGCTCAAGGAAAAGACAATCAATATTGCAATCGAGGTATGGAACAGGTACTTCGCACCCGTGATGGGCGTAAGTGACTCTCCCTTGCTGGCGATCTATTCACATATGATCAACGGTCCTCTCTACCTGCAGAACTATGCATACGGACAAATCATTCAGTTCCAGATAGAGGATCACCTGAAAGGCAAGGATTTTTCTGATGAGATTGACCGAATGTACAGCCTGGGCCGTCTGACACCTCAGCACTGGATGAACCAGGCCGTTGGAGTACAGATCTCGGCGCAGCCTGTTCTCAGGGCTCTTGACGAGGCATTGAAATAATATAGTAGCCGGTGGTTGCTATGAAGTTCCGGAGAACGGGTATTTTCCCCAGGAACTGAGGCAGACGCCGGGGACGCATTCCGAACTTAATCTCAAAGTTCGGGTTAACCAGCCAGAGGGATTTTTTCGCAATGAAAAATCCCTCTTTTTTTATTGCCTTCTCAAACCGTCCGATATTTATCCCGGTATCCTTTATCTCGAGGAGTCCTTCCGTGCGTGCCGGGCTCTCACCCGCGGTGAGGAGCAGCCTGCGGTAAAGCCCGCGTGGAAGCAGATGGATCCACGGCATTTTCGAGAGCACCCTGCTGTCACACATCTGCTGATGCCCGCCGAAGGGATTGTTCCATGGCGGGAAGGCAATGAAAAGCACCCCTCCGGGGTTCAGAAACCTCTTCACGAACCCGATGAACTTCTCCTGGTCATGGATATGCTCGAGAACATCACGCATCATAACCAGATCGAAGGTGCCGGCTGATGATGAATCATAAATATCGGCAGCGATGAACTCAACCCTGTCGCCACCCGGGATGACAGAGTAGAAGCTGCGAGCATTCCCAATCTTGCTTTCTGACAGGTCTATGCCAGCTATACGGGCACAACCGGCTTCAAGGAAGGGGAGGAGGTTGCCACCTTCTCCGCAACCTATCTCCAGGACTGAGAGGGAAGGGTTGATCGCTAAAATGCTATCAATGAAGGGAATGACATGCCTGGAAGTGGTGTGTGCCTGCTCCCGGAAGTAGAGTTCCCTGTCTGTGTGACGCTCATGCATGACCCAAATGTAAATTTTTTTTCCGTTTTACTTGACTTTTATTATTTATAATAGTATCTTTGTGATATCAAACTAATATCATATATCATGAAAGAAGAAAAAATTTTCAGAGCCTTATCAGGATATCTCTTCCTGGTGATCGGACTGCTTGTACTGGGAGCAGCTGTTCTTGCCTTTGTCAATGAGATAATCTTGCTGGGAGCTATGCTGATGCTGTTAAGCCTGTTTATTCTTATGGGCTTGATGGTTGTCGACCCGAATGAATCGATGGTGATGGTACTCTTTGGTGCATACAGGGGCACAGTCAAGACCAACGGTTTCTGGTGGGCAGTTCCGTTCTATGTGCGCAAGAAGATTTCCCTGCGTGCCCGTAACTTTGACAGTGAGCCGATAAAGGTCAATGACAAGAACGGGAATCCCATAAAGATAGGACTGGTACTGGTATGGAAGGTTGAGAATACCTACAATGCTGCATTTGATGTAGATAACTATGAACACTTCGTGCTTGTTCAGAGCGATGCTGCACTTCGTAAACTGGCGGGTCTATATCCATATGACAACTGGGAGGGCCATGAAGAGGAGATCACTCTCCGGGGCGGAGGAGAAGAGGTGAATGATGAGCTGGAGAATGAGATCAGGGACAGGCTGAAGATAGCGGGTATCAATGTGATAGAGGCGAGGATCAACTACATAGCCTATGCTGAGGAGATAGCAGGTGCGATGCTCCGTCGCCAGCAGGCCACCGCAGTTGTGGCTGCCCGCTTCAAGATAGTTGAGGGAGCGGTCTCAATGGTGGAAATGGCACTTGAGCAACTCTCAGAGAAGGGTATAATTGAACTCGACGAAGAGAAAAAGGCTGCGATGGTCAGCAATCTCATGGTGGTGCTGTGCGGTGATAAGGACGCAAACCCGATCATCAATGCCGGCACTCTTCATCAATAGTCATGCCGAAGAAGTCATTTGTCATCAGGATTGATCCGGACAAGCTGAGTGCCGTTGAGAAATGGGCCTCTGACGAGTTCCGCAGCACCAACGGTCAGATAGAATGGATTCTTGACCAGGCACTGCGCAAGTCCGGACGTCTCAAGGCAAAAACGGAAAACAAAAACGAAAAGAGAAATGAAAAGTGATCAGATATTGGCAAGGTAGACGGAGCAGCAGGCGGCAACGCCTGCTGTTTCTGTTCTCAGGCGGCTTTGACCGATATGTACCGGAGTGAACCCTTTCGTGACTGCCATGGACACCTCTTCAGGCGTGAAATCACCTTCCGGCCCTATCAGAACCGTTACCTCATCACCACGGCTGAATGCGGAGGTGATGGGGATGCGCTCAACCTCAGGGTCACAGCAGGCAATGATCCTTTTCCCTTCTCGCAGCCCGTCAACGAATTCGCTGAATGTAACCGGGTCATTCAATCGGGGCAGGTAGCATTTGAGTGATTGTTTCATGGCAGAAAGGATAAGACCCTCGAGCCTCTCCCTCCTTATCCGCTTCTTCTCCGTGCGGCTGCATATCAAAGGGGTGATCTCATCAATGCCAATCTCAACGGCTTTTTCAATAAACCATTCGAGCCTGTCCTCGTTCTTCAGCAGTGAAACAGCCATATGAAGCCTGTAACCGCGGCTGCCCGGGTCACGCTGCACCGATGATACCATGACGGTCATTCCTGAGGGGTCATCGCCCTCTATCACTCCTTCGTAAAGATTCCCCAGTCCGTCGGTAAAACTGATGCTGTCGCCCTGTCTCAGACGCAGCACCCTCAGGCAGTGCCGGGTCTCCTCCCTGCTGAAGAGTGCTTTACCGTCAAAAACATTACTTGCATAAAATATCTGCATTATGGCTCTTCTTTGCACAAATTTATTGATTTTAGCATTCGAAAAAATATTCTTTCCGATAATGAAGATAGGAGTACTGTCAGACACCCACGGATGGGTTGACCCGGCTGTTTACGAGCATTTCGCCGGTGTTGATGAGATATGGCATGCAGGTGATGCCGGGAATATTGAGGTGATCACCGAACTGGAATCATTCAAGCCTCTGAGGGCAGTCTGGGGGAACTGCGATGATTTCGGGGTCAGGAGGGCAACCAGGGAATATCTCTTTTTCAGCGCCGGAACGAAAACGGTTCTCATCATCCATATCGGCGGTTACCCTGGCCGTTATGCATCTCGTGCGCTGGAGCTGATAAAGGAGCTGAAGCCTGACATCTTTGTCTGCGGGCACTCGCATATTGTAAAGGTTATCTATGACAAGAGCCACAACATGTTATGCATCAACCCGGGTGCGGCAGGCCGCACCGGCATGCACAAGGTCATGACCCTGCTCCGCTTCACCGTTGATGGAGACAAAATCAGCGATATGGATGTAATTGAGTTCGGCAACCGTGGCAGACAGACCGGAGACTGACACTGTCAATTGTAACCTTCGGTATCCCTGCCGCCGCTCTCCATCCTACGCAGGAAATTCAGGAGCCTGTCGCGGAGTCCGAGCATATACACATAATCTACCCTGGCGGTAGCTTTGGGATCTCTCCGCATCTTTTCCTTGGTATTGCTGAGCAGGTCATTGTAGGTCTGGTTCGAAGAATAGCTCATCAGCATGCCCCTGAAATATGAGAACCAGTACCACACGTTGTCATTTCCCTTAATATAAATATCAAGCAGGTCGCCTGACCTTTTTCTCTGCAGTTCCACCCAGCCATCCACATAGATATTCATTGGCTGGTCCCCAATGAACCCGATCCCGATCCTGCCAGTTGAAATGAATGACATTGTATATGGATTCCACTTCAAGGTTACATCATTAAGCATGATCTGCGACGCGTACTCCCTGGGGAGGGACCGGGCAACACCGAACAGCTGTAGCTCTTCGTTCAGGGTCTTTGCTGCCTGCTCGCCTATCAGGTCGCGCATTGCCTTGGTGTTGAATTCCGAAGAGAGGTTGACTGCCCTTAATGTCGGTATTGAGCGGATGTCATCAGCCATGAGCTTCAGGGCCTCAGGGCTGAAATAGAATGAGAAGCTGAGCATCGATCTCACCTCCACAAGGGATGAGTCGGTCTTATTGGTCGCAATGCCGGAGCTGCTCATTTTAAGCAGGTCGTAGTTTAGCCCGAAGTCGATCTTCCCCTCGCTGGCCACAATGCACTGGTTCCTGTCAAAGGTAACCATGTTCCCATGCCGGCTCAGATCCGAAAGCTTCTCAAGCGATGCTATGCGGTACTTGCCTGATCCCTTGTCGTGAAACAGGTATCCTTCAGCATTGATAAGGGGGTTATCACTCCATGATTGTCTTTCGGACAGGAAGGTGCCGTATACCCCGGCAGAGTCGAGAGTTACAAAAGTTCCGGAAAAGAGGAGGTTGTCATTTATGTCTCTTGGCTTGTCGTTTATTGGAATCAATACGTTTCCGGGATCAATAGCTGCACTGAATCTGACAGGACTGCTTTTTATGTTAGGGCAGAGGGTGATGATGCCGGCAGCACCTGTGAATCTCAGATGCGGCTCCCTTGAGCGCAGGCTGACGTCACCGGTGAATGTAAAGGCCGGACTGAGTGTAAAGTCTTGATTGACAGGGACGTAAGCCGAGGGCCTTTGTGGCCATGGTATCAACCTTTATCTCGGTGAATTCTATGATCTGGTTTCCTCCCGCCTCATCCCTGTAATTATATTTACCTGATCCGTAGTAGTTTGCACTGCTTTCGATATTGATCTTCGCTGAATGGATAAGGTGCCTGTTGTTGATTGCCACGAGGGCACTGTCAGTCTGCCTGATCCTTGCTCCCTTGCCGATATACAGAATGCCCTCACCCGGTTGTATAAGCGCATCTGCCACAGGAATGTAGTTGACTTCCTTGATCTGTACATACTCATCCTGCAGGAAGTATGACGCTGAGCCCGACTGAAACTTGACGGTATCTTTCATGTTGTTGGTCGAAAAGAAGGTCGGTTTCTCAGCCATGCCGGGCGGAACTTTCAGCAACTCATCAGCCGTCATCAGTTTTGTAAGCTCTCTTCCCCGCTGAGACATATCAAGAACCTTATTCCTAATGTCATAGTCAAAGTTGGTCATCTTGGAAATGTATTCCAGCTCCGGAAATACTACCAGTGATGAGTCGGTATTGAGGCTGAAGGTGGCGCGCTGAGTGCCAAAGTCGACCCGGGTGCTGGCATTGTTGGCCACGAATCCGTACCCGTCGCCTCTCAGTGCCTTGAGATAATAATCAGATGTGTCCGCCTCTATCGTGCTCTGTCCGAAGGCAAAGGTCTCCGAGGTTATACGGGCATCAGCCATATCCAGCACCCCCTCGCCCCTGAGCTTGTCAGGAGTAAGGATCAATGTGCCGTCAAGAGTTGTTCCGTTGCCAAACATGCTGAACTCCTTGTCCGGATTGTTGACCGCATACCACTCATCTGTGCCGGTGAGCCACTGTATGTCAACATCGGCCGATTTCAGTTCCGGGAACCTGTTCAGTGAGTCGCGGTGCATTTCAAAACTGCGAACCCTGGAGATCATATAATCAGGGAAGAGGCGGAAGGTATCTGCCTTGACGGTCGCTGTAAGGTGATCGATGGTCCCACTTGCAATCATCCCGGAGTTGCTCATGCTGAGATGATTGTAAAGTCTGCCCCTGCCATTGTAAACAGGTATGCCGGAAGGCGGGATGGTCATGGTAAATCCCAGGGAGGTGTCAGGCTGTACGGTCAGGGTCTGCCTCATCGGCTCTGTGACCCCTCCGGCAATGAATTCGCCGTCGAGCGACATCTGCTCATTGGTGTAATGGTCGAGGTTGGTGTAGGTAAACGGGTCAAGTTTGAAAAAGAATTTATCCCTTTCATATAAACCTTCAAGGCCCGGAATATCATCATAGAAGATATAGGAGTTAGTAGTGGCGCTGATGATAGGGTACTGTTTAAGGCTTTTAAGGCCAGACTTGTTATTGGGATCATCAATTAAAAGCTGGGCCGAAGCAAGCTCGATCATATTATCAATTCGCTTTATAACCGGCCTCCCGAATGCATCTCTCTCTTCCGTTTCAACAGCAATCTTGATTGAGTCTATTTTTTCCAGCCTTATATTGAAGGTGTCATAGTTGAATGAGAACTGTTTCCCGTAGATTGTAAAGAGCCCTGCCTGAACTACGCCGTTAAATGATATGGCACGGTTCCTGCCCACTGTCAGCCGTCCGCCGTATGGCCTGATGGCAACTTTCTGCGAGTCGCTCAGTGATACCATTCTCACCCCTGCCAGATGAAGATCATAACTCCTCAGGTCAAGAATTGCATTCTCCTCCTGGTCCCGTGTTTCGCTGTTGATGGTAATGGCGTCATAGTCTTTCTTTTTAGCGAAGGAGGCGATATAGTCATCAACCTTTTTCTTGATGGTTACCTCATTGTAGTTACGGTCGTAGAACAGGTACCCGTTGTTGGCAAGCTCTATGCAGAGTGCGGTGGCCTGCTCCAGGGGCATCCGCATCCATTTGGCAAAACCCTCCACCGGGAAGACGTCCGAGCCGTATACTTTGGCATAGTCTCTGACGCGGTACAGAGGGTGCACATCATCAAACCTCATGAGCCTGAAGAAGTTAGCCTCATTGTAAAATGAGACTGACTCGAACTTTGCGGCTCCGATTGAGGATCCCCTGGTGCGTGACATGGTAACGAACTGATTGTCCATGTCCCATGAGAGATGTTCAAAATATAGGTCAAGATTATGGTATGAATCATAATATGGGCTTCGCGAGAAGGGGCTCGTTGTCCGGAACATGCTCACCTCCCTGGTTTCAGTGTTATAGGAAAAGCCAAGGTTGGAATGGTAAACGGAATCAGTACCCAGATAGAGGGTGGAAGAGGTCTCATAACTGCTGATAGTCTTCTGTGAAAGCAGGAAGTTTCTTGAAATGAGGTTGATTGCCAGTGTATCATTCCTGTAGAGTTTCACACTCGCCGGGAACCAGTTTGAGCCCGTCCCTCTGACAATGGCTCCTTCAAGAGCCAATCCCCCCTCATAATCGACGCCCTGGTAGATGTCCCTGATGAAGAACCGTGTCTCATAAGTCTCGAACTTCGGCATGGTAGCCTTTTCGGGCGAGGTTATCTCCACAGCCCTGTCGGAGAGCTTCCCAGCCACCGGTTGCTGGAAGTAGGTCGGATGGGTCAGGAGCGAGGAGTCACAGGTGAACTCACTCTTTGTCACGTCAATGTCAAAGCCTGATACCGTTGCATAGACAGTTGAAGGGTCATAACCGGCCTTCTCCCATGTAACTGTGCCCTTTTGGCAGTGAAGCTTGAAAATATCGGGGTAGTATGTGCCCGTGAAGTCGTAGATCTCGGTGCTGTCCTTGCCAAGGAAAGCTTTCAGGGTCACCGCCTTGATCTCTATCTTCAGCACCGTGTCACGGACAAATTCGACCGCACCGTCCCTGGTCTTCCATCTTACCGATCCGGCTGAATAAATTGTATTGTCAACAAGAAGCAATCCTGTCACCTCAATGAATTTCTCCACGGAAGCGTTTGTGAATCGAGGGTCAAAGGCCATCTCGCTGAGACCCTCGAGCCATGCGATGATCTCTTCCTGCCCCTGTTCAGTCTGAATGAAGTCGGTCAGGGTCCTCAAATAAAAGATAAAACCGGGGGCCTGGCTGATCCTGCGGCCCCTGAGCTGACTGGCCACATTTATTATCCGGTCTTTTACCTTTGCGTCAAAGCAGGTACTGTCATAAAGTGCATTGAAGAGATCAACCTCTTCCTTCTCCGGTTTACTGACAAGGGTTCCCATAAATGCAGTCAGCTCGGCGGTGAATTTTGAGGTTTCACCTGAGAACTGAGTCGGAACCTGCCCTTTCACTGATATTGTGATGGCAGCAGCAGCCAGAATAGTGAGGAGGATCTTCTTCATCCCTTAATCAGAGAGCCTTGACAATGTTGCAGAATTCTTCCTTCACGAGTGACGCTCCCCCAATCAAGCCGCCGTCAACATCTGCATTGGCGAAGAGCTCGGCTGCGTTTGAGGCCTTGCAGCTGCCCCCGTACAGAATGGTGGTCTCTTCAGCCATACCCTTTCCATACTTCCTGCTAACAAGACCACGTATAAAGTGATGCATCTCCTGCGCCTGAGCAGGTGAAGCAGTGACCCCGGTACCTATTGCCCACACCGGTTCATAGGCTATTATGCATTTTCTGAAATCCTCTTCCGTAAGCACGAATAGCCCTTGTTCAAGCTGTCTTTCCACAACATCAAAGTGGATCTTGCCTTCTCTTTCTGACAGCACCTCTCCGCAGCAGAAGATAACCCGGAGGCCGTTACGAAGCGCCTCGGCTGTCTTGGAGGCTAGAAGAGCATCATTCTCACCGTTGTAGGTGCGACGTTCCGAGTGCCCGATAATGACGCTTGAGGCCCCGGTACTTTTTATCATTGCAGCGGATATCTCGCCGGTATATGCACCCGATTTATGCTCGCTGCAATTCTGTGATCCGGTACTCAGGCCGGCGACATTGAGTTGAGAACTGACAATGCCCAGGTGGATGTAAGGGGTACACAAAATTACCTCTTTGCCCTCCAGTGGCTCATCCCCGAAATGCTTGTTTATCGCTGTGGCAAGAGCAACCCCCTCACCCAGCTCCATATTCATTTTCCAATTCCCTGCAACTATTTTTTTTCTCATTTTATGTTTGATTTTTAAAGTTGTACTTTCTGATCATTCAGTGGTGTTGCCAGTCTCAGCGGCAGTGTGACTGCTATGGCCAGCAGCAGCGCAAGTATTGAGCCCACCACCACAAGCCTGTTTTTTTTGGCAGCCTGGGTTTTAAGGGCAAGGGCATTAAGGTCACCGGAGAATTCATCAGTGGCGGGGAGATTGTGATGTGACCATTTTGCCGCCACGGTGCCATTGTGCAGCAGCACGAATCCCGGGTCTGACCTGATCACTGTCTTAAGAGTGGTCTCATCAGCGTACAGCGCATCGAACCCGGTGACAAGACCCGCTGTCAGCTCTGGGGCGGAGGCAGTTACAATATAGAACCTTGACCCACTCTCCCTGAGAGCAATGCCAAGGTCATAACCCCTTACCAGCCCGTCCCTGTCTGACTTCTCAAGCCTGCGCGCTACCATCAGCAATACGTCGCCCTGATTCCCGGTCACCAGGTCAGTCATGTCAACGCCCTCTCTGCTGATAAGCGTAAAGTCGTGTATTGGAGGTACATATCCCTTCGAAATCAACACCGACTTCTGATCGATGAATACCCATGATGTGTCATCGGCGGGGTAATCGTTAAGTGTAAATTCTTTCCGGATACCATCTTTTTCATAAATAAACCTTATATCAAACTTGTCCGGCTCGGCATCCGGAGGTATAGCCATCGCCTCCGGAAGGTTTGTCCCAACCTTATAAGGTCTGAAATCGATTACCGGCAGGTAAGCCAGGTTATATCTCATGAAGAGAAGGAACAGGAAGGAAAAGAAAAGGGCAAGGTTTAGCCCGGCCTTCAGGGTAAGAGTACCCGTCCGGTCATCTCTCCTGATGAAAACAAATACTACCAGGAGGGTGATTGCCACATTCTTGAAGAATGTCTGCCAGTTGGTCAGATGGATGGCATCGCCAAAACAACCGCAATCAGAAACCGGATTGAAGATCGCCAGTATAAGTGTAAGAGGAGTGAAGAGAGCCATGAACAGGGCAACCATCCATGATGCAAGCCTTGTCATTGAACCAGAAAGCAGCATCATGCCGGCAATAAATTCAACCAGACAAAGGGTTATGGCCAGAGGCAGAGCCAGGGTATCAAGGAAGCCCATGTTGAGGGCAGTGAAATAATCACTGAGCTTGAAGGCTGTGCCCATGGGGTCAATGCCTTTGACAAACCCCG
Source organism: Bacteroidales bacterium (assembly GCA_034522515.1). GTDB lineage: Bacteria > Bacteroidota > Bacteroidia > Bacteroidales > VadinHA17 > SR-FBR-E99. The sequence goes on along the minus strand of JAXHLF010000013.1, from coordinate 14,887 downwards.
AGAAAACAAAGAGCACACCTGTAAGTATCCTTGCTGTTTGAGTCAAAGTCTTCATCTGAGGATATTTTTCTCCATTAGTTTTTCTTTTATCAGCCGGAAGATATTGTCAGGCCTGAGTATCTCATTTTCAGAGTCATAGCATTTTATTACCTGCAGGCTCTCGTCACCGGCAGCAACGTCCAGGTAAACCTCCCTCACTCTTTGCTGGAAGTCGAGGCTGCTCTCATGGATGTCTGTGCTGCCCATCAGATAGCTTCTGTCTTCGCCCTGCCGGTTGTGCTTCAGTTTCTCCTCCGTGAATCTGAAGGGTACATCGAGAAAAAATATTTATATCGGGCTTTGGAATGCCGAAATGTTCAAACTCCAGCTTGAGTATCCATTCCCTGAGTTTCATCACTTCATCTTTTAAATTCAGCTTTGCACACTGGTAGGCAATGTTGGAATAGGTATAACGGTCGAGGATGACAAAGTATTTCTCTTCGAGCCATGTTTCGATCATGGCCGAGGCATCTTTCCTGTCTCCGGCATAGAGCATGGCGACAAGGTAGGGATCAACGCTGCCTAAATCACCGAACTCTCCCCTGAGGAACCGGGCAATCAGTTCACCGAACCAGGGGCTGTCGGTGCGGGGAAAATGAATGTACCTGCAGTGCAGGTTCCTTTCGGCAAACCACTCTTTAAGGAGTGATATCTGGGTTGACTTGCCTGCCCCGTCGAGGCCCTCTATCACAATAAGCTTCATTTCTGAACTCCTTTTTCTTTCGGTTTAACCGGCCCGATATTGGCGCGGTTTTAAAGATAAATATTTAAAATTAGCAGGTTGCCGCCCCTATATTGATTTTATCAACACAATGGTCATCCTGGGCAATGCAGTTTACCGACTACTCCCGGACGAAATGCTCCATGCCGGACGGTATTTCCATAGAGAGCTCAACCAACCCTGCAATTTTCCCCTCATCGTACCAGGGAGTCTGGTAAATTAGTTTCTTAACGCCCTCCTTTGTAATAGTATAACAATTACTTTTACCGTAATTCATAATATCCAGGATCTTTTCCCATGATACGGGGAGGTGACAATCCTTCAGGTTCCGCCCTTCAAGATCCCTTCCTCCATATTTGGAAAAGGTAAATGCGGACTTGTCATTCATATACACAATTTTTCCGGAGATGTCGGAAACGGTTATTGCCACAGAGAGCCCTCCTGGCCAGTTGATGTCATTCATCGGTTCTTGTATTAGGTACGGTGCAGCCGCAAATATAGCACTTTGACGGCAAGGTTTTTTCACGTCAATTCTCCGAACCGGTGCAATGACTATCTTTATGGAAGTTTTACTGACCGCATATGTTTATAAATACAGGAGGAAGACTTCTTGACCTTGCCACGCCGCGGGTCATGGGCATAATAAACGTGACGGAAGATTCTTTTTACCGGGGAAGCCGTTACACCGGTGAGGGTGCAATTCTGGAAGCAGCCGGCCGGATGCTGGAGGAGGGAGCCGACATACTGGATATAGGAGGATGCTCCACCCGTCCGGGTGCGGCGGAGGTTCCAGAGGAGAAGGAGAAGAAAAGTGTCTGCAGGGCTGCGGAACTAATCCTGGCCCGTTATCCGGAAGCGGTGATCTCTGTTGACACCTACCGTTCCGCGGTGGCTGAGGCAGCCGTGGTGAACTCAGGAGCAGCCCTCATCAATGATATTTCCGGGGGTGAGATGGACGCCGGGATGTTTCCCCTGGTCATCAGGCTGAATGTGCCCTACATAATGATGCATATGCAGGGGACGCCGCAGACGATGCAGCAGAATCCCCATTATGATGATGTGGTCACCGATATCATCCTCTGGTTCGGACAGAGGATTGTGAAGCTTCATGAGGCAGGTGTAAAGGATATCATTATTGATCCCGGGTTCGGGTTCGGAAAGACAGTGGCCCATAACTTTGAGATACTCAGGAGGCTTTCCGAATTTCGGGTTACCGGACTGCCCCTGATGGCAGGCTTGTCGCGCAAGTCAATGGTCTGGAGAACCCTGAGTGTTACGCCTGATGAAGCCCTGACAGGCACAGCTGCCCTGAACATGGCAGCGCTGATGAACGGAGCTTCTCTCTTAAGGGTACATGATGTCCGTGAGGCCAGGGAGGTGATAACCCTTTTTGAAAAGATTTACCCCGCAGGCATCCTATTCGATCATATTTCTTAAATTTGCCGGTCACCGTACTCTGTTTTATGCTCGACTTCAACATTCTCGATATCATTGATATATTCATGGTAGCATTCATTCTCTACCAGTTATATCGTCTGATCAGGGGAACGGCTGCATTCAGCATTTTCCTCGGTATCTTTTTCGTTTATCTGTTCTGGCTTATTGTCAAAGCCCTTAACATGGAGCTGATAAGCGCGATCATCGGCCAGGTGATAGGAGTGGTCGTCATCGCACTGATCATTGTATTCCAGCAGGAGATACGGCGGTTCCTTCTGGCTATCGGAAACAGGTATATCAGTCGCAACAGGTTCTCATTCGACAGGTATTTCCCCTCGGGAACGGTGGACCAGACAACCAACCAGATCGTTGAGGAGATCGTTCGGGCTGTGGAGTCAATGGCGCAGTCACGGACAGGAGCGCTCATTGCTGTTGGACGGACGAGTATGCTTGACATCTATTCCGACGGTGGAGAGCTGATAAATGCCCTCGTCACTGACGAGATGCTGAAGACGATATTCTATAAGGGATCGCCCCTTCACGACGGCGCAGTGCTTATTCAGAACGGAAAGATATTTGCAGCACGATGCCCTCTGCCCTCAACTGACCAGTCAGGCCTGCCGGCCCGTTTCGGCATGAGGCACAGGGCGGGGATAGGGCTCACTGAGCATACCGATGCTGTGGTTATAATCGTTTCCGAAGAGCGAGGAAGGATCTCTGTTGCCGATGCAGGGAAGGTGCATGAAGATACCACACCCAATGAGTTGCGTCAGCTCCTCCTCACTCTAAAGATATGAAGCCGACTCTTCCGGCTAATGGTATCTGAGCCTCAGGTCGAGGACATTGTCATAAACAAAATAACAGGGTTCTTCGCATGTCGTTTCATCATAACCTACCTGCGGGCATACCCCGTCTATGGTAATGTATTTCACGCCGTCGAGCATGAACTCGAGCGTTGCCGTATAGTCCTTGTAGAGAAGTGCATCAAACCCCACCCAGGAGTAGGGATCTGTGATAACAAACTGTTCCAGGATGATACTGTCTTCAATGCCACCCTCATAGAGGGTCACTCTCGGATTCAGGGGAACATAATCCTTATTCCTGAACGAGATAGTCAATGTCGTCATCCCGGGTCTTTCAGAATAACACTCTCCGCAGTCAGATACGAAACTGTCCTCGCATGAGAGGAGGAGTATAAGTAATAACGCCACTGTGATACCAGTTCTACTCATAATTGTATAGTCTGATCTTTTTCCCTGTGATGGTTTTTGTATCCCCGGTCAGGGTGAATGAAGCATTTAGCGTGAACCACAGCGGCAATACCTTGTAGAAAGGTGTATTCAGGTATGTTATGCCTGACCCCAGGTGAAATTGGCGAAAGCCCCATCTAAACTCTGCCGACGGCATGATGCAGAATTTATCCTCCGGTTTATCGTTTGTTCCACTATACCGGGAATAGAAGCGGTATCCGGCAGAGAGTGAAGGGACGAAGCTCCATGTGTTGACGCTTGCCTGCCTTGAGAGACGGAATTCCCTGAAGAGCCCGGCATAGATAACTGTGGAACTGACCCTGTACTGATAGACAATATCCTCATCGCCCCTGATAAGCAATCTCTGGCTGGAAGGGTTAAACGAGGCTCCGAGGCTCAAACCGGTCCGCAATCGTGGATCGGTAAGAGAGACAGATACTGTGGCCATCTGATAATGAGTGGTAAACATGCCTCCGGCTGAAATCGATAACTCATCAAGGGCAAACTCCCTCTTTTCGCTCATACCCCTATCGAGCATCATCTGAATTATCGACTTGTTCCCGTAGCTGTTAGCCATTTTGACCGGGTCATTTTTCTGTCCGTCGCTGTAATCCCATCTGTTGCCGGTATCAAGCAGGAATTCAACTGCCTCTTTCGATCCGCTCATAACAGCACATCCCAGGACGTCGAGACCACTGTTGTTTACATGGTAGAGGTTTGCACCTGCGCCAACAAGGAGCCTCATCATCAGGGTGTCAGCATTCTGTGCAGCCGCCATAAGGGGTGTGAATCCCTTTTTGTCGGGGACATTGGGATCAGCTCCCGATCGCAGCAGGATGTCGGATATGTCATAATAACCGAAGCTCACGCCGGTCATCAGGGGTGTATTGCCTTCATTGTCCCTTAATTCTGTCGGAGCTTCATAATAGAGAAGCATATCAGCGATATAGAAGTAACCCAGAGCTGCAGCATGGTGAAGCGGGGTCGAATTGAATCTGTCTGCAATGGTCAGCGAGGCGCCGTATCTGATCAGTAACTCAGCAATCTCCAGGGAGTTTGATCGTACTGCTGATACCAGTGGCGAGTTACCATACATGTCAGGTTTATCAGGCTGGGCCCCGAGCAGCAGAAGTATCTCGACAGCCTCCTTTCGGCCGGAGGAGACCGCATAGTGCAGGGGAGTGGCAGTTTTGCCGGCGAAATTATTGACGTCAGCTCCTTTGACATAAAGCCTTATTATCTCATTGCAGGCACCCTTCGATGAGGCTATCTGAAGGTTGATGTCATCAACATCCCAGCCTTCTGTAACATATTCAACGGTATCAACGTACAGAACCTGTGCATTATACTCTTCAAGAATTGCCTCAATCCTCTTCAATACAGAATCGACCAACAGCGAATCGGGCTGAGCCCTGGCTTGAACTCCGAACAGCAATAGCAGCAGGTGAACCAGTATTATTTTATGCAACCTGACCATTAATGCAAAAATAGTTTCTGTTTCAGTGCCGGGCAATTTTGTTGATATTTTTTTTATATGGTTAAGAAAATAAGCAGAAGCTTTGGAACTTAGAAGTATAATATCCTATTTTTATGCCCGTTCTTACAGAAGATATAAGCCAATGAATTTGCACAGCAGGTCGATACGTATCCTTATTATTGTAACTTTTGCGTTGTTTGTCTTTGTTCCCCATGTCGGGACCGAGAGTGTTGTCATGGTTGACGGCAGTCATTCTCCGGCCAGTCTGCGCATTGACAACACCCTCACTGACAGCGAGATGTTTGATGGCGCCGAGAAAGGCATCGAGTGGTTCCTGAAGCACTGGCGCATAAAAGGGGCTTCGGTTGCCGTAGCGCGTGAAGGAAAACTTCTCTATGCCCGCGGCTTCGGTTATGCCTCGGTGAATGACTCGCTTCCAGTTGAGCCTTACCACCGTTTCCGCGTCGCCAGCGTATCAAAACTTGTTACTGCAGTAGCCGTGATGAAGCTTCAGGAAGAGGGAAAGCTCTCGGTACATGATCATGTCTTTGGTCCTGAGGGCATCCTTGATGACACTCTCTTTGCTCATCCCAGGGACCGTCGAGTTTTCGATATCACTGTAGCTCATCTGCTGGCTCATGAAGGCGGATGGTCACAGCGTTACGGTGACCAGATGTTCATGCCGGCAGTGATAGCACGTACTCTTGATGTTCCGATGCCGGTTGACATAAAAACCATAGTGAGGTTTGCCCTCTCCAAAAACCTGCACTTTACTCCCGGAGCCGGACAGTCATACAGTAACCTCGGATACAGTATCCTCGGGCTGGTAATAGAAAAGGCTTCCGGTACTGATTATGAAACCTATTGCATGAGGGAGGTGCTGGAGCCTCTGGGTATTTATGACATGGCATTGGGGCGCAACCTGCCCGAAGAAGCTCTTCCGCTGGAGGTTTCATATTATGAGGTCGATGATGCCCCGCTGAAGCGGTCGGTATACGGTACGGGCGAGATGGTGCCGGCCAGCAGGGGGGGCAATGACATTGAGACACTGGGTGCAGCAGGAGGCTGGGTTGCGACCGCACCTGACCTCATGCGACTGTTGCTGGCGGTGGACGGGTTTGAGCAGCCGGAAGACCTTCTCAGCCCTGAGAGCGTTGAATTTATGACCGATGTGTACAACGGTTATGCCCCTGTGGGATGGAGAGCAACCCTGACTAACGGGTCGTGGTGGCGTACAGGTTCATTCTCGGGAACAGCGGCGATGATGAAAAGGATGCCCGACGGTACGGCCTGGGTGGTGCTTATGAACAGCAGTTCATGGAATGGTCCGGAGCTGACCTCAGACATAGACCAGATGATGTCAAAATTTATCATGAGGGTAAGGGAATGGCCCCGGGAAGACCTTTTCAGCTATTCGCTGCCGGTCCCCCTAGGTCTGAAGAATTGAGGGTCGAAGGTATCAGGACCCAGGGTATGAAGGTCGAAGAAGTGAAGGTCGAGGGTCTCAGGGACGAGAGCCTGAGGGTTGAAGGACTGAATGGAGGAAAATAAAAGGGCTGACGGTTGGACAGGCCGGTAGGCTAAAGATCAGAAGTCAGAAGTCGAAGCCAGAAGCCAGAAGTCGAAAGGCTGAAAGAGTAAAGCCAGCGTTTAAAGTCGGAAAGTCAGGAGATGTGTGTTTTACAGTTAATGTAAATATTATCAGGGAGGAGCTTGAGGAGCGTTATGGTGCTGAGCTCACAGACCATGACAATTACCGTCCGAGTTTTTATTATCATGCCTTTAGCCTGCCTCACCTGCCGGTGGTCTGTTCCGATGAGCCGGCAAGGATCAGGCTCCTGAGGTGGGGGCTTATACCAGCATGGGTTGGTGACGAGAGTGAGGCGAAGGAAATCATGATGAAGACCTTCAATGCCCGTTCCGAAACCATCTCCTCCAAACCCGCCTTCAGGGATTCCTTCAGTTCTCGCAGGTGCCTGGTGCCGGTCAGGGGCTTCTTTGAATGGCAACATGTGGGAGGGCGGAAAATACCATGGTACATAGCTCTCCGCGATGAAGAGATATTTTCACTGGCAGGGATATGGGATTCATGGTCGATGCAGGGGGGTATAACGCTTGATACATTCTCCGTTGTCACCACCCATGCCAACGAGCTTATGGAGGAGATACACAACACAAAAAAACGGATGCCTGTAATTCTGCCCTCAACAGCAGAAAAACTCTGGCTCAGCGAGGCTGTGTCAGCTGACGCACTGACAGCACTGATGGAGCCTGTCGCTTCAGAGATGCTGAGAGCTCATACCATAAGCCCGCTCATAACCAATGTACGCGCCGACCGTAACAGGGAGGAGCTCATCATGCCCTATAACTATCCGGTACAGGGTACACTCTTTTAGCAGATCATTACTGGGATACAAAGACGAATGTCAGGTAACCGCCCTGTTTCTCAGGAGCGCCCTGATCGGTATCTGAACCTTGACCTCATAGCGTGGGTAACAGCGGTTTCAGTGAGACAGGGATCTTTGGTAGAGGACATCGATGACGCGGGAGCAGCCTTGATTACATTTCCGGCACGGTCGACCACTATTGCAAGTGTTATCTGACCTGCCCCCTCGCACTTATAAATGGGAATGGGAAGAAAGACGTGGTGGCGGCCGGCAAGGTCATAGAAGATACGCGTCGGTCCCCTGAAGGTCCCCTTCTCATCCGGTTTCTCTTTTTTCAGCAACCTGCGGTTTGATATTCTCATCAGGGATGGCTATCTCTTCCCTTCCGGCCTCCTCCGCCATCTTCCGGTCATCAATAAAGTTTTTCTCATTGAGCATCCCGCTTTTTATCAGCTCCTCCTTGACCCTTTCCTCATATTCCTTCGGGTCAATGTCAATAGGTTTGTCGGCCAGGTTCTTTATTACAGTTGACCATCTCCTCGGCGGTGGCGCCATCAAACAGTTCGTTCTTTGCCAGTTCCAGGGCTTTCTTCATGGCCGGATCAGGGAGTTCCTGCTCCACGGCAAGGATAATCTCGGCAGCTATCTCGCGCTTCATGGCGGAGACCTTTACAGACATAAAAATCACGGCTACAGTCAGATGTACGATGATTGTAGCCATTATCGCCGTAAATGTTATCTCAAACCTGTTCATCAGGGTACGAAAATATAAATAATTGCCTGTATGACAACCCTTATACGTTAGAATCGTGCCGTCAGTTTCAGATTAAGGCTTCGGCTGGTGAGATAATTCGGGACTGCAAACTCACGTGTTATGCCGTCCCTGTTCCTGACAGTACGGATCCATGTATAGGATATAGTGTTCCTGATATCGGCAAGATTGTATATTTCGATCCCGGCAATCAGCTCCTCAATGAAGGCATGATCCTTGTCTCTGCCGGGGCCGATCAGTACCTTCGAGAAGCCTATGTCAATGCGCCTGTAAGGGGGCATCCTGAACCATACATCCCAGGGATCACTTTCCGGCGGTGATGTCGGAATGCCGGTACCAAATGCAATGTTGATATGAGCCCTGAGATCGGGATGCCCTGGAAGGTAATCCTGGAAGAAGATGCTGAAATTCACTCTCTGGTCGAACGGAGCAGGATACCATCCGGAGTTGGATGATGGGATCTTCATCTCCGACTTCATCACTGAGAGGCTGAACCATGATTCAACCCCCGCGACGAATTCCCCGTTGACCCTCATGTCTACCCCTGCAGCGTAACCCTCAGCAATGTTCCCTCCGAAGTACATCAGCGTGACGTTGTCAACGGTATAGGGTATGAGCATGTCAAACAGCTTGCCGTATGCTTCCGCGGTGAACCTGAAGGGTCTCTCCCAGGCGATGAAGTCATACCGTACTCCTGCCGTCAGGTGATATGAGCGCTGTGCCTTTAGCAGGTGTGATCCGTTATCTGTCTCAAGCATCATCTCCCGGCCCCCGGGAGGCTGATGATATGCTCCGCCGGCTATGTATGCCGATGTGCCGGGTGACAATGCCATTGTAAGAGATATACGCGGCGAGATGAGCAGTTCCGAATTGTATGTGTCATATGACGATCTGATGCCTGCGTTCAGGTCACACATCCTTCCTGCCATGGTGAAGCGGGCCCGGCTGATGAGCCAGCCTTCGGTGACGAAGCTGCTGACGACACTGTTCCTGGCAGTATACGAGGTCAGGCTCAGCACCTCCCCGTCGCCTCCAACCGTGTAGCCCGCGGAATCTACACGGAGCCATTCATTCAAGGCGATGTCATGGCTGCGATGTTTGGCCGTGACTCCCCATTCAAAGCTATTCCTGCCAGCGAGGGCTGATCCACGGTAGGAGAGGGACGTATTTCCTGTTCTGAGTCTGTTGCGTGCATGCATGAGCCAGCTCCCCAACCCGGCGTTAAGGAGGGTGTCCGGATTATTTTCAGTGCCTTCTGTCAGGTCAAGCGAAGAGAGGCTGTAGGCGCCGCGGATATCGTAACTCTCACCTTCATCCGCAAGATGGGCTGACAAAATAAATTTTGATGATAGCGCGGTGTTATGCATGATATCCAGGGTTATGGCGCCGCCGCCGCTATCATATCTGTCGCGCTCGCCTCCCTCGAAGAAGGCATAGAGCCTGTAGGCCTTATCTACTGTACCGAAGGTGGTTGTCTGGCTTCTCGGGATAAAGGAGTAACGGTTTGATGAGCCCCACAGTGAAAGTGTCAGAGTGGTTCTTTCATCAGGTCTGTATCCCGCGATAGCCTGTATGTCGGCAAAGCGGGGATTGTAATCTCCCCTGGTGTCGAGGCTCCTGAGAAGGATGGCATTGGTTCGGTACCTGGCTCCCGCGATGAACCAGAGCTTATTGTCGCTGCTGCGTGCACCGGCATAGACCGAGGATGTCAGCAAACTTAGAGAGACCGATCCCTCGCTTCTTTCAGGTTCACGGTATGTGATATCGAGGACTGATGACATACGGTCACCGTATGATGCGCTGAAGCCTCCGGGAGAGAAGCGCACCGAAGCGGTGAGATCGGGATTGATCCTGCTGAGTCCTTCCTGCTGTCCCGCTCTTATCAGGTAAGGCTTGTAAACCTCAACATCATTAATGTAGACCAGGTTTTCATCATAGCTTCCCCCTCTGACAGAGTAGCTTGAGCTGAGCTCGCTGAATGAGGCAACACCCGGGAGGGTGGTTATAACTGTTTCTATGCCTCCGGTTACGGAAGGGATGACTGCCCCGGCCACGGCAGGTATGTTAATAATGGTGATGTTGTCCGGCCCTGATGCCTTTACCTGTACTCCCTCTATTCCTATTGTCTCTCCGGCAAGAATGACCTTCAGATCGCCGTTCAGATCGCCGGTTCCAACAAGAAGAGTGTCAGCACGGTATCCGATGCATGAAAAGATCACCCTGCTGGGGTCTCTCCCCGAAGTCCATGGAAGTGCAAATCTTCCGTCATCACCTGTGACTGTGCCTTGTCTTGTATCTGGCAGAAAGACCGTTGCGCCCTGAATGGCTATGCCGGCAGTATCAGTGATAATGCCGCTGAAGATCATCTCCTGTCCTGAGAGGAGTGAGGGCATGGTAATGAGAAAAACAAGAGTAAGAAGGGCTTTTATCCTTGATGACAGTGCCATCAGTCATTCTTTTTTTTCTTGCGGGGCTTGCTCTTTTTTGCCGGGGTGCTTTTGGAGGGTTCATTCCTGAGAAGGCCGCTCTTGACCCCCTGTGCAAATTTCTGCCATGCAAACGGGTTGAGGAGGTTATTGACCGGCGTCTGTCCGCGCGTGTAGAGGTTGTCTGACATCTGCTGCATGGTGTACCTGTATGCTTCACCGGGCGTGGCCCGCATGTCACTCCATATCTGCTGTTCCACCAGTGCCAGGTTAAACTCCATGTTCTCCATCAGCGGATCAACTGGTTTATTCTCTATCACAGCCCTCTTGAACTCCGAGTAGGTTTTCCAGGGAAGCACGAGTACCTCCCCGATCATTATAGTGTCAGTTACCAGCTTCACATCAGTTATGAAGTGATTTCCCGAGATGGATGGAGGTATGGTAAGAATGGTTGACTTGTATCCTATGGCGCTGAAGAATATGGTATCACCGGGCATGCTGATGATGGAGAAAATGCCCCTGTGATCGCTGGCGGCGCCTCTGCGCAGATGTTTTGAATATATGCTTACATCAGGTACGATAAAGCCCCTTTCGTCAGCTGTCAGTCCGTCAATCTGAATGAACCTTTTATTTTCATCCTGCGCGCTGGCCAATACACCCGAAACGGCCAGCATGATACAAATCACCAAAAACTTCTTCAATGACAGTTAATTTTGCGTTGTAAAGTAAACAATAATGACATTTAATTCTTGATTTTAACTTAACTTTAATCATCTTTACTGTCATCAGACTAAGAAATTAATAAAGCTAAAATTATATGCATAAACAGTTATTGCTTGGTGATGAGGCTATTGCACAGGCAGCCCTGGATGCCGGCATGAGCGGCATGTATGCCTATCCCGGCACGCCTTCCACTGAGATCATGGAGTATGTTCAGTCTTCCCCTCAGGCAGTAAAGGAGAATGTGCACCGTGAGTGGTCATCAAATGAAAAGACTGCCATGGAAGCTGCCCTGGGGATGTCATATGCAGGGAAAAGGGCGATGGTTGCCATGAAGCACGTGGGCCTTAATGTTGCCGCTGATGCATTCATCAACTCGGCCGTCACAGGTGTCAACGGCGGACTTGTTGTAGTTGCTGCCGATGATCCCTCGATGCACTCTTCGCAGAATGAGCAGGATTCCCGTTTCTACGGTAAGTTTGCGCTGGTGCCCGTCTTTGAGCCGAGGAATCAGCAGGAAGCATATGATATGGTCTTTGATGCCTTTGAACTGTCTGAAAAATTCAGGTTGCCGGTTCTTCTGCGTATTACCACGCGGCTGGCTCATTCACGGGCCTCCGTAACACTTCGCAACCGCAGGCCCCAAAACCTGCAGACGTTGCCTTCAAATCCCCGGCAGTTCGTGCTTCTGCCGGCAATAGCCCGGAAACAGTACAGGGCTCTCACAAACCTGTTTGAGACCATGCCCTCTGATCATGTCATCTCAGGATGGAACAGGCTTGGCAGGGGCCAGGGCAAGACCGGTATAATAACATGCGGCATAGCTTATAACTATCTTCTTGAAAACATCTCCGGTAATCAGGATGATTAGCCCATTCTCTCAATAGCTGCCTATCCCATTGACAGGGCCAAAGTGGCTCAGCTGGTTGAGAGCTGTGAGAAGGTGCTGGTACTTGAAGAAGGGTATCCCATGATTGAGGAGCAGCTTCGAGGCCTGCTCGACAGGGATGTCAGGGTGATGGGGCGTCTTGACGGTACCGTCCCCCGCGACGGGGAACTTAATCCTGCCATTGTGGCCAAAGCACTGGGTATTCAAACCTTGCCACGCAAGGAGGTTCCATCCATTGTCAGGCAGCGTCCGCCGTCATTCTGCAAGGGTTGCAGCCATGCTGACGTCTATGCTGCACTTGACGTTGTGCTGAAAGAGTACGGACCGGGAAGGGTTTTTTCAGACATCGGCTGCTATACGCTCGGTGCCCTTGCTCCTTATAATATGGTCAATTCATGCGTTGATATGGGCGCATCGGTGACAATGGCAATAGGCGCCACTGACGCCGGGCTCTTTCCGGCCGTGGCAGTCATAGGTGACTCGACCTTCACCCATTCAGGAATGACAGGATTGCTCGATGCGGTTATAAAGGATTCTCCGATCACCCTGATTATTTCCGACAACTCCACAACCGGAATGACAGGAGGGCAACAATCGCAGGCAACTGACAGGCTTGAAAGCATCTGCCTGGGGCTGGGTGTGAGCCGTGAACACCTGAGGGTGATCGTTCCTCTCAGGAAAAACCACGACGAGAACGTATCCGTTATCAGGGAGGAGATGATGCATCACGGACTGTCAGTAGTGCTTGCCCGCAGGGAGTGCATCCAGACAGCATCGAGAAACAAAAAAGCTGAAGCATCGGAGAAGAATAAAAACATGGAATGATATGAAGTGTGACATTATTCTGGCAGGCGTGGGGGGGCAGGGGATCCTCTCAATCGCAGCCACCATTGGACTGGCTGCCGTAGAAAAGAACCTCTTCCTGAAACAGTCGGAAGTGCATGGGATGAGTCAGAGGGGAGGTGATGTACAGTCGCACCTCAGGCTGTCAGACACGGAGATACACTCCGATCTCATCCCTGACGGCCAGGCGGATCTGATAATCAGTGTTGAGCCGATGGAAGCTTTGCGATACCTGCCATGGCTTTCTCCGGACGGATGGATCGTGACCAGTTCCGTGCCATACGTCAACATACCTGATTACCCCGTAGTTGAAGAGATACTGGCAGAACTGAAGAAGACTGGCAACACCATAGTCCTTGATGCTGACGCCATTGCAAAGGACCTGGGCTCGTCGAGGTCGGGCAACATGGTCATTCTTGGTGCCGCTTCATCATTCATCGCCCTGCCATTTGAGAGCCTCGAGAATGCTGTCAAGCAGCTTTTCAGGCGCAAGGGGGAGGAGGTTGTCGATATCAATTTAAAGGCTCTGAGGGCCGGGAGAGAAGCTGCAGCCAATCGTTAAGGAATGTGAAGTTGCACCCCCGGCTGCTGACCATAGATTTCTCACTCCACTAAACCAAAGCCCCGGCCGTCGACCGGGGCTGCAGATGCGTGACACAACACCCACACATGCCTGTCCTCATGAACTTCTCCTCCACCTTGCCCTCTTGGCCTTGCCTTCCCTGGGAGAGTCCTCCCTGGTTTTGGCATTTGGCTCCTGAGCCTAGCAGTACCATATCCGAAGCCACGATCTCGGTGACATTCTTCTGCAGTCCGTCTGTTGTGTAGCTGCGGAGTTCTTATACGCCCCTCGATGCAGACCTCACGGCCCTTCCTGAGGAACTTCGAGGAGAGTCTAGCCAGACCGTTCCAGGGGGCAACAATGCCTGTGCCACGTTGTTCTTCCACCTTCGTGCCGTCGCACCTCGCAATTGTCATTGGTGGCGATGGTAGTGGTGATCTTCTTTCCGCTCTCAAGCGTTTTGATCTCCGGCGTCTTGGCCTAGGCGGCCGATCAGCTGTACCTTGTTTCTTAATGCATTCATAGTTTTTTGTTTTGAGGTTAATAATGCTGTTAACGGAAACAAATTGTACCCTTTGAAGCACATGATCCGGTTGTTAATCATTTCATACATTTAGCAGTCGCTTATATCCGTTTGTAATCGTTTTCTGTGATCAAATTAATGGGATGTGATTATCCTTTATGTTTAATTTAATAACTTTGATAAACAACCTGCCGTGGAACGAGTATGTCTCTACCTAGCGAAGCTCCTGGGCCGGTCTGAGAAGAAATTCTGCTCCAACCAGAATCGTGCCGGCAACAACTTCAACAACCGCCTTAACCGCGACCAGAATAATTATGTGAGGAATGTTCATGCGAGCCCAGGGCTAACCGCAAGATACTGTCAGAACTTCTTGACGACGGCCATGAGCATATTCACCGTGATGCACTTATCGCCCAGGGTTAAAACTTCACCTTTTTCACTCACCTGGTGGAGACGGCGGAGGGGTTAAAGGCGGTCGTTCTGTTTTGAATGGTTTAGGGATAGTTTTAACAGGATCTTGAACTCCGCAGCAGGAGAGAGTGAGTCTTGATATTGAACCGGAAGAGGGCTAAATAATTGCGAATTGGAATTTGGAATTAAGAGGTTAAAGAATTATCACTTTGATCCGCTCCGCGAAAATAATGCTTTCTGTGCTTCTGACTTTAGACTTTTGACTTTACAGACTTCTGACTTTAAAGACTTTGACTTTACAGACTTTACGGACTTTATGGACTTTATGGACTCTAAGGACTTTCGCCTTTTTGAACGGGAAGAGTTTGACCAGATGAAGGAGGAATATTTTCCTAAACTGCCTAAAAGTGAAAAAAATGGCCTGATTTAG
>JAXHLF010000012.1:0-63727 GCA_034522515.1 Bacteroidales bacterium | reverse complement strand
TTGGGCATCAGTGTCACCAACCTGCTGTCTCGAGGCTCGGGCAAAGAGACAGGGATTATTATGAAGTCACTCATGAGCATTGTGGCCCAGCCTGCCGCGAAAGGGGCACTGCCTACGCTATATGCAGCCACCCATCCCGATATGCGCGGCGGAGAGTATATCGGTCCCTGGATGAGTTCCCGTAACACGAAAGGTAACCCTATCATGACCAATCTATGTCTCAAAACTGTTCAAGGCTGACCTGTCTGCTCAGCACTCTGGGAGGTGCCCGAATCACTGACAGGGGTTAAGTATCCCATCTGAGGCTCAGTCCTCAGTCCTCCGTCTGAGGCTCCGACTTAGGAGGCAGACTCAATCCCGTAGCACGCAGTGTCGGAACTTCAGTCTCCTGACTCCAGACTATCAATAACTACTGCTGCCGACTGTGGACTGCCGACTGCCGACTGATTTTGACTGCCGATTGAACGTCTTGTGCAACATCTGTTGAACAAAAACAAAGGTGTGGTTGTTCTGCAATCATAACGGATAAACGTCAAACATTTAAAGATAGAATACCATGGAAACTACAAAATGGGTTATAGATCCCTCGCACAGTGAGATTCAGTTCAAAGTCAAGCACATGATGATAACCACTGTCACAGGAACCTTCAAGGAGTTTTCCTCTGAGGCTGAGACCAGATGGAGATGATTTTTCCACGGCAAAGATTAGATTTCAGGCAGCTGCGGCATCTGTTTTCACCAATCGCTGATGCAGCGAGATGCGCATCTTAAGAGTGCCGACTCTCTTTGATGTTGAGAAATATCCCTTATCTGCAGTTCGAATCCACCTCTATTGAGAAGGTTGATGATGAAGATTTCACACCTCAATGGCAATCTTACCATTAAGGATATCACGAAGCCCGTTAAGCTTGATGTTGAACCAGGTGGGATAGGTAAGGATCCCTGGGGTAATCTCAAGGCAGGTTTCAGCCTGACAGGCAAGATCAACCGTAAGGAGTGGGGATTGAACTGGAATGCAGCCCTTGAGAGTGGCGGTGTTCTTGTCAGCGAAGAGGTACGCATCTTCTGCGAGGTGCAGTTTGCAAAGCAGTCATGACCCTTCCATCCAAAAGAGCTCTTTTCCACGTTTTAGAGATTACATATTTGCGCTGCCGGAGGCCACGATAGCCTCCGGTTTTTCTCTCTCACGTTCCCACTATTGCTCTCGCCTTTTGAATTTATAACCTCTCCTGATCATGAGCCGGTTCATACTTTCCGGTGATAAAATCTGATCCGCATGACAAGACAGGTTAATAATCCATCACAATCTCCTTGAAAGTAATTATGAATATCAAACATTTCGAGACTCATGTCGTATAATCATAATAATAATGTGTCAAATTAAACACGCTGTTATCTTATGAAATACCTGATAATCCTTTTGCTGCTGCTGGCTTCCATTTGCAGGATGCAACAAAAACGATGATGATGACCAACCTGATGATTCCATGTATTTCCCTTCAGATAATGAATGGGATACAAAATCTTTATCCAGTTTGGAGTGGAACGAAAGTGCCGTTCAACCTTTAAAGGATTATTTAATTCAGAAAAATACCAGATCTTTTATGATCCTTGTCAATGGACGAATTGCTATGGAGGAGTATTTTAACGGACATACGCCAACCACTACCTGGCAATGGAACAGCGCCGGAAAGACCTTGGTGGGCAACCACAACCCTCATTGCACAGCAGGATGGATTGTTGGATATCGATAACAAAGTATCTGGTTATCTGGGTTACGGGGTGGACAAGTGAACCATTAGATAAAGAGAACCTGATCACACCGAAACACCTGCTCTCAATGACCTCGGGGATCAATGATGAATCCAATCTCGTAATAAAATCGAACCTAACATATCTTGCAGACGCCGGAGCCAGGTGGTCTTATCATAATGTCTTCCAGGTTTTGATGGATGTTGTTGCTGATGCCGGCCAATCAGGATTTTGAAGCCTACTTCAATGCTAAGCTGAAGAACAAAATCGGTATGGATGGGTTCTGGAATAACGGACTTATTTTTAAGATTTATCACAGTAATACCCGCAGTATGGCAAGGTTTGGGCTTCTGGCCCTTAACAAGGGTAAATGGAAGAACGAACAAATACTGAATGAAACATACTTCAGTGCCGCTATCAGTTCCTCCCAAAACATCAATCCATCCTACGGATACTTCTGGTGGTTAAACGGTAAAACCAGCTTTATGGTTCCCGGGTCTCAGAATGTTTATCCGGGAACCCTGATACCAAATGCTCCATCAGATATGTATGCAGCCATGGGCGCAGAAGATCAGCGCATTTATGTGATTCCGGGCAAAAAAATGGTTATTATAAGAATGGGTGATGCATCTGATCCACAGAATCCCAGTTTTGCTCTTTCTGGGTTTGACAATGAACTTTGGGGAAAAATAAATGCTGTAATAGATTCAAAATAGCACATTTGATAATAGAAATCGAGTTCTCCGGAAACATACGCAGGAGAAACTGACATCTTTCCTTATCCGAGCGAAGGAATGCCTGGTATTTCTGTTGAGGCCAGTGGCTTTATCACCAGAATAGTTCAATAATCCTTTTCCGCCTCGATTTTCGATCGCTATTGAAAATGAACCATATATCCTGTATGGTTGTTTATTATTGGCTATTTTAACAATTACTCAAATGGAACCACTTAATGTCAATTACTGGGCCGTTGTTGCTGGCGCGGTCCTTTCTATGGTCATCGGGGCCATCTGGTACGGTCCTATTTTCGGGAAAAAATGGGCCGAGATACTCGGTGCTGACATGTCCGATCCGGAAACTAAAAAGAAAATGCAGAAAACGGCCGGTCCGCTCTATCTTGTCCAGTTCATGATGACCCTCTTCCAGGTTCTGGTACTGGCACAACTTATAGCCGACACAAAGCTTGCAGGGGGAGTTGAGAGATCATTGTGGATATGGGCTGCCTTCGTTATACCGACTCTTGCCGGTGCCGTAATGTGGACCAATGAGAGCGGGAAACTTAAATGGGCACGTTTCCTGATACAGGGCGGTTATCAATTGATCCTCTTCATCACCTTCGGATTGCTTTTGCAGTTCTGGAAGTAACCTCAGCCAGGATTATTATTATCCGATAAAGTAGTGGATGGCCTGAAGGGCAATACTAGAAAATCAGGATCAGGGCGAGGTACTTGACCATCAGTCCCAGTAGAGTGAAGATCACTGTGTCTCTTATCCGTGTTCGCAGCATTCCGGCCGCCAGCGAAATAACGGGAGAGGAGAGGGGTAATGCGTTGAAGACAAAAATTGTGACGTTGCCGTACTTTTCGATATACTTCTCCGCCTTTACATACCGCTTTCTTCCAATGAGACTGTCAATGAATTTGTTGCTCATTAAAAGACCAATGGAATAGTCAATCGACTGTGAGAAGAGAGCCGTGCTTATTGCCACAGCTGTCAGCGCCGGAACACTTATGTCGCCCTGTAGATAATATACAAACGCCACTTCAACCGGCATGAAGAGAAAAAAGAGATAGCCGCATGGCGTTTACGATGGCAAACGAAAGCATACCCTCGTCACGCGAACCGTAATAGATGTCGCGTCCCACGGTCATCGAAGCAATGCCTATGGCAGCTGTCAACAACAGAACAGCTATGATTATCCGGGTTAATTCGGCGCGGCTTCTTTTCGGCATTACCAGCTTTTATAAGGGTTGACTGCCAGGGCTGAGTTATAATACCTTGGGTCAAATGAGACCTCCTCGCCAAGCCACGGTGGCTTTTTAAACTCTTCATCAGCCGAGGAGAGTTCTATCTCCGCAATCACCAGTCCCTTGTTCTCTCGCGAAAACATCCACCTCGAAGAGATGGCCACCATAAGGCACAAGATAACGGGTCTTCTCGACCGGGTGGGCGTCGGCACAACCTGAGCAACTCGCGCGCATCATCAACGGGAATCGCCTTTTCCCCATTCAAACCTGTCAATTCCTGACTCCCCCGCTTTCCCCTTGACCGTGATATAACCCTGCTCTCCGCGTATACGTACCCTTACTGTGCGGCCCGGCAATGAGGAAAGATATCCCTGCACGATCTCCGTCGCTTCCGTGGCATTTTTTCTGAAATCCCCACAGACAAGAAACTTTCTTTCAATCTCGAGTGGCATATTAAGAAAATAAAGATACTCCTTAAGATTAAAATAAAAAGAAATATATTTTTTTTATGCCATTCGGATTTTTCTGATTTTTATGTATTTTTGCCGGTGACATGATGAGAATAAGGACACCATACAGCTTTTCGTTTTACTATTTCTATTACCATCCGGAAAGAGGGACTGAATAGTTGTAAATCTTTGTAAGAATAAGAAATATGATGAAGGCAGTCCCGCAGAAAGCGGGACTTTTTTTTATCCGGAGTTCGAAAATGAAAACAATCGTGGAAAAGGACAGTATGGCGATCGGGTGGTGAGAGGGGGATATTTTAAGGGGAGAGCCGCAGTTGAGTATTTCATTGAAAATGTAATGCGACTTTTGAAGATGGCGGAGAAACCAATGATAACAGCAGCCTCGCGTACCGGACTGGTGAACGAGTACTACTTCTCAACAAAGCTGGCCGAGATAGCCCGCATGAGAGAGCAGGGGATAGACGTTATAAGTCTCGGAATAGGCAGTCCTGATATGCCGCCCTCACCAAATGTAATTGAGGAGCTTGGCAGGAATGCCTCCGGCATAAAAAATCACGGCTACCAGAGTTACAGGGGGATACCTCAGCTCAGGAAAGCCTTTGCTGCCTGGTATCAGAAGTATTTCAGGGTGACTCTTGATGCTGATACTGAGATACTTCCTCTGATCGGCTCCAAGGAGGGTATAATGCATATCAGCATGGCCTTTCTCGACCCCGGCGATGAGGTACTGGTGCCTGACCCGGGATATCCGGCCTACGGTGCTGCCGCGAAACTGGCAGGCGGCATTGTCAGACCCTATGACCTTACCGCAGAAAACGGATGGATGCCTGATATTGAGATCATTGAGGCGTCAGGATTGGAAAAGGTAAAGATGATGTGGATCAACTATCCGCATATGCCCACGGGCACGAAGGGCTCCACGCGTCTTTTTGAGAGCCTGACAGACTTTGCCCGAAGGCACAGTATCCTTTTGTGTAATGACAATCCCTATAGTTTTATTCTGAATAATGATCATCTGAGTATCTTTACTATCGATGGTGCCCGCGATGTGGCACTGGAGCTGAACTCGCTCAGCAAATCGCATAACATGGCGGGATGGAGGATAGGCATGGTTGCCGGTGAGAGCGTGTTCATCAATGATGTGCTAAAGGTGAAGAGCAACATGGACTCAGGCATGTTTCAGCCGTTACAGGCTGCTGCTGCGGAGGCCCTGGCGGCGCCGGACGAGTGGTACGAGCGGCTCAACGAGATCTACCTGTACGGCGGAGGGAAAAGGCCGCTGACATAATGAATGCACTCTCATGCTCATTCGACAAGGAGCAGGCAGGTCTCTTTCTCTGGGGCAGAATCCCGGAGGGGTTATGAAGACGCCATCGGGCTTACCGAGGATTTGCTGCATAATAAGCATGTCTTTGTCACTCCCGGATCGGTCTTCGGCAACAACGGTAAGAGATACATTAGGATTTCGCTCTGCGCAACGGAGGAGCTCCTTGATGCAGCTCTTCAACGGATCAAGTCAAATTCAAATTATTCGGTCAATTAACCAAACTGAAAATTTATGTCCGCAAATCTTTGTATAGTAGGACTGGGCCTCATCGGGGGCTCACTGGCACGAAGCCTCAGGCTCAACGGTTTCTCGGGGAGGATCACCGGTGTGGAAAGTAACCAGCATCACTGCACCATAGCGATGTACCGGGGTCTTGCCGACGAATTCCTGCCGCTGGAGGAAGCTGTCGAAAAGTCGGATATCATAATACTGTGTGCTCCCGTCGATGTAAACTGCCAGCTCCTGCCCCGGATTCTTGATATGATCCGGGGAACTTCGAAGGTGGTGACAGACATGGGTTCAACCAAGGCCGACATAAGCGCTTTGGCGTCAGCGCACCCGGCCCGGGGGAGATATGTGTCAGCCCATCCTATGGCAGGAACCGAGAACTCCGGTCCTGCAGCAGCCCTTGACAGGCTCTTCTACGACAAGGTGGCAATAATATGCGACCCGGATCGCAGCGATGAGGATGCACTGGAGCTCATCACAGCCCTACTGCAGTCGCTTAACATGCACATACAGTATATGAACTCCGTTGAACATGATGTCCATGTGGCCTATATATCCCATATATCCCACATTACCTCTTTCGCCCTGGCTCTGTGCGTGCTAGACAAGGAGAAGGACTACAAGAACATAATGTCCCTGGCAGCAGGAGGGTTTGAGACGCGTCCGGCTCTCGAAGAGCAGCGGTGACACCTGGGCACCGATCTTCATCGGCAACTCCGGACCGATACTTGAGGTGATTGACACATATATCGAGAAGATGCGACTCTTCAAGACACATATAAAAAACGGTGATGGAGCCGCCCTGCGTGAAATAATGAGGTCGGCGAATGAGATAGGACAGATACTTAAATGATCACATAACGGAAGATGAAAAAACACAAAATACTGTACTACCACCAGAAAAGGCTGAATATTTCCCCGATAGAGGAGTGGCCTATTTATAAGCAACGACCACTGGTTATAGCAGGCCCCTGCAGCGCAGAGAGCGAGGAGCAGGTCATGCGCACCGCCGCCCGCCTGGCTGCCTCAGGCAGGGTTGATCTCTTCCGGGCTGGCATATGGAAGCCCCGCACCAGGCCTGACCAGTTTGAGGGTGTGGGCTCGATAGGACTGGGCTGGCTCAGAAAGGTCAGGGAGGAGTATGGGCTTCCTGTCTCGGTGGAGGTTGCTACCGAGAAGCATGTTTACGAGGCCCTGAAGCATGGACTGGATGCAGTGTGGATAGGCGCCCGTACAAGTGTCAATCCCTTTGCCCTGAACGAAATAGCAGCCGCGCTCAAGGGTGCTGATATCATGGTGTTTATCAAGAATCCCATTAACCCTGACCTTGAGCTGTGGATAGGGGCAGTAGAGAGGATAAGCAGGGCGGGCATCAGTCGGATTGCTGCTATCCATCGCGGTTTCTCCTCCTGGGAGAAATCCTCTTTCAGGAACCAGCCGCGATGGCAGATAGCCGTTGAACTCCGTCAGCGCATTCCAGACCTTGGACTCGTGTGCGACCCGAGTCACATGGGAGGCGACAGGTCGTTCATCGGCGACCTGTCACAAAAGGCGATGGACCTGAACTATGACGGCCTTATGATAGAGACGCACATCGATCCCTCCACCGCCCTCAGCGACAAGAAGCAACAGGTCACCCCTTCAGAGCTGATTGAGATACTTGACAGCCTCATACTCAGGTCACCGACATCGGATGACCCTGAGTTTCTGGAGACAATTGAAGACCTGCGCAGCCAGATCGACGTATATGATAATCTCCTGCTTGACATCCTTGAGAGCCGGATGATGGTGGCAGAGACCATCGGAAGGTTCAAGAAGGAACACAACATCACCATCCTTCAGAGCACCAGGTGGAAGGAGCTGGTGGGCAATGCGGTAGAGAAAGGTGTCAGGAAGGGTCTGACACCCGAATTCATTCATACAATCCTGGAGGCCATACACCAGGAATCGATTGCCCATCAGATGAAAGTAATGAAAGAAGACTAATTTAGCATACCGGGAGACCGGACAAATTCCCCAATATTCAACTGGTAATGGAGATCACCGTTTATCCTTCGCCACTTAAAGGTATAGTTGAAGCCCCGCCAAGCAAAAGCTTGACGCAGAGAGCAATAGCTGCCGGTTTGCTGGCGGATGGAACTACTGTGATTTGCAATCCTTCGTTCTGCAATGACTCCCTTGCCGCCATCAGTATGGCCAAGGCCCTGGGTGCCAGGGTATCGAAGGACACCAGCTCCATTACCATTCGGCCAGGACGGGTGGCGGGCTCCCCGGTTGAACTGCACTGCGGAGAGTCTGGACTGGCCCTGCGTATGTTTTCACCCTTAGCGGCCCTGCTATCGGATAATGTAAGTCTCACCGGGGAGGGATCGCTGGTGAAGAGACCTGTTAAGATGATAGAAGAGGCACTCATTCAGCTGGGAGTAACGGTGAAGACGAGCAACGGTTTGCTGCCAGTCATTCTCAGAGGCAGGCTGAGAGGAGGGAGGGCGGTCATCGACGGATCAACAGGCTCACAGCTTCTTACAGGGCTGCTGATGGCGCTTCCGCTTGCCGGCTCCGACAGTGAGATAGAGGTCAGTAACCTGAAGAGCAGGCCTTATATCAGCCTCACGCTTGAGCTGCTGTCCGATTTCGGGGTTTACGTGGAGAACAGAGGGTTCAGTCATTTTATCATACCGGGAAACCAGTCGTATCAGGCGCGCGAATACAGTATTGAGGGCGACTGGAGCGGCGCGGCCTTCCTGCTTGTTGCAGGTGCCGTGGCCGGGACGGTTACAGTCAGAAACCTGAAAATAAACAGCTTGCAGGCTGACATGGCAATCATGCAGGCCCTCCATGATGCCGGCTGCCGCCTGACGGTAGATGGCGGCAGGGTCATGGCTGAGAGGTATGAGCTGAGGGCATTCAATTTTGATGCCACCGACTGTCCGGATCTGTTTCCCCCGCTGGCAGCACTTGCAGCACGGTGCAGCGGCACCAGCCGGATCAGGGGGGTGAGCAGGCTGGAGCATAAGGAGAGCGACAGGGCAGGGGCGATAACCGCTGTGTTGAGCGCAATGGATATCAGGGCACGCATTGTGGGTGATGAGATGCTCATCAGATGGAGGTGAAGTTCGCGGAGCAGTCGTCACCTCACATAACGATCACCGCATAGCCATGATGGCCGCGGTGATGGCCCTGACCTCCAACGGTGAGGTGACAATAACCGGTGCGGAGGCGGTGGCCAAATCATTCCCGGATTTTTTTGGAACCATTGCCCTTATAGGCGCCGCAATAGACTAAAGACCCTTCATTAATGCCGGGTATTCAACGCCTCATTTGCTTTCACCAGAGCAAACCCGGTGGACAGACGGGGAATTTGATGGCCTGGGGATATCGGGGAACTGGTTCACTGCTACAAATTTCCATGATTACTACCACGTCATCCTCTGGGGGTTTGTTATGTTCAATTCCAGCTACGGACTCGGGCGCCGGCACATGTGATCATGAAGCCGATGCCATCCCCGTAAGATGTGTAAAAAACTGATAGGCCTCAGAGGTAAATACCGCTTCTCGCACAGACAACAGAAATAGTTTTAGAATAAGGACTATTATTTTTGGCAGTTCTGAAAAAAGTTATAAATTAGATGACATTGACCGGCGGACATAACTACTCTACGATACGAAGTATTTTGATTTTCTGACCTCTAAAATCAATTGCATATGAAAAGTACCCCGATCAGGATTATTGCGGCCATGGCAGCCGGGATTTTCTGTATGTTGCTTATTGTCAGTTGTCAGAAGGGAAACAATGATAATTTGACTGATGTTGACGGCAATGTTTACAAAATAATTTCCATAGGGGGAAATATCTGGATGGCAGAGAACCTGCGGACTACTAAATTCAGGGATGGCACAGCCATTCCGATGGTAACCGGGGAGGCTGAGTGGGCCGCTCTCTCCAGCCCTGCCTACTGCTGGCCTGAGAATAGTGCCTCCAACAAGAGTACTTTGGGAGGACTTTATAATGGTTACGCAGTATTTGAAACAAGGGGATTGTGTCCGACCGGCTGGCATATTCCAAGTGATGCTGAATGGATCGATCTCGAGCTTGAGCTTGGCCTGCCCCAGGCAGAAGCATACCTTGATGCTGTCCGGGGCGAAGATCAGAACGTGGGTGGAAAGCTTAAGGCCACCGCCAACTGGAATGCTCCAAACCTGGGTGCTAACAATAATTCAGGATTCTCCGCCTATGGCACAGGTTACCGAAGGCCCCCGGGTGAGTTCGACTGGTTCAGGGAGTGGACGGGCTATCTTACCACTACCCCGGCTAACAACCCTGATGAATATCGGATGCGGTACCTGGGGTACGACATACAAGGAAGCGACAGGCATCAGCGCAGCAGACATTATGGTTATTCCGTCCGCTGTATAAAAGACTGATCATAACTAATGCATGTGAGAATGAGTGTCCCATTCACCTTTGATGAGTTTCTGGCGATGCTGGAACGGTTCAACACAGACTGGTGGCCGGCACACATTTTTATGTATCTCCTTGCTGCAATCGTCATATACTTCGCAATCAGGAAAACCAACTATTCCGGTAAAGCCGTTACCGTGATCCTTGTATTTCTCTGGATCTGGGTAGGGACAGTCTTTAACCTGCTTTACTTCAGCAAGCTTTATCCCATGGCATACATTTTCGTGGTAATGTTTATACTCGAAGGCATCATACTGGCGGTGGCCGGTCTTTACCTGAACCGACTAACTTTCAGGGTAAGAGCAGATCTCTGCGGTTTGATTGGGGGCATTCTGATTATCTATTCACTCGCAGGCTACCCATTGATAGCACATCTTACCGGCAGGGAGTATCCTCATCTGCTTCTTACAGGAATGATGCCATGCCCGACAGCCATCTTCACGCTGGGGTTGCTCCTGTGGACTGAAAAACCAATGCCAAAGATAGTTCCAGTCATCCCTGTCGTTTACGCCCTAACCGGGTTTGTTCCGGTTAGGCTGGGTGTTGTCGAAGATATCGGTTTGATTTTGGCAGGTATTGTGACCGGACTCCTTCTTGTATACCGGCACCGGAGTTCATTGCAGCAGTGATAGGCCCAGGGGCCATCTTCTGACAGATACTGGCGAGCCTGTTCTTCTGACAACCTGTGATTTCCCTTAACCCTTTTGATTGGATCTGGTATTGTTTTCCTGAATGCATTATGGTCAGGAAACTCCCGTAATGTGTGAATCATGTAATTTATTATGAAATCATGTAACTATTTCCCATGCAAGATGTTCTATCTTTACAATAAATTATATCACGTTATTGAAACGAACTGATATTTAATAGCAATTTGTAAATAAATAAAGAACAATATCATGGGAAACTTACTCTACATCATCGCAGTAGTATTGATTATTGCCTGGGCGATAGGATTTATCGGTCTCCATGCGGGAGGATTGATTCATGCCCTGCTTGTCATTGCTGTCATTGCAATTGTGGTAAGGATTATCCAGGGAAAGAGAATCCTCTAGACATGTTACTTCATTAATAATAATCAAGTCCGCTTCGGAATAAACCCGGGTACTTCAATTTCGAGATTGGTATAGGTTAGTTAGGGTGGTTTAGGCGGGGTGACCGAAGCGGATTTTTAAATTAAGTCAATTATGAGTTCAGGAAAAGTAGTATTGGCATTATTGGCTGGCATTGCTGCCGGCGCAGCGTTAGGGATTCTCTTTGCCCCGGAAAAAGGGTCTGAAACCCGGAAAAAAATATCCGGAAAGGGAGATGAATTCATGGATTCAATCAAGGATAAATTCAATGAATTCCTTGATGAAATATCTGAAAAATATGAAACGGTAAGCTCTGAAGAGCATGACCATGATGATAAAGGAAGCGGTGTAAAGGGAGAGTCTGATAAAAAGGTAAAAACGGCTTCTGCGTGATGATTTTGCATTGTGCACGATCATAACCGTGGTTTTATGACATCGGCTATGGAAGATAATTCGCAGACCATCGATGAACTGCTTGATAAAGCTGCACAATTCGGCAAGGCAGAGATAGAGCTGGTCAAGCTGAAGGCTCTCGACAAAGTATCTGATATAGTGTCAGAAATTGTACCCAGGCTGGTAGTCATTGTATCAGCGGCTATTTTTCTGCTGTTCCTTAGTCTGGGTGCTGCTATTTGGCTGGGTGGGCTCCTCGGCAATCTCTTCTTAGGCTTTTTTGCAGTTGCGGCTTTTTATGGAATCATTGCCCTGATGTTCCATCTCTTCATGCATAAATGGCTTAAGAAAAAGGTGGGCGATTATATCATCAGGGAGGTTCTCAAATAAAATCAGATGCGTACAATAACTTCAACCGCAGACCTTAAAAAGACAATCCAGTTACTTGAGGATGAGCATGCTGCCAATGGGAAGTTGCTTATTGCGCAATTCCAGGCCACTTATGAAACCTTTAAGCCTGTCAACCTGCTTCGTAGCGCGTTGCAAAATATAACCGCATCGCCAAATCTGATAGATAACATTCTTGGAACATCACTGGGGCTGGCCACCAGATTGGTTTCAAACCTTCTTTTCAAAGGCCTGGCCGGGCCGGGACTCGGCAAGGTCATAAGCCCCGTATTGCAGTTGGGCGTCACAAGTCTTGTATCGCAGCACGGGGGTTCACTGCGATCCATGGGAGAAATTGCACTTCTTCGCATTTTCCGAAACAAAAGAGTGAAACTCACCGACCGTGTCGAATGATGATACGACCGTCCTATTAATCTTTTGAATAGTGTACGCATAACTGTCCGGAATTATCCGGAAGAAAGGTACAATCACAATTTTTTTATTATGTGTGAATTATGTAACAAGATAACATAAAGATGTAACACAGCCTCAATCAAAAACAAGCACCTTTGCCGTCAATAACCAGACCCCTGACATAACAGGGGTTAAACGAAACCAATAGAAAACTGATGAAACAGAAAATGAGATTTTTACCTGTATTAATTGCAGCGTTCCTGATTACAGGCGTTGCCAGTGCACAGCATGGCAATCCCGGTTCAGGACTAGTAACCTTGGGGGTCAAAGGCGGATTAAACTATTACAACATCAACCAAGACGACAATACCAATTTCGACCAGAGAACAGGGTACAACATTGGTATTCTTGGCCATATCCACATAAACAGCACATTCGCATTTCAGCCTGAGTTGGTATATTCCGCACAGGGTGCAAAAGGCCGTAATCTGGATTATATCAACGTACCGCTTCTGATTCAGTACATGTTTGACAACGGGTTCAGGATACAAGCTGGTCCGCAGATAGGGTTCCTGGTCAGTTCAGACAACGACCATGATTATAATCCACTTGACCTTGCACTGAGTGTTGGAGTGAGTTATGTTGTTCCATCATCAGGCTTTGGTATTGATTTAAGATATAACCACGGCTTAAGCGACATTTACAAAAGCAGTGAGTTGAAAGGAGCAAATAGAGGGATTCAGTTGGGCCTCTTCTACCTTTTCGGCCATACATCGGGAAGGGCTTTCTGAGATCTCCGGTCGCCGGTTAAATCTTAGTTTCCCGACGTTATAATCGCACAACAAAATATTCATGAACAGAAAAGTCCCTTGACCAGGGGCTTTTTTGCGTTTAATAATTATTGCGGGAGGGATTTCTGAAGGTCTTTACTTCCCTATACAGAATTTATTTTAAACTGTATATCAATTAGTTATGACATTCAGGTACAACCGGGGAAATTACCCCCGGGAGGGGAGGGGGTTTAGCCCCTTCAACCTGATAATAACTCAAGAATTCAATTTTTCAGAAAAATACATTATAGTGACATTTCTGACATTATTGACACTTTCACCAGCGGTACAAACACATAAAAGGCAGCCCCCCCAAAAAAAGCCAAATACATGAGAAACAATATATTCTGATAAAACATGTGTTAATATCACTCCTGTCAAAACACATTCTTAATTCTTATTCTTTTATTCGACTCTTGTCCCAAACCAATCGTCATGAGTAGGAGTTTCATTATCATATCCCCATACCCCATCAAATGTAGTGAACTGGGGATTGAATTCAAAGACAAAAGTACCCTGACTATTGGTCTCAGTCCAAGTGCCACTTAAGGTAGTGCCTGTAAGTTTACCCTGTATCGCACCACTATCGTAATCATACGTTCCAGTAACGTCACCACTTGCACTCTGCGTTAATGTCATCATACCCCAACTAGTGTCCCAAAGACCAGCAACATCAGTGTATTCTTTTTCACATCCAAATAACCCGCCAAGAAATAAAAATACTACTGCTAAAAATAATGTTTTAGTTTTCATAATTTTTTGTTTTTTTAGTTATACATAAGAGACCGCTATATTAATAAAGAAGATTCGCCATAAAATTATTGCCAACGGTCAGCGGTATGATTAGTAGCCTGCCCCGAGTCCTCGGGGTGGCGTGCTTTTTGCAAATTTCTCATATCGCCTTCACGTTCCATCTATGAAGTTAAGATTTCTTATGTCTATAGCGAGTTGGCCCTTGCGAGTCACTGCAAAAAGCATGACAAGGCTATTAATTATACCGCATGTTAGCCATAGTGTTAAATTTAATTGATTGATTTATACGAATCCGTAGACCGTACTTTATGTTCAAATCACTTTTTCTTCAAATCTCCAATTGTATCAATAACAGGATCATAAACATATAATTCCGAATAAGAGTCGCTGGCTTTAATTCCTCCTCCTCCAGGCACATATATCTTCCCATTTATCTCACATGCTGCTATACCAAGCCTTCCTTCTGGCATAGGAGCTTTTGTAGTCCAAGCGTCTGTGGCAGGATCATATTCCTCAACTATTCTATATGCTGTTGTTGGTGGGTAAACATTTCCACCCCCAATTGCATAGATCTTTCCGTTTACTTCTGAAGTAGCAAGAGCCCATCTGGCTGTTGGCATGGGAGATTTTGTTGTCCAGGTATCTGTTATCGGATTGTATTCTTCCACAGTTGAGACTGGTTCGTTACCATCATACCCCCCAATTGCATATATTTTCCCATTAACAACACAGCAGGATAACATCCATCTTGGAGTTGGTAAAGTGCCCTGAGTTGCCCAGGTATTTGTTGCAGGATCAAATACCTCAATAGTGTTAAAAATTTTATCCACTGGCCAACCTGTTGCACCTCCGATTACATAGATTTTCCCATTAACAGTTACGGGGCTGTGACCCCATCGTGTTGTAGGCATAGGGGGTTTATTTGTCCATGTATCAGTTGACGGATCGTATTCTTCAACAGCAGATAAAGTTTCCTGTTTTACCCATCCTCCTATGGTATAAATCTTCTCATTTAAAATGCAGCAAGAAAAATCAGATCTTCCAGTTTGCATGGGAGATTTATAGGTCCATGTACCAGTAATAGGTTCATATTCTTCCACAGAATTGTTTGGTTGTTGATTTCCACCCATCGCATAAATCCTTCCATTTACACTTGCAATAGCATGCATTCCTCTCGCCATATTTAAGTCGGCTTTTTGTGACCAGGGACTTTTTTCAGCTTGTGACAATTTCGTCGAATTTGCAGTATCCCTTGGGTTAGTGCCAAAACCTATGAAGAATGATGCAAAAACGATTATTAGACTATTAAACACTTTTCTATTCATTTCAATAAATTTAGTTTCGTGAAGAATCAAAATGTTTGGATCTTTTATTGTCATTATGGCAAACTTGTTTATATGTATACGAAAACTAGACATATTTTAAATAAAAGACAGACCCCGTCTCGCTGCATTGGTTCCCGGATAGGGAACTGTCTGATAAATTGGAAGGGCTGCCTCTTATCAAAGGTATGAAAACACTGACCGCAAGTCAATAGATTGGTTCACTTTTATTGATGGTGCCTTAAACGGCCTTATTCAACACCCCGTAACAATAAAATAGCCCCGCCAGCACTGGAGCAAACTGACGGGGCAACAAGTGCAGGGAACGTATAAACCCAGAACCTGATAACCCGAAGTTAGTTATAAACACACTTATGCTGTTTAAGTGCGAATAACCCCAATTATCGTGGGTTTATTGATGGTTTATTAATGGGTATAATAATGAGGAATTATTTTCCAATACAGAATCTTGAGAAGATCTCTCCCAGGATGTCTTCCGGGGTGATCTTGCCGGTTATGAGACCCAGGTAATATATTGCCTGGCGTACGTCAGTGGCAATCAGTACGGTGGGGATGCCGTCACGGAAACCGTCAAGGACCCTCTGCAGCGACTCCGAGACATTCTTTAATGCCTCATAATGCCTGGCATTGGTCACGATATGCTGCGGGGCATCAAGCCGCCCGGTCTCAACGGATGCTAAAAGCTGCTCCTTCAGATGATCTATTCCGGATGAACAGGTAGCGGAGACAAAGATTACCGGGAATGCACACCTGCCTGAAAGCTCCCTCTTCAGACCGTCGATCTGGCCAGGAGAGGACATGTCGGACTTATTAATGACAAGGATGATTTTGGCATCATTGGAACCTGTCAGTTCTGCAACCGATCTTGAAAACACTGCAATATCTTCAGCATTGTCAGTGGCCTCGGCTACCGCCAGCACTACCGCGGAGGTCTCCACCTTCAGCCTGGTCCTCTCAACCCCAAGCACCTCTATCTCATCCTCAGAATGCCTTAGTCCTGCAGTATCAATAAATCTGAACAGGAGTCCGCCCACATGCAGCACCTCTTCGATAGTGTCACGTGTCGTCCCAGGTATGTCAGATACGATAGCCCTCTCCTCCTGAAGCAAGACATTTAGCAGGGACGATTTGCCTACATTCGGCCTACCGGCAATTACCACCGGGATGCCATTTTTTATCGCATTGCCCAGCCTGAATGACGATGCCAGCCTGTCAACCAATCTCTTTATAGTGATGACCGTCTCCGTCATCGCAAACCGGTCGGCGAATTGCACGTCCTCTTCGCTGAAATCGAGCTCCAGTTCAATAAGCGAGGCAAAGGAGAGAAGCTCCTGCCTCAGCTTCTCTATCTCAATTGAGAATCCGCCCCGGAGCTGTGTTGCTGCAAGGCGGTGTGCCGCCTCAGAATCGGAGGCGATAATATCAGCTACCGCCTCAGCCTGGGAAAGATCCATTTTACCGTTCATGAAAGCCCTCATGGTGAACTCACCCGGGGTGGCTGTTTCCACACCCTTTTCAATTAGGATTTCTATGATCCGGTGCTGTATAAAAGGCGAAGCATGGCAGCTTATTTCCGCCATATCCTCACCCGTGTAGGAGTGAGGTGCCCGGAAGACCGAGACAAGTACCTCATCAATGAATTCGCTCTGCGAATATAATGCCCCAAAAATCAATGTGTACCCCTTCGCAGTGGTTATATGTATTTGATCGTCAATGGGTTTGAATATTCCAGCCAATGTTTCAACGGCTGCCGGCCCCGAGAGTCTTATCAGAGCTATTGCACCCCCTCCGGAGGTGGCCGGCGCACAGATTGTTGTTCCCTTTTGTACCATAGTTTCCCAGGTACAAAGGTAATTGAAATCTACCTCGAGAGGTTATCTGCAACGAAGGTATTATCCGGTATCGAAACAGTTGTATTCACCTGGTCAAATTTGACCCTTGAGCTACGTCCGCTGAGATGATTTATGGCAAGCATATCTGTCATTATATACCCCTCTTTTCCGTCAAGAGGCTGGGTCGCCAATATTTCAATAGTCTTGAAAAGCTCGTTGTCAAAATTATAAAAGTCGATCTTCATCGTTTTCAGGCTGGCTTTTTCGAGGTAGGTTACTTTTTTCGAGAACCCGTATTCGTCAGCTTTGTCATCGTTTATTGGCACACTCTCGATTACCCATGTATTATTCTTTCCTGATTCCGGCAGGTGTCTTATAATGAAGTCAGCGTCACTGCCACTTGACATGTCTGCGTTTGAAAATTCAGAACTCATGAAGCTCTTGCCTTTTTCCGTACTGACAATCCGTCTTGTCTTTTTCAGTGCCGGGAGGTAGATCCACATGTCATCCTGTGCATTCTGATTGTCAATGATAAGCATCGCCGTACCCCTCACATCAGCAGGATCAAGGAACTTCACCATTCTCTTGATCGTACCGTCGTCATAAGATTTGGTAGTCATATTCAACTTTCGCATCCGTACAGAACCGCTCTTTTCTGTTATAGTTAGAGTAACAGTTGACTGGATATTTCCTGACATCGTCAGGTCACGACTTCTGTCCATCAGCTGCACGGGATCTGACTGCTGCGCCAATGTGACCTGCAATGACAGAATCAATGTTGCTGACAATAGGAATAGCATCTTTTTCATTCTTTTCCTTGTTTGTATTTATTCGTTTTGCTTTTGATTCTATAAACGAGGGTTTGAACCAGAGCATAAATGCGGGCATCACTATAATGGCATACAGAAGGCAGGAGCCTATGGCCAGCAGCGTCAGGTAACCGAAGAACCTTATAGAAAGGAAACCGGAGAAGAAAGTAGCCGAAAAACCGGCCATCACGCTCAAGCCATTAATGACTATGCTCCGTCCCGTAGTACTGTAGGTGGCAGAGATGGCCTCATGGCGGGTGGATCCCTTTCTGAGTTCATTCTTGTATCTCCAAAGGAACTGTATGGTGAAGTCAACACCAACCCCTATCATTATTGAAGAGAGCAGGGCTGTTGCAGCATCAATGGCAACACCTGTGATTCCCATGACACCAAACTGGATTATGATTGAAGCTCCCAGAGGAATTGATCCTATAAGTCCTCCTTTTAATGACCGGAATATTATCGTCAGAAGTATCAGGACTATTACCAGGGCAAAAACCAGCGACGAGACCTGGCCGTTTATGATCTTCTGTGCAAATTCAATCATGATGATCGCATATCCCCCGATGGTTACTCTGGCCGGGAAATCTGCGGTAAAGTTTTTTATGTCATCCCTGAGATCCCTGACAACCTCATTTTCAGGTTTTGACAGGCGGACCAGTAAATGAGCTTTTGTGTTTCAAAGTTCATAAGCTGCTTGAAGTCGTCCGGATTACCACTCATATTATATAGCTCGAACATCTGTGCAATGGCCCCGGCAGATGATGGTATCCTGTCATATTCCTCCTCTGTGGGCTCGTACAGGGCCTTGCTCATCTCCCTCACAACGTCTGAGATGGAATAGACGCCGCCAACGCCCTCCGAACCCTTCAGATGCCCTGTCAGGTCATCGATTTTCTGCATCAGGACAGGGTCCTTGATATCACCGCTGATCATCACCGAGACAGTCTGAGACCCTCCGAATTTCGAATTAATAATTTCCGAGGCCTTTCTGACAGGGTGTTTATGGGGAAAGAAGTTTTCCTGATTGGTGTCAATTCTCAGGAAAGCGATACCGGTACCCAGAAGCATAGTCACAACCAGAGAGACCAGAAGCACCCTTCCCGGACGCCTTATGACTACTGAAGAAATCTTTCCAAGGCCACGGCTGATCAGGTCGTTCCTATATGGTTGAGCAGGCCTGGGTTTCCGGCCGGGGGTGTGCTGCATATAAATCAGTGCCGGAATCAATAGCAGGCTCATTGCCAGGGCCAGGCTGACGCCAACAGCTGCCAGTATGCCAACCTGCCTGGCGGGAATAATTGAATGGGTCAGCAGACCGAGTAACCCTGCAATGGTGGTCAGCCCGCTGAACAGAATTGGCCTATTCAATGAACCGGTAATCGACCTGATCATCTCCCTCCCTGTCACCGGCAGGTCAGATCTGCTGAGCTCCTGTTGCCTGGAAACCAGATATATGCCATAATTGTTAGCTACAGAGATGAGTATGATGGGAGCGAGAGACATTATGATGGAAAATTTCCAGCCGAGCAGCGGAATCAGTCCAAGTGTAATGATGGTTGACAGTATCACCACTGTAAATGGAATGAGAACGCTTCTCCAGTTACCAAGCGACAGTTTAAGCACCAGCAACATTATAATAAGGGCAATAGGTATAAGGATCATGGCATCATGGTTCACATCCCTGATAATGAATTGCCTTATGTATGGCAGTCCGCCCGTCAGAATCCGCGCATCACCCTGCTGAGCCGTGATGACAGAATCTACCTTGTTGAGAGTCTCGTATTCCGGTATGGTTGGATTGATGGTGCCGGTGATCGCCGCCGCGGTCATATCTGATGAAACAACAATGTCGCGGGCAAACCGGTTAGCCAGTATGTCATTCTTCAGCGTCAGGAGGTCTTCTGGTGTTTCCGGAATCCTGTCAATCAGGGATCAACTACCATCATGCCCTCCCGGCCCTCGATCTTCCTTGCGGTATAAATGGAGTTAATCGCCCCAATTCCCTCCATCCTTGACAAAGCCCTGTCAACTTCCTTCACCTGCTTCAGGTTACCCGGAACAAGCATAGAGCTGTCAGTAAAAAGAACTATGATCATATCCTGAACACCGAATTCCTTCTCAATGGAGTCATTCGTTACCCGCGACGGCATTGTGCTGGGAATATAATTCCTTATGTCAGGGTCCGTCTCAGAAGATGGTATCAGGATGCCCAGGCCTGCTGCCAGGGTAAATGATATTGTTATTATCGCCCATTTGTATTTTATAATAAAGTCTGTCATGGCTTTAGAAATCTATCCTCAATGAGAAAAATGCCGCGTTCATGAAATCATCAATTATATCGTATAAACCACCTTTAGTGCCAGTGTAATGTTCATATCCGAGGCTGAATGTCACACCGTCCGCTGGTTTGTATTTCACAGCGGGACGAAACATCAGGTCTTTGGAAGTAAAATTGTAAACAGTTGTTAATGAGGGAATAAGCCTGCCATAGAATAGTTCAGCCTCAACCCTCAATCCTGCGGAGTGGTAAAACTCAAATAACTGATTGTTATACAGCCTGTTGAATGCTTCAATCTGTGATCTTGTGAACTCCACCGGGTCAAACCCCGGCGTACTGAAAAGCTCCATCAGCTTTTCCATATCAAGTGTAGTGCCAATAAGAGGATCATATGGTGCTTCATAGAAATCCAGTACTTTTTTGCCTGCATATTCGGCGGTGAGCCTCAATGCGCCGGGTGTCCAGTCTAACCCTGCGACCCATTCAACCTGAGGGAAAGGAACTTCCTCATTGCCTTCTTTTTCTTCTTCAGGATTGGTGTAAGCCAGCGTGCCCCGAAGAACAAATGGCGATACCACAGTCTCAAAGTCGAAGCCGGAACTGTTTATAATATAGGGAACACCTTCAACGGCTATTGCCGGTTCGAGGAGATTGGTGTAATCGGCGCTGACCATGATCAATCCCGGCATCAGGGCAGGGCCATGATACCACTGCAGTCCTGCATCAAAACGCCTGAGTGTGAAATCACCCCTGAAACCGTAGGAGTAATATCCGCTCCCGGATTTGAGTCCTTCAGGCAGAACCACCTGCAAGTTCGAAGGCAATGGTATCGGTTTGATAATCAGAATTGACGGGTTCCAAAATGGAGCTGCAACTGCGGAAAACCTGAAAAAGGGGGCAGGGGTGAAGGTTAGCTCTCCAAGTAGATTACCCAGCTCCGCATCCTCAAAGTCAGGAGTCCGCAACGTATAGTCCTGAGGGCAAAATCGCGACAGGGGAGTGAACATGTCGGTTTTTCCCCACTTGATGATCTTCTGTCCCGCGGAAACACTGATGTATTTGTTGTAGTACATCCCCCATGCCTCGCGCAGGGTGAATGAATTCACATTTTCCCCGAACTGCTGGCCCAGCCGGACCCTCACGTCGGCAAAACCCTTAAAGCTGAGATTATCGGTTGCTGTAAGCGTCAGTGCAGCATCGCCAAAAGCTGCATTTACATCATGCTCATAATCACCGGCACTTAAGAAAAGGCCTCCCCTGACAAAGCCGCCTGTAGTTAAGGTTTTTTCCTGTGGAAGAAGTGAGAGAGGGACAAGAAACAGTATTAGCAACAAGCCTGACCTGCGATTCATGATTTGATACTTTTGATGCAAAGATCATCATGAATAGCCATGCAGTCGACCTGACCATGCGGGTCAGACAGTATCAGAGGTCAAAGTGTGTTTCAGCCGCTCGGATCACACCTTTTGTGCGGGCTTTGTCAGTTCGTTTCTGTACTCGCTGGGGGTTTTACCGGTATAAGCCTTGAAGATCAAGTTAAAGGTTGATTTTGAATTGAATCCGGCATCAAAGGCGATGGCAAGAATAGTATAGTGCTGGTATCTCGGATCATTGATCCGGCTGATAACCTCCCTTACCCTGTACTCGTTGACAAACGTAAAAAAGTTACGACCGTGTTTTTCATTCAGCACCTCGGTTATGTAATGTCTGGGTATGCCGGTTTTTTGTGAAAGGTGATGGATAGTCATGTCGCCGTCGATATAGGGCTTTTCTTCATCCATGTATGTAAGCAGTTTTGTAAGGTATTCCTCCGCCAGTTCTTTCCTCAGGCCGCTTTTTGCATATTTTTCTGCGCCTGTTTGTGCATCACTACCATGTTCCTCCCTTGAGGAGGCGGCAGGATAATCCGATTAATTCCGGCTGCCTGATGGCGTAGAAACTGTAGGCGAAGGAGAAGAAGGCAATAAAAATAAAAGTAAGGATATACGGATCGAAGGGAACGAGTCCTGCAATAATGTCAATCCCGCCGAGAATAAAAACAACTACGTACCCCACATAGAATGTTATCGAAAGAACCTTCATCCAGTTAAGTGTGAGTTTATCTGAGGTGAATGAGACTATATCCCGGAGATGCATCTGGTGGCGACGTATCTGAATGAATGACAGTATGCTGTAAACAGTTACTGATAAGAAGAAGCATACACCATAAGCAATTCTGAGGGGTGTGAATCTGTCAATTACAAAGAATCCGCTCAGGTCATCGAAGAACGATCTGTTTCGAA
The DNA here is from genome assembly GCA_034522515.1 of Bacteroidales bacterium. Classification (GTDB taxonomy): domain Bacteria; phylum Bacteroidota; class Bacteroidia; order Bacteroidales; family VadinHA17; genus SR-FBR-E99. The sequence goes on along the minus strand of JAXHLF010000012.1, from coordinate 41,124 downwards.
ATATTACCGAAACGGCAAAGAAGACGAAGAAGGGAATAAAATGGAGGGTATGCCAGGCCTGAAACTTCAGTGACGGGTTGGCGCTGTGTCTGACGTATAAAAAAAGCAGTGGTCCGTAGGTGAATGAAATGAACGGAAAGGAATACATTTCAAGGACCGTATGGTTTACCAGGGCAAAGATCATTTCAATACAGAAGAGAAAGACCCATGCCGTCATGATCCGGTTAGCTGTAGTAAACGGCCTTCTGGTGGCTATCAGCAGACCGGCAAAGAACGACTGGGAAATACCAATATAGAGGACAGGTATAATGAAATCCATGGGCGGTATAATATTCAGTAAATTTAGCAAAAGGAAGAAAAAATACCTTACTTTTGAGATATAAGGTACCAAAAGAGCATCATAATATGAGTATTTTACTGAACTCCGGATCAAAAGTGATTGTACAGGGCTTTACTGGCAGCGAGGGCACATTTCATGCCGGACAGATGATCGAATATGGAACGAAGGTCGTGGGAGGCGTCACTCCGGGCAAAGGCGGGCAGACACATCTGGGTCTGCCGGTGTTCAACACTGTCAGAGAGGCGGTGAAGGCCACCGGTGCCGACACGTCGGTCATCTTCGTTCCTCCGGCCTTTGCATCTGATTCTATCATAGAGGCTGCTGAAGCCGGCATAAAGCTCATCGTGACTATCACCGAGGGTATTCCGGTTGCCGATATGGTGAGGGTGAAGAAACTGCTTAACGATTATAATTCCGTGCTTATTGGCCCTAACTGTCCGGGCGTCATCACCCCTGGTGAGGCAAAGGTAGGCATAATGCCCGGTTTCATCCATAAAAAGGGAAGGGTAGGGGTCATCTCACGTTCAGGGACGCTGACCTATGAGGCGGTTGACCAGCTTACCAAGCTTGGACTGGGACAGTCGACCTGCGTTGGTATAGGAGGAGATCCGGTAATAGGTTCCACCTCCCTTGATATACTGAAGATGATGATGGATGACAGTGATACGGATGCAGTGGTGCTCATCGGTGAGATTGGCGGAGTGATGGAGGCTGACGTGGCGTACTGGGTCAGGGAAAACGGCACCAAGCCTGTCGTGGGCTTCATTGCAGGCCAGACGGCACCGAAGGGAAGGCGCATGGGCCATGCAGGGGCAATCATTGGAGGAGCAAACGATACAGCAGAGGCCAAGATGAAGATAATGGCTGAATGCGGGATACATGTGGTGAAATCGCCTGCCGACATAGGCGCTACCGTTGCAGATGTGCTGCAAAAATAATTTTTTATCTTTGTGCCCGAAATTTGCTGATTTGAAGAACTCAGGTTTCGGGATATATAAACACAAAAGTCATATAATCAATGACATGTATGTTTTCCCGCTTTTGCGTGACAAGCTATTAATGATTAATAACCAATCTACATCAGGATGAAACTACTTGAAGGAAAGACAGCCGTTATAACAGGCGGATCAAGAGGCATTGGTAAGGGTATTGCCCTCCGTTTTGCTGCTGAGGGAGCCAATATAGCTCTTACAAATATTATTGACAATGAAGAGTTTGCCGATGCGGTGAAAGAGATCGCAGCGCTTGGTGTGAAGGCCAGGGGATATGTTTCCGACGCATCAGTATACGCTGATGCGGAGAATGTAATCGACGAGATAGTGAAGGATTTCGGCAGGGTCGATATCCTGGTGAACAATGCCGGCATAACCCGCGATACCCTTTTGATGAGGATGACCGAGGAGCAGTGGGACCAGGTTCTGACAGTGAATCTCAAGTCGGTTTTCAATCTCACGAAGGCAGCCATCAAACCGATGATGAAGCAGAAGAACGGATCGATCATAAACATGAGCTCGGTAGTGGGTGTCAGCGGCAACGCCGGACAGTCGAACTATTCGGCCTCCAAGGCAGGGATACTGGGGTTCACCAAGAGTGTGGCCAAGGAGCTTGGCTCGCGTAATGTCAGGTGCAATGCCATTGCCCCTGGTTTCATCCTCACGGAGATGACCAGCAAGCTGCCTGAAGATGTCAAGAGCGACTGGATCTCGAAGATACCGTTACGCCGCGGAGGACTGCCGGAGGATGTTGCCAATGTGGCGCTGTTCCTGGCATCGGATCTCTCCTCTTATGTAACCGGCCAGACCATAAGTGTCTGCGGTGGCATGGCGATGTAAAAATAATTTGGAATTAAATTATTTATTATATTTGCAACGGCAGGGCGCTATTCCCTCAGCACGAGGAAATGCAGCGAGACATAATTATTCCACACTTATTTCTTAAGCGCCCTGCTTTTTTTTTGTATATATGCCTCCTTAGCTCAGTGGTAGAGCAGCTCACTCGTAATGAGCAGGTCGTGGGTTCAACTCCCATGGGAGGCTCTGAGTCAGGCAGTAGAGGAATCAGCCAGGTTGCAGGGAAGGCAATAGTGATAATACGCCGCAGGTGTCAGAGTGTTGTAGATAGGGCCCGGATGTTAAAATGTACGAAGAAGGCGTTAAAAAATTTTAGGCGGGAGTAGCTCAGGGGTAGAGCATCAGCTTCCCAAGCTGAGGGTCGAGGGTTCGAATCCCTTTTCCCGCTCAAAGAAAGAGTCCCGGCATCGCCGGGGCTTTTGTTATTCAGACTGCCTGACCCTGATTTATCAGAGGGAGGGGAGGATGAATAACAAAAGATCGCCACGTCAGTGGCGCTTTTTGTTTGACAGCGTCCCCATCAGGGGAAAGCCGAGCCGGAGGCGAGGCAATCCTTTTCCCGCTCAAAGAAAGAGTCCCGGCATCGCCGGGGCTTTTGTTATTCAGACTGCCTGACCCTGATTTATCAGAGGGAGGGGAGGATGAATAACAAAAGATCGCCACGTCAGTGGCGCTTTTCTGTTTTACAGCGTCCCCATCAGGGGAAAGCCGAGCCGGAGGCGAGGCAATCCTATTCCCGGCCAGATCAAAAGGTAATCACCTTATCACTGTCAACGACCCAGTTTGTGAGTTCAGCCATCGTGCTTAACTCAGTTCCTTCGATCAATGCAGCACTTTTAATCCCCCTGCTTTCAGCGCAGCTGCCGCATATCTTAATTTTCCCACCTTTCAAAAGCACGGATTTCAGCATCCTCTCAATATTATAGTATCCGGTGGGCGTGTTCTGATCTGCCAGTGCAGAGGTGACGGCATCTGCCATTAAGAATACCCGCACCTCAGTGCCCGCATGATCTTTCCCGAGCTGCATGGCCAACCGCATGGCATTATACGCCTTCTCTGTTCCGTAGGGCGCATCATTAATGAGTATCAGGATCTTTTGTGACATTATCATTCTTTTTAATCAGTGTTACGTTTTTATGATACAATAGAGAATCATCCAGATATGAATTTCCCTTTTATCAGGTAATCGACAGACAGCTTCCCGGCTCCCGTAAATCAAAATAAAAATTAGAAGCAATGTCATTGCAAAGTCGGTTCTTGAATCATGGGCCATCTGCCAGAATCCCCTTTCCTGCAAAATCGGTAACTTGGTTGTTGTGATTGCAGTTATCATTATGATTAACAGAGGTATTGCAGAGATTCTTACTGTTAATCCAATTAATAGCAAAGTGCCACAGACTATCTCAAAGAATGCCACAAACGATGCCAGCGATTCCGGATTCTCAAATCCAATCTTTGCAAACCGACCTGCCCCCACAAGTTCGGGGAAAATAAATTTCTGGATTCCCTCAGACAGAAAGACCAATCCAACAATTAAACGTGGTAAGATTGACCTGTAATCATCAGCTGTATTAAAAATAAACCATTGAATTTTCTTCATCTGCGCTTAATTCTAGATTATACCTGCTCCCAGGGCAATTGCTATCAAAAATAACATTATTGCCACCAGTACCTGAACGAACCTTAATGTCACCTTTTTCAACAGCTTACTTCCCACAAATGCCCCAGTCATTGCTGACAGTGTTGCTGCGATTATAAGAATCAGATGTTCATGCAGGCCGGCTTCCTTAAATCGTGATGCATATACCGAAAGCCTTGTAAAATCAACCATGGATGCAATAATCACACCTGTGGCTATATATGCTTCCTTTGTCAGTCCGCTCTTTATAAGAAATGCACTGCGGATAGCACCCTGTATTCCTGTCAGACCGCCAAAAAATCCGCTGAGAACTCCACCCAGAGCAAGTTTATTCCTGCTGAACTGAATTTTCTGCACTGATGGAAGAACCTCAAGCAATGAAAAGATAATCAACAGTATGGCAATTATGATTTTCACAGGAGTTATTTCAAGGTTTCTTTCCCATAGCCGGTATTCAAAAAGAGAAGGCATCTCTGTGATACGGAGCAATAACCAGGCACCTGCAAATGCTGCCACGATTGCCGGAATGCCAAACTTAAGGAGCACTTCCCTGTCGGCATTCTTTCCTACAAGAGTGATCTTAAAAAGGTTGTTTGAAAAATGTACTATACCGGTTAATGCAATTGCGACATCAATCGGAAAGAAGATAGCAAATACCGGCATCAGGATTGTTCCCAGTCCGAATCCTGAGAAGAATGTTATAATGGCTGTGATAAAAGCCACCAGGCTTATAAGAATAATTTCCATTATCATCTGATCAGTACGTAACATAGATGTCTCAGACATTGTTCATCTGCCGCCAACCATAATTTAAAACATGCAAAAGTGCATATCGGCAAACCAGGACAGAGCCAGCGGAAGACCGACCCGGGAAGAATCAGAATTTACCCAGCAATTCGATATACCGCCGCTTCCGGATCAGGAGCAGTCTTCTCATTGAAATTTCTGTAAATAAGCTCTTTCCTGTCGGGAAAAATCTTCTTCAGCGATTTCCTGGTCAAACTGTACCCTGTGGAACACAGAGTCATTGTCACGTATATCAGTACCTGCTGACTGCCTGGTATTCATCGTAACGTACATCAGGACTGTAAAGTCGCTGGGAATCAGCCTCTATTAACTTCTTATCGGGATCTTTATGCACTGATAGGTTCCTTCATTCAGTACCTGGTAAAACTTGTTTCCCTGTATCTCCTGATCAAAGGTTAACGCATCGGTAGTCATAAAGATCAGATCATTTCCGTCTTTATGGATAATTATTACGGAAAAATGCTCAGAAGGCACCTCCATGAGCATTCCTTTGCTGGGACTCATATATACAAGGCCGTTTTTGACAACATCCAGGTCGCTTTCAATCCTGAAATATAACTCCTCGCCTTTAAGGAGGACCGAGGATTCCAGAAGCGTGTCAAACAGTCTTGTGGTACCCCTGACCCCCTCATATCTTGCGTCAAAGCCCGAGGCACCTGAATATGGTGTTATGTGGATGACATTCTGAAGGTTATTTTCACCGGTGACACCTACCTTGTAGGCCAGCGACCGTTGCGCGGATAATCCTGTGGAGCACAACACTAATAAAATCAGAACTTCAATCGGTTTCATAGGCATACTCATTTATTTGAACGTGTAACTTTAAAAAGGGAGTGGGAAGATGGTAGGCGGATAAAGAAGATAGCCGCGAGACGCAGACACGAAAAAAAAATCCCCGGCCCGCCGCAGAACTGCCTGAGAATTGCTATCCGTTTCTCAATGGGCGGATGGGTCATGAACAGTGAGCTTAATGAAAACGATACGGGTCTCTCTTTCATGGGTTGAGGGTTATCAATGAACATCTGAGCTACATCTTTTCGTCTGACTGCCTCTATCCCGGGGTCAACTGATATCTTCTCCAGTGCGGAGGCCAGGGCAAGAGGGTTTTTAGTCATGTACGCCGAACCTGCATCAGCCATAAATTCACGCTGCCGTGAGATGGCGAACCTGAACAGAGACGACAGGAAATATCCGACAGCAGCGAGGAGCAGGACCAGCAAGACCGCCCTGCCATCCTTTTTGCCTCTGCCTCCACCACTGAACTTACTGAACGCACCAGCGCCTCGGTGATGAATGCAAATATTCCGACGAAGATGACCGAGATTATAAGCAGCCTGACGTCGCGGTTTCTGATATGGGTGAGCTCATGCGCTATCACAGCCTCCAGTTCGTCATCCTCCAGCTTGTTTATAATTCCTCTTGACAGTGAAACCGTAAAGGTTGATGTGTTTATGCCGCTGGCAAAGGCGTTAAGCGAATCATCTTCGATGACGTTTACTTTTGGCATGGGCATTCCGCTGCCGATACAGAGGTTTTCAACAAGATTGTAGATCCTCTTGTTTTCTTTCCTGCTGAGAGGTTTTGAGCCTGTTGCCTTCTCTATCATACTGGTGTGCGAGAACCATGCAACACTGAACCACACGAGAACCCCTATGCTGACCCAGGGGATTGTAGTGATGAACATCTGGTTTGCTGCAGCAAGGTTGTATTCCCCTGACGGCTGAATGAAAAAGGCAAACAGCCATACCAGTCCCATTATAACGGCAGGGAAGAGAATAAGCAAAATAACAGATTTGATGTTGTTATTCCATATCTGGTTATTGAGCCCGATATACTTCATGTTTCCCTAGAAGTTCAGTTTAGGCGTCTCCTCAGCCTGAGCCCTGGTCTCAGCCAGGTCATACATTGTTTCACGCTTGAATCCGAACATGCCTGCAATGAGATTTGACGGGAAGGTCTCAACGGCGTTGTTCAGCTCCCTCGTGGCCGAGTTGAAGAACCTGCGTGCAGCTGCAAGCTTGTTCTCTATGTCTGAGATCTCCTCCTGGAGCTGCATGAAGTTAGTGCTTGCCTTAAGGTCAGGATAGGCCTCAACGGCAACCCGGAGACCCTGCAAAGCTGATGACAGGCGTCCGTCAGCGGCGATCTTCTCGTCTATCCCTTTCGCCTCGATGGCGCCGGCACGGGCTTTTGTGATCTCGGTAAGGACAGTGCTTTCATGCTTCATGTAAGCCTTGACCGCCTCAACCAGCTGGGGTATCAGGTCAAGCCTCTGTTTCAGCTGAACGTCGATGTCGGCGAACGCGTTCTCACGGTTATTCCTCAGTTTGACCAGCCTGTTGTATAGTCCCACTGCAAGCAGGGCAACAACAGCAATAATAATCAGAAGTGCATAGAACATCTCTTGGGTATTGATTGGTTATATATGTAAAAATACTACAAATAATAATACTACCCCGAATTCCACTCACTGAAGAACTGCTCGAGGTACCTGACCATGAAATCATGTCTCTCGTCGGCCAGTTTTCTTCCCGTGGCTGTGTTCATCAGTTCCCTGAGCATAAGCAGCTTATCATAAAAGTGGTGAACCGTGGAAGCCGATTTTGTACTCGATGAAGCGAGTCCGGGCGGACCTGCCACGCCTGCACTGGGATCATATATCTCACGTCCCCTGAATCCTCCGTAACTGAACGCCCTGGCAATGCCAATGGCACCCATTGCATCGAGCCTGTCGGCATCCTGAACAACCTGCAGTTCATGACTTTTGGGGATGTTGCTCTGCCCCTTTGAGAAAGAGATATTCTCATTGATGTTTACAACCTCGTCAATAAGGGGGCTATGAACCCCGAGACTGCCGAGCAGCCTGCGTATCTCTGCAGGACCGTCATGGGCGGCAAATTTATGATCGCCTATGTCATGCATCAGCGCCCCCAGCTCAACGGTAAACCTGTCTCCCCGGCCTTCGCAATCGTAAATATGCAGGGCAAGACGTACAACCCTCTCGATATGAGACCATCCATGCCCGCTGTCATGCTTTTGCATTGCCTCCCTTACGAAGTCACTGACCTCCTTTATTATCTCCTGTTCGCTTTTCATTTGACTGACCTGGCTTTTCTGACACAAAATATTGATAATTTTGCCACCTCCATCAAACACTTCAGGTAAAATATGAACAGCGCCGAGATTATTACAATAGGGGATGAGATCCTGATTGGGCAGACCGTTGACACAAACTCAGCATGGATAGGCACTCAGCTTAACCTGCATGGCATAAGGGTCAACCGCATAACATCGGTTTCGGACAGAAGGGAGGAGATCAAAAGCGCACTCAACGAAGCCCTGGACGTACCGGACTGGTTCTGATTACCGGCGGACTTGGACCGACAAGCGATGATATTACCAAAGAGACACTGGCAGAATTTTTCGGTTCGAAGCTGGTGACTCGACCAGGGCGTTCCTGGCTGTGGTCACTGAAAGACTCAGTAAGCGGAACCTGGAAATGAATGACAATAACCGGCGTCAGGCGCTGGTGCCCGACAACTGCACCGTGCTTGCCAACAACAGGGGAACGGCCCCGGGCATGCTGTTCAATATCGAAGGAAGGATAGTCATCTCAATGCCGGGTGTCCCGTCTGAGATGAAATACATCATGCAGGAGCATGTGCTTCCGCTTGTTGCGGCCAGGGCAGGAGGATGGGTGATCATCCACAGGAATATAATGACCTACGGGACCTTCGAGGCAAAGCTTGCGGAGAGACTCCAGGGATTTGAGAGAGAACTCCCTCGCGAGATCAGGATTGCCTACCTGCCAGCCTACGGTGTGATTAAACTGCGCCTGACAGGTACAGGTGATGACAGGTCGAAAGTAGCAGGACTGATAGAGGAACAGGTTCAAAAGCTCTATGGCATCATTTCTGACGTGATCTACGGCGAGGATGAAGTAACACTTGAGGAAGTAATAGGGAAATTACTTTTAAACAATAATTTAACACTGTCAACAGCTGAGAGCTGCACCGGCGGAAAGATAGCCTCGCTGATAACTTCGGTGCCCGGTAGCTCAGCATGGTTCAGGGGATCAGTAGTTGCCTATGACAACAGCATCAAGACCGGGGTCCTCCTTGTTGATCCTGAAACAATAAGGCTGAAGGGTGCCGTAAGCCAGGAGACGTCAGTAGCAATGGCCCGGGGGATACGGAGGCTGACGGGTACGGATTATTCCATTGCGGTGACCGGCATTGCCGGACCCGACGGGGGGAGTTATGAAAAACCGGTGGGGACGGTCTGGATCGCGGTGGCCTCCGACAGAGGCGTAGTGGCTGAGAAACATAACTTTGCCGATAACCGGATCATCAATATTTCACGGTCAGCAACCACGGCCATTAACATGCTTAGAAAACAGATAATCAGCAGGTAAACCTCCAGCAAAGAGTGTTGTCTGAAAAAATTCATGGAATTATTTGGTTAATAGAATAAAAATCACGTATTTTGCGAACCGATTTTTGAAGTTTTTCAGAACACATAAAAAGAGATAATAATGTCAAAGGTTTGTCAGGTCACCGGCAAGAAAGCAGTAGTTGGAAACAACGTTTCCCACTCGAAGAGGAGGACCAAAAGAAAATTCATGGCCAACCTGTTCACCAAGAGGTATTACCTTCCCGAGGAGAACAGATGGATCACCCTTAAGGTATCAGCATCAGGAATGAGGAACATCAACAAGAACGGCCTTACCTCGGTTCTTAAGGAAGCAAAGGAAAAAGGATACATTGTCAACTAATTAAACCGGACACAAAATGGCAAAGAAGAGCAAAGGCAACAGGGTGCAGGTGATCCTTGAATGCACAGAGCACAAGGAATCCGGACAGCCGGGCACCTCAAGGTACATAACAACCAAGAACCGCAAGAACACACCTGACCGTCTTGAGAGGAAAAAATACAATCCAATTCTTAAAAAAATGACCCTTCACAGGGAAATTAAATAAACACTGAGTTATGGCAAAGAAAGTTGTAGCAACACTAAAGACAGGAACCGGAAGATCATTCACCAAGTGCATTAAGGTTGTGAAGTCAGATAAGTCCGGCGCTTACCAGTTCAAGGAGGAAATTGTTCATAACGATCACGTTAAGGACTTCTTTACGAAGAAATAAGATCAACTTTTCTGATCTTGGATTACAGGGAGACGCCGATAAGTGCGTCTCTTTTTTTAATTTTGACGGATCAATACTGATTTGATGGCATTATTCGGATTATTCAGGAAAGAGGAGAAGGAGATACTTGACAGGGGGCTGGTTAAGACCCGTGAGAATGTCTTCTCAAGGCTCACCAGGGCAGTGGCAGGCAAGTCAAAGATAGACGATGAGGTGCTTGACAACCTGGAGGAGATCCTGGTCTCATCTGATGTGGGTGTTGACACCACCTCTCAGGATAATTGAGAGGGTATCAAAGCGTGTGGCGCGCGACAAGTATATGGGTACCTCTGAGCTGAATGCCATTCTTCGCGAGGAGATCGCCGGCCTCCTGGAGGAGAACATCAATACCCAGGACATATCATCGGGGTTTGATTCCAAGCTGCCGGCAAAACCGTACGTGATACTGGTGGTAGGCGTGAACGGGGTGGGGAAGACCACCACCATTGCCAAGCTGGCATACAACTTCAGGATAGCAGGCCGGAGCGTTCTGCTTGGAGCTGCCGACACCTTCCGTGCGGCAGCCATCGATCAGCTGAAGATATGGTCTGAGCGCGCAGGCGTGCCCATGATAAGCCAGCAGATGGGAGCCGATCCCGCCTCTGTAGCCTTTGACACCGTCACTTCGGCCGTTGCCTCAGGCACTGACATAGTGATAATTGACACTGCAGGCAGGCTCCATAACAAGATAGGCCTTATGAATGAGCTCTCAAAGATAAGAAGGGTCATGGAGAAGGTCATACCCGAAGCCCCTCACGAGGTGCTGCTTGTCCTTGACGGCTCGACCGGACAGAATGCATTTGAGCAGGCCAGGCAGTTCACCGCCGCCACGGAGGTGAACGCACTTGCAGTCACCAAGCTCGACGGCACTGCCAGGGGCGGCGTCGTCATAGGCATATCCGACCAGTTCAAAATACCTGTCAAGTATATCGGTGTTGGCGAAAAGATGGAGGACCTGAGGGTCTTCAACCGCTATGCCTTCGTAGACTCACTCTTCAGCGACCGGCACTGATGAAGGGAAACAGGGTCAATATCGTAACCCTGGGTTGTTCCAAGAATACCGTAGATTCTCAGAAACTGATGCGCCAGCTCGAGGCTGGCGGCTATAAAGTGTCAGCCGAATCGTCAGAAGGGGCCGACATTGTGATAATCAATACCTGCGGCTTCATCCACGATGCGAAGGAGGAGAGCATTGAAACCATTATCAGGCATGCTGAGGCACTGAAGCGGGAGGGCAGGGGTAAGCTCTTCGTCATGGGATGCCTGGTGGAACGGTATCGCAGGGAACTGCAGGAGTCCATGCCTGAGGTAGACAGCTGGTTCGGCGTAAACAGACCCGGAGAGATAATAAGCCACCTTGGTCTGTCATACCGGCAGGAGCTTACTGGCGAGCGTATCATTACCGGACCGCGCCACTATGCCTATCTGAAGATTTCCGAGGGATGCGACCGCACCTGCGCCTTCTGTGCCATACCCGACATCAGGGGCAGGTATACTTCGGCCCCGTTGGAGGAGCTTGTTGCCGAAGCCCGGTTTCTTGCTTCGGAAGGGGTGAAGGAGCTGATTCTTATTGCACAGGACCTGACTCTCTACGGCACTGATATTTACGGCAGGCAGATGCTCCCGGAGCTGGTCCGTCAGTTGTCGGCCATTGACAGTCTGGGATGGATAAGACTTCACTATCTGTATCCCTCGGGGTTCCCCTATGAGATCCTTGAGATGATGCAGGCTGATCCGAAGATCTGCAGGTACATTGACATACCTCTGCAGCATATATCCGACAAAGTACTCAGGAAGATGCGCCGCGAGCACGAAAGTATGGAGACCCGCCGTCTTCTCAGCGACATCCGCTCAATGGTGCCTGACGCTGCGATACGCACTACCTTCATCGCCGGTCACCCCGGTGAGACGGAGCAGGACTTCCGTGAGCTGCTCAGCTTTATCGGTGAGCAGAGGTTTGACCGGCTGGGGGCTTTCCGGTACTCACATGAGGAGGAGACACACGGATTCCTGAATTACGCTGATGATATCCCTGAAAAGACAAAGGAGAGGAGGGTGGCCAGTATAATGGAGCTGCAGCAGGCGATCTCGGCAGAGAGGAACGCCTCAATGACCGGTAATTTAATTAAAGTCATCATTGACCGGAAGGAGGGGCTCTTCCATATCGGCCGGAGCCAGCATGACTCTCCCGAGGTGGATCAGGAGATACTGGTCACCTCACCGGGAAAAATTGAACCCGGCACCTTCGTTGATGTGAAGATCACCGGGTCCACCGAATTTGATTTGTATGCTAGAGTGATCAGTCCTCAGTCTTCAGTTTGAGGCTCCGACTTATTAGGAGACTCAATCCCGCACACTCAGTGTCGGGACCTCAGTCTTCAGTTTGAGGCTCCGAATTAGGAGGAGTCTCAATCCCGTACACGCACTGTCGGGACCTCAGTCTTCAGTCGTCAGTTCTCAGTCTATCAATAACTTACTACTGCCGACTGCCGACTGCCGACTGCCGACTGCCGACTGCCGACTGTGGACTGCTTACTGTGGACTGCTTACTGTGGACTGCTTACTGGGAATTCTCCTCCTCCGCCGGCTCCTCAGCATCCTTTTTATTCCCTACCCTGAATGAGAGTTCCTCCTTGCCCTTGGTATAACCAACGTTGATGGTGGCGCCCTCGGTGACGGAGGCCTTGATGATCACCTCGGCCAGAGGATCCTCAAGATACTTCTGGATGGCACGCTTGAGCGGACGGGCTCCGTACTGCACGTCAAAACCGCGGTCAGCCATGAAGTCACGTGCCGCTGCACTTAGCTTCATCCTGTAACCAAGGGCTTCAATCCTGTCATACAGTCCCTTAAGCTCGATATCAATGATTTTGTCTATATCTTCCCTGCTGAGGTGGTTGAACATGACCACGTCATCGATCCTGTTAAGGAACTCCGGGGCGAAGGTCTTCTGCAATGCCTTCTGCAGGATGCTCTTTGTCTGGTCATCACGCGTGGTTCTCTTTGCAGAGGTTTCAAATCCCACACCCGTACCGAACTCCGAAAGCTGCCTGGTTCCTATGTTTGAGGTCATGATGACTATTGTGTTGCGGAAGTCGACCCTGCGTCCGAGACTGTCGGTCAGCTGGCCTTCGTCAAGCACCTGAAGCAGGATGTGGAAGACATCAGGGTGAGCCTTTTCTATCTCGTCGAGCAGTACAACGGAATAGGGTTTGCGCCGTACCTTCTCAGTAAGCTGTCCGCCCTCCTCATAACCAACATATCCCGGAGGTGCACCGACAAGACGTGAGACGGAGAACTTCTCCATATACTCACTCATGTCGACCCTGATGAGATTGTCAGTGGAGTCGAACAGGAATTTTGCAAGCACCTTTGCCAGCTGTGTCTTTCCTACCCCGGTTGGGCCGAGGAAAATAAAGGTACCTATCGGTTTGTTCGGATCCTTCAGTCCGGCCCTGTTACGCTGTATCGATTTGACTATCTTGGCTATGGCCTGATCCTGTCCGATGATGCTTCCCTTCAGTTCCTCGCCCATCTGCAGCAGTCGCGTTCCCTCTGTCTCTGCTATCCTCTGCACGGGAACGCCGGTCATCATGGCCACCACCTCTGCCACCTTTTCAGCATTAACGGTCTCACGGTTCATTGCCAGGTCTTTTTCCCAGCGCTTCTTCTCAGCTTCGATCAGGTCGAGTATATCACGCTCCTTGTCCCTGAAGCTGGCGGCACGCTCATAGTTCTGGTTCTTTACGGCGCTGCTCTTCTCCTTCTTGGTATCCTCGAGCTGCTTCTCAAGGGTAAGTATCTTTTCGGGTACAACGATATTCGAAATATGTACTCTCGACCCTGATTCATCAAGGGCGTCGATAGCCTTGTCAGGCAGGTTCCTGTCGCTTATATACCTGCTTGTCAGCCTGACGCATGCCTCGATGGCATCAGGTGTATACGTGACGTTATGGTGTTCCTCATAACGATCCTTGATATTATTGAGGATGTCGAGCGTCTCCTCAATGGTGGTGGGGTCAACAAGCACCTTCTGAAACCTGCGTTCCAGTGCACCGTCCTTCTCAATATGCTGGCGGTACTCATCGAGTGTGGTTGCGCCTATGCACTGGATCTCTCCTCGTGCCAGGGCAGGCTTGAGCATGTTTGCCGCATCGAGCGATCCGCTGGCACCTCCGGCGCCGACGATGGTGTGTATCTCATCAATGAAAAGGATGATATTGTCATTCTTGGCAAGCTCGTTAAGTATCGCCTTCATTCTCTCCTCGAACTGTCCGCGGTACTTGGTGCCGGCAACAATTGAGGCAAGGTCAAGGGCAACCACCCGCTTGTTGAAGAGCACCCTCGAGACATTCCTCTTGGTGATTCTTAATGCCAGTCCCTCGGCGATTGCCGATTTACCAACGCCAGGCTCGCCGATGAGAACAGGATTGTTCTTCTTGCGCCTGGAGAGTATCTGTGCCAGTCGTTCTATCTCCCGCTCCCGGCCTACGACCGGGTCAAGACGACCCTCCTCGGCAGCCTTGGTGAGGTCGATGCCGAAGTTGTCAAGGACAGGCGTCTCAGAGGAACTCCTCTGTGCCTGCTGTCCGCCCTGCGGCTGCTTGCTTTGACCCTGTCCGGAAAACATGCCCTCGTCGTCCTCATCGCGCGGAAAGTCTGCCTGTGCGGCAGGATTGCCAGCCTCGACTGACTTTTTGACAAGTGAATAGTCGATGTCCAGCTCTGTCAGGAACCTTGTTACAAGGTTGCTCTCATCTCGAAGGATAGCCATGAGCAGGTGCTCTGTATCTATCACCCTCGTTTTCATGGCCTTTGCTTCTATATGCTTAGCCTCAGCACGCGCTCGGTGCTCCTTCAGGAGTGGCAGAATTTCGTTGTTCTGCCATGGCTATGGGCTTCTCGGCCTTGATGCTTTTTTCTATTGATCCCTTAAGCATAAGCAGGTCGACCCCGTTATTTAAAAGAATATCCACCGCAACGCCTTCGCCTTCGCGCAGGATGCCCAGAAACAGGTGCTCAGGACTGATATGGCTGTTGCCCAACCTGATCGCCTCCTCCTTGCTATACCCAAGGATATCGTTAACTCTCTGTGAGAAATGTGCGTCCATCATATCTTATTTGTGGGTTTCATGAAATTGTGTCATTAATACTGACAGAAATACATAAAACGCCAGTTTTCAAAGTTAATTCTTATGTAATTATATCTAGGCAATAATTGTGCCCAATTTTTAACACCCAATGTTAACAAATAGACGGCAGAAAAGGTTAAAAAATGAGAGCTTTTCATTATTTTCGTGCATCAAAATAAATAATTAGAATTAATAACGTAATATGTTAAATATCAATCTGATATGTCAGATCAATCAAAAATCATCAAAGTAAATATCGAGGAGGAGATGAAGTCGGCTTACATCGATTATTCGATGTCGGTCATTGTTTCAAGGGCATTACCCGACGTAAGGGACGGTCTAAAACCTGTCCACCGGAGGGTTCTCTTCGGTATGTCTGAGCTTGGAGTGTTTTCAAACAGGACTTATAAAAAATCTGCAAGGATAGTGGGGGAGGTGCTTGGTAAATATCATCCTCACGGTGATTCATCAGTGTATGATGCCATGGTGCGCATGGCCCAGGAGTGGTCGCTCCGCTACCCGCTGGTAGACGGACAGGGTAACTTCGGATCAATTGACGGTGACAGTCCCGCAGCAATGCGATACACCGAGGCAAAATTAAAGCGCATCGCAGAAGAGACTCTCTCCGACATTGAAAAGGGAACGGTTGATTTCCAGCCCAATTTTGACGACACATTGCAGGAACCCACGGTACTGCCAACAAGGATACCGAACCTGCTGGTGAACGGGGCTTCGGGAATTGCGGTGGGGATGGCCACCAACATGCCGCCTCATAACCTTACCGAATCGGTCAATGCCATTATTGCTTTCATAGACAATCCGGAGATCACCATTGAGGGGCTAATGCATCATATCAAGGGTCCCGATTTCCCCACCGGGGGTATCATCTACGGCGAGCAGGGGATAAAAGAGGCTTTCGAGACGGGCAGGGCGCATCGTTGTCAGGGCGAGGACCGAGGTTGAGATCACACATTCCGGAAGGGAGTGCATCGTCGTCAGCGAGATACCTTATATGGTAAACAAGGCGGAGATGATAAAAAGGATCGCCGACCTGATCAATGAGAAGAAGCTTGAAGGCATCTCATATATCAATGATGAGTCTGACAGGAACGGCATGAGGGTGGTCATCATCCTGAAGAAGGAGATGCCGGCCAACGTCATTCTGAACCATCTGTACAAGCACTCTCAGCTACAGACCTCATTCAATGTCAATAACATAGCCCTTGTCAAAGGCCGTCCGAAGACACTCTCCCTGAAGGAGATAATTGACAGCTTCGTGAAGCACCGGCATGACATCATCATCCGCAGGGCTAAATTCGACCTCGATCAGGCGGAGAAGAGGGCTCATATACTTGAAGGGCTGATCATTGCGAGTGACAACATTGATGAGGTAATTGCCATTATCAGATCATCACCCAATGCCGATGTCGCCCGGGAGCGACTCATGGAGCGCTTCAACCTGTCAGATCTGCAGTCCAGGGCCATCGTTGAGATGCGCCTCAGGCAGCTTACCGGCCTCGAGCAGGATAAGCTGAGGGCAGAGTACGAGGAGGTCCGGAAACTGATAGAACACCTCAAGAAGGTACTGGCAGATGTGGTTTTGCAGATGCAGATAATAAAAGATGAACTCATTGAGATCAGGGATAAGTTCGGCGACAAGCGCCGTACGGAGATAATCCCCGCAGCAGGGGAATTCAATCCTGAGGATTTCTATGCCGACGATGAGATGGTTATCACCATCTCTCACATGGGTTACATCAAGCGTACCCCGCTGACCGAATTCCGCCGCCAGAACAGGGGCGGAACAGGATTCAAGGGCAGCAACACGCGCGATGAGGACTTCATTGAACATCTCTACGTTGCCACAATGCATAACACCATGCTCTTCTTCACCCGTAACGGCAAGTGCTACTGGCAGAAGGTATACGACCTCCCGGAGGGACCCGGGTAAGCAAGGGAAGGGCAATACAGAACCTTATTAACATAGAGTCAGATGACAGCGTCAGAGCCTTCATCAATGTCAAGACCCTCAGCGATGAGGAGTATATAAACCATAACTTCATTGTACTCTGCACCCGCAAGGGAATCATAAAGAAAACATCTTTGGAGGCCTATTCCCGTCCGAGGGCCAATGGCGTCAACGCCATCACTGTAAGGGAGGGAGATGAGCTGCTTGAGGCCAGGATGACCAACGGTCAGCATGAGATAATGCTGGCGGTGAGGTCAGGCCGCGCCGTCAGGTTCAAGGAATCGACCGTAAGGCCAATGGGACGGACCGCCTCGGGTGTCAGAGGCATAACCCTCACCGGCAAGGATGACGTGGTTATCGGAATGATAACCGTTCTGCATGAATCGGAGGATGTCCTGGTTGTTTCCGAGAACGGTTACGGCAAGAGATCCTGCCATAGCCGACTACCGCATTACCAACAGGGGCGGAAAAGGAGTGAAGACGATAAATGTGACCGACAAAACCGGCAAACTTATCGCCCTGAAGGATGTGAGCGACCAGAATGACCTCATGATAATTACGCAGGCAGGCAATATCCTGAGGATACCTGTGAGCAGCCTGAGGGTGATGGGAAGGGCTACGCAAGGCGTCAGACTGATAAATATAAAAGAAAATGATTCAATTGGATCAGTGGCTTATGTTGAAGTAAATGAGGAAGATAGCGTTGAAGAACCGGAAAATCAGGAGCCAACGGAAGAAGCTGCTGAGTAATTTGGCAAATTATTTGAAGAATATATTCTAAAGTTTTATTTTTGGAAAAAATTTTAAAGCAAATTATCGTAGACATGAAGAAGATCACATTCTTACTACTTGCAGTATTAATCTCCGCTGCTGCATCAGCACAGAAGGGAAAAATTACCGCTGCAGAAACATTCATCAAGGAAGGTGCATTTGACAAGGCAAAAGCAGCTATTGAAGAAGCTATCGTTAATCCTAAGTCAATGGGCCTGGCAAAGACCTATTATGTAAAAGGCCAGCTTTGCCAGCTTGCATTTGATTCGTGGCGACCCGAAATTCATGGGGCTCTATCCGGATATCCTGATGGAAGCCTACAACAATTATGAGAAAGCCATTCAGCTTGACCCGAAGTTGAAAAACACCATTATCAGGGACAATGCGTATGCCCTGCTTGGCAACTCACTTCTTAATGATGCCATCAATAAGTTCACTGAGAGAGATTTCAAAGGTGCCATGCAGTCGTTTGAAAGAAACGTAATGGTTTCCGCAAGCGAAATGTACGTAGGATTGGTTGATACCCTTGTGATATTCAATGCAGGACTGGCAGCATACAATGCAGAATTGTACAATGAGGCCATAGCCCATTTCCGCACCTGCATCAGCTCGGGAACCGACGATACCAAGCCTTATATCTTCATCAGTGACAGTTACCTGAAGATGCAGGACACCCTCAAGGCTGAAGCAGCTCTGATGGAAGGCTACCAGGCATATCCCGATACGCTCGACATCATACTCCAGGCTACACAGTTCTATCTTGATGCCAACAACTCCACCAAGGCTTTCGAATTCGTTCACAAGGCCATGGAGAAGGACCCGGAAAACCATATCCTGTACCTGGTAGAGGGCAGCCTCTACATGAAGCTTGAAGACTATCCCAAGGCCATTGAGGCCCTGAAGGAATCGCTCTCGAAGAAACCTGATCAGTTTGAAAGCAACTATAACATCGGCCTATGCTATGTTTCCATAGCCAACACCATGCTTAATCAATGAGGCTAACCTCATCGCCGACAACAGGGAGTACGAGATTGCCAAGGGGAAGGCCTTTGAAGAAATGAAAAAGGCGTTACCGTTCTTCCTTGAGGCTGAGAAGGCAAACCCGACATCGCTTGCCACGCTTGAATTCCTTCGTGAAATCTACCTTAAGCTCAAAATGATGTCAATCCGAAGGCATACAAGGCAAAGGTTGATAACCTGTAATAGGGAACAAATTCAGAATACAATTCAGAAGGCACCCGGAGCGGTGCCTTCTTTTTTGCCTTGAAATTGACTGCAAGGGGGAGGAGGAGAATGGGAGGATGCTTATTATACGGTATGCATCTGTAAAACATCTATTTAACATAATATTAATTATAGGCAATTTCATTGGTATCTTATGGTTCCGGCTATTTGCCGGAAATAACATAATCATAGATATGGGTTGTCGGGCCCATACCGGCACTGAGATTATGTTAAAGCAAGTTCAAAACTCCACTTCTCTCAACAAGATATTTTATCTTTGAATTTCAATAATGAAGATTATGCCACAGATTACCAAATCTACTCTCTCTTTCTCGGACCTAAAGCTTAACAATGACCGGGATTGGTTCAGCGCCCAACCGCAAACGTTATGATGAGAAGCCCGCAGAGAACTTTGTAGACATTTATCCAGGCCATTCTTGATGAGATTGTGAAGTTCGATCCCATCTACAGGGGTCTCGAGGCCAAAAGCTATTCTTCAGGATAAACCGCGACACCAGGTTCTCCCACGACAAGTCGGTCTACAAGACCAATTTCGGTGCCTTCATGGTCCGTGGCGGCAGGAAGAATGGCGATAAGTTTCCCGGTTATTACTCTTCATATTGAGCCGGATTCATCGTTTGTGGCGGGTGGCGCCTATATTCCCCCATCACCCTGGCTGAGCGCCATCAGGGAGAAGAGTCTCCGAAAGCGGAGAAAGAGCTGAACGGAATTATCAACAGCAGGGAATACAAGAGGTATCTCAGCGGCCTTGAAGGCGAAAGCTTAAGGTTCCACCCAGGGGTTATTCAAAAGATCATCCTCATATAGGACTGATCAAGATGAAAAGTTTCCTGGCAGAAAGAAGTTTTTCCGATGACAGGGTTCTGGCCGCGGATTTTTTTGATACGGTTACACAGGCTTTCCATGCCATGCAACCACTTAATGATTTCCTCATTGTCCGCTAACACCTGATGTTTCGGTCAGCCGGCGTGATCATCATCACCGGTGATCCTTGCACGGCCCTTTCTGGAATATCTCTTCCGGCTTGCGGTAAGCCACCGACCTGGTTAGTCTGTCACTGCCCGATTCCTTTATGGCTTTGCGAACTGCGGTCTTGTATGCCTTGCGTTTGTCCTTCTCGCTCAGCTGCACCTTTTTGATCTTCATCGCCGACATTATCTCCTCCAAAATTAACACTATTTACAAAGGGCAAGTATTCAGATATTCACCCGCTGGTTGCGGTTTAGGCATCATACCTGAAATCGCTGTTCACAAATTGCAGGCAGACATACCTCTACACATTTTCGTACAAATTGTGCATGAATATTAAAAAATTGTATCTTTCGGTTCAATTAAAGAACCTTGAAAATGAAAAAACTGTTATTCACTATTCTGCTGGCAGCACTCATACTGCCATACGCTGCCTCGCAGAGGCAAACTCGCAGATCGGTAAGAAAAGCTCCCGAATGGGTATTCACCGACGCAGACAAAAATGGAATTCACAATGAACTCCTGGCCCGGCAAGGTCCTGCAGATCAACTATGTAGATCCTGATTCACCTGATCTTAATGATGCTTTCAATGATGCGATTGACAAAGCAACTGACATTGACAAGATCATTGACAGAGAACACTTTAAGGGATTTGGGATTGTCGACTGCAAATCCACATGGAAGCCTGACGGACTGGTACGTGCCATAGCCGGGTAAAAAGGCAAAGAAATATGACACCACCATTCTCTTCGACTATAAGGGCAAATTGCAGGAGGACTGGGGTATGCCGAAGGACAGCTATACCATAGTGATCGTTGACAAGAGCCGGGTAGTGAGAGGCGTCTATGAGGGCAAGATTGCGGAAGCTGATATCCCGCCTATAATTGATATGATCATCCAACTCACCGAAGGAATAAAAAACACGAAAACCGGCTCAGGCCGGTTTTTTTAATGGCGATTGCCGATGTACGATTGCCGGAACCTGGTGAAATCCATTTGACAAGCGCGATAGCATGTCTCCTTCGGGAATCGCAGCTCGAGAGATAATTTGTCAGTTTAATCTGAACCTTAATCCTCAGGACGCCTTCATTAAAATCTGCAGAGATTATTGTAAAGGTCCCTGATTTTCTGAGGTATTCGAAACATGCTCTCCTATGCACGGGCATGCGTCGAAGTTGCCGATGGTAATTATCCGGATGTTCTCCCCGGCATCATCCGGCAGTTTGCCGGTGAAGTACTTTGCATCGGCCTCCCTCCTGCTGAGCATCTCCTCTCCCACCGGCACATTAAGCTTAATTATCTCATTGACTGTTCTTTCCACAGCTGTAACCTCTTTTGCCGACAATCCTTTCTTGATCCGGTAGTCGCATTTGCTCTTTTTGCTTTCTATGTGGCTGTTAAACGACCGACCGCAATGATACATCTTGTCCATAACCGAGTTAAGGATATGTTCAGCGGTATGCATTGCGGGATTATACTCTTTTCCGGGCATGAGGTGATATTTATGTCATTAACGCCGGGGGAGGGTCTTTAATCGGCAAAGTACACATGATAAATACCACGTCTGAGGGTTGTATGTCTGAAGTCCGAAGGTATGCCCAGGACCCAGTCTGACCTGATGATCGGGATCGGCTTTGCCGGGCTCACGGCCAGCCGGAACTCAGTCTGTCAACGCCAGGTGGCGGGCGGCCTAATCCGGATGGCTGGTGCCGCGGTTCCGAAAGCATGAGGTCCGGGTCAGTTCTGCGGTTACAGCTCCGTTGCATCCTCAATTTCGCGTCCCATGCTCTTTTTGAGCTGGTAGAGGTCCTGTTTCATGGTGGCGACGGTGCGGAGGAGCTGTTTCTCGGGAAGTACGGGTTCCGGCAGCTCGTCGCTTATATAATGGACGAACTTCCATATCTCCCTTACATCGTTTATATGGACCTCATAGGGTTCATATAACGGATTGAGCGAATAGAGGACCAGCTTGCCGCTCTTTTCGATGGTGTTCTCCACCACTTTGAATACGATTCCGTCGTTTGAGGTAAGTATTATATATGCCTTCCCGCTCTTTATCTCATGCCAGTCCTGCATGTACTCACCCGTCACCCACGACCTGTCGGGTATGGGCAGCATGGAGTCGCCCCTGAGCTGAAAGGTGCGGTACTTGCGGTTGCGTGAAAGGAAAGGGAGGTTGAACAGCGGCAGGTCACCTATGAACTCGGGGTCGGCATAGCCTGTTGTATAGCCCGCTTTGGCCTTCTCGCCGACGAGTTCGATGTTCTCCCGGTTGTCAGGGGCGACGGTGGTTGCCAGCACCCTGAGGTTACTGCCTTTGATATAGGC
Organism: Bacteroidales bacterium; assembly: GCA_034522515.1. GTDB lineage: Bacteria > Bacteroidota > Bacteroidia > Bacteroidales > VadinHA17 > SR-FBR-E99. Next base: position 18,889 of record JAXHLF010000012.1, on the reverse strand, counting down.
GTCATATCCTCTCTCGAGCTCGCCCATCTGGCTCTCCGAGAGGCGTGTGAGGTCGAGCTTGAGCATGGTGTCAAGCGAGATGTTAAAGTAGCCGGAGAAGGCCACCAGGGCTTCGATGCCGGGCTGTGCCACGCCGTTCTCATAGCCGCTGAGGGTTGACCTCTTCATCTGCAGAGCCGATGCCACGTCGTCCTGAGTGCGTCCGCGACGCTTTCTCAGAAATTTTATGTTCGATGCGAAGTACATATTACAAAAATTGATTATATTGTAATCACAAGTTTGATTAATTTCTAATCAAAGATAAAAGCGGAGTTTTTGAAATAGCAAGCAGAAAATGAAAAAGAATACGGCAGGCTTGGGGGAGAGAGGGAGGCGACGAGGAGGAAGAAGACACGAAGGGTAGAGGAAGGAGCAGGGAGAAAAAGAGAGAGAAGAGAAGGAAAGAAACGCAGCATACTGCATCTTGATCTCGACACCTTCTTCGTCTCGGTGGAGAGGGTGCGTGACAGTCGTCTCAACGGCCGTCCCGTGATCATCGGCGGCAGCTCCGACCGCGGGGTGGTCTCGAGCTGCAGCTACGAGGCGCGCAGCTTCGGTGTCAGCTCGGCCATGCCGATGAAGATGGCACGTGCCATGTGTCCCGAGGCGGTCTACATACGCGGCGACATGGAGATGTACACGAAGTATTCGCGGATGGTAACCGACATCATTGCGGATAGGGCGCCGCTATATGAGAAGGCTTCGGTGGATGAGCATTATATTGACCTCACGGGCATGGAGCGCTTCCACGGCTGCGCCCGCTGGTCGCACGAGTTGCGCAACACCATAATAAAGGAGACGGGGCTGCCCATTTCGCTGGGGCTCTCGGTCAACAAGACCGTCTCGAAGATCGCTGCCGGCGAGGCCAAGCCCAACGGTGAGAGGGAGGTGGTGCAGCAGCAGGTCATCCCCTTCCTTGACCCGTTGTCTATCAAAAAGATACCCATGATCGGGCAGAAGACCTATCACACGCTTCGTTCGATGGGCATCTCCACCATTCACACCCTGCGCGGCATCCCGGCCGAGATGCTGGGGTCGCTCATGGGGCAGAGCGGCACGGAGATATGGAAGAAGGCCAACGGCATTGATACCACCCCCGTAATCAGCTACTCCGAGCAGAAGTCGATCAGCACCGAGCACACCTTTGACCGTGACACCACCGACACGGTGATGCTCAACCAGCTGATAGTGAGCATGACCGAGAAGCTGGCCTATGAGCTGCGCCGCCAGGAGAAGCTGGCCTCGTGTCTCACGGTTCGCATACGGTACTCCGATTTCGACACGCACACCCTGCAACAGAGGATACCCTACACCGCCTTCGATCACGTGCTCATCGGCGAGGCGCAGAGCCTTTTCCGCCGTCTCTGGCAGCGGCGCATGCTTATCAGGCTCATCGGGGTGAAGGTAAGCGGACTGGTGCGGGGGGTGCAGCAGCTTGACATGTTCGAGGACACGCCTGAGATGGTGAGTCTCTACATGACGATGGATAACCTGCGGGGCCGTTTCGGGCGTTATGCGATACGCCGTGCCGCCGGGGTGATGACCGTCGCGGAGCGCAGCGAGCGCGAGCTCAGAAAGGCGTCGGAGATGGTTGCCGAGAAGTCGCGGATGGAGGAACGACTGCGCGGCTGGCACTATCATTAGAGGCAGTAGGCAGTAGGCAGTCTAGGCAATAGTGTAAGTTACTGATTAAATGCCGACACTGCCGATGTGAAGACTGAAGTTTCCTCCTGATCGGAGCCTATTGCCTAAGATTCCGCAGCGACTCGAATACTGAATTGACTGAATACTGAAACAATGTACCTGAACTGCCACTCATACTACAGCCTGCGTTACGGCACCCTGACGGTCGAGCGCCTTTCTGAGCTCGCCGCGGCTGCCGGCATACGGCGCCTGGTGATGACCGACATCAACAACACCACCGGTGTGCCCGACTTCGTGCGCGAGTGCCGCAGCCGCGGCATCACCCCGGCGGCCGGCATCGAGTTCCGCGAGGGCAACACATTGTTATACATAGGCATAGCACGTAACAACGAGGGCTTCCGCGAGCTGAACGAGTTCCTCACACACCATAACTTCACCGGCGAGCCTCTGCCCCCGCGGCCTCCCTCCTTCCCCAATGCATATGTCATCTACCCTGCCGGCGGCGGAGTCAACGGCCGCGCGGGGGTCTCCGGCGGCGGAGTCAACGGCCGCGCCGCGCCGTGGGACAATGGGTCAGATGGCGGGGTCAGCGGCAGCGCAGCGGCCCATGGCAACAGCTATGGCGGCGCGGAGGGTACCGGCAACGGCTCCGCCAGCGCAGGAGCAGCCAGAACCGGAGCGGGAGGCGGAAGCATCACCCCCGCCGCCCTGCGCGACAATGAGTACCTCGGCATACGCCCCTCCGCCGCCGGCCGGCTGCTCTCCACGGCAAAAAGCGAGCTGTCGAAATACGTTATCCTTCAACCTGTTACTATTGAGTCGCCGGCCGACTACCCCGTGCACCGCAGCCTGCGAGCCGTGGATAACAACCTCCTGCTAAGCCGCCTCGAGCCTCATATGACCGCATCTCCCGATGAGATCATAACACCTGAGAGCGAACTCATCCGTCCATTCGGGATGTGGCCGCAGGTGGCTGAGACCACGCGCAGGCTGCTGAACGACTGCTCACTGGAGATCGACTTCACCACGCACAAGAACAAGAAGATATACTCCGCCAGCAGGTACGACGACAAGTTGCTGCTCGAGAAGCTGGCCTGGGACGGCATGAAGTACAGGTACGGGAAAAATAACAGGGTGGCCGAAGAGCGGGTGAGGCATGAGCTGGAGATCATAGACCGCCTCGGCTTCTCTGCGTACTTCCTCATAACATGGGACATAATACGCTACTCCATGGCCTGCGGATTCTATCATGTGGGACGCGGCAGCGGTGCCAACTCGGTAGTTGCTTACTGTCTTAAGATCACTAACGTTGACCCCATTGATCTCAACCTTTACTTCGAGCGTTTCATCAACCCCAAACGCACCTCGCCGCCCGACTTCGACATAGACTATTCATGGAAGGAGCGCGACACCGTCACCGAGTATATCTTCCGGCGTTACGGCCACCGTCACACTGCCCTCCTGGGCACCGTCAACACCTTCCGCGGCAAGTCGATCGTACGCGAGCTGGGCAAGGTGCACGGGCTGCCCGTCGATGAGATCGACGCCCTTATCAGCAACCCCTCTGCCGAGAGCAACCGCGGTGAGATACAGGATCTTATCTTTGAGACAGGCAATAAGATCGCCGACTTCCCCAACCTGCGCAGCATACATGCCGGCGGGGTACTGATATCGGAAGAGCCTGTCTGCTGCTATCACGGCGCTCGACATGCCCCCAAAGGGATTTCCCACGACTCAGTGGGATATGTATACCGCGGAGGAGCTGCATATGCAGAAGCTTGACATACTGAGCCAGAGAGGCATAGGTCATATAAAGGAGAGCGCCGAGGTGATACGCGCCAACCGCGGTGTGGATGTCGACGTGCATGCCATACAGCAGTTCAAGAAGGACCCGCTGGTGAAGGAGCACCTGCGGCGCGGCGACGCGAAAGGGTGCTTTTACATAGAGAGTCCTTCAATGCGGGGACTTCTACAAAAGCTGCAATGTGATGATTACCTGACGCTTGTGGCTGCCAGCTCGGTCATCAGGCCCGGCGTGGCGCGCTCCGGCATGATGCGACAGTTCATCTACCGCTTCCATAACCCGGGAAAATTCGAATATATACACCCTGTCATGAAGGATCTCCTCAGCGAGACCTTCGGCGTGATGGTCTACCAGGAGGACGTGCTGAAGGTGTGCCATCATTTCGCGGGACTTGACCTCTCCGATGCCGACACGCTGCGTCGGGCCATGAGCGGCAAGTACCGGTCGCACAAGGAGATGCAGAAGATCACCGAGCGTTTCTTTGAGAACTGCCGCGTCAAAGGCTACCCCGAAGCGACAACAAAAGAGGTGTGGCGCCAGATAGAGTCGTTCGCCGGCTATTCCTTCTCCAAGGCGCACTCAGCCTCCTACGCCGTAGAGAGTTTCCAGAGCCTCTGGCTCAAGGCACACTACCCACTCGAGTTCATGGTGGCCGTCATCAACAACTTCGGCGGCTTCTACCGCACATGGGTCTATGTGCACGAGGCCATACGCGAGGGCGCCGCCATTGAGCCCCCCTGCATCAACAGAAGCACATACAAAACCACCATATACGAAAAGACCATCTTCATCGGCCTGATACACATACAGGGACTGGAAACCAGTCTGGCAAAAGAGATAATAAACGAACGCGATAACAACGGTGACTTTAAGGGTATTGAGGACTTTATCTCACGTATTGGTCCGGGACTCGAACAGACTGTCATACTGATCCGCACCGGCGCCTTCCGGTTCACCGGCAAGAGCAAGGCTCTGCTACTCTGGGAGGCTCACCTGCTAATCAACAAGGGCAAGAGCGAGACGGCACGGACACTCTTCAACCCCGAGCCGAAGAAGTTCGTCATGCCCCCCTTCGAACAGTCACAGCTCGAAGATGCCTATGATGAGATCGAGCTGCTGGGATTCCCGGTTACGCTCACATGGTTTGACATGCTGCAGACCAGGTTCAGGGGTGATGTCACGGCAACGGAGATGAAGGGGATGATAGGGCGCAGGGTGAAGATGGTGGGACACCTGGTGACGGTGAAGTATATAAAGACCGTGAAGAGGGAGTGGATGAACTTCGGATGCTTCATTGACCACAGCGGCGGGTTTTGACGCAACCCACTTTCACCGTCTTTCCTGTGCTTCACCGTAGCCAGGTGTCCCCACATCTTCACCTTGCGCCCGATAGCCCTTCGTCGTGAGCGTCACCCTAAACCTAGGGTCTGCAGCATGTCAAACCTCAGCCGGGCAAATCTCATCATAGGGCATCCTGAGGCTGCACACTCACACACACAGACATTCCTTTCACTCGTTCTGACTCTGTCATACCGTCTCGCTCTGTCTGTCACACCCTCCCACACGTGGAGTCTTGTTTTGCCAGTGAAACGGGAGGCTGACACTCTGCAGACACTCTGTCCCATTCCACACACTCTGTGATAATCCTAGCTCTTGCTAACACACTCACTCATATTCAGAGTCATTCGCTGCAATATTTCTCGTTTCAGTTCAACTCAGAAACCTTTCCTATTCAGCACACACGTGCCTCGTTCTGTCTGTGAATGGGGTTTCTGTCTGACGGGCATCTTCAATGGCGGCTCCGTCTGGCACAAGTGCACACACACACACTCTGTGAACACACTCACGTGGACACTCGATCCCATGTGCAGTTCACACACTCTGTCACACTCTGCAATTTGCAGCCGCGTGCACAGAGGACGAAGCGATGTGGCATCTCATCGCTTCCTGAAAAAGGCGCGCGTGCACAGTCTCACACACTCAGAGTTCTCTAGGTCTAGACAGATTCCCGCTCAGTGACACGACATTGTGATAATTCAACCCTCGAATGATAGAGTTGACAGAGAATCTCTGACTCCTGCAATTCTATGACGTGCGTTCTCACAGAGCATCTTTCATGACAGGGTGGATGTACTGGCAGTTATTGAAAGTGGCGCATGACGTTGCCCGGAGTTACGCCCAGTGGACTGAGCGTCAGGATAATCAATTCACATTGCAGCTCTGAACAACCGCGCATGGAAGGAACTCTGGATCTGACACCCCCCTGGCATCACAGGTGCTCACGGTAGTTGAACTGCTGACCATGCCACGTCAACCCACACAGCCTGGGCAGGCTTTACCCTTATGGTATGTCTGGTCTGTGTGCAACTTCTGACTCCTCAGACCAGCGTATCCCCTGGCATCCCAGTGGGATCCAGCATGACACCATAACGGCCAGAGTCACTCTGGCCGTTCACCACCATGGCCAGAGTCACCAAAACGGCCAGAGTGAACGGCCAGAGTCACTATATTTCACCGCCGTTGTCCGGCCAGAGGGTGGCCAAGATCAAGATCAATCTGATGGTTTTAAAATTACGCCTGCCGGAACTGTCGACTTGGCCGGAAATATTGACGGTGCCCCCGGGAGGGCATGTGACGGTGGCATTAAAGTTACCTGGAAGTCTAGATGATCGTGTGGCTCCCCCCTTCCATGAATAGTCTATTATGTGGAATCCGGGCGGTATTTGGGTTGATGAAACGCTGGATCAATGGGTCGTTAATTGATCTTCCGGGGTAATTCACTGCCGCGTCCTAATGGTGGATCCCGCAGCCATTGGTATTATGTCCCATGTTATGGGGAAGTGCAGAAAAAAGCCAAAAACGGTCAATGATCTCCAGCTCCTCACCCGCTCTTCGCCGGCCTGTTATTACCGTACTTCAGGTGCCAGGCCATGACACAGCAGTTGTAATTCGTACCTCCTGCGATGTTATTACTTACTTGTTCTTGTGTGTGTTGTGATTCATGAGCAGTTCGTTCCACACTGCCTCTGCCGCCACTGCATGTGAACACTCACAGAGTTCACCCTGTAGACATTCTGTCATCCGGGGATGCCTTTCCAGACGTGACGGTGTCCACACGCGGGCTGCCGCTCACGTGCACTCACACTCACTCTGTGACTCACACTCTGTCACACCCTGCACTCACTCTGTGCACACGCGTGGCCTTCGTCTGTGCAGACATTCATTCCTGTGGCGCAGGTGGCGGCGCCGCGCCGCGCCGCGTGCGTTGCACTGCTGACTCACCTTTGCTTTTCCGCGCCGCCGTAGCTCCACACTGCATCCACTGGGCATCCACAGAAATCCCTCCTTGAACGCACACACACCGTTTCACCACTCATGACATCCAGCCGAGAGAGAGACAGAGCCCTTTAGACAGAGCTCACAGAATCTCCTGCCGTCTGTTTGTGTAAACCGACGTGCTAGCAGAAGCGCCCTCCGCCAAGACGTCACAGTCACACACACGTCAGACACGCGTGGTATTGATGTCCAGTTCATCCAGCAGTATGCAAACGCACAACTGCAGAAACAGTTTGACCTCCGTGCCTATGAGTGGCAGTACATATTTCGTCTAGTCAATTCAGGCGATAGGCAATAGGCAATAGGCAGTAGAGGGAAACTTTCATTCAATGGCAGTCCGGCATTTAATGCATAACTTACACTATACTCTGTGTCTCTGCTGCGATAATGATAGTCCACTCAGGCCCTTCCTCATCCGCTTCTGCACAAACCATCTAGAAGCGCCGTCTCACACTCACACGCGGCGGCGTGCGTGTAACAGAGGCCACACTCCTAGAAGTCAGGTGGCACTCATCTGCAGCCTGTCCAAACAGGTGGACCACCTGTGCTGCCTTCGTTGATGACGTGCGCCCGGAAAGTCAGCATCATGGTGGAAGTGTGGTGCTCTGCTTGCAGGCATACGTGTCGAAATCGGGAGTCCTATGCCCACCGTGACAACCATACCACACCTCATAGGCACAATCTCTCAACCTCACTATAGTCACCATAGCCTAACACTGTTCATATGGTGACTCACAAAGTGCATGACAGAAGCCACCATATTTTCCCACACTCTTCAGCACTCAGCGGCAGGTTGTCTTATGGTGGAGAGTCCATCGACGTGTGATATTCTGCGATGACATTCATGATGACGACGGGTAGAAAGGAAGGGAGTCCTGCTGCACACTGCTCCACATTTGCATTAGGTTCCACCAGCAGCAGAGAACAATTCTATTTGACAACCAATGGAGCAGGCCCACACTCTTTCTAGTGCACTCTGCATGCACACCCATTCTGTCTGCCTTTGAGGTGGCTGATCCTTTCGTGGAGTCATTCTGACGATGACGCCCTCTCACACACTCACACACTCACACCCTTTCGTGTCACTCTGCCAGTGTCGCCGCGTCTGTGGAGCGCCTGCGGCATGCGGGCAGCCGCCTTCGTGGCATGGCCAACGGGATTACACGTATAACGCGGTGGAGCCGCCACAAACAAGCACATTGATGTCACACCTCTCCACCCCACACACACTGTCGATCGATGCATCTTGTGCACGCTGAAAAGTCCATAAAGTGGAAAGTAGAATTGTAAATCGAAGTCGTAAATTCATGTTACATCAGTAGATGATATTTGATGGTCAAAGGGAACTCCGATGCCGTCCCAAACACACTTTCATAGTCGGATAAGTCTGCTAGTGAACCTTGGAACTCTGTCTAGATTCACTCTCCTGCTATTGCAAAGCTGCTGCTGTTTCTTTTCATTCTGCTTGTGGAAACTTCATTTATCTTGATAGAATTAATCGTATTTATTACAAATATAATAGAATTTTTGTATAATCTGTACTTCCCGCATCCGAACGTGAAATCCTGGGACATCGAACGCTTCACGACATAGCATCCGGCTCTGCAGATGGGAAGAGTCCTCAGCAGTAAACACATTCACATCGAAGCCCCTGGGTGCATTCACCTACGTCTCCGCTTTGACACCATGTAAAGCTCCCGGACCTCACGCGTCTCAGATGGGTAGAAAAAGAGGATATGAGCGCCTCAAGGGACGAGTCCCTGGCAATGACAACCGCGGACGGTCGAGCTTGCTCAGCGGAGGCGGGCTCTGCCCACAGCTAGCCGATCCTAAATTCCGTGGCGAGGCCTTTCGCTGTGGAGCCCTTCCTTTCCTCTCACGCCTTTCACACTGCCGCAGCCTCACTCACTCCTGTGCACACACACTCTGTCACTCACGTGCACTCACTCTGTGCACTCTGTCACACTCTGTGTAACACTCCTCTGCACACACTCTGTGAAACGCGTTCATTCAATGGCGGCCTTTTCCTATGAACTCAGAGTCTGTGTAAACACACTCTGTAATTTGGAAGTCCGTTTGCATATTCAAGCGCAGCCGCAGCCTCCGCGGTATGACATCTTCGTATGACGTATTCTGCTAGACAGAAACACACACTCTGCTCACCATCACACAGCATCACCATATTTTACTCTCACCATATTTTACTCTCACCATATGGACAGAGCCACCATATTTCGGCGTCCCAGCCACGTGGCATGACAGACCGAGCCGGTGTTCATGAGCCACAATCCCGGCGTAACTACCACCTTCCGATTAACGTAGTATTTATTAGGTGTGTTCTTTTGCTGCAATTAAAAACCCTAACCAGCGTTAATGACATAAATATCATGCCGGAAAAGTACGATCCTATGCACACCCGCCGAACATATCCTTAACTCGAGTGATGGACAAGATGTATCATACAAAACGGTGGTTTCAGGCTAGCCTATGGCAGAAAAGCAGAGTAGACATACCAATCAAGAAGTCACAAAGAATCTGCTAGTAGACATTTCGTTGCAATGGCATACGGGAGAGTTCACAGGAGGGAGGCGGATGCGGAATCTTCACACACTCTGCCAGGTGATACGGGGAAAAGAGATTTCATACCAGACAATCTTTGGATATGCCGGAGTCTGTTTGATGCCTAGAATGACACTCACACTCTGTCACCCTCACACACTCTGTAAATTCCGTTCATAGAATTTGACACTCTGTTTGTGATTAGACCAGACCCCTTGTGGCCTTCGTTGGGATTTCTTCAAACCTAGACAGACTCTGCGGCAAGTCACACTCTGACACCCTTTCTGTTTGGTGAAAAATTCCGTTTATAGCGGCACACACTCTTGTGCAATCCTCACACACTCTGTCATACACCCTCTGCAAGTGCTTGTCTTTGGCGTACAGAAACCTTGCCTATGAAAGTCACCCTTTGGTGTAATCTTTCTTAGAAGCTTTCCTATTCACGTCTGCGGCATTCATGTGTGGATTTACAGAGTTCAATCCTAGATTTGAGTTCCTGTGAATGATCTTGTGAATCTGCATAGATTGAAGCGATTTGAGATCGGTATAAAATCGACATAGCTTGTAGGCCTGCACTCACAGAGTTGAATTCCCTTTATTCCTAGTAAATACCCCTTCGGAGTTTCGATCTAGAGTTTCTGTGATGTTTACCTGTGAAAAGGTGATATTTTATTTCTCAAAACTAGAGTAGATTTCCGAATTTTTTAGTGATCCGTGCACATTCTGTGAAAATATGCAAATTTTTTATACGCAAAACTCCTGGGATTACAGGCATGAGCCACCATATTTTACTCATTCTCTGATTGCCACCATAATTCTGCTTCGTATTTTAGAAAGAAATCCCACAATGAAGATCAAAAATTAGCCTCACGAGAGCTGGGATTACAGACCAGTTCGCGCCTGGCTAAATGGGAATTGACAGACTAACCAGGTGATTGCTTACCGGAACCGCCCCAACCTCCCAGAGGCCGGGTCACAGGTGATGAGCCACACCCAGATAACCGAAAAATCAGGTGTTATAAACAATGAATAAAGTACCATGTTTTATGGCGCGTTCGTGTTCCATCAGAAAATCCTCTAAGGATCTCCCGTGGTGGGAGACCTTTCAGAAACTCCTAATCAGCTCTCATATGATTTATCCTTTCGGTAAGACCCTTGCAGAACCTCAGCTTCGCCCTAGACCACTGGGAGTGCTTCTCCTCCTGTGATTCCAGTGCCGGTTAGCCACTTGAAATTCTGCCTGATGGCGCTAAGTAAGACCTAGGCGCCACCCACACACACACACACTCACTCGTTTGGAGGTGATACCCATTCTGCGGCGTTCTTCCCACACGCGTGAAAACTCACAGAGTTCACTCACAGAGTCTGACAGAATTCTGTGGCGGTTTCTGTGACATGTGCACTCTGTGCAAAGCGATCCCTTCACAGAATTCACACCCTCTGCCTGCCGCAGTCTTCACACTCTTCGGCGGCAGGTGAATTTGGAAAATTCCATATGAAAGTCATTAGTGATATTTGGCAGCCTTCGTTGAAAAGCGGGATGAATATCTGCTAGACAGAAACGGTCGGAGAATCTTCTGACGTGATGCGTGCACATTCTATGATTTATATTCTGTTCAAACCGGAACGCTGCGTGATGCCTAGTGATTGATATTCTGTTAGATGGGATTTTGTAGATGCGTTTGATGGACGTCCTCCTCTGCCCTCCTTGCAGTAGAATATCGAAAGGCAACACAGAGGCAGCCTTTCCAGTCCTCTGCACAGAGTTGAATTTCTTCCTTTATACAGAGTTCCTAGAAACCTTTCCGTTGTATGCCTAGAATTCTTCAGCCTAGTTTGACATTAGGTGGATTTGGGAGCAGCCGACGTGGCAGAGTCGGGTTTCTGCTAGAAAATAACCTTCATTCTCATAGCTGCCTTGGCAAATTCAGTACTCCCATGAGGTCACCTGCATTCACATCGCGTGTAGCTGAAACAGCGTGACACCTTGTGACGTGTGTGTTCAACTCACCTTTCTTTAGAAACAATGACACTCAGCCTGCAATTTGAATTTGGGGCAGACCTCTGCCCTCACAGAGTTACGGGAGAGAGAGTTTCCCAGAATCCTCTGCGTGGCGTTGGGACGATTGAAAACTCATGGAGTCTTTTCCTAGAATTCAAGAGTTTGTGTGGCCTCTTGTGGAGTTACACACACTCTGTGCACCCCTTCGTGGAGTCTCACACGCGTGTCTGCGTGCTTTCCGCGTTGAGCTTAGTATAAGGATTTCCTTTACTGGAAAGTGGAGTCATTCTCAGAAACTTCTCTGGTGTGCGTTGAAGTCACAGAGACGTGTGGTTGCCTATCATATTCAGAGTTCACACCCCATTTGGTTCTTCGACGTCTGCATAGCGCCTGTGGATTTCGTTCGTGAACTTCCTTGAAAATCCTAAGCCGTCCACACGCGTGTCCACTGATAACCTTTCCTTTAGAAGGATACAAATAGCTTTCTCGTCATTGGAAACACCCTTTCATCTGCAAATTCCGCGTGGATTTCGTGGCCAAATGGAAACACACTCACGTGCAGTTTCGTGATGCAGTTTTTCAGGCCCATTGAGCTTGCAAATGAATGATAGTTTCCTTTGTCTGCAATGCACCGTCCTGATAAATGTTTCTGCAGCGCTAATTTCCCTTCTGCGCTGATGCGGCACCGGAATTCTGCAAGTGGTGAGAATGTGATCTCTTTCATGTCTAGAATAATTCTTGAATTTTTTTCAAAAAATAAAACTCAAACATATCTTCAAATAATTTGCCAAATTACTCGCTCTTCCATTGAGTGAATTTTTCGTTTCTTTCACCGTATCTTTCCTCATTACATCTACATAACCACCAATCCCATGAGTGGATTTTCCTGATATTTCTGTCACTATCAATGGTGTTTCCATCCACTCAGGCTGTTGCTGTGTCCATGTTCCCATATCGTATAATATAATTCTAGACATATATTTCAGGCGATGCATTTCGTTCTGTGCATTCCTATAGTCTTCACTCTTCGTATAGTAGATTGAGTCAGCTATTAGGATCTTTTGCGTTCACCTTCTGAAACAACCAGGTGGATTTTTTTGGACATTCATTCCGATAACGACGCCATACTTGCATAAATCCTGTGACACCCAACGGTCCATTCAATCCTTGAACCTAACACGGGTAACACAAGCCGTATCTCATGCTCTGACATTTGGTAGATTTGCACCTCCTACCTATGGCGTTGAACACCATTGACCTAGACCCGAAGATGTACTTTATATTCCCCTGCGGGTGGCAGAGTACGAATGAAGTTATTGTTTATATATTCCTCATCGCTGAGAACTCAACATTATGAAAGCTCTGACGCTGTAGAGTCTGAACTCTCCTGTTAATAAGGTTCTGGATTGCCCTTCCTTTGCTTACCCGGGTCCCTTCCGGAAGATCATTATCCCTTTCTGCCAGATTGAGCTTTGCTTACCAGGTGAAGAGCATGGTGTTATGCGTATCGCAAAGGTTATGCCGGTGCTCAATAAAGTCCTCATCCTGGTGTTTATCTTGCCTTTAAATCGTGTTCCGCCCCTGTTTGGCGGCGGAATAATGATTTCATGTGATTGTGATAACCATCTCATCGTCAGCATAAAAATCCTCATTAATTTCCCCTGCTGCGGATTCATCCGGCGCTTATATCCCTGATCTCAATGAGTACTTTTATGATCTCATCTCACGCCACATCCAGTACCTTCCTGGTCTATCGTTTCCAGACCTATCCTGCTCGACAAGTAAGCTGCCTGACCACCTGCGACGATCACCCTGAATATACAGGTTGAAGCGCTCCATAAGCCGCTCCGGCGACAGTGGCATTGGTGATGACCTGATAATGGCAATCACCTCGTCAAACCCTGTCGCTTGCAATGATCAGCCTTTCAAGCTGTGCCTGAGCCCTCTTCTCCGCCTGATGATCGTAGCCCTGCGTAACTATGATATAATGCCGGTGCTTAACGAAACTGTGAATTCTGCTTAGTGTACTTCGGACGGCCTTTGACAAGGGCTATGTTATTGACGTTGAACAACGTCTGTAGCTAGACAGAGTGTTGTACAGATGGTTCGATGACGTTCACACAGAGCATTCTAGTTTCTTGATATTTGACCAGGCCTAATCGTTCCTGTCAGACTCATCGTTGATCTGTGGAGATGCCTAGACTTCTTCTCGTTGTGATAGGCGATCCTTGATCATCTTCACCTTGCTTACCATATATGGTATCTCAGTTCTCAGCATCTGCGATGTGGATTGGACCTCAGAGTCCTGACCTAGACAGATGCGCCCTGCCTGTGAATCCCTCTTTATCCACTCAGCTAATATGATCCCCTGTGGGAAGTGCGGAATTTGATTGATAAGTGGTCTTTGGACATGGAGCTCCGCGGTGAGATGAATGCAATCACATAGACCGATTCAGTGACTTGTGAGGCGGCGTGTGGTGGCCATTCCCAGCCGCAATTCCTGAAGCCCGTCACAGGATTGATAGAGATAGCTTCTGAGAATCTGTGGTCGATTGAGCTGAAATCAACCGTTCCCAAATATCGGAGAGTTCTCTTCTGCGATGGCTTGGTCCCCTCAGTGCTATCAGCATCTGCGAAATATTCACCGTCAATTGATGGATTTCCTGTCCGTCTCAGCCGGGTAGCGCAAACGACCTTGTGGGCCAGGCGCACCCGTCCATCAGCTGATAAATCACCGTGAGGATGATATTTACCAAGCACCTGCAGATTTTTTATAATCCTGTTTGAAAACACTCCAACTCGAAGAACCTCCGGTGGAAAAACCCAGCATCGGGTAATACCCCTGACGTATGACCCGAATACAAATAATCGATTTAAGCCGAAGTTATCTCCTCCTTACCCTTGATGATTGATCTGACATATGACTGATATTTAGCATAAGTTTGATGATCTATTGATTGATTTGATGCACGAAAATGAAAACTCACGTTTGTTAACATTGAATGTTAAAAATTGAGTTGCCATGTTGAGTACATAAATTAACTTTGAAACGGGGCGTTTATTTTTATATTCAGTAATTTATAACACAATTTCATGAAGCCCACAAATGATGCCTGATGGACAGCGTTCAGAAAAGGTCACCTATCCTAATTCACAGCTCAGCAACAGCCATATGCATCCCTGACACTTGTTTCTGACATATACACCAAAAGTGGAAAGTCAGCAGTGGATTGCTTTCTTTGAAGCGCAGCGGGATTTCTCCTGATGCTTGAATCGAATGCAAAAAAAAACGGTGGACCGAAGCCCAGGTGACAAATATCCGCTCCTGGAAACACCAACACACTGTGAGGCTGACTATAGAAGCGGAAGTTTGAGTTGATACGGAGCGCCTATTCCCGCGAATCACTCTCTGACACCCTTCTGAGGCGGCGGCAGACACTCGACACTCTGCACTCACTCACACGTGCATACACTCGTGTCCGCGCCGCGATGAGGACCCGCGTTCAACTCACACGGGGTTACGGGCACTCACACTCACACTCACAGAGCACTCATACAAACACTCTGTGGCACTCTGTGACACACCCTAGGTGGAGACCTGTGCACTCACAGAAGCGCTTAGATGGACGTTTGGCACTCTGCTCTGAAACGCGTGCGTTCTCATACGGGCGCGTGAGTCATTCAGAGACTTGGTTTTGAGACACCCTCTGCCATTGTGGAAAGCGCAGAGTCATTTGCCAATTCAATCTTGTCCTTCATGTTGGGGTTCGTTCGCGGGATTTCCTTCACAAATTCCTATCAACACTAGACTCACACACGCGGCAGTCATATTTGTGATGGCCTTCGTAGGCAGAAAACATGACCACGGATGGCAGCAATCCGCCGCGTGCTGAGGCCCTCTGTGCACAGAGCAGAATACACTTTACACTCAATTTGAGGAAAAATTTCCTATACACAGAAACAGCACAGAATACACAACACAGAAGCCAGAAGAATTCTTTGAACTCCAGAATTGAGAACATCTCAAAAAAAAAAAAACAGTCCTCAAATAATATAAAAGAATACATTACAAAGGAACAGTGTTAACCTATCACCAGGATGCATATGCGTGCACTGGCGGCAGTAAGCGACAGGAACCTTCCTGACAAGGCATCGAGCACTGGATGAATCAGATCGAGGCCGTGTCTCCCAAATATCGTCGTCCCAAAAATTCTTACCCTTGAGAACAGCTGGAGGATACCAAAAGGGAGCAGCGCCCATAAAGAACACCGAGCGTGCCGCCAGTTTGGGACAAGGAGCATGAGTGTGCTCCAACCAGAAGAAAGACCTGGCAAT
Organism: Bacteroidales bacterium; assembly: GCA_034522515.1. Taxonomy (GTDB): domain Bacteria; phylum Bacteroidota; class Bacteroidia; order Bacteroidales; family VadinHA17; genus SR-FBR-E99. Next base: position 3,170 of record JAXHLF010000012.1, on the reverse strand, counting down.
GAACCGTGGCAGCCATCTGCCAGACTCACACTCGTGCACTCACACACACCCCGTGCACTCACACTCACACACACACACACTCACACTCTGTGCACACACACACACACACACACACTCTGTGCAGACACTCTGCCGCGTGCAAACGCGTTCAACTCACAGAACTCACACACACACACGATATTCTGTGGCTTTCACTCACAGACACTCTTTGCACACTCGGCAAATTCTGTGATATTCATATTCCACTGAGGCCCTCAGTTTGACATGACGATCATATGGAATTCTCGTTCTGCAGCATGCTCCCATTCTGTCATATTCTGACAGACAGCTCACTCACAGAGTTCCCACTTGAAAAAATTCACACTCACTCACACAGAGCACTGGCAGAAGTCTGAGGCTAGGGCTTTCATCCTAGCTCACCTCAGAAAACACGGGATTATGCCAGGTCATTCCCACTCTGTGACACAGAAAAGGAATTCTCGGCGTCAGAATGGCTTCACAGTGTGAGAAACACGCGCCCAGGCCGGACAGAAGACCGTGTGCAGACACTCACAGAAAAACTCACAGACTTCTTCACACACACACTCGTGGTTATATTTGCACACTCTGTCTGACACACACGCGTAAGTGGATATTTGGGCAGCCGCTGTGTGAAAAAGGAAATCCCCTGGATGAACTCAGCGGCGTCTGTGGCTGGTTTGAAAATCCCTTCACGGGATTACATCCCGTGCGTGCTCCGCTCTGTCATCTGAGGCCCTGCATCCATTCAACTCACAGAGGCGTGGCCTTTACACGCCTAGCCGCCCTCAAACTCTGGCGCAGCGGCACACTCTGTCACACACACACTCACACACACTCACACACTCTGCACAGTCATTCTCACACTCTGCATGCGGCGGCAGGCGGCAGACGTGCAGAGTCACCTGGAGACCTTTGTAAACAGAGTCTCAGAAGCCTCTGCGTATTCAATCCATGGACCTCACTCATTTACACATCAAGCAGAGTCTCTGATTCGGCAGTCATGTGCATTGACGCGTTCCCGTCACACTCTGCGATTGCACCACTCACTGCTTTTTCGGGATGTCCAGTGCATATGAAGCCATGTGTCCTATGTGCAAAGGTGGAACCTTTCTCTGGAAAGTCACACACTCTGCCTGTAGGTGGACCTTTGACGTGGAGGTGACGTCACGGGCAGTCACATGCAAACAGAATACTCCTGAGAAACGCATCTCTGCATCTCTCACAGCACCGTCTTCCTCAACCATCTGTCAGAATCTAGAAAGATTTCTGTGAATGTCTTTGGAACTCTCGCTCATCCCCAGCTGGCTCTTCCAGGATTCATCAGGGAACCCAAAGGGACCTGAGGCTGGCTGCAAAGGCATTGTCACCTCCAAACTGTCCTCTGCACAACAAGCCGCCGGATCCAGCTCCAAAACAATATTGTCTCTGCCACTCCGTTTGCTCCACTCCCCATTCAAAGGCGGCTCCAGGCTGCCCTCTGCCGTGGAGTAACTGCTTCACCCCTTCCCCGAGGCCGAGGATCCTGCTGGCAAGCCTTCCCAGGCTGAGTGCCGCCTCCCATCACTGAATGAATGACAGAGGACAGCCCGTCACAGCGCTGAACAAGATAGACAGGCTGATCACACAGACGATGGAAGCGCTCAGCTAGCCCGGCTTCACCAACACAAATAACAAAAATGGCTTCTGATTCTTCTCCCGGCCTCCTTCACCGAACCCAGCTGTCCCCACTCAGCGCCCATGAAAGCTCCCTGCAAGTTCTTTGCAGTAGCCCTCCGCCGTTTGCATCCACTGACAAAAAGTTTCCCGTTGCTCCACACTTTTGAATGCTTTGCCCCATGCCTGGATTCTGACATATTGTGCTTCTTCCTCTTTTGCATCTGTAACTGAGTGGAAGCCGCGTCCTCAGATGAAACGAATCTGCAGCAGATCTGAGACAATTTGGAAGCTGAACCGCTTCTGCACACCGCTGACTGACACCTGTTACTGAGAGTCACTCCTCTTGGACACCCCAGTGAAGCAATCTCAACCTCTTCCTTTCATAGACACGTCCACTGGAAGATAATCTGACAAAGGCACCGTGGCCCTCACCTGCTCCCGTCTTCCGCCAACACCAATATGCTAGCAGGATATTTGGAACTTTGAGTTCAAATTGAATGACAACACCCCTTTGACGTACCTTTGGGCTTCAGTGACTGCAGAGCTGAAACCATCGCAGACATATCCATCGGAAGCACTCTGTCCGCTTGAACCATAAAAGGCAGACAGCAGCATCATGAGGACCTTCCGTATGAGCTCTTCTCATGAACCTTCTCTTCTAAAGAGCTCCTCCGTGAGCCTCTGTGGTTTGTGGATTTTCCTCAGTGTCTTTATTATTTCCTCTTTGTCAGCACCTAAATCCAACAGGCCAAAGTGACAGTGCAAAGGCACAAAGCGGGATCTGCTCCCGTCTGCCTGGCGTAGTCCACACACACACACACACACACAGAGCTAGTCAGTCCGCTGCTCTGTGATGTGCTCTGCCCAGCTCCCAGCCACACACTCTTGCCTAGTTTCACAGAAGCACTTTCCGCTCTGAACGCGTTCAACTCACCTTTGAAAAAAAAAGTGCAGACACACACGTCATCTTCCTTGTGTGTTTCAACTCACCTCCCGTCCCTTGCACTCACGCCTAGCTCCTAGAGCACGCCTAGCGGCACTCCTTCCGCGTGCTGTGCAACTCACAGAAGCGGCCTTTACACGCCTAGAACTCCTAGGTTGTGTCATAGTATCATTCTGCATGCCTAGCAGACACCCTGTTACACTCACCCCTGTAACACTCTGTCATACTATTCTTCCTAGAATGCCTAGGTGAAAGTCACACGTGCAATTGGAGTCCTTCCTATGGTATAATGGCGGAAACACTCTTCGAAGAAGTCATATTTGTGATAGCGATTTGAAAATTCATAGCGGGGTTTTTTGTGACTTTAGGCGCAATCTTAGAATGCACTTGATGAATGATCTTCCGTGTCTTATGTTGCTACAAACTTTCTTTTGGTAGTTTTTATTGATATTCGTTCCCTGTGAAGGGTCATTTTTAGATTGGATTGTATTTCTTCCTAGACATTCAGTCTTGTTCTTGCGGTTCTTTGTGGATATTGGAAACACGATAT